>JBIKWF010000045.1:0-30762 GCA_044356455.1 Bdellovibrionota bacterium | reverse complement strand
CGCCCCTCCCAGAACCTCCCCGTACACTTATCCTCCGCATTGGCGCGCCTTGCGATGTGCTCACACAGGCAGCGGTTTAGCCAGCTAATGCAGCAGAGTCTCTCCCTATAAATCTCTACCTGCCCGGGGTCACTGGTGATGGTGTAGATCTCAAACTCATTGGGCTCAGCAGGACGCCCGTTCACCCAGCGCAGGGGAAAGAGCCTGAGCCATCTCTTAGCTACGTCCTTAGGGCTGAGCTTCGCTCCGATGTCGGGTCTATTTCTTATGAGGGTATGAAGGTGGTTCGCCATAATGGCGTAGGCGGCGATTTCTATGCAGAAGACCTTGGAGAGACCGCTTAGTCTGTCTCGGATCCAGGAGCGGCGATGCTCGAAGGAGGCGCCTGTGAGCTCGTCGTAGCCGCAGAGGTAGGCCCTCCGGACGCAGCGCGAGATGCAGTGGTAGAAACCAATTTCGTCTTTCTTAAAGACTTCGCTGCGTGCTCCAGTCATGGCCGATACTTCCGGTTAAAGATAGGAGAGTGCCCGCAGAACTTTAATAGTTCATTTTGAACACAATCCGCGGATAGGCTGCCCCGCTGCCACCACGACATGAAGTGGCAGAGATTTTCTGTGGGACAGACTCCGGTCCGCTTATGTTCGGAGTTTTTGGGGGAAAGTTGCTTGGGGAAGAGAAAAATTATGGGTGTCCGATTTAGGCGAGGCGATTTGGGCCTAGGCCAGAAGAGGGTGGGTGTCCAACTTGGAGCTGCAAAGGCCCTTGAGTGCGTCTGCCGCCTTGAGTATCCTCGGGGCGAGTTGTCCTTTGCTGAGTCGAGGTGCCCGTTGAATAAATTCAGGTTTGTCCATGAATAAAATCTATAACAATGCAGCTCAGGCGCTAGACGGAGCCCTTTTTGATGGGATGACCATCATGGCTGGAGGATTTGGCCTCTGTGGTATCCCAGAGCACTGTATTCTTGCCCTGCGAGATTCAGGGGTAAAGAATCTGACGGTGATTTCAAATAATTGCGGCGTTGATGATTTCGGTCTCGGTTTAATGCTCAAGACTCGTCAGATTAAGAAGATGATCTCTTCGTATGTTGGCGAGAATAAGACATTTGAGCAGCAATACCTTAGTGGGGAGCTTCAGCTTGAGTTTAATCCCCAGGGAACGCTCGCCGAAAGAATTCGGGCAGGCGGTTCTGGAATCCCGGCTTTCTTCACGAAAACTGGAGTGGGGACCATCGTTGCCGAGGGAAAAGAAACTCGCGAGTTTCATGGCGTTACCTATGTGATGGAAACCGCTCTGCGGGCAGATCTTGCGATTGTGAAGGCTTGGAAGTCTGATTCGGAGGGGAACCTGGTGTTTCGAAAGACCTCTCGTAATTTTAATCCGCTCATGGCGATGGCGGGGAAAATTACTGTGGTTGAAGTCGAGGAGCTTGTCCCCAACGGGGCTCTTGATCCAGACCATGTTCATACCCCTGGCATTTTTGTTCAGCGCGTCTTTAAGGGAGAGCGCTTCGAGAAGCGTATAGAGTTTACTACAACGCGAGAGGGCTAATTATATGGCGTGGACGAAAGACCAAATGTGCGCTCGCGCGGCTGCTGAGCTGAAGGACGGTTACTATGTAAACCTTGGCATCGGTATTCCGACCTTGGTCGCCAATCATGTGCCCAAAGGCATGGACATTACTCTTCAGAGTGAGAACGGCATGCTAGGAATGGGACCCTATCCGACCAAAGCGCAAATTGATCCTGATTTGATAAATGCAGGGAAGCAGACTATCTCCGAATTGCCTGATAGCTCGTACTTCGATTCAGCTACTTCTTTTGCCATGATTCGAGGTGGTCATATCGACCTTGCAATACTTGGTGCCTTACAAGTCTCCATGAAGGGGGATCTGGCGAATTGGATGGTGCCAGGGAAAATGGTTAAGGGCATGGGGGGTGCCATGGACCTTGTTGCTGGTGTCAAACGCGTCATTGTGATTATGGAGCATAATTCAAAGGACGGGGCCTCAAAACTTGTGAAGGAATGTACCTTGCCACTTACGGGTCGCCAGGTGGTTCATATGGTCGTTACTGAGCTCGGTGTCTTCTCTATCGACTCATCGGGGCTCACTCTGTGTGAGTTGGCTCCCGGAGTAACTCGTGACGAGGTTCAGTCGCGGACAGAGGTGCTTTTTCATTAGTCGCTTTTTCAGGCAGTCCTTTTTTGAGGCAGCCGTTTTTTCAGGCAGCAGGGCCTTCATGTCAGCATGGTGGCGGGGGGTATTTGGTCGGGAGGGGCCTAAAATTTCTCTATCGATGCTTGGACGCCCCCGAGCTTTAGTTCATCGACTATCGTGATGGTGTGAATGCTCCGGAGAGAGTCCCCGAGAGTCTCTTCGATCTCATCGGTTAGGCTAAGCAGGTCTCTTGCGGTAGGGGTGGCGCAGAATACCTCGAAGTCCCACGTTCCAAGTGTCGCAAGCGTCGTAAATACAAACGGGTTTGCAGTGGTAGTGCGGAAGAGTCTTTCTCGGGAAGAAAAACCAAGTCCCTTAGTTTCAATGAGCAGCAGGTGGCTTGAATGTCCCAGGAGGGCAGGATCTGCGGAATTAAGGAAGCCCAAGAGTATTTTATCCTGACGCAGGCGTTTGAGGCGTCCCTGGATCGTGCGCTTTGGGATAGTTAACAAGGCTTCTAGATCAGAAGCCGAAAGCTCAGCATCTTTGTGGAGAGCCTCAATAATTGCATGGTCAACGTTATCGATTCTTTCCCGGCCTCGAGCGATATCGGCGCGAAGGGTGTCCACGCAACCGGCCCTCTTGCCCCATAGTATGACGCGGGAATTGACGAGTTCGAGCCTGGTATTTGCGCTTCTGTCGGTCACAATTCCACTTGTCGCCTTATCAAACTCGTTTAGAAAGCGTGCCATCTCAGGCAGGCCTTCAACTCGGTATCCAATCCCATAATGGAACCGGCCGCTGAGTCTTGCTACCCACGTGACGCGCGGTTCCTTAAGCAGCCACGTCAGAGCAGGTTTTAGCCGCTTTGAACCAAGGGCAACAGAAAAGTATAGGCCCATGGAGAATTGTCCGAGCGAAAAGGGATCGCTCCAAACACTTGGCTTATAGAGTCCCATTGAGCGAAGGCGCTCAAGGGCATAGCGCGCAGAATGCGAGCGAATCTTAAGCTCTCGAGCGAGGTCGGGAACTGTAAGAAGCTCCTTCTGTAGTCGAAGAAGCGTGAGCATCCTCCGCTCACGCTCATTAAGTTTAATCATGCTGCCTACCCTCAGACCGCCCGAAAAGAGCCACTCTGACCAGGATTCTGCGCAGCTTTCAGTGTTCCTTTCAAGACACTTAGCCTAGATGTCTTAAGGGCCTAAAGGTTGAGTTAGTCTCCAAAGCCTCTTATGCTTCTCACGCCGCCAGTCTTCGAACGGGTGCCACCACTTGCAAGGGGACAGATGGGAATAGCTGATGTGCGAGTGAGTCTCCAAGTTCGTTGATCTTTTTCCAGTCGCGAACATCCTGTCCGTTTACCGAAATGGTTATGTCGCTTGGCGAGAGGGCAGACGTATTGATGGAAATACAAAGCGGGCCAGGGCGCTTAAGATTAGAATTCTGACGATTGACAACTCGCCGAATCAAGGAGATGCCTTGAGCATCTGCGCCAAACACTTCAAGCAACCATCTCGGTTGCTTCGATATCGCGAAGTCAAGAGAGGCTGCGGGAGATGCCCTAAGCCCTGACATGAGGTAGTCAGAGCCAAGCGCGGCGGATTTCAAAAGAAGTATCGTGAGGGCCTGAAGCGCTGAGGTCCACTGGAAGGTAGCGTCCGCATAGTGCCCCGTTGTTGATTTTCCTCGCACTGAGAGTAGGGAAGTCTTAAGCATAGGATGAAGAAACTCAATCTCATCAAGTTCTATTTTGCCATTGTGGTAAAGAGATAGGTGGATTTTAGCCATGTTGCCCCCCTGAGCTTGCCTGCTCCGGATCTACTCAGAATGAGACATTCTTAGGTAATATGTGTAAAAGCACGCCGAATTGAAGTCTTAAAATAGCGCATAATGATAGAAGCGATGCTTTGGCTGCGGTCAGTATTCAAACGACCCTCCATACGTGGAAGCAATCGTAGATGGTAGAAATTATCAGCAGGAAGAAAGAAGGGGGCAGTTATCGACTCACTGCTCTAGGTTCTAAGTCTTTCACCTCTCACATCGAGGCCGCGAAATACAATAGAGTAGCGCTTGAAGCGCGGTTCATGGCGGGATGTCAAAGAATCCACAGAATCAAGAAATTAGACTAACAAGCGCAGCATGGGCAATTTCTGAAATCTAGTGTGAATTCTTTAGTCTAAGGAAGCACTCTCGGTGCGCTAGTCTGGGTTGCTCACATGCGGATGCCTTCTCCTCGGCGCATCGAGACTCGCCTGCCGGCCTCGCCGCAGCGCGCGGAGCGCCGAGGAGTTCAGGGACCGCGTGAGGCAGACGACTGGATGCCTGTGGAAGTGTTACTGCAAAAATCGAGGTATATCATCGACCTTTTGCCTAAGCGATCTGAATCGAGGGGTGAAAGTGTGTCCGCGGTCCTGCCCACGGTGAAGTGAAGGTTCCTGTGTTAGTAGTACGCGGGGAGTGCGAGTCCTCCCTTGAATTGCGTGAGAAGGTCGCGACCGAAGGGTGCGGTGTTCGAGATTTGCCAGTCGACTTCGTCTTTCTCGCATCATCGTAGTCGGCAGGCTTAGGCGGGAGGCCAATTTTCGAGCAGAAATCTCGCGAGTCCAGGGGAATTCCGAAAGATACTACCGCAAGACCTCAAGATCGTTTTTTGACCCTACATCTCTAAGCGAAAGGTATATGGTTCCGTTTTCGACAAGAAGAATAATTAATAGTTTGAGAGATGGCAGCGTACCACGGCAAATACGAGCTCTTGAAAGTGGGTCAACTTCAATTGCGTATATTGCAGCTACCTATCTATCCGACGGTTCGATTTCAAGGCGACTTGAGGCATCGGCAGCGTTAGCGCAAGAAACTAACCTGAATTCTGGAGAATTTGCCTACGAGTATATCCTCCTTCGACCGGGTCGTACCTTGCCTCAGATGCTTCTTGAGGCCAATGAGGAAAGGGCCGAAAAAAGTTTGTTGCTTCCTGATTCGGCAATGCCGGGGTGGCCAATTTCCAATGACACGCTACTTCGCAGGCTTGCGCAGAAACTCGGGATGACCTTTTGCGAGTGTGAGCGAGGAATTAATTCCATAATTCCAATCCTTCTCACGGAAAGATCCGATTTGAGTGGCGGGGAAACTTTTCACAAGAGAGTCGTGAGCCTCGCCATTAGTCTGCAATTACCGAAAGACATCGAGGTAGAAGGAGCGAAGGTGGGCGATGGCATGCTCACGTGGATGACCAGCTCGCGCTTTGAGGCAGAGATAGTGAGAAGACCTCAATCGATTTCGGATCATGTCAGGATTATTGCTGGCCTCATCTGGGATAGAAATTATCCTCTTACTATGTCTCCTCCGTTTGAAGATCTCGCGGGTACGAGGGCGCCTCAACCTTAGATTGTCATGCCTGAGTGGGAACGGTGAGTTCAATCTCGATATCACGCCCGGCAACCATCCAGATCCTTCGTTCGGGATCCACTCGGGCCGGAGCGACACTTTTGTTGAGTGTATACCCACCCACGAGTTTGCTGCACTGCTCCGCTTCCTCCCAAGACAAGGGAACGACATCGGAGGTGAGTAGCTCTGAGGTGCGGTGACGGAGCGAGAGCATCGTCGGGTGCTCGCGAAGACGAGTACTCGAATCTTCAGGCTTGGTTAGGGTGATCTCGGTGAAGGGCCCAGATGAATGCTGGAATATCAGCCTTGCTTCGCGTGCCGCAGAGTGAGCAACCCCAGTGATACTCGGCGTCCGAGTGAGGTAATCGAGCAGACGAAGCTGAAAGCATTGAGATCTCGCGGCGAGCGAGAAAAGGGCTTCGGCGTCGAATTCACCCTCACCATCAACAAACGAGATTAAATCACTGGCGAGCTTTTGAGGGAGGGAAAGGCCCTGCGACTCGGCGAGCGAAAGAAGTACCTCAGGTCTGGGCGCTTCTATTTGAAGCGATAAAGGTTGGCAGGAGCGGAACGGGACGACCCCCGAAGACAGCTGGCGCCTCAGTGTTGCCAAGGATTTAAACTCGAGTAGAGCGGAAGTGCCCGTAGTCTCTGGCCCATCAATTAAGAACACTTGACCAATTCTTCGAATCTCGTATTCGTGCTCCGCGGACTGGCGAAGTGGCGCGTCGCCAATTGCTCTCAATTGTTTGACCCCAAGGTCGCTACGCCAGCTTGAGGGATGGCGCACAACGCCCTCAGTGTAATCGGAAAGGGCGCCGAAAATGTTGGAAGCGATCTCATCTTTTGTTTCGCTCTCTGACAGTGCTGCGCAGAGAAGTTTTAGGCGCGGAAGGCGGCTTAGGTTCCCCAGGGAGCTTATTTCTGCAGGCGGGGCCACTTCAAGATCGATGCGGTCATTAAAATGTGCTCTTTCTGTTGCTATATCTGATGATGAAAGTATTTCCAGACTTGCAAGGATTGCATCGAGTTCCATCCTCGCTTGACTCTTCACACCGGGGGGCGAGACCTGAGAGAGGTTTCTCCAAATAAAACTATACGCATCGCCTCTGCTTATGTCAGTCGCATTGGGGTTGGCCGAAGGCCAAGCTTGCGCCGGAGTGCCTACTTCAAAATGCCTTTCGTTGAGCGACTCCCAGGTCAAATGTGCCTCTCGGTGCTCCGTAAGTCCTGGCCCGCCAATCCGAAAAATACGCTCATAAGTGAGTGCCGTGTGTTCATTGGGATCATGGAGCACATCCATGGGATTGTTTTTGCGAATGGCAGGGGGCTTAAGCCCATTGCTAGAAACAAGATTCGCAAGCACCGTGGCATCTAATTCCGTCACTGGTATAGCAAGTTGCTCGCATAACAGCGCCATAGCTCTCGTAGAAATGCCAGGCAGGGTGAGACGCTGGGGTACTAAAGAGTCTGGCGCGATACCAAGGCCCGCATAGGTGCGAAGAGCGGGGGAGGGCACAGAAAGCGAACCTGCTTCGGATGCAGTGTGGCTTGCGGAGCTGCGTCCCCCCTCTGGGTGATTTGGTAACGGCATTGACATGGCAGAAGGGTAGCGGCCGCTCGCCTACTAGTCAAAGGTAGGGACCTTCTCCTCATCGCCTAGGTAAAGTTGGTACCAGACTCATTTTATGCCGCTTTCCTGTGTGAGGGCTTCTCACCAGCGATATTCCCTTTTGGGGCGCATGACAGAGCCTCAACGACCGAGGCAGAGGCTTCTCTTGAAAGCTCTCCCGTAAGCCAGATTTCTATCTTTTTTCCAACGTCTGCGCTGCCTCCCGAGAGAAAAGAGGCGACCACTTTTTGAACTTCGTTCCTGTCGTCAGAAGAAGGAACATCACCCGGTACCTCAAGCGACGTTGCGATAAACTTAAAAAGCGCATCTCTCGTGTGCTCCGAGAATGTTCTGGTAGTAGTCGTATGAGCAAGGGTGAGACGCCACGACAGATACTTCGCCAATCGTGTTCGTTCGCTTTCGCCTCCAAGGAGGGCAGCCTCAAGCATTTCGTCGAGCTGCTGCTTGCCGCTTGGAGAGCACGCCATTTCTCGTACTGCACCTACTATGCCTAGAAAAGCACGATACTTCAGAGTCGGCCCCGTTCCATGAGTCGAGCCTGATGCGGAATGAGTGGCTGAGTTCTCGGGCACGGCGGGCAGGGACATAGCTCTCATAAGGGATCCCTCGCATTACATCGATGGAGTGAGTTAATGCCAGGCGCTTAGAAGTGTAAGATTCTGATCGGTAAGTCTTTGTGAAACGCATTTTCCAAGGAGACGCTGAGCAGGGAACACGGTATGGTTCTTTAATAAAAGCTTTTGACCGCCCGAGGCGGGCTTACAATTTTGGTTATGGTCGCTCCTTCAAAGAAAAACTCATATCGCCGGCTCACTCCCTCTGAAAGCGCCATTTTAGGAGCTGCGACGTGGGCAAGCGCTCCTTCAGTAGAGGAAATAGCAAAACGCGCGCGTGTCAAGGTACACACGGTGCGCTACGCTCTTCGCCGCTTTGAGGAGGAGGGCGTCCTCCAGCGCTCCATATTAATTAATCATGCGCGACTTGGATTCTCGACGGTAAATGTCTTTTTTTCTCTTCCACAGAAGGGAAAGGCTGAAATTCTAGCGTTTTTGGCGGAGCATCCCTCGATTGTTTGGCTTCAAGAGAACTCCGGAGAATACCGGTATGAGCTGACACTCGTGGTTCGGCGTATTGGAGAGCTCCAGCGACTCATTGACAGAATTTCGGAGCATTTCGGGGTTGGGCTCGGCAATAAATTGTGGGCTGTAGAGAATACGTGCCATTTTTTCGGTAGCCGCTACCTCAGCCCAGCTCACAAGGGAGGCCCAGCAGGTTGTGTTTTGGACCTCCTTGCCCCTGAGGTTGAAACGGAACCACTCGATTTCCAGATTTTACATCTTTTAGAAAAGGGGAAAATTACCTCGACCTCTGATATGGCAAGAAGACTTAAGCAGCCCCCCTCCACATTGACGTATCGTCTGCAGCGTCTAAGAAAACTTGGGGTAATCGCCCAGGACCGCTATTTCTTCGCGTGCGAAAAGATCGGTTTTGAAGAGTTCGAAATTATAATTGATGCGCAGAATGCTGCTGAAAGGCTACGACGTGAGCTATTCGTGTGGTGCGAGAAGGAGAGCAATGTACTTTGCTGCTTTCGATGTTTTGGAGGATGGGACTACAAGGTAGTACTCCAAGCTCCCTCGTTAAGCGAGGCGATGGATCTTCAAGATAGAATTGTTTCGCATTTCGATGGAGCATGTCGAACTACTCTCATTTCATGCCGAAGACTGCTGCGATCGGGTATTTCTCCTGTGCTGTGACTGGGGCGCTCGCACCGCTTACTGAAGCGAGCTCTGGGCTCTGATTAATGTTACGTGGGCACCCATAGTCCTAACTAAAAGCATTGGTAACGCTTAACCCCAGAACTGAAGCAACTGTTTCGTGATTTTCTTAACGAGCGGCGTGCCTCTCTCAATTTGCAGAGTACACAAATCCCGATTCGCGCGAAGTTCAGCCGCCGCTGCTTGAATCCAAGGCCCTTCGAAAGTGTGTTCTTTGGAGCTAAAATAGCCTTCGATAAGGGAAGCTACGCGAGGATGGAGCTTTCCAATGATCAGATACTCTCCAATGAGCTCAAAATAGATGTTGTCCTGGCCGTGGAATGGGCTCTCAGCAAAGGAGATTGTCTCTCGGGGATTGTTGCGAGACTGTCCGCGCGCGTACTCCTGATCGAGAGCGCTCTGGTGTCCAAGAATAGTTTTTGGTTGGTAGCTCCCCGTGAGCATGCCTTGATTGAATGTCTGACTACGCATGGACTGCAAGAGAAGAAACCATGGATGCGGGAGCCAATTGTAGAAAACCTGCCGTGGACTTTCCTTGAGCGCGCAAAAAATCAGCTCGACCCAAAAATCATTGAGCATCGCAAGATTTCTAAAAGTCCAACGAGCTTTCGTTTTTCCCTCAGGTAGAAACGCCGTGAGTGTTGATTGACCAAGGTAGGTGTCGAACATCTGGTCCGAGAACTGGGAGAAATTAAGTATCCAAGGGAGACTAAGGGTATAGGCACGCTGATACTTAATTACGACGCTATCTTGGAGCAACACGCGTAGTTCCTTGTAAAGTCCCTGCTTCGTGACCACGCTGCCGCGCCCCTTCAGGCGCCTAAGAAGATCGGGAGCTGTCTGCAGAGGGAATTGGGCCAGGATATGCAAGATTCTCTCACGTAGTGAGCGCGGGTGTGGTAGGAGCATGAATTCTCTCGTGGTAACCTATTAGTTTACTAGCATATCGCGCCTCTGGCCTTATTGTAAACCATTCGTTTACCAATGCGCATTTCTTGAGCTTTTTCCGCCAAAAGCTGAGTCCCCTCTCTACACTCCGGACACCGCCTAGGACTTTTGGAGTGCCCTATGAAGCGATTTTTGGTTCTTGCTCGCGAATCGCAAGCAATACTCATGCTACCACTGTTAGTGGTCATATTCTTTCTTTGCCCTCGGCTAAGCGCGGCTGAACCCTTCAAAGTTGGCGCCATTCTCAACCTTACTGGTTACGGGGCCCGTTGGGGCGAAAGTGCTCAGCGAGGAATCATCCTTGCACAGGAGGAGCTTAACGCCGCAGGAGGAGTTGCGGGCCAACCTATTACGGTGGTCTTTGAGGATGCGCGCTCGGGGGATCTTAGTAGCTGCGCAGTTGCCGCTCAGAAGTTGGTATCGGTTGATAAGGTACAGGCGATTCTCACTCAGTGGAGCGCCGAAACTGATGTCGTTTGGCCCATTGCGATGCGGGCAGGAATTCCCGTTATCTCCACGAGCGCTGGCGCCCCAAACTTTGTCCGCGGGCGGTCGCTTCTGATTCGGACCTGGGGTGATGACTCTGCTCTCATCAGGCGCATCGTGCAGTTGCTTTCGAAGAGGGGACTGCAGCGTCCCATTGCGCTCATTGCCCCAGACCCCTATTTCACTGGTCTCGCCCAAGAACTAAGGCGAGCTCTCGCAGATGTTGGGATCTCACTTGCAGGAGAAATTGAGTTAAGTATGAACGAAGTAGACCTGCGGGGGGCGGCCCTTAAGGCAAAGGCTATGCGCCCCGATGCCGTTGTGAGTCTTTTGCCCTATGCGCCTCAGGCTGCGTTTCTTAAGGGAATTTCCTCGTTAGGGGTAAAGGCAACTGCGGTATTTGGCATTTTAGGGAGCGATGATGCCTCATTCCTTGGGCTGGCTGGCTCGGCCGCTGAGGGGCTTATCATCCCAACTTATGGCAGAGGCTCCGATTCTTTCACCTCACGCTTTCACGAGCGCTGGAACCAAGAACCTTGGCTTTCTGCAGATACTTCCTACGATACCCTTCATTTGCTTGCTCAAGCTGCGCAGCGCGGCGCTCGGGGAGCTGCTCTCTTTGAAAAGATAGTGAGCACCTCTGACTTTCAAGGGGCAAGCGGCACTATCACGATATCGCCTGGCGGGGAGCGCGCCGAGCGAATGACGGATTTTCTCGTGGTCGCCCAAGGGAGAGCTGTGCCCCTCATAGAAGAAGATGCGAGAATCGGATGGGAGCGGTAGCCCTTTTCAGGGCAGTCCTCGTCGTTGTTAGAGAATCTAATTGGCGAGGAAAGATATTCTTCTATTGAGCCTCCCTAAACCCCGTCAAATTCAGACAGAGGCGCCCTACCAAATATGCCGGTAACGAAAGAAATTCTGTAAACCCAGTCGCTTCGCTTGGTTATGGTAATTTTTGGCACACCTACTTTGAGCCACTCTTGCGCTCAAAGGTAGGTATACCTGAACTCGGCTTCTCGCATAACTCTTGGGTCGTTTTGTTTGTGTACGCATGCTCAAAAGTGATGGTTTTCAAAAGACAGACCAGCCCGCCTCGGTTCCTCAGCCGATCGGCCCGGCCGCGCCTAAACTCGAAACCTTCAGTGAGTTAGCAGTTGTTCCACCTGCGAATACCGCCACACGCAACTCATGGAGCAACATGAGCAAGCGCATGGGTGATGTTGCGGGCATCGTGACGGAGGAAATCGCCTCGGGCCGTTGGCCCCCGGAGTCGCTCAGTGGGGTCTACTTGACCGAGCTTTACGCAAAATTTCAGGCGTTGGGCAATCAGTCCGAAAGCAAGAGTTCATTTCGGTATGGGCTCACAATTTTTTCAGGCGCGACAAGCGAAGATGAAGTCCTGGGGCGTGTAGAAAGACACAAATCCTTTGGTGATTGGTTTAGTGCGCTCTCGATAGCCGAAAAGAATGCAATCGCCCTAAAGCGCAAGCTTGCGCGCGCTTCTCGCTGGCGAGCTCTTGGTGAAAGCGAGCGGGTGGAAGCTAGAAAGGAGGTGTGGGGTGCTGCCAGCGCCGACGGGCTAAAGGGTATTCCTGAAACGCAGCGGGGGAAAATCCACAAGGCTTTCGAGCTCAGTAGTGCGGCAGACTTAGTATTAAAGGGGCTTGAGGCAGGAATTCGGCCCGGCGAAGCGAAACGCTATGCTGGCGTTCCGGAGCCAATGCGAAGTTCGTGGGAAGCACTTTACGCGCGAGCGCTTAGCCGTGACCCAAATCGTTTCTACATGTACGAGGCGCTTGGTTTCCCCCTTTACGATCCTGTTGCTAGGGGCGTTACTGCCTATCACCCAGACTTTATCGTATTCAAGCGCCTTCCTGGCGGAGGGCTACTTCCAAGTATTGTTGAAATTAAGGGCCGTGTTTTAGAAACCGGTCGGCGAAAAATTGAGCTGTTTCGAAAGCATTATATCGAACGTGACTTTAGCGACCTCAGCCCCGCTGAACAAGAAGTAGCTCGCGCGCTTGTCGAAACTGGGACACAAATGTGCTTCGAGCAGTGCCGATTCCGAATCACACCGCACACTCCGTTTCGAGTCTATGGCGCTAAAAAGTGGGTCTACGTGGATGCCGACGGTAAGAGGGACCGTGGGTTTGAAGAGAGCGGCGTTGAAGGCTTTATCGCGAGGCTTGCCAAGAAGTTTCCGGAACTGTTGCCAGAAAGCTCACATGCTTTTATCAGCAATCGCGAAGTAAAGCGCATGGCTTCCCAAGCCTCGAATGGAACAGAAGACGGAAGCTTCCTAAAAGGAGTCTCGCGGGGGCCGCGGATTCAGCGATCCCAGGAAGTAATCATGCCGCAGCACGCAGTAAGCATGTTTTACGCACATGCGCTTGTTTTCTTTACTGCCGCAAACCAACATGAGTACCGTGGAGCCTCCGCCCATTATTGGTCGATGTGGTCTATGCACTTGGCGTCAAGGCTTCTGTACTGGCATAGCTATACCTCCAAGGAAAAGGAGAGTGCGGCGACTTCCTTCAAGGCCCCCGATCGGCACAACCTAGAAGCCTTGCGCCTCACGCCGCAGGAACAACCCTTTGCCGGATATATGTCCATGCGATTCCTCTTGTACGCACGCGCTTCGCTTACCGCAGCCGTCGCGCAATATGGCGAGATGGGATATCTCCCTGAACGTGATTTTACGGCACAGTTGCTCCGAAATAGCGAAGACTTCCTCGCCCGGTTGAGCCGAGCGCCGACTCCATTGATTCCCCCTGGAGCACCGGACCTAGCCAGCTACCTCGAACGAGTAAATGCGGCGATCGGACGAATTCAAAGCCGACAAGCAGGTCACTCTTCGGTGAACGAATTTTGGCCAACGTTCGGGGTAGACTTTGACGCCGGAGTTCAATGGATTGGGCGCGCACTTCAATCCGGTAGCAGCATTGACTTCATGCAGCTCTTGGACGACACGAACCCCGGAACTCGGATCCCGGTGGTGCTTTGACCTTCCTTTGCCCCATAGCACGCGAATAACCATTCGGTAAGACCGCACCACGCGCCCACCCCCCGCATCGTAAGAGCCTGCCAATAAGGATCTCGTCCCTCAGTCTCCGCGGTAGCGGTGGCTAAAGGTTTCTCCCGGACGGGTTCACGAGGCACTACACGTATTTGCCAGGCCCCAGGTTCTTCCCTTTACACATCGCGCAGCGCTTACGCTGCTTTTCCACTTGCGAAGCCGAGGCTTCAAGAGTGCTTTTTACTTTGGGGTTATTGTATGGGACTTCAGCCAGGCGGACAGTTATCACCTCGTTCTAATGCTCCTCGCAAGAGTACCACACCAACTCTTGATGCCTTTGGTCGCGACCTCACTGAGCTAGCACGCGAGGGGAAACTCGACCCAGTAGTAGGGAGAGACTCGGAGACGGAGCGCTGTTTACAAACACTGATACGCAAGTCGAAGAATAACCCGGTGCTCGTGGGAGAGGCAGGGGTAGGGAAAACAGCCATTGCTGAGGGCCTCGCGCAGTTGGTTGTCAAGGGTGACGTGCCCCCTGAGTTAAGCGATGCGCGAGTAGTGTCGCTTGATGTGACAGGTATGGTTGCGGGAACCAAGTACCGCGGGGAGTTTGAGGAGCGAGTCAAAAGCCTGCTCGCCGAGTTACAGCGCGAGAAAAATATTATTCTCTTTATCGATGAGCTTCACACCATCATGGGCGCGGGGGAAGGGGGCGGGAGCATGGATCTCTCAAATATCCTGAAGCCTGCGCTCGCACGAGGCGAGATCCGCTGTGTGGGAGCGACAACAACCGACGAGTATAGAAAATATATAGAGAAAGACCCCGCGCTCGAAAGGCGTTTTCAGCCGGTGGTAGTCCCTCCACCAACTTCAGAACAGACAATAAAGATTTGCGGGGCAGTTTGTAGGAAGTTAGCGGTCCATCACCGAGCCGAGTATCCGTCTGGAGTAATTCAGGAAGCCGTGCGACTTGCAGGTCAGTACATTACGGACCGAAATTTCCCAGATAAAGCCATCGACATTCTTGATGAAGCGGGTTCGCGTGCACAAATTGCTGGCGAGAAAGAGGTTTCCCTCGAGCGGGTGTATCAAGTTACCTCTCAGATATGCGGGGTTCCTGTGGCTCGTCTTTCTCAAGGAGAGGCGGCTCGTGTGCTGCTTATGGAGCAGCATTTGGCGAAGCGCGTCATTGGGCAGGATGAAGGGATTAAGGCTGTTGCACGTGCGGTAAAAGTTGCGCGAGCCGGTCTCAAGGATCCGAACCGACCTATAGGAAGCTTTCTTTTCCTCGGCCCTACAGGTGTGGGGAAAACTGAAACGGTAAAAGCGCTGGCCGAGTTTATGTTTGGCCGTGAAGAGGATTTGATTACTTTGGACATGTCAGAGTTCATGGAGAAACACTCTGCTGCCCTGCTGGTCGGAGCGCCTCCTGGATATGTCGGGCATGAAAATGGTGGAATTCTCACCGAGAGAGTTCGCCGGCGTCCCTACTCTGTGATTTTACTTGACGAGGTGGAAAAAGCGCACCCGGATGTTTTCAATATGCTCCTGCAGGTACTTGAAGAAGGGCGACTTACGGACGGCATGGGACGCGAGGTCGACTTTCGCAATACGCTGATTGTCATGACGTCAAATCTCGGCGCGCATATTAGCCAAACAAGCGGCTTTGGTTTTGGAGCGAAGCGCGCAGGAGAGCCTTTGCACGCGGAGCGTGAGATGGCGATGCGCGCAGAAGTTGAGCAGTTCTTCCGGCCAGAGTTCATTAACCGGCTTGATGGCTTAATAATGTTTCGCGAATTAAGCAGAGAGAATCTGGGAAAAATTGTAGACCTCGAAGTTAATAAGATTAGAACGCTGACCTCTCAGCAAGGAATTCAGTTTGACGTAACTCCCGAGGCGAAGGAACTTATCATGGAGCGGGGATATCATCCTGAGTTTGGCGCACGTCCGCTTAAGCGCGCCTTGCAAAGCATGCTGATTGATCCGCTGTCAGAGGCGTTGCTTCGCGGCTCGGTATCAAAGGGCGATATTGTTATGGTGACTAGAAACGCCGATGCCCTGGAGTTTAAGCCTGTACCAGTGCCGCGGATCGAGGCTGCGTCCCAAAATATTGCAGAGGCCGCATAGCAACCTTTGAAAGCTTTGGTGAGTTTGAGAGAGCCCACTGCCTATTGCGGCACCGTGCCTGCCACACTTCGGAAAGAGGCTAGGGGAACGGCATTTTACTTCAAAAAGTGCCGCTTTTGACTAGGACGAGAGCTGTCCGTATCATCGGGGCATGAAGTTTCCCAATCCTTTAAAAAGCTTAGAGCCCGAAGCGTACCACTCATTCCCTGGGCAGCAGGAAGGAGAGCGAATTTTGTATCTCATTCGCCCCTCTTGGACTCGTGAGGTGGTCGGGTACCTCAAAGTTCTGGTTGTCTGCTTTGTAGTAGCAACTGGGCTTTGGTATCTGTCGGAACGTGGCTTTATTCAGCTCACCGAAGAACTGCGCATGCAGTGCTGGGTTGGCATCGCGCTGCTTGGTGCTCTTGTAATGCTTTGGTACAGACAGACTTCTGAGCATAGTAGGGCATATATCACCGACCGTCGCTTTGTGAGGTTTGAGGGGTCAATCCCCATGTGGCAAAGCCAGCGCGCGCTCTTTTGGAATGATGTCGTAAAGACCAGAACGTTCGCGCCTAATTTTGTGCTCAGAATGCTTAAGATTGGAACGTTGGAGCTCATCCCCAATTTTGCGGTAGAAGGTCAGAATATTGAGGTTCTGCATGCCTACATGTACGGCGACCTGGGCAACTACTTAGATAAAGTAGTCTTCACGTTTCGAACCCGCCCCCAGGAAATGGATTCACTGCGCGAGTTTGTCCCGAAGCCCAAGGGAGAGCGTTATCCAGGTTCCGCATAGTTTCAGCACGGCAGGCTAGGAATGTGTTCCGTAGAAACACAAATCCTCATTTTGGACACAGTCCGTAGGGGGGCTGTCCCGTTGCCACCACATCATGTAGTGGTAGAATTTTTCTACGGGACAGACTCCTAGCGAACGCCCGGCCCGCCTTCGCCAAAGGCTGCGGCGCAGCGCTTTGGGCGCGGAGACGAGATGGCCAATTTTAGAGCGGTAATGTCACGGCCCCAAAAGGATCCCGTGAGATATAAGGGCTAGAAACGAGCTCTTATTTTTATTTCTCTGTTTGATCGTCTTGGCTCGGCGTTGTTTAATGAAGAGCTATGACGTCCTATCAAGAACCAAGTCCCTCCTTTCGTTCGATTGAAGAAATTGCGGCATTGCCTGACGGTTCTATCGATCTTGTCGATACTGAAGGTACCACTCTTCAAATTAGCCATCTTAAGGGGATCGGTTGGTGCTTTGAATCCCGTCTGGATTTGACGCGCAATGGCGCGTTTCGTCAGCCTTTCACCGGAGACCAGGCGCATCTTCCGAAGACTGCACTTGAGACTCGTGATTCTGGGCCTATTTGCGCGTTTGAAGCAGAGGGACAGCTATTGCGTCTCGATCGAAACGGTGCTGGCTTTGAGTTGGTCGAAGCAGGGCGAGTCATATTCCGTTCGGGAGAGGCTCCTTTTTCGCATCATGAGACCCCCGTGAAGCTTTGGGAGGGGGTCATGTCACTTAAGGTGACGGACTTCTCCACGCGCGCTCCTCAGATCCCACAAGGTTCTCAATTCGAGAGCCGTATGGTGAGGTTCGCGTATTCTCGTCCCTCCGGGGTGGTCCTTGGGCTCCCGGGTCAAACAGGAGAGCTCAACCGCAGCGGCTATCGCTTCGAGCTCTACAATACCGACGAATTTGTGCATACGCCCGCGCGTAAACCGATGTACCAGAGCTGGCCCGTGCTCATACATAAGGATCATAGAGGTGAGGGCTGGGTGGGAGTGTTTTTTGATAACCCAAGCCGCACCTTTGTTGACGTAGGCGATTTCTACTCGGACCGGGTTACTTTTGAAGCAATTGATAACAATCAGAGAATCTATTTTTGCACCGCCCCCTCGCTCGAAGAAGTGAGCCGCAAACTTTCCCTACTGTTTGGTGGTCAGGCGCTGCCCCCCGCCTGGGCCTTTGGCTATCAACAAAGTCGTTGGTCTTATATGAGCACTGCGGAAATTCGAAAAGTCGCAGCCGCGTTTCGTGAGCGGGAGATTCCTTGCGACGCTCTTCATTTTGATATCGATTACATGGATGGGTACCGGGTGTTTACTCAGCATCCTGAACATTTCAAAGACTTGCGTCCTTGTCTCGATGAGCTTCATACCCAAGGATTTCATGCCGTGGCGATTGCAGATCCGGGTGTGAAGATGGACCCCGAATATCCAGTCTATCGTGCGTTTTCCAAGGCCGGTTCAGTGCTGCGGACCCAAGATGCCAAACCATTTGTGGCCAAGGTTTGGCCAGGGGAGGTCGTGCTGCCTGATTTCGGAAGCCCCCGAGCTCGCGAGATTTGGAGTGATCTTCAGGCCGCCTGGCTCACCGCGTTCCCCTTTGACGGCATTTGGAATGATATGAATGAGCCCTCAAATTTTGATGGGCAGAATGCAACGACAAGCCAGACGTCAACCGAACGAGGGGATTTCCGTCGTGAGTCCAACCTCTACGGCTACTGGATGGCGAAGGCCAGTGCAGAGGGGGTCGCCAAGGCACAGCCGGGGCGACGCGCGTTCATAATCTCCCGGTCTGGGTACCCAGGAGTGCAAAAAGCTGCCGTAAATTGGCAGGGTGATAATCAAGCCTGGTGGGAGCATCTACGACTTGCAATTGAAACTACCCTTCAGTACGCACTATGCGGCTCATACTATTCAGGTGCCGACGTTCCAGGATTTACGGGAAATCCTCCAGATGACCTTGCGGTTCGTTTTTTTCAGCTTGGGTCATGGCTTCCGTTCTTCCGCGGACACAGCATCTACTTTGCAAAAGACAAAGAGCCTTATGCCTATGGCGATGATGCAAATGCACTTATCAAAGCCGCCATCTACCAGCGCTATTCGCTTGCGCGTGAGTGGTACAGTGGGTTTGAGCGGAGTACAGCCACCTCCACCCCGCCGATTCTCCCCGTGTTTACTTCCGAGGGCCACCTCGTTCGAGATGAGTTCTTGGTGTTTGATAAGTTTCTTATTGCTCCCGTGATCGAACGCGACGCCATCGTGCGCTCGTTCTATCTGCCGAAAGGAGTTTGGTACCGGCTGGGAGATCCGGCGCTCTCGATTCCAGGTGACCGCTGGCAGCTCATGCCTGTCTCATTGTCTGATCTGCCCGTGTTTGTTCGAGGAGGTTCAGTACTTACTCGTAATGCCCCACGATCCACGATGGGTGAGACTCTTGGTGCGCCTGAACGTTATGAGATTTATCGTGATGCAAATGGCCAGGCGGAAGGGTACTGGTACGATGACGATCTTGTTTCAAGCCACCCGACTTCAGTTCAGCGCCGTGCGCTACGGGTAGGAAAGGGGGTGCAGGAGGTCTCTATTTCTCAGCCAGCATCGATTCGATAGTCTCCATGAGGTCTTTCATGTTGACAGGCTTGCCGAGAAAGCGGCAGGGGGGGAGCTTAAGCAGGCTCTCCACGTCTTTTGGCGTAAGCACACCTGAAACGATAATGATTGGAATTCCTGAGAACTGCTGATTCCCACGAACAATTTGAATCAGCTCTCGCCCGTCCATATCGGGCATCATCATATCGGTGATTATGAGGCAAATGTCGGAGTTCTCCCATAGAGTCTCCCAGGCCTGGCGACCGTCGCAGCTTTGAATTGCGACATACCCAAGATCCTCAACCCCGCGGGTAATGATTTTGCGCGTGATGACGTCATCTTCAACAACGAGAATTTTCTTAAAAGTACTCATAGCTGCTCCGCGGTACCCTTTGCCTAAGTTCCGTATTCAAAGCGAGGACGGAAAACCCTGTAGGGGAGATAGTCGGAATATTGCCTACAACTCTTAAGGCATGAATAGCCCGCGGGTCTTGTGCCCTTTAAATTCCGTCCCCCAAGATCAGAGTGTGGCCTATGTCATCAAATATCTAGGATAATTCTCTTTTCAGTATGCGCAAATTGCGTTCTATTTGCACTGCGCACGGCCACATGGTCAGCGTTGCGCTATTCTTCGTTTTTATTGCCCAGGAGCCAGTATGACGACGCTCAAGAGTCTCACGGAACGAATTATCGCCTTTCGCGATGAGCGTGACTGGAAACAGTTTCACACGCCTAAAGACATGGTGCTTTCATTAATGATGGAAGCAGCTGAACTAGCTGAACATGTGCAGTGGAAAAGTGACGCGGAAATTACCGCGAGGCTTCATGAGCGAAAGGAGGGAATAGGGGATGAGCTTGCTGATGTGTTGTATTGGACCCTTCTGATCGCCAATGACTTTGGAATCAACTTGGAAGAAGCTTTCCAGAGAAAAATGAATAGTAACGCCCAAAAATATCCCGTCGAGAAAGCTAAGGGTAAGCACAGCAAGTACACTGACCTCTCCTAGTGCCCGAAATAGGCGCGCTTCGCCGCTCTTGAGTCGGCAGTTTCAGAAAAGCAGGTCGAGATATTCCTAACTATCCGGACGCGTTCATATATTTATTGGACCTTGGGGGCGAAAAAGGCCCATAACCTTCCCGTAATCGGAAGTAGCCTGAGCAGACCTCCTCATAGCGGGGGGTGCAGCTCATGTGGGCATATTGTGTCGGCGAAGTTTGTGGATCGATTTGGTAGCAAAAGAAGTAGGGCACGCGGAAGGGGAGTAGATGAGGGGCCAACACTCTTCGATCCTACGCCAAAGCCACCGGACGAGGGGAGCCTGGTAGAGCGTGTGGTCCCAGAGTCTGGTGATGCTCTGGTTTCTCGTTCGCCCATAGATCATAAGTCTCAAGGTGAACCAGCTCCGAAGGATTTGTTTGTTTCGTTAAGAAAGCCAGCTGCAACCTCATTCCCCGAGCTTTTTGAACGCCTAGGTCTTACCGGATTCATGCGCCCGGAGGCCTTTGACGCAAAGCGTGCCTATCAACTGGGCCCCACCGAGGACCTTTGCACCTTGTCACGAAGCTCGTTTCTTCTTGCCGATACTGGCACTGGGAAAACAGTAGTGGGAGCTGTGGAAGTCGGACGGATTCTCAAGATGGGCTGCGTTGCTCTCGTCGTAACACCCGAAGAGCATCTTCTTGAGCAATGGAAGAAAGTTCTTCTTCGAACCTTACATATTGGGGAATCGGATATCTTTCTTTGTTCGGGAGAGACTCTCTCGAAGCGAAAAGCAAGTGCGATGCTGAGTGGCGCGGTACGCATCATCATTGCAACCCCAGAGGCTCTCACGCGGGACATTGGAGCCTCATCTTCGCGCATTGATCTATCCCGCGTGGGAAGGGCGATTCTTGATGAGGCAGATCTCATTGAAGGAAAGTCTGATTATGCGAAACTTAATAGGCAGCTTGTCGAGCGCGGCGTCAAGCGAACGCTCATGAGTGCGACTGTCGCATCCGGATATAAGAAATCACTGCAGAAACTGGCTGAGCTTGGGATTACGATTGGAGATCTCGTAGTAATGCGTGGGCGTAAGGGAAATCTCTACGACCGCACCTTTAGGCTCGATCTACCAAAGGATATGCTTCATCCTGCCACGATGATTCTGCAGAGTTATCGGCACTGTCTGCTTGAAATGAGAACCATCGTAAAGCGGCACTGTCCTTCCTCGTTTGGTGGTGCTCAGAGCGTGGGACACCGCGTGTTTGCACAGCTTCTTGAGGCCCATCCCCTAGAGAACGTTCCGATGGGCGAGCCGCAATCTCGCAGAGAGACTCACCCTAGCCCGGATTCAATAGAGGTTCGAGACTATTGGGCTGCCCACGCCGAGCCGCCGTCACGCAAGACCATGAAGGAGCTTTTCGAGTATATTTCCAAAGCTTCTTCAGGCGCTATTCGTCAGACTTCCCATTATTCCGAGGCCTCAAAAGACTGGAGAATGCTTGTTTCGCGAGCGGCAGAGCTCCAGCATCTTGGACAGCTCTATCATCTTATCACTACCTCAAAGGTGGCATTCATAGATGCGGCAGCGCGGCACTATGGCGATACCGTGGCCCCGATTCCAAGAAAGCACCTGCGATTTGCTTCGCGCTGTTTTGTATTTTGCCGGGAGGAACTCGCGGCCCTACTGGAGAAGGAAGGGGACCATGGCAAGCGAATTGCAAAGGAGCTGAGGGATGCGTCACCCTTCTATTTAAGAATTCAAGCGCTCCCTTCTCCCCACAAGCTTAGAAATCTCAACGAAGAGGTAGATTATCTTTGTGCCGAGAAGGTCGAGCGAGGAGAGTCGGGAGCCGACCTCTCTATGATACGCGTCTTGCAGCAGGAGCTTAATTCATGGTGCATTGCTTATCAGCGCATGGTTGGTCTTCCTATGTACGACCAGGATCGAAAGTATGTTGGGTGGCAGGGGAGTCGCCTCAATATCGCTGCTGCAGGGCTTTTGCCTGAAAACATTCGTAGAAGAACTGAACAGGTGCTCCAGAAATACAAGACGGGCGTGAGCACCAAAGGCGGTCATCGAAAAATTGATCTTGAGGAAGAAGAGGTGCGCCAATTTAAAGTGAGGATTTACCGAGACGATCCTAAAGTGCGGGAGGCAATTCGCGCGGTAGCATGGGGTCTCGATGCTCCCTATGACAAGCAAAATCCCCCTGCCAGGACTGACCCGCTGTACTATTCGAGTTTGTTTAAGCACCGTGCTTGGAAGGCGACCTCGATGGATCATCCTCAGGAATATGGGGATGGTAACCGCGATTTCATCCTCGACCCTAGGATTGTTCGCCAGAGGTTTCTTGAAGATGCGCTCTTTGACACTGCGGTCCGGCCGCTAACTAGGTACATTGATAGCCCGAAGGACGCAGCCTTGCATGGCCTGCCCATTGATGGCCACAAAATTCTTTGGCACAATAAATTTGGAACGCATCTTCTTAGAGGCGCGCGTTGCTTTGCCTATGTCGCAAGCCCCACGCTCGCAAGATTTCAGGCTACAAGAATCGAAGCGCTTCATCAGCAGGTGCTTCAAGGAGAGAAGTACCCGGAGGTCGAAGCCTCGCTTCTACTTGGCAAAATGGCGCTTTCGCCACGCTTGAGGCGAGAGCATCTTGCTCGATTTGCGAGGGAGACTGCCGGGGTGCGTAAGGCGATCCTTACCAATAAGACAAGAGGCACTGATATTGCCAACGTTGATGAAGCGCTTATGTACGGCCCCCTAGCAGACATACGTTCGCTACATCAATTCCGCGGTCGCACGAGGGCTTCAAGAAGTATGGAGCAGTCAGCATTTGAAGAGGTTAAGATAACTGGGATTGTCCACCGTGGAACTCCTGAAGAGCGCAGTCTTGATATGGCTCAGCGACGTTACCGCGCGATGCTTAATGGCCTTGAACGCTTGCGTCTTGAATCTGAAGCAGCTCGCGCATAGCGCAGTTTCCCATACGCAGTTTCAAGGACTCAGGCCGAGAGGGGAGGTTCCGCTACCGCACTATTCAGGCACAAAAGCAGCTAGTATTTCCGCCATAAGGTCTGGAGACCTTGCGAATGTTCGGTAGATTCCCACAAAGAGTTCGGGTAGGTCTACGCGACTAAAGACAACGTCCCTTACAAATTTTCTTTCAGGGAATTCAGGTGCCAGCGTGTCTCCTGCCTCTGCAAATCGCAGAAACTCTAAACGCTCTCCATCAATCCGAGGGAGATAATGCCTTCCCAAATTCGCATCGAAGGTAAAGTAGTTGCTATCGGTGCAGTCTAGTTCTCCAACAAGTCGAAGCTCGCATGCGTTTCGACACTTGCAGGACTGAGGGGCCTGCGGGGAGGAATAGGAAGGATTTCCCCAAAAACTATTTCTAACTTGGGCTATAACCTGCCTATGCTCGCTGATTTCCGGCAGATCAAGTGAGCCGATATGTTTCGCAAACCTCAGAGCCGCGACAAGCAGAGGTGAGCTGTCTTGAGACAGAGTAAATCCCCGGTAACCCACATCCACCAACTCAGGTTCAGCCTCCTGGCCCGACCGAGAAAGAGGCGCTTGCCGAACGCTTACGTCGCCATCCATGCTGCAGTCGAATCGAGTGAATGCCTCTTCGCTGCGCCACCCCCAGCTTGAACGATTGAGGCGCGCTGACGCCTCGGAGATGGCGTAGGCAATAGCCGAACGGCTTTCATTTTCGCTGAGCACGGTATCGGGCCTCACCAAGAGAGGGGCAAGAATTGCTGCATGCTGCAGTGCGAATCGCACTTGCATCTCGGCAGAGCCTGAACTTGAGAGCAAGGGGCTCAGCTTTCCCTGATACGCTTCTCCAACCCGAGCAGCAACTGGCGCACTTCCAGAGTACTTCAGTAATTCTCGAGGGGTGGTAATGCGGAGGGCGGCGAGAGTCTCCTCAATGTCGCGGGGAAGTGCTCGCTCTCGAATACTTTGATATGCGGGGGTGCTAGCAAAAATTGGACTCATGGTTCGCATTATTCTCGCGCTTTTGGTTGTCAATCAAGTGCGGTGGCGAGATCTGCGCTTCTTTGTAGACCATGGCTCGAGGAATTTAGGTGAAGTGCATAGACCTTGGGAACCGCTGAAAAACTCCCCCTCCGCGTACCTCGCGTTAATAGTTTTCAAGTAAGGCGGAGGACGCTGAGTACGCGGAGAGAAAACAGGACAGAAGAAGCTTGATTCCAAGTTTTTCAGAGGTTCCCTAGAATTAGTAGAGCAACGCGCTAGGGTTTTTCCTCTTCTAGGAGAGGCTCTTTGACCGATAGATTCTCAACGCAGCCTCAAGAAAATGCAGATGCGTAGCTATCCTCTTCTCTAATCTCCATCCTGTTGGTGTCTCGGTTGTAAAGGAGTGTGGCGTGTAGCACCTAAATAAATGTGCGTCCAACGACGTAGCGAAACAAAGCTCAGCATGCGCACTTGTTGCTTCACAAAAATCAATCACTCCGCCGTCGCTAGGCTCGTCGTATATAACTGGCCACCGACACGGCTTGATATCGGAAGGAACTGTCGCCATGAGCTGCGGACCAATCTTTTCAACTCCCGGAGCGCGAGTTTCATACATCCAGCAATCCCTTGGCGCATCGCTCGGCGAATATTTCTCATCAGTGTAGTAGGGGGGTGACTCATGCATGTCCATAGCGAATAGAAAGCGTTTCGCCAAGCGGCCCAAATCAGCCTCAATAAGGCGCGCCTCTTGCTGATCCAGGGCCCCGCCGAAGCTCCTGTTTATATTCCCCGTATTCTTATCCACTCGGGCGTCCGGAAAGTAACCATTCATCGCCTGGAGTGAGGCTGCTTCGTAGCCACTTGGATTTACGCACGGGTAGGCGATGAAGTTGAAGCTTGGCAAGTACTCCTGCAGACGTTGTTCGAGAAAGGCAAGAATTGCTTTGCCACCAGCTTCTTCGTCTCCGTGTACTATCCCAGAGATACAGACAAAAGGATTATTCGGATTCCGAGTAGCAGCGACCCGAAAGAGCGGGTAGGCGTGGGGGCCATAGGAAACAGTTCCAATCGTCGATACCTCACAGCACTCAGGGAGTCTCTCGACACGGGGCCGGATATCGTGATCGAAGCTACGAAGGAGGGCGATGCTGCCGTCGCCATAACGAAGGGGTAGGCTCGCTTGTTTCCGAAGAGCATCATCAAACGTAGGAACTGATGCCACGTCATAGTCGGGGATTCTTGACTCAATGCCCTTTGTTCTCGCGGGTGTGGTGTGTGCGTCCATTTGGCCTAGCCGGTTGAAAGCGTTGGTATGTCAGCACTTCATTGCCAACATTCCGTAAAGTTCAAATTACAAGAGCGCGCACGCTCGAACTTACCATTCCGTGGGAACGTAATCCTTCAGAAAATTACCCCAAGAGTGTTTACCAGTCAGCGCCCCTGAAAACACCGGGTCCATTACCCGCGCAGCTCCGTCAACTATATCAAGCGGCGGCTGAAAATCATGGTCGCGCTGTTTGCGCTCTGAAAGGGCGGCAGGATCCTCGTCAGTCACCCAGCCGGTATCGACCGCATTCATATAAATGCCATCCTTCATGTAATCGCGAGCTGAAGTAAGCGTCATCATGTTAAGGGCGGCCTTGGCCATGTTCGTATGAGGATGTTTATCGGTCTTAGTGTGCCGACTAAATTTCCCCTCCATGGCTGATACATTGACGATGTGTTTGGCTCCGGGGCCGGCTTTTAACATTAGGGGTTTAAGTTTGCCGCAAAGAATAAAGGGGGAGATTGCGTTAACGAGTTGTACTTCTATTAATTCAGGAGTCGGCACTTCGGCGAGTGTCATACGCCAACTATTCTTCGCCCGAAGGTCCACTTGTTGCAGATCTTGATCAAGGCGCCCCTCGGGAAAGAGTTCATGATGCAGCTCGGCTGCTCCATCGCAGGCGTAGGGAATCTGAGAGAGCTCGGCAGAGGCAAAAAGTCCTGGCGCAGGGGTTCCCAGAAAAGAGCTGCCCACTACAGGGGAGGTTGTAGTTCCGCTATGCCACTCCGATACCCAGCGCGTCCCTTCGTCAGCTTCGCTTCCGAAGCGCCCATGCTGCAATACTTTGCGGCATTCTTCATATGGCCCAAGAATCGCCTGAACTAGAGGCGGAAGATTCTCTGTTGGGGTGTTCTCAATAGGGAGCAAATGCGCATAAAATCCGGGAGGCCTCCGTACCGTTTGCGCGGCGTTGTTGATCAGAATGTCAAGGCGGCCGAGAGTCCTTCCGAGATATTCAGTTAAAGCTTCGACGCTTGGGGCATGGCGCAGATCAAGTCCGTAGACATGAAGTTTGTCTTTCCACTGAGAGAAGTCAGACTCTTTTGCGTAGCGCAGAGCCGCGTCTTTTGGAAAGCGGGTGGTTACGATTACATGGGCTCCGGCACGGAGCATCATGAGGGCAGCTTGGTACCCAATCTTAAGCCGAGCCCCAGTTATCAAGGCCACCTGTCCCGTGAGGGGTGCAGATTGGAAACGCTTTTCGTAGTTGAATTCTGCGCAGGTGGGGCACAGCGAGTCGTAAAAATGATGGACTTTGGTGAAGTGCGCCTTGCAAATGTAGCAGGCGTCCGGCGACTCGAGCTCTAATGCAGCTGTTTTTTGTGCTGAAGTTCCAATCTGGCGCGGTGGGGCAAAGAATTCTGATTCTCTGCGCACGGTGCGAATAGTAGTCCGGGAGCGTACTGCCTTGTTGGCCTCCCGCCGAGCCTGGCTTTCCTGACGCCGGAGCGCCTTTAGTCGGCGCTTGCGAAGCGCTTTATCCGGCTTACTGGCCTGACCGGCTGCCCATAGAAAGGCAATACGTTCCTCGGGCGATAGTTTTCCGAGGACGCGCGCGTCCTCAGAGACCGCTTCGAATATGCTCGTGCAGCGTCTCAGTTCGTCGGCTGAGATATCGTCAACTGTAAGGCGTTGTTTCTCGCTCATAGGGGTGGCCAAGGGTAGCGAAAGCAGAGGGATGGATCCAGCGAAGGTGACTCTAAAGCGCAAGATTTCTGGAAGAGCGCGCTTCGCTGCCCCTTTAAATTGACCGATAAGTAAAGTTATCGGTCAATTAGAGGGGCGACTAAAAGGCTCTAGCTATTCTGAGTTGGCGGATCCCCTGAGCTTCTTAATTGAAGACCGATGGGCCTTCCCTCGGAGAATTTTCTCTTTTGTCCTGCGCGAGCGCTTCGCCTTTTGGCGGCGAATTTTAGAAACTTCCGCGCGCTGTCGCTCAACAAAACCTTTCTTGCGCGCTTCCAATTTGTCACAGAGTTCTCGGCGCGCGAAGAAACGATTGAGTGACTGGGTACGCTCTCTTTGGCAGCGCACTTCAATTCCTGTAGGGATATGTTTGAGAGTGACGCAGGAGCTTGTTTTATTTACTTTCTGACCACCGCTCCCGCTGCCTCTGATAAAACGCTCTTCGATATCCTCTTCTCTAAGTCCGACTTCGAGCATGCGTCTGGTGAGAGCGTCCTCGGTATCTGTGCGAACCCCAAATTTGCTCATATATGGTCTCGATCTATGGAAGTTGTTGAGGGCCTCTGCCGGAGCATGGCATGAGGGCGGCTTTGTAAGGGACGATTGCGTTACTCAATCGGCCATAGAGGGAGCTTGGCGAGAATAGAGCTCTGCGACAAGAGGAAACAGAAAGGTTGCATTGATTTCTTCAATCCACGTGAAGGCTTGATGCATTACAGAGCGAATTTCTGAGCCCTCAGCAGGCACCGTGCGGGCCGCAGATGCTGGGCAGCCGTGCCGAGAGGAGAGCGGAACACAGCCGCTAATCCGGGACTGGAGCACGGCAGCAGCCTCAGTCGAAACGCCGACTCGCAATCCTGGAGCCTCGTTAGACTGAGCAAAGATAAAGAGATTCTTCTGCCCTTTTTGCTCGCTCATCCAATCATTTACTAGCTTAAAGTGATCGAAGTGTACACTCGAGAGGTATTTGAGGAGTTTGTGAAGCTCGTTAAAGTGGCAAGAGAGAAGTTCAGGCGAAGAAAGCACGGAAAGCGCGAGATAGGCTTGGTGGGTGTCCTGGGAGCGAGCTTGTTCAGCGAGGGCATTAAGAAGCTCTGCTTGGAGCTCAAAAGTGCGTGCAAAGGCTGAATTCAGGCCAGCGGCAAGGCGGAACTCAACTGGTGACAGCCTAAGATAGCATGCCAGGGACTGAGATTCGGTATCATTCTTGGCTTGCTCCATCCAGCGCTCCGAATGAGGAAGGCTTGCGAAGGTGGTCGTGAGCAGCTTGACCTGATGCATCAGGTTCAAAGAGATGGCGCCTGGATTGACGACTGTTGAACCCTCCTTAAAGGGCTTCGAGAACGTTTCGCGAGGGATCTCGTGCGCCCCAGGCAGGGTAAGCCCCAGAGACTCCGGATTTCTCCTTCGCCACGCAAGAATTTCATTCCAATAATGCTCGGCAATTCGAGCGAGAGCGTGGTAGGCAAAGCCCTTCACCTCGGCGTGGTCCGGAAACTCTGGCTCAGGCGTTAATGACGTCGGAATTTGAATTCTTTTGGTAGAAGTGGCGGCCATTGCCTGCTCAAGTAGCCGTGGGAGTCCACTAAGTGGCAGAAAGCAAAGCGCAGGATCTCTCCTGTTGCCTGGGGCATTTCCAAGTGAAGATCCAGTTGCTGTTGGGAGAGACTGAGCCATGGGAGAAGATGTCAATGCGATTGATGTTCCCATAATCCTTAAGTCTATGTAAGATAGGGGCCCTTTTTTGTTCGGGCGGAAAAGCCCCCTCGTTAACTTGTGGAGTTCACGGAAGTTTCAGTGATGCCGCGATTTCACCCCTCCCCTCCTCACGAAATCTCAATAGCCCAAGGCGGTGCAGGTGAACCCTTCATGCCCGCTCAGATAGATCGCTCCGTTCATAAAATAAAGGGGGTTGGGGCTGTCCCTGGTGGTGCGGTGGGTCCAGCCTTTGTTTATGTCCGCCAGCAACTGCAAGTGCCTCAGCGTTCGATTCCTATGGAGGAGGTGCCAGCAGAATTGCAGCGGTATGATCATGCGATGACCACTGCTGATCAGGAATTGCGAAGTCTATTTGAAGAAGCGAAGAAGCAAGACTTTGGCAAAGATGGCAACACGCTTCGTTTCCAGTTCGAGATGCTCAAAGAGCTGTCTCCCGCGGTAAGGAAGCTCGTTGGACAAGGAGCCAATGCCGAGGCTGCAGTTGATCAGGTTTTTGGAGACTGGATACGAAAATTCCAAGCGATGGCAACCGATGACTTCAGATTAAAAGCAAACGACATCGCAGATGTTCGGAGCCGAATGCTCCGAAAGCTCCTTGGGATATCTGAGCCAACGAGCCCATCTTTTACTGATGGTCCCGTGGTACTCGTTGCCTCAGTCCTTGAACCGTCAGAAGCATTTACGTTGAGTTCGAGTAAGATCCTTGCGGTATGCACGGATGGAGGCGGAGCACGGGATCATACTGCCGTGATTTGTCGTCATCGAGGAATTCCCGTTGTGGCGGGCCTTGCTGACTTATCGAAAAATTTAGCTCAAGGCCAAGAGCTTGCAGTAGATGCCTTCAACGGGGTCGTCACGATTAATCCTGATGAGAGCGTCAAGGCGGCGCTTTTGGCAACGATGCGTCTGAATGAAGTACGATTTAAGTCGAAGCCTCTAACCAAGGGAGGCTCTGCGACTAGAGACGGAACGCGTATTGCAATTGTTGCCAACGTTGAGTCTCTTCATGACGTTACACGGATTAGCAAAACCGCACTGCAAGGAGTGGGGCTATTTCGAAGTGAGTTTCTATTCCTCTCTCGTGACACGCCACCTTCCGAAGACGAGCAGTATGCAGTTTTTCTTGCGGCTGCCCAAGCCTTAGGCAAGCGCCCGCTTACGATTCGCACTATGGATTTTGGAGATGATAAGTGGCCGCAATGGGATACGACACGTCAGCGACTTGGTCCCGATGTTACGTATAGCCCGAAGGGCATTCGTCTCTCTCTCTCGCATCAGAAGAGAATGAAGCAATTTTTCGTACGCACTGCCGAGCGATACTGCGTGCTTCCACTCAGGCAAACGTGCGCGTGATGTTCCCTAGTATCAACGATGCGGAAGAATTCCAGCAGGCGTTAGATATTTTCTACAGCGAAATGAGGGGACTAGTAAGGATGGGAGTTTCGCTCAATGAGAAAATAGCAGTGGGATCTATGATTGAGACACCCAGCGCTGTTTTTTCCGCAGAACACCTTGCTCAAGTAGCGAGTTTTTTCTCGATTGGGACAAATGATCTTACCCAGTCTTTTCTTGGGATTGGGCGTAGGTCATCGCTGATAGGCCATGGATTTGATGAGGCTCATCCAGTGATTATCCGAGCGATTAGGGACACTTGCCGAGTAGCGAAAGATAGAGGAATTCCGGTTAGTGTGTGTGGGGATGCAGCTTCGGATTCCTTGCTCGCGCCTCTATTGTTGGGCGCAGGAGTGCGAATCTTTAGCGTAGCTGAGCCTAACGCGGGCCAGGTAAATCATCTCGTCGGTCACTGTGAAGTGCTTGAATGCGAGAGGCTGGTCTCGCAAATAATCGATGACGCCCCCGGAGTCGCCAAGTCTCGTGCGCTTCTCTCTGAGTATTTGGGAACACTTCGCAAACGCGCGGGCCTGGAGTAGGCCCTCTTCCTCCTCTTTTCTGGGTCTGGGTCTTTGGTGCCACCCACCATGTCCAGACCATCGACGTGACAAGCCATCTCATACGAAGACATCACCCCATGTCGCTCCGGAGTTACCGACAGATAAGGTCACCTAGCCACCTCGGACTCGAAATTTTAGGATGAACGCACAGAAAGTTGCCCTATCTGCTGGAGAACTAGCCTGACGCACGCGAGGGCGCCAACGCTCTCAAAGAAGCGAAAATG
>JBIKWF010000150.1:0-8548 GCA_044356455.1 Bdellovibrionota bacterium | reverse complement strand
CGGTCGAAGAAGAGCAGGAAGTTCATTTCTAGTCCACTCAGTCCTTCGGTCACCAGATTTGCATCGATGAACTCCTGATTGTGGTCTTCCATGAACTGATACGCATCATCCCAATTGGCCCAATCAATAAGACGTAATGGAATTGCGGCGCTCTTTTCGGCAAGGGCTTGCTGCACTCGTCGCAAGTTCTGGGTTACTTGCTGCTCCTCCAAAGATTTAAAATTTTCCATGAGCACGAGCGAGAATACTGCTTGAAGCAGCAAGAGCAGGAGCGCGACTCCTAGTGAAACCGCAAGAAGGGCTTTCGTTCTTAACTTCATTCTCGGCTTTCAAGAATTGTTTTCAATTTGTCTTCTAGCGCTTCAGCGGAGAAGGGTTTACACAGATAGTCCCGAACGCCCGCCGTTACCGCCGAAAGGACTTCCTCCTTCTGATTCGATGAAGTCACGAAGAGAAACTTTGTTGATTTAGTTGACGGGAGTTCTTTTATCTTTCGAAACAACTCAAGACCGTCGAGCTTCGGCATGTGCCAATCAGAGATAATAAGATCGAACGTACTTAAGGTGGCTGCTTCAATTGCGGCTTGCCCATCTCTTGCTTCGACCACGTCTTAGAAGCCCATTCGATTGAGCAGACGAGTCACGACCTTTCGGGCGCTGGGGAGATCGTCGACGACCAGTATGCGTTTGCTCTGACCCATGCCGAATCTATCGCCTCCGAGACGTGCCTTCCTACTTCCTAAGTCGGTGTTTAGTTTAAAGAAGTTGAGCTTTTGCGGCGTAGAGAGCCAACCCTAAGTATTTTCAGCATTTTTAGGGCTGAGAGCGTGGAGAAAAATAAGGCATAGAAAGGTCAATTGCTGGGTTTTCAGAGCTTCCTTATCTTCCTCGGTACGAAGGAACTCCCTGCTCTGGAATCCACACATTCTTGGGTGCCGGCCCAGTTTGGAAAAAAACATCTATCGGGATTCCTCCTCGCGGATACCAATAGCCTCCAATCCTTAACCAACGCGGAGAAAGTTCCTTTACAAGTCTTCTTCCGATGGCGACGGTGCAGTCCTCATGAAAGGCCCCGTGAGAACGAAACGAGCCCAGAAAAAGCTTCAAGGACTTACTCTCAATCAGAAGCTTATTTGGAATGTAATCGATAACAAGGTGCGCAAAGTCGGGTTGGCCCGTAATCGGGCACATGGAAGTAAATTCCGGGCAGGCAAAACGCACGCAGTAGGCAACTCCAAGATGAGGATTTTTGACACTTTCAAGAGTAGCCTCTTCCGGACTTTGGGGAAGCTTCGTGTGCGAGCCGAGCTGGGTTAGCTTGAGAGTTGAGGACTTCTTCATGGGATTTCCTTTATATCCTAGTGTGGGAGGATACCATGGAGCGCTTTATTTTAAACTAGCAAGGATCGCATCGTTGGTAGGACGCCCTACCTTCTACGGTAGTCCCGTGAGCTTTGATCGCTGCATGCGTCTCAGTATCAAAGACGTGCGTTTGCGGACGCGCTCGGGATGAAGTCTAGGATTAAAAACCGTCCGAGGGTTCGGGATAACTGCCGCAAGAAACGCGCTCTGACTCTCGCTTAGGTCACGAGCTGAAATTCCAAAATATTTTTGAGCCGCGGCTTCGACCCCAAACGTTTGGGGACCAAGCTCAATAACATTGAGATACAGCTCAAGAATCCGAGCCTTGCTCAGGGAGTTCTCGAGTTTCACAGTAATGACCGCCTCGCGAAGTTTGCGAAGTGGGTTTCGCGACTCTGAGAGGTAGAGGTTCTTCGCGAGTTGCTGAGTAATAGTGGAAGCGCCCCGCGGGAACGAGAAAGTTTGCAAAGCAGTTTTCACGGCATTTCCCATCTCGGAGAAATCAAAACCGTTATGGTCGTAAAAGCTGGCATCCTCAGCAATGAGTACCGCTTTCGAGAGCGAGCGTGGCAGTCGCCCAAGTGCTATCCAGCGTTGGGACGGGGCAAAAGGAACTCCCTCCTCGAGAGCCTCATCTCTTCGAGCCTCGATGAGGGCAGTGGTATTGGGGTCTTTTAGCAAATAATCATCCCCTGGCGGCAGCATCAACAGATCAAGCAGGACGTAAACCGCCATCCCGCCGAATACGAGACGCAGCCACGTTCCTCGCCTCGTGCTTCGAACCCGGCGTTTCAAGGAGGTTATCCGTTTTCGCATTTTCATAGCGAAGGCCGACTAGGAAAGGGTGCAGGCTTGGACAGGGATGCTTTAAGAAGGCGCATAAAGGCATCGCGTGAGATATCGCGCGCTCCGAAGGATTCAAAAAGAGGCGTCATTACCTGGCAGTCAATCCAAGGAACCGAGTGCTCTTTAAGAAAGTCGACCAAAAAAAGCAGCGCAAGTTTGGAGGCGTTCGATTTCTTGTGAAACATGGATTCGCCGGCAAACATGCCGCCGACACTCACTCCGTATAGTCCTCCCACAAGGTCCGAGCCATCCCAGCATTCAACACTGTGCGCATAACCGGCTTGGTGAAACGCCTGATAGCCAGTGATCATTTCCTCGGTAATCCAGGTTCCGTTCTGAGGGCGGCCCTTAGAATCATAGCGATTCTCCGCCTGAGAACATGCGTGGATGACCTGGTCAAAGGCCCTATCAATCGTGAATTGAAATGAACTTTTCTTGCGTTCTTTCTGCAGGCTGCGTGGAATATGAAACTCCTCCAAGAACAGTAACGACCGTTCCGGGGGCGCGAACCAGGCCAGCACGTCGTCATCTATAATAGGCCAGGGGAAAATTCCACTTTGGTACGCAAGCAAAAGAGAGGGAACAGATACATCGCCCCCAATGCCAAGGAGACCCGAATCGTCTGCTTCCTCTACCGGTGGAAATTGAGCAATCGGCATGGGTTTCTTTCTTTGCTCACCACTATTGGAATAGCCGGAAAGGGCAAAATCAACGGAGTATCAGATGACATAGGGACAAGGCATAATCAATATCGAGGTACGCAGAGCTCTTTCATTTATTGCGCGGGGCGCACTTAATTTTAATAGAGAAGGCCCGCGAAATTTCAAAACTACGTGAGTTCCCAATTTCCAGGCATTCTCCATCAATTTGGCAGAAAACAGGGGGGTGAGCAAAGGATAGTGAGGCGCTACTTGCTGAAACCGCAGCAGCGCGAGAGCGCCCCGGGAGTACCATCGCAGCCAGACTAAGCGGCGAGGGAAGGGGAATTATCTCTAACTTCGCATCCCCAAATGCGCCAGAATAATTTGAGGTGCCGGCTCCCATATACGAGCGGATGTTGCTCACGAGAAGAGCGCTTACCTCGAAGCGCGTGTCTCTGTTTTCTGGGCCTGAGAGCGTAACTTGAACCTTTCTTCTTTCGCAGAGCCGCTTCAGGCCAAAGGAGAGATAAGCCAAACGTGTTGCAGGTCTTGTTTGCAGCAATTTATAACGATTCGCTTTTCGCCAGCGATCGACATCGCTGAGCACGGCAGCATCATAGCCCCAGGAGCAGTAGTTCATGAAGGTATGACGCTGCCGGTGACCTTCCTCATCAAGACAGGCGAGGGACCAAATATCGAGCGTCTGAGTCGGTAGGGTGAGCAGTTTAAGAACCGCCTGAACGGACGAGTCTGCTGCAACGGTTCTTACTCCAAGCTCACGGGCCAAGTCATTGGCTGTTCCCAGGGGGAGTAGCCCAATTCCACCTGAGTACCCCTGGAGTCCTTCAACGACCCTTGATACGGTTCCGTCTCCCCCTCCAATCAGAATCAAATCGCTGGACCGAGCAGCCTGCACTTGGGAGGAGAAGTCAGAGAGATTGAGCTCTACGACTGCGGCGCCTAGCCTCTCAATTTCTGGAGCTTTTCGTAGCTGCGAGGCGACTAAGGCGCCCTCGCGGTTGCCGGCGACGGGATTAATCAGGATTGCTACCTTAGGTGCAGCTTCGCTTGTGTGGGGTGAGAGGTCTTCCGAAATTGCCATAAGCGGGTGGTTGGCTGCTTTTACTCAGTAATGCCGGTTACTTGTCCAAAGGGAAGGTGTTTTGTTTCAGGAGAGGTTTTTCTCGTCCTCAAAGCGACCATACTACAATCATTTCGCGCCTTTGCGCCGTCTATTATACTCTAACCAATAGTATGAGCGACCAAGAAACAGCAGGGGGCACCAAGACCGCGTCTAAAGAGCGCATCAAGGTTCAGCGCCCGAAAATGTACAAAGTTCTTCTGCTTAACGACGACTATACGAGTATGGATTTTGTAGTTTCTATTTTGGAAACGATTTTTAAAAAAACTCCTGCTGAAGCCGTGCAAATTATGCTGAAGGTGCATAAGGCAGGGCAAGGTCTTTGTGGGATCTTCGCCAAGCAAATTGCCGAGGCCAAGGTCCATATGGTGCATGAACGTGCGCGCGAGGCCGGATTTCCTTTGCGCGCGTTGATGGAGGAGGAATAGCCATGTTTAGCACCGAGCTTAATTTTGCGCTCGAAGCGGCCTTTCGCGAGGCGGTCACGCGCAGGAATGCCTATTTCTGTATCGAGCATGTGCTCTACGCCTTGCTCTTCGATGAGTCGGTTGTTTCAGTTGTCCGGGCCTGTGGCGGAGACGAACGAGAGATCCGCCGCGATTTGGAGACCTTCTTTGAGACACTTGTAGAGAAAGTCGAAGATTCTTCTTCCCTTGAGAATGAAAAATCTCTACTTCCAACCGAAAGCCCAGAACAAACTCCAGCGCTTCAGCGCGTGCTAAGGCGCGCCATTGTGCATATGCAATCAGCAGGGAAGGATCTCATTTCGCCGATAGAAATGTTGGTAGCTATCTTTAGCGAGGAAGACTCACATGCGGCGCATGCGCTCCTCAAACAAGATATCTCGCGTTTGGACGTGCTCAATTATATCTCCCACGGCGTTTCAAAAATTAATCCTTTACTAGAATCCCAAGACGACGAGGACGAAGAAGAATCTGAGGAGCTCGATGAGGAAGAGGGTGGGAGCTCGCGCCGCCGAAAACGTTCGAGCGCGCTGGTGCAGTTTACTGAGAACCTCACCAATCAAGCGCGAGAGGGAGCCTTAGATCCGGTTATCGGCCGCGAGCATGAGGTGGACAGAGCGCTCAAAGTGCTTTGCCGAAGGCAAAAGAATAATCCCCTCTTTCTTGGCGACCCAGGAGTAGGGAAAACGGCCCTCGCTGCAGCGATCGCCCAGCGTATAGTTGCCGAGGATGTTCCCGACCAGCTTAAGGGGGCTGAGCTTTTCTCCCTTCAGATGGGCTCTCTTATCGCCGGAACAAAGTTTCGCGGAGAGTTTGAAGAAAGGCTTAAGAGAATAGTCCAAGAGCTGCTCAAGAAAGAGAAGGCAATTCTTTTCATTGATGAAATCCATACCATTGTAGGCGCGGGAGCAACGGGGAGCGGCTCTATGGACGCCGCGAACTTACTGAAACCTGCACTAAGCTCAGGTAAGCTGCGATGTATCGGTAGCACGACGCATGAAGATTTCAAAAAGAGCTTTGATAAGGATAGAGCGTTAAGCCGGCGCTTCTCGCCTATCGATGTCCCCGAACCATCGGTCACTGATACGATTGAAATTCTCAAAGGGCTTAAGTCGCGCTTTGAAGAGCACCACGCCGTGAAATATGCCCCGGCTGCACTTCGTGCTGCCGCCGAGCTCTCGGCAAAACATATCACGGATCGATTTCTGCCAGATAAAGCGATTGACGTGCTTGACGAGGCAGGTGCGTCGAACTCGTTCCTTGAGATGAGTAAACGCAAGAAATCAATCGGAGAAAAAGAGATTGAGCGCGTGGTATCCTCAATCGCGAAAGTGCCGGTAAAATCCGTAAGCAGCTCAGATGAAGAAGTGCTGAGGAATCTTGAGGCGAAACTTTCTGCTCAGGTGTTTGGACAGTCAGCTGCGGTTAAAGCGCTCGTGCAGTCAATTAAGCGCAGCCGCGCGAATCTTAAACAAGTTGATAAACCGGTTGGATGTTTTCTCTTCGCCGGTCCTACGGGCGTGGGTAAGACAGAACTCTCCAAGGCACTTGCGCGTGAGCTTGGAGTACATTTTCACCGCTTTGATATGTCGGAATATATGGAGAAGCACGCGGTTGCGCGTCTCATTGGCGCTCCTCCAGGATACGTGGGCTACGAAGATGGTGGCCAGCTTACGGACCTTATCCGCAAACAGCCTTATGCGGTGCTGCTGTTCGATGAGATTGAGAAGGCGCACGAAGATATTTTTAGTATCTTTCTGCAGGTGATGGATGATGCGCGGCTTACTGATTCGCATGGGAAAAAGGCCGATTTTAGGAATGTGGTCATGATCATGACCACCAATGCGGGCTCAGAGAAGGCCGGCTCTCTTGGGTTTGGGGATAAGCTCGTGAGTGGGTCGCGAGAAGAGGCTATCAAGCGTCTCTTTAAGCCAGAATTTCGAAATCGATTGGATGAGATTATTCACTTTGCGCCTCTGCCGGGACCCGTGGTGGTTAAGATTGTTGAAAAGCTTGTGCGTGAACTGCAAGTGCAGCTTACCGAACGCAGTATTGTCCTTGAGGTGGACGCAGATGCGCGTGAATACCTCGCCACTAAGGGGTTTGATTCCGTGCTTGGGGCGAGGCCCATGGCAAGACTTGTGCAGCGTGAAATCAAGGACCCCTTGGCCGATGAAATTCTCTTTGGGAAGCTTAAGAAAGGTGGCCGCGTGCACGTAAGGCTTAAAGAAGGAGCACTTTCGTTTTTAATTGAAGAGCGAAAAGTTGTACCGGCTATTTCCTAGGGAACCTCTGAAAAACTTACCTCTGTGTACCTTCGTGTCCTCTGTGGTGAATTTCTTGATGAAAATTTCACCACAGAGGACGCAGAGGTGTATTAGGACTGAAGATTTTTCAGAGCTTCCCTAGTATAAGCACGTAACGATGAACATGAATTGAAATGGTTGCTGCTGCTCTTGGAGGGAGCCCTTTAGAAAATCCTCTAAGGAAAGACAGTTACGTCTCTCCAAGCAACCACGTCGGGTGACGACTTCTTTCGGGTTGGGGCAAGGGGGGAGCCATAGCAAAGCGCCTGAAGGCACAGTTGCCACAGTCTTCCCCCCTTGCTCCGTACACTCACGCGCATCAATCCTTTCACTTCTCAACCAGCCGGGGGTGGCAAGTTGGGGAAAGCATCTCGATCGCCATGAGTAGGTGTTGTCTGCGGCCAAGGCCCATTGCCAGGCCCTGCGAAACAACCCCAACCCGCCGCCAGGGAGCATGGTCCCTGACGGACGCGCCTCAGGTGTTTGCACCTGAGAAAGGCCCAAGCCGCCCCGGATCAGGGCGGCTTGGGCTGAATTTGGCTGGAATCGCGGTCGTGACACCGCTATCCAGTAGTTCATCACACACAGAATTGGGGTCGCCGCCCCTCTATGAGTGACCCAGCGGTCACGCGACGTAACCATCGCGCTTATCGTCTCTATGCACGTCTTTCCATACATCAATGATTCCTAATGCCCTTAAGTCTCACTCCTCGTTTTCCTGTCGTGCGCATGGGCCACGCATCGTCAGGAGAGAGAGAGTCTGGACCCACGATCGGGCGTCGGAGATGTTGGGTGAGGCTCAAAAAGACTTTCGGACTCCCGAGGGAGTCCTGAAGAGGCCTTCGCTTGCGCCACATACATAGACGGTGCTCAAGACTTACCACTGAAGCCCTTCGAACACGGATTCGATGGCGATCGGGGGACGATAGGCTCGGCAACAACAAGGCGAATTCACGTATTCGCCTCACCGAGGTGTTCCGTTGCTAACAGCGAGCGCTGCTGTCAACGGGCACCCAAAGTCCTATCGTCCCCGGGGCTGACTATCCGGAGACCGAGGGCTGAATCGACTGTTGCCAGTACTCATCAACTGTTTCTCCTTCACACCACAAACCCTACTTCCGCAGGCCAGCCCCCACAGGACTGAATACCTAACGAGAGCAAGGTGGTGTCGTAAGAGGAGACGCTGCGTAAAAAGGCGCACCGCTTACGACACCACCAAAGCGTTTGCTTTAGTATTCAATTCCAAAAGGCAGACCAAGAAAGAGAGTAAAAAACCTTATTTCCTCCAAGAGCTTTGCAGCCGCAGCAAAAGTGCACCTGCGAAAAAATCGCGTGCCGGCACTTCTCCTGGCAATGCAAAGCTAGAAACTCTACCCAATTCCAAATTGTAGGCTGAAGAATCAGTCGTATATCCAGCAGGCTGCTATGCCCACGGTAATACGATGTTTTCTCTAGCCGGAGCGCGGTTTTAACTGGCCTTGGCTTGTTATGCAAGTCCTAATCAAAATCTAACAATTCAATTTTTTGTGGGACCCTTTTTCTAGAGTCACAAGAGGGGCTTAGCCGTGATTGCTCACAGCCCATACGGGCAGTGAGCAATCACGGCTAACTAACGCCTGGCCGCCTTCGCCTATCGGCTACGGCGCGCCTCGTCTGCGAGCCGCGGCGTAGCGCGATCAGCGCGGAGACGGGATGGCGTTAGCAAATCGCGACCGAAGGGAGCGATTTGGAGCCCCCTCGGAGTTCGACACTCCGTCGTGGCGAACGGAGAGGGGGCGAGGTTGAAAAT
>JBIKWF010000149.1:0-8561 GCA_044356455.1 Bdellovibrionota bacterium | reverse complement strand
TGCGAGGAGGCTCCAAATCACTCCCTTCGGTCGCGATTTGCTAACGCCATCCGGGCGTTAGTTAGCCGGCATTGCTCACAGCCCGTCGGGGCTGTGAGCAATGCCGGCTAAGGAAAGCGCGGGTACTCCTGCATACTTAGGAACTCAGCCTTGAGCCCAGCAAAACTATCAAAAAGAGCCCTATGAGCCGCTAGCGAGAATTCATCGTCTCGCGTCTCATACGTCTTCATCCATTCAATAAGAGCTTCCAAATTCGCGTCCTGAGCCTCTGCCGAAGGAAATTTATGGGGCTCAAATGGTCTGGACCTACAGTTGCGCTCGGACTGCAAAATTCCTGGATTAAGAAAGAGGAGCTCCTTACACCATGGCATGACTGGCTGAACAAGGCTCATGTGGCAGCCTTCTATGACCCAATTTTGATGGGTATCCAAGAACTGCTGTAGCTCGCGAAGACTATCCTCAAGGGGGCGACGGTCAATTCCATTCTTGGAATCCCAAGCAATCACATCGAGGTCGAAATGAGTAGCACCCCTTACCTGAGCCATCTTCTTAGCGAGAGTAGACTTTCCGGTGCCTGCGTTACCTATAATTACGGTCCGTGTTTCCATAGCATCTCAAGCGCTTCTGCTAATTCCTTCTCGCATTTCTAATGTGCACGCCCCTATGGCGACGCCCCACTCCTTCGATGCGGTCCTTAGATGTTCTGCTAATGCAAGAGAAACAAGGTCGAGATCATGCGTTAGTTCCGCCGCCGTTCTTCGCGCGATGATATCCCTTAAGCCCCCTTGAGCCGCCTGAAGGAGCCCAAACGCAGGGTCCGAAACTTGATACGCTGCCCGCTCTGCGTCTACCACGAGGTAGCGCAGGGTACCTTTCACGTGAACGGTGCTTCCCTCGGCTGAAACACATTCATGCTCTGGAAGATCGATGGGCTCTTCGCTACTCGGAAAATCGCGCGTAACTTTTTCAAAATAAGGAATAAGAAAATGCATCCCGGGACCGAGAACTCTACTGAAGCGTCCTACTTTTTCAGATACCCAGAGTTCTCCAGAAGGAACAATAACAAGGGCTGAGCGAAGCAGATACGCGGTGGCGAGAACCACAAAGACTAAAAAAAGTAGGCTCCAAGAATTCACCGTTTTCTCCGCTTTGATCTAGTCACTCACTAGGGAAGCTCTGAAAAGTCTGCTCTGTGAACTATGAGTCCTCTGTGGTTGATCTAAAATGATGAAAAACCGCAGAGGACACAGAGATCACGGAGAGAGAAAAATAAAACATAGAGGTTCTTCAGAGGTTCCCTATTGTCGTGATTTAGAGGTTCTTTGAATAACCTTAATAACGCGAAGGACACGAAGGTCGCGAAGGAATTCGAAGGGTTATCTTCGCGACCCTCGTGTCCTTCGCGTTAAAATAGCCTTACAATTCTTAAGAGAATTTGCAACTCACCACACTAGCTACTTGCCTATACAATAACGTTCGCCGCGGCAAGGCATGCATCCCACGGCGACCAAACGGAGCAAATAGGAGAATGAGGGATCCTCTGAAAAACGTCTTTTCTTACTACACCTCAGTGTCCTCTGTGGTGAATCTCTGCATGAAAATTTCACCACAGAGGGCTCAGAGGTACACAGAGGTGGGTTTTTCAGAGATTACCTAAGGATAACGTACCGTTCCTGAAGTTTCTGCACGACGCCCGAAGCCCCAAGTGCCATGACGGACAGCACCAACACCCCAAGCAAAACCCGGGGCATATCATAGAGCGAACCCGCGCTTAAAATATAGCGGCCAAGCCCCATCTCCGAGGACACGAACTCCCCCACAAATGCGCCAAGGAGGGCGATGCCAATACTAGTTTTAATGCCGAGCATAACCCAGCGCAGGGCCCCGGGAACTATAATAGCGGCGAGCACCTTAAGACGCGGCGCCGCGATAGAGCGTGGGAACACCAAATACTCCCTCTCTACTCTCCCCGCCCCCTCGTAAGCGTGCGAGAGCGCGATAAAAAAGACCCCCATACTCGCCATCACCACTTTCGAGAGTATGCCAGACCCAAACCAAATAATGATCATGGGCGCTATCGCGAAGACGGGAATCGCTCCCAGTAAGACGAGATAAGGAGTGAAGACATACGACAAGCGCTTTTCGAAAAATAGGAGCAGACCGACTAAGGTGCCAGCAAGCGTTCCTGCGATGAGTCCCGCAAGCGCTTCAGCCCCTGTGACTAAGGCATGCTTCCAAAATGCTGCTGAGCAAAGCTCACTTTGTGCCAGGAAAAAAATCTCTGAGGGAGACGAAAAAAGAAATTGCCGCCGCGGATCCTCCCCCGAGAATAGCTGCCACGCAAAAAGTAGTGCTAATCCGGGAAGTATCGTAACCGCGCCCTTTGCTAGACGTGACATATTCCTCCCGATTGAAGCGCTGAATGCACCGCTTCATATCTGACGTGTGCCCCTGAAATCCCGTGCTCTGAGGTAAAACTCACCTCGGTCTGAATTCTTGCCGGACTACCACCAAGAACAAGCACTCGGTCACTCAGCGAGGCCGCTTCATCAAGCGAATGCGTGACCACAAGAGCACCAGCTCCTTCGGCCGAAACATACTCTCTAAGCAGAGACCCAAGTTCAGCGCGCGCCGCAAAATCAAGGTGGCAAAACGCCTCATCAAGAATAAGAAGCAAAGGCCTTAAGACAAAAAGACGCGCCAACATCACTCGCTGAATCATGCCGCTTGAAAGAGCGCCGGGGAGATGAGCGCAAAAATCGGAAAGACCTACCCGCGCCAGGGCCTGCGCAGCCTCCTCCGCCGCTTCCTTGCGCGTCGCCCCAAGTAGCTCACGTGCAAGAGCTACATTCTCAAGTACGCTGCGCCATGGCAGCAGACGCTCCCCTTGTCCAAGGTAACCAAGAAGTGGCCCTGGGATAGAAACTGCGCTCCTAATCTCCCCGCTATCGGCACGCTCACTCCCGGTGATGACACTTACCAAAGAGCTCTTACCGACTCCGCTTACTCCCATCAGGCAGACTACTTCCCCTTTTCCAACACTTAAGGAGACGTCCTTAAGCACTGAGTAACTCTCTCCATGAGGGCCATCGAAGTTCTTACAGAGCCCAGTAACCTGCAGCAATTTCTCCATGGTACTACCTCCCCTCCCGCACGGCGCGCGAGGCGAAATGGTTGTCGACAGATTCCTCCGTGCGCTGCGATTTCTTGAGCTCTTTGCTTGCAAGCCTGAGCGCCAGCGCTTTTTGCCAAAGATCATCCCGAACCACGGTAGAGTCTGGGAAAACTCCGAAGGACCTAAGTCGCTGCACCGCCTTTTCTACAACTTGGGGAGATAACTGAGGGAAGAGCTTCTGCGTCACACGAACCCCGAGTGCAGGGTCACGCTTAAAAGCATCAAGCGCCTGCTGCACCCCTAACGTAAGGCGACCAAGCGTGCCTGGGTTACTGGCAATATAGCCTTCCGTGGTCGTGAGCCCTGTAATCACCATGGGAGAAGTGTAGGCATCCAAGTTGAACACCACGCGGTAGCCCTGCTCCTCAAGGAGCGACACGCGAGGTTCTAAATCGACCGCGATTTCGGCGTCCCCCGCCTCGAGAGTCGCCAACTGAGCTCCGATTGATGCCTGAACCAAAGAAGCGCCAAGGGGGCGAAGATGATTGGCATCAAGAAACTGCGACAAGAGCGTGTACGTGGTAGAAGGAGCAGGAATAGTGGCAATGCGGGTGTTTCCTAGATCTGACGGGACATGTATTTCACGGGGGAAGTCAGACTTGGCATAGCCCGAGAGACCTATCTTTTGCACCAGCATCGCAATTACCTTTCCTGGGAACCCACGCTCCCTGGCAATTGCTGCAAACACCGGGTCACCAATCCCAAGCTGGGCCTCGCCGCTCATCACGGAAGCAAACACTTGATCGTCATTCCCTGAGTATTTGAGTGTTACCTCAATCCCCTGACGCTCAAGGAACCCTTCCTCCATGGCAATGTAGAGTGGCAAATAGAGAAGAATTCTTTCGGACCCCCAGTGTGCGATGGTTACCTTTTCCGTGGGGCTCTCTGCGTACACAGGCAGGGTAGAATTGGAAAAACCGCATGCCCAAAAGAAAACTCCTACACTAACCAGCGAAAGCCAAAGTCCACGAAGTGCCTTTTCCATAGTCTGCTCCCTATTCACGAGTCCTAAGGAGTATGCAAATCCGTGTATTCCTAAGCCCTTTATGATGGTTTTGCCGCTCTGGTTATGCTACTATAAGTAAATTCCATCATCTTTATGAAATTAGATAAGAAGACGCGTCAGTTGCTATTTGAGCTTGATCGCAACTCGCGAGCCTCTGTTGCGGCTCTCGCGCGCAAAGTCTCTCTTCCCGAAGAGACGGTGCGCTACCGCGTGCGCACCATGTTTGATGAGGGCCTCATCACGACTTGTTATCCCGTGGTGGGCGTAGGGAATCTTGGAATGAGTATCCACAAGGTGATGCTCAAGCTCCACAAGGCCGGTGAAGCCAAAATAGGCGCACTTGCAAAATTTCTCGTTGAGCACTCCCTCACGAACTGGGTTGCGCGCTTTGATGGAGTTTTTGATCTTGGCTGCACGCTCTGGATCCAGGACCTATCGGAGCTCGTGGACTTTATAGAAGAGCTCAAGGGCCGTTTTCACGCCCACATTAAGACAATATCCCATGCAGTAAATATCGCCGCCGAATTCTATCCACGCGACCACCTTCTCCATTCGAAGCGCAGTAAAGGGGATTCAGCCGTATACTCGTCCTCAGTTCCCCTTGAAAAGCGCTTTGAGTTTGATGCTCATGACTGGGCTTTACTTAAGTGCCTCGCCAACGATGCGCGCATGTCTATATCAGACATGTCACGGAGCATGCAGGTAAGCATGGAAACCGTGCAGCGCAGGCTGCGCCGCCTTGAAGAATCAAAAGTGATTAGCGGCTATCGCATCGTCCTTGATCATGAGAAAGCGGGATATCTCAGTTATTACCTTCTTCTATATCTCAATCATGTTTCGAAAGAGAGATTAAGCGCATTTTTATCTCATCTCCGCGCACAGGGCTGCGTAGTCTATATGATTAAAATGCTCGGCGCATGGGACTACGACGTGAGCGTAGAGCTGCCTGATGTGGCGTCTTATCGACGCTTTATGATGGACCTTACCGAGCATTTCTCGGATGTGATTCGAGAATCGGAGTCACTCGTCACGTGGCAAGTGATGAAGTTCAGTATTATGCCGCCGCGGAAGCTGTAGTAACGAGTGTGGAGTAAAACAGGCCAGAGGTAAGTCAATTCCGAGGCTTTTTGAGAGCTTCATTAGAGGGTACCCTCATGCAAGTAACTCGAAGGGAAATGAGTGAATTGAGCCTGGAGGAGGAGAAAGTAATGAACCTAACATCTCGATCTCTGTGCAGTAGTCTGTCTTTACTTGCGCTGCTTACCATCACCGGATCGTCTGCGTTTTCCCAGGGGCCCTCCTCCCCCGGGCAGGGCGACTCGGGAAGTCTTGGCACGCTCACCATAAATTTTCGTTACAAGGGTGAAATAATTGGACGAGGCGAGTTTAAGGATCGAACCACCTACGACCAGACTGCGAGTATCGTCTGTCCAGTGACTGGTGGAGATGTAACAACAGTATCTTCAATCTTGGGTCCGTCCAAGGAACAGGAGAACGCCAACAATCAGTTAGGCGCCGCTGCAAAGAAGGAGATCGATGCCATTCCGCCGCAGGCCGTGTCGGGAATGAAGTCTTTGGAAAAGCAGATGAAGGAGTGCAAATCCTCAGGGAAAAGTGAGCAGGTCTGCGGTTTGCAGATTATGGCAGCCACGCAAGCGAATCCTGAACTCATGGAGCAGTTGGGCGCAGTAGGTAATGCGGACCCGGCAGGGATGGCGGGGGCGGAAAGTGCGGTAGCTGCCGCGGCCGGGAACTACCAGCCTTGGTTCAATGAAGGGTGCACTGGCACGATGACGGTGAAGAATAGTTTCCAACTCGATGATCCGACTATTCCCGGTCCAGAGCCGGTACTCTGGACGACGGGAACGCGAAAGATTGAAACGAGTGATACTTTGGTTACTGTCGAAACCGATCTCAATCGCAAAGAAACCCGCTACCTGTTTATTCCTCCTCAAGAGACGTTCCCGCGTGACGCCACTCCAGGCGAAAAGCCAACGCAAGAAACCCTTGCAGCAATTCCAGCCAATCCACTCCTGGCTGGCCCGTACCCAGGACCTATCCAGTCCGGTCGTTATGAGAAGCCTTTGAATGGGGGCAGCTATGTAGTGGAATGGGCGTTTTCGCGAGGGTAGTGCGGGGTGACTGGCGCTTAGGTCGTAGCGGAGCCTTTAGGACACCCACTCTCCCGCCGCTTATTTCGGAGCGGCCAACCCCTCCGTGCGCTTAAGCAAAGCCGCAACATTCTTTGCTTTCCCTTCAGCTCGCAGCTGCTGCGCGGCCGGCGAATACCAGCGATGAGCGCCAAGAAAAACCACTAAACCGTTAAGAAATTTTGCGGCATCAGTCACTCCCGCCTCGGCTCGCACCAGCTCCGCCTTCTCAAAGAAGTCATCTCGCCCAAGGTTGCTCACATCAGCATCGAGCAGATAGTCCGAGAACTTCGAAGTAGAAACTTGCCGCGGTCCCTCGGGAGTCATCTTTACCTGAGTATCCAAGATAGCGGTCATTACGGCCTTTCGCTCCTCAGCAGAATATCCACCATGGTCAAGCATTTCCTTCTCGCAGGCCTCCGCCCCAAGCACTTCATTATCAGTGCTTCTCACGAGAAATCCGATATCATGAAATGCGGCTGCTATTGCCAAAAGTTCACATTCACCAAGACTCAAGCCATCGGTGCTCGCGAATAAGAGCACCTGCTCGAGCACATCCTCGGTGTGCCGCGCCGAATGGTACACAAGGGATCTGGAAAGCCCTTCCCGAAGTCGCCTGAGGGCGGATTCCACCAGCGGCAACGTTCTGCAATGTGCAAGTAGTTCCTCGAAACTCATAAGACTAACTTAGATCGATTGGCTCAGTGGGGAGAGATAAAATAAACCTCACTCCGTGACCGACCTCAGACTTTACGTGAATCTTTCCAAGATGGAGCTCCACAATTCGCTGCACCACGGCAAGCCCCGCACCTAGCCCCTCATTATCCCCTCGCGCGGTACTCCCTCTTGCAAACATGGCAAAGAGACCAGCTACTTCTTCCTGTGGAATTCCTGGACCATTATCCGCCACAAAGATGTCAGCGTAGCGACCTAACGCCCGTTCTTCAACACGCTCGCAGCCAATATTTATTACGAGAGAGGGTTTATCACTATATTTGACTGAATTATTCACCAAATTAATAAAAATACGCCTCAGGAGATCAGGACAGCCCCACACGGTAGGTAAGGTATCAACTCCCACCTTCACATCCATTTTTGTGTCCAACGGGAGATCGGAAAGAGTCTCTCGCACAAGGGTACCAAGATCCACGGGCTCGAATTTGGCTGCTTTAGCGCCCAAACGGGCATACTCGTACATCGATTGCACAATGCTGGTAAGGCGCTTTGAGCTATCGAGGGCACGCGCCATAAGCTGAGTCGCCCGCGGCGGCATCTCCTTGGGGAACACATCCAAGAGATATTCAAGCTTCATGCTGATCCCGGCCAGCGGACCTCGAATATCATGGGCGAGCGTCATACTGAATTCATCGAGGCGTTTATTCTTCTCTTCCAGCAGGCCAAGCATCTCGGTAAGGCGTTCTCCCATGCGATCGTGGGCCCGTTCCGTACGCTTCGCGCGCAGCAGGGAACGAATTCCTTGAGCAAGTTCGCTGTGCCAACCAGGAAGCTTGGGAACTAAGCGGTGACAGCCAGCGTTATAGAGAGAGGCGACCGCAATTGGGTCCTCGGGAAGCGCAACCACAAGCACACCAGGAGTTGAGTTCCTTAGACGCAGCTCTGGAAGATACAATCTGCTCGTAACTACTTCTACCGGGTGGTCAAAGACGACAATTTGGAACTCATCTCCATCGAGAAGCCGGCGGAACTCACTCTCATCTTGCACAAGAGCTATTTCAACCCCGGGGAGCGATTCTCCTAGCCGCACCCATTCTGCGCTCTCAGAACTCCCCGATGCACTGAGGGCACCATCACTCAACGCTCGATCAGAAGTGAATACAAGAACATGATCACTCGAGGTTCGAAGTGGTAGCGCTTCCTGGGTATCGTCTGATACGAGCGAGGGCACGTCTTGAAGAGGATCAGGCACTGAAGTCATAGTGGCCGCGCATCAATCGTCGACACGCCTCACCCGCAAACCCTGAGGCAACTTTTCCCTCAGCAGCAAGCGCAGGGCAGACAATCGCACTACTGCATTGCCCGCTTCAAATAGTTCTTGAGGCGAATTAAGGCTCGCGAGCGAATCTGGGAGGCGCGTGACTCTGTGACTCCTAGAATCTCACCGATTTCTTTAAGGTTCAGTTCCTCGTAGAAATAGAGAGAGATAACAAGGCGCTCTTTCTCGGGCAAGCGATCAAGTGCACGCGCGATAAGTCCAACCTTCTCGCCTCCA
>JBIKWF010000044.1:0-32139 GCA_044356455.1 Bdellovibrionota bacterium | reverse complement strand
GCCTTGCGCCCATCTCCTCCAGCTAAACGCGAAACCGAGCAGTGCAACGACTCACACCAAACATGCCACAAGTCACAAGTTTATCACTGAAGGGGTGAGCGAGCGACCAGCGACGCGAGGGGGCCTGCGCCCCCTCTGGGCCGAGCGCCGAGCGGAAAAAATGGTAGGATCGGTGGGGATCGAACCCACGACCCGCTGATTAAGAGTCAGCTGCTCTACCAACTGAGCTACAATCCTACCTGAGGCACCCAGAAAGACGCCTTCGAGGGACGCACAATAGCCACAGCAAAGAAATTATTCAACTCTTTGGGCGAAAAGTATGTTCCGCCTATCTAAGGAACCTCTGAAAAACTTACCTCTGCGTCCTCTGTGGTGAAATTTTCATCAAGGAATTCACCACAGAGGACACACAGGTACACAGAGGTGTATTAAGACTGGAGGGTTTTCAACGGTCTCCCCTAAGGAATCTCTCCTGCCGCTCGTCTCAAAGCATCCGCCACAAGCGCACCTACCGAAGGATGCCCCACAGCCTGGGGGACGCCCCCCACGTCTTTTTCGAGACGACATAAAAACTCTTGATTTCCTCCCTGCCCCTTTAAGGGCGAGGGCATTAGTCCTGCAAGCACCAAGCCCGGTGGGATAGAGCGCGCGGTAAACTCATCAAGAACGCGTCTGTGCGCTTCGGGGTTTACAATAATGCCTCCAGGAGGGACCTCCTCTGCGGGAATTTCAAATTGCGGCTTTATAAGGGCAATTATGGTGGAGCGATCACCAACAAACCAATCCTTGATAACGGGCAAGACAACCCTTAGCGAAATAAAAGAAACGTCAACCGTTGCCAGCTCAATTGGAGATTCAAGGACACTTACATAACGCGCGTTGGTCTCCTCCATAACCACCACGCGCGGATCGCTCCGAAGACTCCAAGCCAGCTCGCCTTTGCCTACATCAATAGCAAACACCTTTCGGGCGCCCCTCTCCAAAAGCACCTGCGTGAAGCCCCCAGTCGAACTTCCCACATCGGCACAGGTCAGATCTTGGGGGGAGACCTGCCATTCATCGAGTGCCCCAAGGAGTTTAAAGGCACCTCGACCTACATATTGGCGCGGCTCTTCCAGCTCAATGAGGGCATCCTCAGAAATAGATTCCCCCGCTTGGCGGGCCAGAGAACCATTTACGCGCACCTTTCTGGCCATGACAAAGGCCTCTGCACGCGCCTCAGATGGCGCAAGTCCGCGAATTACCAGGAGTTCTTTCAATTTGTAGCGTTTTGACCGCGCCATAATCCTCATTGTCTCAAGGAATAGGCAGCTTTACCAATTTATCCGATTTCGCTACTAAGAGGGACCTCTTCAAGTCCGTTCGAGCACTTAGCAAGGGTACAGTGGCCCACTTTCTCTTTGAGCAAGTGGCCAAGAAGCCGGCGAGGTCTTGAAAAGTTGCGACGGGTTTAAGTCGCGACTGGGTGGAGAGGCGTGGCTGAGGTGCCGCAGGTTCTAAGGCGACTACGCATCTATCGTGTATGCATAGGTCGCCGCGCGCCCCTTGAGCACCGCAAGGTTCGATTTGTTCTTCGAGAGATTTTGTAAGTTAGGGATTCTTTAAAGGAAAGCAACTTCTATGTGTAGATCTATGATGCGCGGAATTTCGTGCGCGACGCTCGCTGGTTTCAGCGCGCTCGCTGCCCTCTTTAGTCCAGCGAATGCGTTCGCAAGCGGGGATGTGAACATTAAAATCCCCGACCTGGCAGTAAACTTTAATTTTTTTGGAAGCACCCTTAGCGGACCCAACCTTTTGTGGATCGGTGTGGTGGTTTGCCTTCTTGGACTTCTCTTTGGCTTCATGGAGTTCTCCAAGATTAAAGGGCTCCCCGCGCATCGCTCGATGCTCGAAGTTTCCTCTCTTATTTACGAGACCTGCAAAACTTACCTGCTCCAGCAGGGCAAGTTCCTCATCGGGCTTTGGGTACTTATCGCTGCGTGCATGGTGTACTACTTCATGTTCTTGACCGGCGAGACGGCCGCGGTAGTTGGACTGATTCTCTTTTGGTCAGTTCTCGGCATCTTGGGCTCTTATGTGGTCGCGTGGTTCGGTATTCGTATTAACACGTATGCCAATAGCCGCACCGCATTTGCCTCTCTTGGTGGCAAACCCTACCCCGTCATGGACATCCCGCTTCGCGCTGGTATGTCAATTGGCGTGTTCCTGATCTGCGTCGAGCTCATCATGATGCTCGCGATTCTGCTTCTTGTTGACCCGAAGTATGCAGGCGCCTGCTTTGTAGGATTTGCCATCGGCGAGTCCCTCGGCGCCTCCGCACTCCGTATCTGCGGCGGTATCTTCACCAAGATTGCAGACATTGGTTCTGACCTGATGAAGATCGTCTTCAATATTAAAGAAGACGACGCGCGTAACCCTGGCGTTATTGCAGACTGCACGGGCGATAATGCCGGTGACTCAGTTGGACCTACCGCTGATGGATTCGAGACCTACGGCGTAACCGGCGTGGCCCTCATTACTTTCATTGTGCTCGCCGTGGGCATGATGCTTGGAACGGATGGCCATCCAGTTGCCTCTGATGGACTTATCGGCGGCATTACTAGTGCTGAGCTTCAAGCGAAGTTCATCATCTGGATCTTTGTGATGCGCGTGCTCATGGTCATCACTTCTATTGTTGCGTACGTGGCAAATGGCGCAGTAGCCAAAGCTAAGTATGGCAATTCCAAGAAGTTTGACTTCGAAGCCCCCCTCACCTCTCTGATCTGGGTTACTTCACTCATCTCTATCGCGGTCACCTACGTGGTCAGCTACGAGATGCTTGAGTTCCTTGGCTCAGGTCTCTGGTGGAAGCTCTCAACGATCATCAGCTGCGGAACTATCTCGGCAGCCGTGATTCCTGAGCTCACCAAGATCTTCACTTCTTCGAAGTCGAAGCATGTGGCTGAGATTGTATCCGCTTCACGCGAAGGTGGTGCTTCTTTGACCATCCTCTCGGGTCTTGTCGCGGGTAACTTCAGTGCCTTCTGGCAGGGACTTACCATCGCTGGCTTGATGTTCATCGCCTACTGGACGTCTACCTTTGGGCTTGATCAGTTCATGATCTACCCCGCGGTATTCGCCTTCGGTCTTGTAGCATTTGGTATGCTCGGCATGGGACCTGTAACGATTGCGGTCGATAGCTACGGCCCCGTTACTGATAACGCCCAGTCAGTGTTCGAGCTTTCTCAAATTGAGCAGATTCCCAACATCAAGGAAGAGCTCAAGAGAGACTTCGGCATCGAGGCTGACTTTGAGCATGGCAAGCTGTTCCTTGAAGAGAACGACTCAGCCGGCAATACCTTTAAGGCAACGGCCAAGCCCGTGCTTATCGGAACGGCCGTAATTGGCGCTACGACGATGATCTTCTCGATCATCCTCCTGCTCCAACTGAAGCTCGATCTTCTTGCGCCTCAGGTCCTTCTTGGACTCATTATGGGCGGTGCGGTGGTCTACTGGTTCACTGGTGCTTCTATGCAGGCAGTAACCACGGGCGCCTACCGTGCAGTGGAGTACATCAAGAAGAACATCAATCTTGAGAGTTCTGACCGTGCCTCGGTAAAGGATTCGAAAGAAGTGGTGCGCATTTGTACGCAGTATGCACAAAACGGAATGATGAATATCTTCGGTGTCGTGTTCTGCCTTACTCTTGCGTTTGCATGTTTTGACCCGAGCTTCTTTGCAAGCTACCTCGTCTCGATTGCGGTGTTTGGTCTCTTCCAAGCCGTCTTCATGGCGAATGCGGGCGGAGCCTGGGACAACGCCAAGAAGTTTGTTGAAGTAGACCTTCGCGAGAAGGGAACCCCGCTTCATGCTGCTACCGTAGTGGGCGACACCGTGGGTGACCCCTACAAGGATACGAGCTCAGTAGCGCTTAACCCCATCATCAAGTTCACCACTCTCTTTGGTCTCTTGGCCGTTGAGATAGCGGTGAAAGCACATGCCGTAGCGATGTGGATAGGCGTTGCACTCCTTATCGTCGGACTGATCTTCGTATGGAGATCATTCTACGGTATGAGAATCAAGTCGGAAGGCTAAGAACCTCCTCAACTTGAGTTCCACGAGAACCCCGTGAGATTTCCCCAAAGGAATCTCACGGGGTTTTTCTTTAGCTGACCCGAATGAGGTGCGAAATCGTAAGCGCCACAGCCCGCACGCAATCGCCAAGCATCTCGCTCCGTGCATCAAAGAGTTCTCTTGAGATCTCAAGCGAAAGCGCACCGAGTATACGCTCTCCCCCGACACGAATTACGACTTGGCGCATTGCCTTGCCGTTAATCACCAGGTCTTCTGTGGTAATAGCTCGCGCTATCATTTCTGCAGCAGATCCCGAAGGCGCGGCAATTTGGACTGCCCTTACCGAGGAAAGCTCTAAATCCCCGAGAGCGACTCGAGGGTGAAGCACTGAAGATACAGGGTCGAGAAGATAAATGGCCGCTCGATTAAATCCAAGGGAACGTATCGCTTGGTCAAGCACACTCCGCAGCTCTTCAGGTGCAGCTCCCTTCGAAAATCGGCCATAGACAAACTGAAGGTGCTCTTGGAAAAACCGCGGTGTTTTTGACAGAAAAGGGTTCTCATTGCAGGTCCTTGCTGGTCCCTGCCCTTGCGGCAGAGGCGCAAAGAGCGCAGGGAAGACCTCGCGAATATTTCTGCACACGGCCTCTACGCGATCAAATATCTGCGTGAGCCCATCCGGTCCTAATCTTTGCAGCACTAGGGAGCGAACTTCGTCAAACTGCTTGAGGCGAGTGGAGCGCACGGAGGCATCGGCAAGTTGCGCAAGCTTCTCGCCGACCTCACACATTCCTCTGAGAAACTTTCCTGTCTCTCGCACCTCTGGAGATTCGTCAGGAACCTCATCGCCCATCGACGCCCGGATCGTTGGGCAGACACGCCACTCCCTTGCCAAGTGCAGCCCTAACGCTGAAGGCGAAAGACCAAGAACTCGCGCAAGCGCCTCATCCAGTGACTCGTCTGGCTCAAGTGATGCTGAAATACGGGCGTACACATGCGGATGATTCCACGCAATAAGCATGAGACCCAACTGCCGAAAAAGCGCGCAGGAATAGCCCAAATCGTCAGACTTTCCTAAAGCGGCTTCGAGCATGTCCGTAGTGACCGCACTGACCATCGCCTGCACCGAGCGACGCTGAGAGATTTCAGCCCCTGAATGATAGGGAATACGCGCAAACGAATCGATCGGCGCAGCAAAAATCTCGGTGAGCTCCTCATCAGAACTTGTCTCTATTAACGCACGGGGGGCAAGACTGAGCGCAGGCTTGATAGCAGCGCGAGATGCACGACGCGAGAGTTCCCTGGCACCAAGAAGAAAGAGACTGGGATCGTTGCTTAGTTCCCGATAGAGACTCGTTCTATCCTTAAGTAACTCCCCCGAGGCAATACCGGAACGGACGCGTGCCAGAACATCGGGCTGTGGAGGAAACCAGGCCTGGGATACTACAGAGCCAAACCGTTTTTGTGCCGGTGTTAAGTTACTCTCGTTCATCTCCCTAGCCTAAGAAATCTGTTGGCAGGCATGCCTGCATTAGAATGCTACGCCTGCATACTTGAAATCGTCGAAAGTGCATGGCCGCATGATGTCTCGGCGCACACCAGCAACGACAGACCGCAAGAATACGCGACCAACCGATTCCAGGCTAGGAAATAACCCGATTCTACCTATGCGAACCTCTGATCAAATTGCTCTCAAACGGTGTCCTCAAAAGAACAGAAACAAAACACAAAGTGAAAAATGTCCAACAATCTTTTTCAATGAATTTTTTAAAAGCTGAATAAAAGACTGTTACAAACACTTCCAACATGCCGGGCCTTCGAGCGTCATCATTCACTTGCGCTCGCCTGCGCGCTCCAGCGTCTCATCAATGCTCTGACCGATCTTCTCGATCGGCCCCTTTTTCTTAAGCGGAGGTTCTCCGTGTTTCACGTTATCGACTATTTCATCTGCACGTTCTCCCGCTTTTTCAACCGCTCCCTTTTCTTGGCAGCTACACAGAACTAGGAACGCACAGACACTCATGCTGACTAGAATTTTATTCATAACTTATTTCTCAATGGCTCCTTAGAAGCTCCTTCGATGAAATCTACTACCGCGTGGCCCTACGGACCCTGAGCACCGTCATGCGCTGACGCGCTCGAAGCTTCTAAGATCGCGAGGACAGAATGGACCTACTAACAAACAAGAAAGGCACTCATCATGAATAGCAATGAACTCGAAGGAAAATGGGAACAGCTCAAAGGGCAGATAAAAGAAAAGTGGGGCAAGCTCACGAATGATGACATCGTGATCATTAAAGGAAAGAAAGAGCAGCTCATTGGCAAGCTGCGCGAACGCTACGGCTATACCTCTGACCAGGCGAGCAAGGAACTTGGTTCTTTCATGAAGGAATGCAGCTGCAGCCCTTCAGACTTTTCGAAGAGCAAGAGTCAACCGACCATCTAACCAATATTGCTTGCGGGCCCCTCCCCGGTCCGTAAGCATAAGCTTACCATTTGAAAGAATGGTAAGCACCTGCGGCCGCTGCGCTATATGAGCGAGGCACCCATGTGCACCACTACCCGGACATCTCGAGGTGCTGATTCTTCTATAAACCGCACTCTCTTTTCGTCGCAGATTCGCCCGTCCGCTTCGATGCGCACCACACCAGTTTCAACACCATCTGGATTTAAAATCGAAACTTGGTAACGAAGTCCCCGCCGGCAGTATTCAAAGGAGAATTCTTTCCAGTCTGGGGGCACACAAGGCTCGATGGTAAAAAAGCTCCCGCGCACTTTGAGTCCCACAAGTTGCTCTATCGCGACCTGATACATCCAGCCTGCAGAGCCCGTATACCAGCTCCACCCGCCCCGCCCTTCATGCGGGGCTTCGGCATACACGTCTCCACACAGGACATAGGGCTCTGCTTGATAGCGGGCCACCCCATCCTTCGTAGAAGTATGGGTGATGGGATTTATCATATCAAAAAGCTCGAACGCCTCCTTTCCTTTCCCCTGCAAAGCAGTTGCCATGAGATACCATACAGCGGCGTGCGTGTACTGGCCCCCGTTCTCCCGAATACCGGGGAGATACCCCTTGATATACCCAGGATCAAGCGATGAGCGATTAAAGGGTGGCGCAAGTAAGCGCACGACTTTTGTGGATTCGTTAACGAGGTGAGTACGTACCGCAGACATCGCAGCCTGCTGGCGGTCTATCCGTCCGCCTCCCGCGATGACACTCCAAGACTGAACCAAGGAATCAATCTTGCACTCCTCACTCTCTGCGCTCCCTAAGGGAGTACCGTCATCAAAGTAGGCCCGGCGATACCAGGAGCCATCCCAACTATGCTCATCAATTGAACCTACAAGCGCCTCTGCCCTCGCCTCATAACTTTTTGCGCGCTCGATCTCTCCCCTATCCCTTGCCAAAGGAGCGAACTTCCTAAGGCAGTTGCTAAGGAACCATGCGAGCCAAACACTCTCCCCTTTCCCCTCGCGCCCCACCTCGTTCATCCCATCATTCCAATCTCCGCCGCCAATAAGTGGTAAGCCATGGACGCCCAAAGCCGAGGCTCTATCGAGGGCAAGAATACAATGTTCATAAAGAGTCATTTTGAGTCGGGTAACCTGCGGCAACATGTAAATTTCCATTTCCTGCGCATCAAGCTTTGGTCCCTCGACAAATGGCACCTGCTCCTCAAGTACTCCCCGTTCTTCGGTCGCCTCAAGATAACGAGCTACTGCAAACGGAAGCCAAAGGTAGTCATCTGAAATGCGCGTACGCACGCCGCGTCCTGTCGGTGGATGCCACCAATGCTGCACATCTCCCTCGGGGAATTGGTGAGAAGCGTGTAGAAGAATCTGCTCGCGCGTCCGCTCGGGGTGACTCCACAGGAGCGCAAGGCTGTCCTGAAGCTGGTCTCGGAAGCCAATGGCGCCGCCACTTTGGTAGACTCCGCTTCTGCCATGAATCCTGGAGGAAATCGTCTGATACAGGAGCCACCCATTCACCATCAAATCGAATCCACGATTGGGCGTACGAACACGAATGGCGCCAAGATCCGACTCCCAACGGGCATGCGCCTGCTCTCGCTCACGCCGATAGGACGGGAGAGAACCATAGTGCAGAGCTTTTTTCTTGGCGCTTTCGGCTGAGCTCTCTTCTCCCATAAAGAACACCAGCTCGCGCTTGGCATGAGGGGCCAGAACCACGTCCACCTTAAGCACTCCGCACGAATCAAAACCCGCGCCGACCTTCTGGCTCAATTCTACCCTCGCGCGCCTCTGAGCTGAAAATAGGGCGGATCGTGCCCCCATACCCCCTTCGACAAGTATACGGGGATGAGCATGGTCGCCATGCCTCCCGAGAAATTCGGCACGACTTGTGGTGTACTCAACAGCACTCGCAGTTGAACCAAGGTAGAGGGTCGCCCCAGCAAATTCATTATTGTAATAGTTGCGGGCGTGCAGAGACTGAGAACGCACATCAAAGTCTGCAACAATCATCCGAGCGCCTTCGCTGCGCTGAACTCCAAGCACCCATTCCACATACAGGAAAACTTCGAGCGTGCGAACCTGCCCACCCGTATTAGATAACGTAAGATTCCAAAACTTCACCCGGTCCGCCACGCTCCCCGAAATAGTGAGACGAGACGTCACCTCATGTTCGTTCCGAATGAAACACGTTTCGCCAAAACTGTGCGTAACCGAAGAGGTCCCTCCGGGGGAAATGGGCCGAGGAGTTGCAGACCAAAAATTGCCGCGGTCGACATCTCGAAGATAGAGAATCTCTCCACTCATATCTCCTATAGGATCGTTGCTCCAGGGGGAGAGCCTATTCTCATGACTGTTCTGCGACCAGGTGAATCCGCCCCCCGATTCCGTCACAAGAAACCCAAAAGACGGATTTGCAATCACATTCGACCAAGGCTGCGGCGGAAGTGCTTTACCCTTGAGGATTATCTGATAGGTGCCGCCCTCTCCTAAAAAGTCTCCTATCCCGTTCCCTTTCTCGGGGGCTCCGGAAGCTGGCAGTGACGTCTCGGCCAAGACTTCTTGCTCCCACCCGAGGTTCGCCCTTCTTCGCTGCGAAGGCTCCTTCGGCTCGTTGCCGAATAGGAGCTGAGACGAAAGTAGGCCGCGTGCTCCGACCAGCACCACTCGAGCGACTGCTTCAAGCAAACACAGCTCCTCCGCTGAGAGGGCCGAAAGGGTGCGGAGGAAAATGCCTCCTTTCTTATCTACGACGGCGCCTGCGTAGCCCGAGCGCACGAGGAAGTCCAGCTCTTCTTGAAAGGATTGAAGATAACCGCCCGGGTACTTGTTAAGAATAACAAGCTCAAAGCTAATCCCATGCATTCGAATGTACTGGTGTGCAAGTACCAGTTCCCGCACCAGCTTAACATGCCCAGGATCAGATACCGTGAGGTATACGATAGGCAAATCTCCGGAAACGCCGAACCTCCAGAACCCCGACTGCGTAAGACGATTGGTGGCAATCGAAGCTTGGCTTCCCCTTACGCCTTCAATGTTAAACAGAAGAGCTGTAATCAGGCGCTGAAACGCATGGACCTGTCGAACCGAAAACTGCTCGTGCCGAAGCTCGATACTGCTCTGGCTCCAGGCCATCTCAAAAGCTCGCGTCACAGAGAGCTGATCCCGGTACCTTTCTGCGAGCGCCCTAATTTCTGTTCTCGATTTTGCAAATCCTGTAACGAAGACCACCACATTGGAAGTACCCTCGTCGAGCTCTACGCGTGTTCGAAGAGAAAAAATTGGGTCAATAATCGAACCGACTGCTTTCGATAATTTCCGGCGATCGGTAAAGACCAGAGGGTTCGCGATGGAACGTCCTCTTCCAATAAACGCCGCGCGCGAGGTCTCATATTGTATTGGCTCCACCACACGATCCAGAGCCATCGTATGCATGAGAAATAGTGTCTCCTCATGTTTCGAGCGCGGACGACGAGCGAACAAGAGCGCGTCGAGCTCTGCATCAAATTCGCTCTCAATGAACATCTTGGCAAAAGCGGGATGTGCGCTATCAGCAAACATATTGCCGAGGGCAACTTCGCCAAAGCTCGTAATTTCAAGGCTTCGGTGCCGATTCCCCACATTCGAAATGGTGACTCTACGAACCTCGACTTGATCTTCAGGTGAAACTGCAATTTCTGTATGAAGCGTAATTCCGGCGTCACGTCGATTAAACTCTACCTTGTCGGGGCTGAACAACACTTCGTAAAACTCTGGCTCGACACGCGAAGGGTGATACGCAGCCGACCAAACCTTGCCATTCTCCAAATCTCTTAGATAAATAAACGTTCCGTACTGCCCAAGAAGAGCATCTTCTCGCCATCTCGTGAGCGATATATCCCGGTCACATGATGAAAAACCAATTCCGGCATTATCTACGAGCACACTGTAGCGCCCATTTGACAGAACACGAGTACGCGGCACTTGCGTGTGAGGCGTGGTGAAACGCTCAACTGATGCGACGCGAGCATCATTGGGGGCAACCAAAGCCGGAAGAACTTGCGAGTGTTTCGGTTCCGCAACCGGAAGTGCGTCAGGGAAACGCTCTTGCAAGAGTAAATCGGTCGCTCGCACCCAGGGGTCTCGGTGGAAGCGCTCCTGCATCACGCCTGATTGTAGCGCGTTATTTATGGCGACGAGACTCATACCCTGATGCAGCGCAAGATAAGACTCCACCACATGGCGGGATTCTCCACTTCTCAGCCGCTCTGGGGTGTAATCTATTGCCTCGTAAAAGCCATACTCGCCGCGAGCGCCCTCCTTCTCTAGGCGGTCGAGGTTCTCCATGGCAGCGGCACTGTTGATGGCAAGGGCTAAGAATGTGGAATAGGGAGAAATCACAAGATCTCCGCCAAGCCCTCGCTTCAACCCTAGACTAGGAACACCAAAGGCCTTGTATTGATATGTCCTCTCGAAATCTACGGCCCCATACGCTGACTCCGATATTCCCCACGGTAAGCCTTTGCCAGCAGCGTAGAGCTGCTGCGTAGCCACCACCGCGCGACAGGTCTCCGAAAGAAGAGTGCCAGGGTAGTCCCGCATCACTAATAGCGGCATCAGATACTCGAACATAGTCCCTGTCCAAGAAGCGAGGGCGGCCCCTCCCGGCGCATTCACTAACGTTCGGCCCAGCATGAACCAATGCTTTTGCGGGACTTGGCCTGTCGCAATCGCCACAAAGCTCATGAGACGTGCCTCTGACGCATGCAGATCGTAGAAGCCACTATCACGCCTTCCATTGTCCACGTGGAAACCGATAGTAAAGAGCTGCTTATCGGTATCGAAGAGAAAGCCGAAATCAACCTCTCTTATAATGCCTTGAGCCCCCTCTATAAATAACTCGAGGGTATCTGCTATCACACCTACCGCTGCATTCTCTGGATGGTGCATCCGAAGTGCGTGAAGCGTTGCCCCGGGATCATCCCCCTTGGACTGATTGCCTGAAAGAAGCAGGGGGCGGACCTCAAGGAGCTCAGCAAGCTCTCGGCGAAAGAGCTCAAAATCGCCTAGTACTGAGGGCGCCAAGAACTCGGGTCCATCCAAGGTAGCATTCAGGAACTCAGACACGACCTCGAGTTCTACTAATAGCCCTCGAGCCCCGACCGAAGGCGCCTGGGCGAGAAGATCGGCGAGGCCCACGGAGACGCTCTTAAACTTATCTCGCCCTGCTCCCGCAATCAGGCGAAACTTCTCTAAGCGCCGCGCAAGGTGCTGATACCGCTGCAGCGTCACAAGTGGCGCGGTGCGGAAGCTCTCCACAGCGTTCTTCGCGGCAATAAGATGCCCCACCAAGTTACCGCTATCCACGGCTGACACGTACCGTGGAGCGAGTGACTCTCGTGTTTTGGTGTCATACCAATTAAGAAAATGCCCGTGTACACGCTCCAAAGTGCCAAGCGTTTGCATGATATTCCCTAGCCGCACAGTAGCTGCAACAAGGCTAAGGTACCCTAAATCGTAGGCTGAGATTACGCTAAGAATCGAAAGACCAATATTTGTCGGCGAGGTTCGCGTTGCAACGGTGCGGTAGGGCGTAAGCTGAATATTATCGGGGGCCAGATAATTGTTCTCTGGGCTAATCTGCTCGTCAAAATACCTCCAGGTCTCCCACCCCATGGAAAGGAGCCGCTCGCGGTCCCGCACACCTAGCTCCGCAGTCACCCGAGGAATTGGCGCACTTAACCAGCGCGCAAGAAAAGGAGACGCTGCCCAAAGTAGCAACAGAGGCGACGCATAGATCATTTGAGAGGGAGCACACAAAAGTATCATCACGGCCGCCATAAGCGCCAGCGCCACTCCGGGTCCCATTTGTCGCAGGAACGCACTAAGGTTAACGCCAAGTCGTCTCTCCGCGTGCGAAGCGGGCTCCCACTCCAAAAGGTCCCGATGCGAAATAAGAACGCGATACAAGGTCACCCCAATGGCATGCAGCATCAAAAATGTCTGATAGGAAAGAAAACTCAGTGCAGTAAATGCTTGTTTAGACTGAAAGACAAAATCACGCCCCGCGGCGCGGGCATGACTCATCACGGAGATTCCGCCCGTGGGGATGAGAAGCGCGTTCGCTGCGTTGCCATACACAGGAAACGCAATCACGAGCACGAGCATGAGAATCCATAGCAACGTGTTAACCGGAAGGAGCGCAGCGCCGCCACAGAAAAGGAGGAAACAGCAAGGAGCCACCAAGCTACGTCGCAAATTATCCAAGAGTTTCCAACGCGAGAGCACCGAGAGCGGCGAGCGATACTTCTTTCCCTGAGCATCAGGAATATAACCCAGCATCCAAGGAAGGAGCTGCCAATCACCTCGCACCCAGCGATGTAGTCGTTTCGCAAACGCATGATAGCGTGAGGGGAATCCGTCAAAGAGCTCGATATCACTTGCGAGACCAACTCTCGCGAAACCTCCCTCAAAAAGATCGTGACTCAGCAACTGGTTTTCTGGGACGCGGTCTCGGAGTGCAAGCTCGAATGCACGAACATCATAGATCCCTTTCCCACAAAAAGACCCCTCGTGAAATAGATCCTGGTACACATCTGAAACAAGCTGCGTATAGGGATCGAGTCCTGCGTGGCCACAGAAAACTGCGGCGAATCTCGACGCCCTAGCACTCGTAAGCGCGATGCCAATACGAGGCTGAATGATACCGTACCCCTCAACCACGATGCGTCTTTCGAGGTCGAGTCGTGGACGGTTGAGGGGATGTGCAATGGTACCGATAAGCTTTTTTGCCACACCCCGCGGCAACTGAGAGTCACAATCAAGAGTGATAACGTATGCGGCCCCCCTGAGCTGTGAGGCTTCGCCCACGAGCATACGGAACGTAGTAACCCCGCGATCAAGAAGGAATCGATTAAACTCTTCTATCTTGCCGCGCTTACGCTCCCAGCCCATGAAAATTCCCTGCACGGGGTTCCAGACGCGGCGGCGAAAAAGAAGAAAGAACCGCCCTGGCCCATCGCGGAAATGCCGCTCATTGAGTGTTCTTACGAGCAGCTCTGCATAGCTGATTACTTCATCGTCTTCTGGTATTTCCTCACCTTCTGCGTCGCGTAGGTCCGCCAGCAGTGCGTAGCTCAGATTCTCTTCCCCGTTAGCTAAGTACCGGACTTCAAGATCGGAAATTATCTCAAGAACTGATTCCTTGCCCTGCAAAATTGCTTGAATCGCTACAATCGTTTTGTGTTCGGCTGGGATTATCTTCCCCATCTCAAGCTTGGGCAGAAAACTAGGCGCACTACCTCGTACACACGCCCATTGCACGATATTGCAGGCAAGATCGCTGAGGGGAATTGCCGCGACGAAGGTCGCTAGCCAAGCCTCCAGAAGAGTCCCTCCCTGCCCCCGCATGAACTCGAAGAGTCCAGCTAATAGCATCGCAGTAAGAGTTGCAATTGCGCCAAGATACAGTGCAACTGCATGACGGTCGCCAAAAGATCCCAAACGCCTATGACCCGAGGACTGGTAGCCTACCTCACGTTCCAGGATGGCAAGTCCGTTTCCACTGAGGAAATAGCCCACGTGCCTCATCCTAACATCGCTGCCTTGAGCAATCACCGCACTCTCGGCGAGCAGCAGAGCAGCTCGAGCAATCTCAACCTCAGTTTTTTTCACCGCTCGAGCCAGGCGCTCAATACTGTGCCGATACCAATCGCGGGTTGCGAAATCACACTCTTCGTACTTACCAAGAGGATCGCTTGCCAACGCGCGGTGAACCTCGCTCACACCCTCAACCCAGTCACTCCAATTCATGCCACTAATGCGCCGCAGTGCGCTCACGGCGTTACCAATAGAAATCTGGTTGGCCGCCTGGCGGTGTTGCTCCAAACGCAATAGTTCATCAGGATCGTGCCCCTCTTCTCTTAGACGCTCCTCTATCCAGCGTAACGTAAGTCCTGCCTTCGGGCCCTGCTCGCGTAGGCGCCGCATGAGATGGACCGAGTACTGACGAAGGCAATGAGGATCAATGTGAAGCCTCGTCGCGAGTGAAAGTAGCGCATCAGTGCCGGACTTCAGCTCCTGCGGACCGATGATCTCCCCGGCAAGTGACTCAGCTTCCTTGCGTTGACGGGTCTCCTCAAGGTTAACCACCGCAAGACGGCGCAGATTTTCAATTAACACGAGACGCAAAAGGCTCGGGATTGCCCAAAGCTCGCCCGTCTCAAGGACGGCTTTCCCCTGAAATCCTTGAATAAAAGCGGCAAGAGTTTCACCATAAATAGATGAATCAGTATGCGCAACAACCTCTACCGCAAGTTGATAGGCACGAGGAAACTTCGCATAGGCCCCCTCAGCAAGTTTAGGCAATGTGTGATAATATCCGTGCGGGAAGTCCCTTCTGATATCACGAATCTGTTCTTGAATAATGTAATAATTGTCGATGAGCCATTCTGCCCCGGAGGAAAGAACTTCCTGATCTTGCGCAGCCTGAAACAGTTCGGAGCAGATGCGGTCCAATACGATCGCGTTTTCTTCAAAACGCTGGAATAGTCGCCTATCTCCTTTTCGTGACGGTGCAAGCTGCTGCTCCTCGGCGAGGCCGCGCGCAAGCTCACTTAACCCCTCACGCGAAAGGTTTTCTGCGCGAATGGGGTCCTCTCGTTCTCGCACCGAGGGAACGCAAAACGCTCCCTTACCGACCTGCGCTACGCGAGGCCAAAACTTTGCCGCAAAAAGCGCCTTTATAGTAACTCCTCTCGAACCCGCTCTACGGGTCCTGATGGGGGAAACTTGAGTACGGAGGAAAAGGGGAACCCCATGGCATCAGTGAGGTGATGCCATGGGGTGTCTATTACTGAACCTGGAATACCTCATCGGCATCGGCCACGAAGACGTTTCCACAGGCGTAGGGAGGTAAATCTTCCTCTGCGGCAGCAGAAACAACGGCCCGAGTTCTTTTTGTAACCTGTATCATAACTATTGCTCCACTTTCTGAGCGAGCATCATAGTCAGATTAGCTCGTGCACCTATGACGAAGATCATACGCCTAACGCTCCATCTTCGCTGTAGATGAGGCAGCCTCTTTCCCCTCCCAGTGGCTCTCAAGCGACATGAGCTGAAAGGTGGACTTGCACAGGGGGGGGCAGAGAACTCACGTGACCCGCATTATGAAATATAACTCCATTCAAACCCGAGATGTGCCATGGTAAGCCATGGACACTCATCAACCCACACCCGTCACTAGCCTCGCGACACAAAACACTACTCCCAACCCAAGAGGAATTATCAGAGCAAAAATCGCAGATTCGAGGACGCTTGATGGGAATGAGAGTGCGGAAATTTTTGATTTCCTTCGCTCACTCCACGAGCTACGCGAGCTCCCTTCCGGCGAGCTCAGAGCACTTGCCGCAACGTGCAGAATTGCGAACTATGCCAGTGGTGAAAGCATTGCCATTGAGGGAGACGATCAAAGTCTCTACGGATTTATTGTAATGTCTGGGCTGATTGCCATGCTCAAAACCTCGATCAATGGAAAGGAGCTTATTGTAGAGCTGTTGCAATCAAGAGATACGTTTGGCCTTCTTCTTAACTTAGCCGAGCAGCGCGTACCCGCGCAGCTCACGTCGCGTCCTATTCGCAAAACGCGCGTAATCATGATGCCGATCCGCGCCTTCGACGACGTTCTTCGGGCTCGGCCAGAGCTCTTTCGCCTCTTAGTTGGCCATCTCATCCTTTGCCTGCAGTCGTCCTATCGTCTGTCGCGAGGCCTTGCGCATGACAGAGTTGAGATTCGCATTGCGGCCGTTCTTTCAAGTCTTGCACTCAAATTCGCAGAGACCTTACCTCAAAAGGATTCCCCTACTATCAGATTTACTCGCCAACAGTTGGCCGACCTGACCGGGACCACCCCAGAGACCGCTATTCGAGTCACACGTCAAATGCAGCGCGATGGTATTCTTGACATTTCTCGTCCCGGTATCATTCGAATCCTAAAGCTAGACGAGCTACAGCTCCTTGTTGAGGCATGACCATCCTCATAGTGAGTAAGAAATTGTGCTCGCAGAATCATCGCCAGAAAGGACGAGACCTGCGAAGGCTAAGGTTACGAAGTGCAAGAGGAGTTGCGTAATGGAAAATCACATCGATACTCTCAAACAGTATCTGAGGGAACAAATCGCCTTAGAGGAGCAACTCCTTCGGAACGTCGAGGAGCAACTTCATGAAGTACAGTGCGCAGAGTACGCTGATGCCAGGGCACTGCTTGAAAAAACAAAGACGGCCCTCGAAGGACATTTCACCCCTCTTAACGAGCTCCTTGATCAGCTCGAGCGCGACGTTCCCCTTACCCTCGCAAATGGTTCCCTCACAGAGGGGAAGCGAGAGCCTCGCTCCAATAGGGGCAGCAACCCCAGCTCACGAGAAGAAGAACGAAGAGAGCAAAGAAGAATCTCGCGAATCCTGAGAGATGATTTCTCCGCGCTGAATACCGTTGCCTTAAATAATACGCTGCTACATACCTCGGCGTTGGCCCTAAAATGCCACGATATTGCCTCCGTTGCTCTCAAACATATAGAGAATCTCCTCCCCCTACTCGTTGAAATTGGCACCTTAGTGCCTGAGGTAGTGGCCCGAGAAATCAGCAAGGAAGCTCCTCGAGTTCATGCGGAAGCGGCCGAGGTCGCTCTCAAGAATGTTATTCAGGCTTGGCGAATGGCTTGCGCGCCCTGCGCCCGTTGATGAGGCATTTCTCTACGGGGGGGGCACTCTTAGCGCACGACTTGAGCAATCGCTGCGAAATGCGCGGAGCTTCCGAGGAGCACAAGCAAGTGCCAGAAATCGTGAGCGGAACAGCGTGCACGAAAGAGATTGGGCTTATTTAGTGCAAATACCACAGCCCCGACCGAGTAGAAAAAGCCCCCAAGTAATAGGAGTGCAAATGGCATGGGGCTAAGAGCCTTCGAGAGCGAAGGAAGGGCAAGTACAAATGCCCAGCCCATCGCCAAGAAAAGGGCCACTTGAGTAGTACGCTCGCGCTTACCGTATGGGAGGCCTGCCCTGGTATACTGCCCTCTCGCCAGTGCGGTCCAGGCGCCCACAAAAGCAAGCCCCCATTCCGCGGCCAGCAGCCCGGCTCCAAACCAGCCACGAATAACAAAGAGACAAATGGGCGTGTAGGTCCCGGCGATGAAGAAATAAATCGCCGCGTAGTCCAATCGCTCAAGCCTTTCAATGGTCTCCTCAGAGCAGTGCAGTCCGTGGAGAAGGCCGCTCACGAGGAAAAGCCCGACAAGAGCGAGGCTGTATACAAGAATGCCGAGGACTGATGTCCAGCTCTGGTCACAGCAGCTCAGGAGATACGCCGCGCCAAAAACTCCCGCAATCGCACCAGATAGATGGGAAGCAGAAGAAAAAGGTTCTCTTAGACGAAGGGTCCATTTCATGTAGTGCAACAAAAAAGTAGCGCCAGGAGCGACTGACTCCTGCAAAAAGAGAGAGAAAATAGGACGTACTCTCTGCAGGGTACCATGACTGAGGTCATACCTCACTAGGTGCTTTTTGAGACAACCTCTGACAGCGGAAGCCAAGCACCGTGAAGTCTCTCACTCTTCACCTCAGCTTTACTTGAGTAAACCGCGGGCTACCAGAACGGTTTGAGGAGTTTTTGTATGGAAAATATTCTGCTGTGGATTCTGATTGGTCTCGTTGCGGGCTGGTGCACTACGGCGTGGTTCCCGGGGGAGGCCCCTCAGGGCGTCATCAACGATTTTAGCGTGGGAATCGTAGGGGCAGTGACTGGCGGAGCTCTCTTTAAGGCGGGGTTCGAGTTCCCTGCGGGAGCCTGGATGGGAAATACCAGCACCGCCCTTATCGGCGCGGTTCTTCTCCTTGTGCTCTTACGTGGTTTTAGCAGCAGCCCTACTACTCCCCGCTTCAGATTTTAAAGAAAAGAAAGGAAAACATTTATGAAACGAACAATACTTTTGGCGCTCGCCACTCTGATGAGCCTTCCCTTGGCAACACCACCTACTCCTCTCATGGCTGAAAGTCAGGAGATGAATATGCGTGCACGCATGGGAGATTCTAAGGATCGCGCTCGCTTCCATAAACTAGTTGACGATTCTGCGGCCGTCTATTCTGCCGTAGTACGAGGTTCTCATGGGGAAGTTCCGGCAAGTGTGCTCAGCAATGCGCGTTGCGTAGCTATTTTCCCGAATGTCATTACGGGAGCTCTTCTTGTAGGAGGGACTCACGGAAATGGTCTCGCGATGTGCAAAAGCTCTGATAATACGTGGAGCACCCCTGGGGCTATCTCAATCAACCAAGCAAGTCTTGGTCTCCAAGCAGGTGCCAAATCCGCCGATTTGGTATTCTTTTTTCAAAACAACGACGCCGTGCAGGCCCTGAGACGCGGGCGATTCGCGCTTGGAACTGACGTAAGTGCCGTTGCCGGGAACTTTGATAGCAGCATTGACACTTCACGGGCGGGAGTCATCGCTTACAGTAGAAGCGAAGGGCTTTTTGCCGGCGCATCAGTCAATGGTGGAACCATGAGCAAAGATGACGAAGCGATTACCAGCTATTACGGCAAAGCGGTGGATTATACTGAACTACTTGAGGGACGAGAGACGCCCGATACCACGAGATATTCTCAGAGGCTTACCAAGCTTCTTCCGTAGTTAAATACGGGACAGGCAGCCGAGCCGTCCTCAGTAGCCACCTGGCTTTCAGAGGACGGCTTCTTTCTATTCTTGCCACGTAACGAGGCCGAACACTCATCCCTATCCAATATTAACACGACGACCTGTGGCGAAACTTATCACAGCCACTACAAGAAAGACCACGAAGAGTATCTTTGCAATGTAGGCCGAGTCTGCAGCCAATCCGCCGAATCCAAGTACTGCGGCAACTATTGCAAGGACGAGAAAAGTGAGTGCCCAATTTAACATAAAAAATCTCCAGATTTTGTCGGCCTCACCGTGAGCCGAGCTCTTGTGAGCGAAGATAGCAGCAGAATGAAAGGCGCCCTATGACACACGTCATACATGAGGGCCGCAAACTTTCGTACAAGAACAGGCATGACCCAAGGTGTTGACTCTGGGTGCGATAGATCACCAAACAAAAAGGTACCGATTTATGAAACCAACATTCAGACTTCTTATCGGGATAGTTTCCCTTGCCGCATGCGCCGGATGCGCGTGCCGCACACGCGCCGTTGTGTATGACGAACCACGAGCAATGATGCAGCCAGGGTCAACTCAAGTGGCTGCCGAGAGCTACCAAATGAAAAACGTTTACTTTGCTTTTGATAGATATGACCTTTCAGAGGGTAGCAAACGTACTCTGCAAAAGAACGCAGCGTGGCTAGAGGTGAATCCTGGAATGACCGTACGCATTGAGGGGCATGCAGATGAACGTGGGACAACGCAGTACAACCTCTCTCTTGCTAAAAGCAGAGCCATTACCGCAGCGGACTACCTTGAATCACTTGGGATCGTTCGAGAGCGCATTGAAACGATGAGCTTCGGAGAGAGCAGCCCCCTTGAAGTAAGCCACAGCGAAGATGCATGGGCAAAGAATAGAAGAGTAGAATTTAATGCACTCGGCGACGAGGGAAAGGTTCGACTTTTGGAATGAGCCCCTTGGTAGGGCGCCGGTTCCCTCCGGCGCCGCAAAACCTCTCGCCCTAGCACATAGGGGCTGTGAGCAATCGCGGATAGGAAAAATGAGGAGAGAGCCCGGGAGAAGCTTTGCGCCTGCCCACATACCTGCAACTGCCCTATCCCGCACAGTTTTTATCTGAAAACCGAATCTTCGAGTGGGGACCTCATCGCACGGTTATAAAATTACGTCCCCCTCCAAAATGAGGTTTTACTCCCCGCCCCCCTGGCCTTCTTTCCATGGCATCTCCTGCTATTAAGAAATTCCGCGCCACATCCGAGAAAACCAGCATGATGAGACCAATTTCTTCCACCTTCCTTCTCGCTTCTGCGGCAATAGCGCTATGCAGCCTTATCCCCAGCCAGGCACAGGCCCAGTCCGTGAGGCTTAAAGGCTCAGTAAAAGGCGCGAGTGGATATACGATTGCCCTCCTTAATAAGGACGGCTCTTCCAAGACTAAGCTTCTGCCCGCCAGCGGCGCATTTAGCTTCTCGGGGGTGAAACTGAGCAAGCTCAAGAATGCTTCGCTACAACTAATCGGAACCGATGGTCGGTATTATGGTCCCGTAGTCCTTGGCAAGAAGGGGAAAAAGGTCTCGATTACCTTTAGTGGAAGCAACCCGAGCAGCTCCAAGATTCTGAATCTTGGCAAGATGAAGCTCAAAAGTGGCTATGCCTCCGCTCCCGCAAATCTACCTGCGGGGATTTATACCGCTCCGAAAGTAACCGCTAACGGCTCAGGAAAGCCGACCGGCGCGGGGAACTCTGGCATTGTCAGCACCAGCATGTCGTCTCTCGCCACATCCCCACTTACCACAGCAGCCGCCACGAGTCCTGGAGAAGACGGTGACCGAGACGGAATTATGAATTCTCTCGATGCCGACGATAACGGCAACGGAATCCTCGACTCCGCAGATCCCGCCTCCGAGGGCACTGATACTCCCTATGTAGGACTAAATTTCGATTTTAGGCGGACGCTCAACGCTCATGTGCGTAGCGGACTTTCGAATGAAGCTATTGATGCCATTGTTTCTGGCGAAAACTTTTTCGCATCAACCTTCTTTATCTCACTTCCCGATGATAGTCCTATCGACGGAGGATATTTGGTATGCGGAGAAGCACTTTCCTATTGCCGCCCGAACACTCCCCTTGGCTTTTCAGGCGGTGTCTCAGAAAGCTCAGAGGCCTATCGTGGGCCGATGAGTTCTCTTCTTAACTCTTCGGGACATCCAATCCTTGAACGCATTTCGGTAGGTGGGCGTCCTGCGCTGGTGCTTTCAATGCAGCCGCGCGTTGGTCGCGATGTCTTTCGAGCTGGAGATATGTACCGAGTCGTGCTCACCTCGGGCACTGCTGAAGTATCTTCGCGCACCTTCTCGCTTCCCCCTTATTTTATCTCGGTTCCGGCCATAAAGGATTACACCGCGAACGGAACAACGACCACCGTGGATTACACCTCTGTTACCCCTGAAATAGGAAGTATCCCAGGGATTTCGCAGGGAAATCCTATTGTACTTGGTTCAGATGGTTTGCTCACCCTCTCCTTCTGGCGCCCACAGCGCGAGCCCGTTGGCACCGAGGTTGGCTACCAAGATTTCGGATCTCTCAACTATGGCGTGATTATTGACCAGGCGCAGGCAACTTGCGGAGGCTTCTACAGCGCACTCTCAAGTGATCTGGCAGAGGACAGCTCTCCCCTTGGAAACGGAAACAGCCCGCTCTCAAATCAAGGCGCGAATTTAAACCCTCTCACCGATCAGCAGACAGACCGTCCCGCATCGGCGAGTAATTTGCTCTCCTTCACGGTAGACCTTAAGTCTTGCCTTGCAAGAATCGGGTCCGCTCCCGGCACGTATGGGATTACTCTTTCAGCTGCGGGTGCAAGCCTTACGGGCGGACGGAACACCGCGAATCAGAACATCTACGTGACCATCCCGTAGCGGTAGCGGTGTTTTAGCAGCAATGGTTCGTAGAAAACTGCTCCCTTGCGGCAGGTAGTGCCCTCACGTGGGAAGTGAATTCCACTCTGCTCAAAAATATGCCCAAAAAGGTGTGGGAACAGCCGCGGAGATCTTCTTAGAGAGCGGCACCAGCTCAAAGCACACCACCATGCGCGCATTCCTTAAAGGCACCCTAAGGACACTGGCAATGCTGCTTATGATGAGCGGCATCACCGTTTTGGGCTTTATGCTCTGCCTCGACAGCTCTGCGATAGTAACAAAGTATCTCTTTCCTTTAGCCACCAAGTACACCCCTCTTTCCCTTAACGCAGAAAGCTTTCGCCTAAGCCTGAAGGGAGAAGTCGCAACCACCGGATTTGAGCTACGCTCCCCGTCAGCAAAGATTTCCCTCAAAACGGCGTCACTCAAGATAGACCTGCTTGAGCTCTTGCGCTCGCGCTTGAATTTTCTCTCCCTTGAGAACCTCTCGCTTAAGGGAGCCATAATTGAGGTCAGCACTTCTTCAGAATCAATAGAACGAGAAGACGTACCCTCTTCTTCCGAAAGTACTCAGAACAGAATACAGCTTAACGTTCGAAATGCTGAAATCGAGCAAAGTGAGTTCTCTTATTCCTCCGCGGGGCTACGTGTGGTTGCCTCACAAGTAGATCTCTCTGCAAAGAAGCTCAGCTATCCCGGAAGCGTGGAACTTAGCGGCAAAGCGACTCTCACCGTTGCCGCTCCCCAAGAGAAGCTCGACTTTACCGTGCACGGAACCTTCTCAAGCTTTGGTGAATTAGAAAGAATTGGGTTGCGGTCAACCGATAGCAGTTTTGACTTCAGTAATTTCGAAGGGAATATCGGATCGATCGATCTTACCGATCGCACCCTTGGGATTCGCGTCCGAGGCAGTCTCATGCCTAAGGAGATCAACCTTTCCTCAGTTACCCTCTCGAGCAGCGTTCCTCAGATTGGCACACAGGCTGGCACTTTGAACTTAAGCGGGTCTGCCCGGTATTACACTGCCACAGGCGAAAGCTCGGCCAGCATCACATCTCTTGCAATCAACTCCCCTTTTATAAGGAGCTTCTATCGCTCACCTCTCTTAGACGCCCTTGAGTTTGTTGCAGAAATCAAAGGCAAAGGAGAATCAAAGAGCTCCAAAGAGCAGCACGGAGAGGTCGAAATTGTGTTTCCAACCCTGAAACTGAGCGATGGCAAGAGCTATGAGACAAGCACCATTAAAGCAGCCTACCACAAAGAAAACCTGGGCTGGAGAATTTAGAATGCGCGGGTCGATCTCCGCAGCGGCCCCCAGCTCATTAGTGACCTCTCTTTTTCTGCCGTCAGCTCAGATAAATCCCCACTTCAGATCGCATTCGAATCAACCCTCCTAGATAGCGACCACATTCAAAGCATTGGAACCGCCCTCACTCGTAAGGATGAGGTGGGCACCGAGGAGCAGAAGAAGGAAGAACCTTCCTCGCCCACCAAGACGTTTCCTGAACTTCAAATAAGAGGAAACGTTTTGAAACTCCGCGCTGCGGGCACCGAGCTGCAGAATCTTCTTATTGAGGCGGCGAGCTCTGCATCGAAAGTCACCCTCACGAAGGCGACGGCCTCACGCGGCAAGGGACAACTCGCACTTGACGGCACCCTTCAAAATGACGGAGCGCTTAACGTAAACGCAAGAGTGTCTGGACTTGCGCTTGAAAGCCTCATAGAGGAGCCCCCTTCTGGAGAAGAAAAGATCGGCCTCGCAGGCACCATTGATGGCGCACATCTTTCCCTGCATGGCACTGACATTTTTAGTCCTGGCTTTGAGAATAGACTGACCGCGAGCCTGCAAAGCAACTTCTCCGAACTTAGGCTTCCTTCCCGATTCCAAGATGTGCCGCCGATAAATATCGTGTTTCTTCCCTTTTCCGTTTTTTCAAAAATCATCAGCACGCTCGGCTCAGCAATTCTTCCCGCCGAGCTTTCTGCAGCGGGCGGCGAATTCAAATCTTCCCTGGGAGAACAAGGGCGGCTGTACATTAAGAAGGGCGTCTTCGATATGAAGCTTGAGAATGGAGTGGTGACGCTCCCTTCTATGGAGCTCAATACCAATCTACTTCCCACCGTCCAGTTCGAAGGCACTATTGGACTTAACCGGAAAGTTGACTTGGTGAGCCGCATCAAGCTTGCCGAGGTTCTTTTGCCTCTTCCCATCGGAGGAACCTTAGACGCGCCGCTCCCTGATGTTCCTGCTTTTATTCCTGAGGTAATCAAGAGTCTTGGCCTCAGCGTGACAGGAATCTTTGGTCGATTCATCCCAGCCCTCGATCCCAAGAACAAGCAGGCACCCCGAGATTTGGACTCCTATCTTGACTCCCTTAAAAAAGAGCTGCCAGCGCCACAGCCCGCTCTGAGTGCCGTGGAGAATGATGAGGGAAAGAGTGACCGGTAGTTAAGTTCCAAAACTGCCTCAGATCCCTGAAACAAAGGGGCTGGGAGCCATTGTTGGGGTGCACCAAACCCCGAAACCCAGACACCCGTCAAAAGTGGGTACCTAATTCCGAAAAACTAGGAGCATTCGCTAAGAAATATAGGGAATTCAGTGGAACGTTTCTTGCAAAATTACCTAATACGCCAAACTAGCTTCGATGATGGGACGTATTTTCAGGTAGTTAGCTGTGACTGTAAAGCGATGTCTATCGGTCGGTTTCTGGACAGTTCTCTTGTTCCTGTCCATAGCCCCGATCGCTCACGCCGAACGCGGCTTGATTGTAGCGAGCAACATCTCCTCATTTACTAACTTCCGCAACGGGTTCGCTTGCTACCACCCCAGCGAAGAACCATTTCGCTTCATCGCGGTAAGATTGAATCCTCCCAGATTCCGGCGGCGCGTTCAGTGGACCTCAATCGATCCCTTGCGCACCAAGCAAAATCTGCAAAGACGTCTTGCAAATGCACGGAGACCAGAGAGACGTCCCCTTAGAAAGAAACTTCGCTCCGTCGAGAGGTTGCTGATCTTCTGTGTGCCGCCGCGTGTGGAGGCTGCAGAACCAACTCCGACTTCGCTGCCAACCATTCAACCTACCGCGACATCCTCGGCTACCCCAACTAGAACGCCAACTGCTACCCCGACCCAAACCAAAACACCTACTCCAACACAAACCGCAACGAGCACCCCTACAAACACACCAACGCCAACGGCGACTCGTACCGCGACCAGCACTCCCACACCTCGTCCTGCCTTTGAGTGCTCAAACGGGTTAGATGACGATCAAGACGGGTTTGCTGATTTCCCCAGAGACCCCGACTGTAGCAGTAGCACCAGTGCTTCTGAGCGCCCTACCGGTGGAGGCACGCAGACTGCCCGGGCACGAGCCTATTCTTGGGCAGCAGTCCCCTCTGACATATCAGGTTATAATATTAAGCCGTTTATTTGGCTCAACTCTCTGCGCCTTGCTGAGGCGCCACTAAAAGCACGCGAGCTCACCGCGCGTGCGGAGCAAGACCGAGTAGTTTACGTATGGGATGTCCATGAAACCTCGCGCAACGCTGACGCAATTCCCTTCGATAGCCACCCCTCTGACAGAGCAGTAGATCCAATCACCGGGCTATCATTCAAATCTCTTTCTTTTGAAAACGGAATTCCACAGGCCGCGGCAACAATTCAACAGTATTTTCAGATCATGAAGAACGCGGGCGCTACCGTAGCAACCGTTCTGATTGACTACGAAGAACACTACACGCACTCATCCTACGGCCTGTTCCAATGCGACCAAAATTGGCCCTTCACACGTCGGTGCGATCAGGTAGATGCTGAGCTTAGAGCACTGCAGAGCCATCCGACCTTTACCACGGAAGTTCTCGCTCCCTTACAAGCACGTGGCTTCGTATTTCTGAATGATAGCCTCAAGGATTCCCTAAACCGCGCATCGCCCCTTCAGAACAGAGAGCTATGGGATCATATGATTCGCAACCGTATTGCTGCGCAGCTCAATCGTGCAATTCGAGATCCCATACTTCAGGTCTTTCCTCAGGCGAAGATCTCCAACTATGGCTTTAGCCCCATGTCAGACGAGTTTTCCTCCCCAGATATCGGTGGATGGCACTGGTATCGAAACGGCTCACTCTCAGAATTCGGAACTTCCGGGGCTTTTAACATGTACGGCAGAATGAGTTCCTATGTATGGCTGACCTATCCCTATTCCGACTACCTGGCCCCCACCCCTTTTCACGCCTTTCTCATGACACAATCCGACATGCGCATTTCGCAGAACTCCTCGCCACGGCCTCTCACTCCTTGGATATCCGACCGTATCTTCCCGGGCACCATGACCTCACCTAGTGACGGCTATCCGCAGCCCCTGCTCTACTATGAAAACATCCTCCACGCGCTCACCAGTGGCGTCTCACACTTCGCTCTGTGGAACCCAGACGCCTCCTCTTCAGATGCAGGAGAGCGCGCGCTCAATCAGGTCCTTCGGGAGTTCGACGCCATAATCGGGGGTGCTGAACTTGCCACGCTCAATCAAAACATAATTAATCTGCATGCTCAGGAACTTCTCTCGGTGGCATACGCCAATCGGTATATATACCGCTTCACACCTGAAGATATGAATCCCATGGCCCATGTGGTAGAGACCCCGGGACAAGTAGTAATTAACCTTGGCGGCAGGCGCCTCACCTTTCGAGAAGGCTCAGTCCTGCGAGTTCCCAACTCAATTGCCACGGCAGGCGTATGGATTGTGAGCCCCGTTCCCTATACTGAGTAAATCGACTCAGACCTACCGCAGACCACCCACCACACCAAGAAGAAGAACAAATTGTCACAGAATCACAAGCTGACTACACTGGCTCCAACAAAACCCTCCCTTGCAAAAGAATTGCATGAGCACCTCATTGGAAACTCGACTCAAGCACAACATCGGACGTAAAGCAGTTGATGCTCTCGTTACTATTACGGCATCCCTGATCCAGCTTGTTATCCTTACACGCGCGTATTCATCCGCCATTGTTGGCGAATATCAGTTGGTGCTTGCGCTACTTTTCTTCATCTCTGCATTTTCCTGCTTTGGCGGCATTGCAATGGTGGCAGCTCGGGAGATGGCTCAACAAGGGCCGCAGCATTACACAGCGACGTTCTCCTCGGCGCTCCTATTGCAGCTTTTGGTAGCACTTCCACTCTGCGGCGTGGCCCTCGTCTACTTTAATGCCTTTCATCCTGAACTTGCCCTCTCGTTAGCGATAGGCACCGTCTCGCTCCTTGCTTCTCTCGTCCTTCAAGTGTCGCAGACATTACTCATTGCTAAGGAGCTCATAGGTAAAGTGGTCCTTGCTTCCATCGTAGGGCACGTGGCGGCAACTGCGGGACTCTACTCTGTCGCAAGGCAAGGACTTCCTGTGCCCGCTCTCGTCGGCGCATGGGCGCTCTTTAATTTCATGCAAGGAGTTGTTTTAGTCCTTCTGTCACGATCCTGGCAGCATTTCTCATTGCAGGCTGTGGACACAAAGATCCTTAGAAACCTTATAGTAGAAGTGGTCCCAGTCGTCATCATGGTAGTCGCCACTCACCTCTATGTGCGAATTGACGTCGTCATGCTCAACTACTTTACTGGGGAAAGCACCGTAGCCCATTACAGCGCCGGCTACCTATTACTTGATCAACTCATGATCTTATCGAATTTTATGATGGGGGCGCTGTTCCCAAACTTCGCCCGCACAACCATAACCGGCGGCAGGGAATTCAAAGTACTCTATCGCGGCATACTTAGTATCTATTGTAGATACCTCCTTCCTCTCGCGCTGATCCTCGCCCTCTTTTCTAAGCAATTGCTAGGCATACTATACGGACACGAGTATACCTCGGCATCTCTTTCTCTCTCGATCTTAATGCTCGCGGCAGTGTTTGCGTGGATAAATGGCCCCTCGGGGACCATCTTCCTTTCACTGAAAAAGCAGCACCTCTATATGTGGGCAACGCTCGTAAGCCTAGCCGTAAACATCCTGGGCAATCTGATTCTAATTCCACAACTGGGCGCCGAGGGGGCCGCGCTCTCGACGGTGCTAACAGAGTTTGCTCTATGTAGCTACTGTCTCTATTGGATCTATAAGGAAACGGGCTACCTGCCCTGGATGCGCATCGACGAGGATGCGCGCATAAAATAGCGCCGCTTGCCAACAGCAACGAATCAGTGCGAACCAGGATAGACGAACAAGTTCTACGTGGCCTACCGATTGGTCGACTCGGAGAGAGCGCGTCTCTTCCACCTAAAAGTCAGGTACGAATTCCTCTCATAGTACCTCCGGGCGGAAGAGCCGCGAGCAGTCCTCGCGGCTAGCCCAAAGATTCAGGTAGTTACCCACTCCAGATTTCTCCCCGAAATACTCCACGCCAATAAAGTTGGAGCTCTGAACGCTGAATTCCTACAACTTCAGATAAATCGCAAATATTCCGAATACTTGAGACGTGGAGTACCTCGCTTTTTTACGGGGCTTCACACGGTGCAGCGAACACGAACGTTCGCTGCCGCGAAATGGTCAAGGATAAGACTCGCGTGATTCGCATAGGCACAAACATCGCAGCACTTCGAGCAGGACGACTGCTCGCAGAGTCGTCTGCAGAGTTGGGGCGCAGCTTTGAGCGCCTCTCCTCAGGCCTGCGTATCAACCGGGCCTCAGATGACGCTGCCGGGCTCTCCATTTCTGAGAGCCTACGCGCCGATCGCCGTCTTTACGGCACTGCCCAGCGCAACATCTCAGACGCCGTCTCCGTCCTCTCCATTGCCGATAGTGTGCTTGGAGAACAAGCAAACACCCTCTCACGCTTGGCAGAGCTTGCAGAGCAAGCCGCAAATGGCACCTTCTCAACAGAGCAGCGCCGCACGCTGCAGAAGGAATATGAACAGCTCATCGATGAGTATGGAAGATTAGGCGATAGCGCCCAATTCAACGGTCTCGCTCTGCTGCGAGCGAACGATACTGGTGCTCCCGATGCATTCTCCTTCCAGCTCGGAATTCGAGGTAATGCCTCTAGTCGGCTCTCTATGAACGGTATCAATAGCGGTAGTCTTAGCGGATCGATACGCTATGAAGATATGGTCACTGCTGACCTTAGCGGGGACGGCGGGGTCGATGGAGATGACGCAGGCTCCATTGTAGAAGTCAGAACACTTGACGAGCTCGCTGATCTCTTTGGTGGAAATCTCATGACCACCACGGTGTATGATACGAATGGAAACGAACGCACCCTCGCCTTTGGATTCATACGAGGCATGTTTAGCGAGGGAAGCATTGACATCATAAGCTTCATTTCCACAGGCGGCGCTGATACTGAGTTCTCCGTGACCCAGAATGGACTCGCAGCCTTCAATAACTACTGGGACGCAGGCGGAGATTACTCGGATGCGATTCAATACGACGCTGCCACGGGTACAATCAATTCAACAGACGCCTCGGTCACCATTTCCGGGGCTTCGTTTGCCACCTGGAGTGGAGGCGCCGGTCTGAGCTCAAGCATGACCCTAAATCTATCTGGGCTTCGGATCGGGAACGTAGCCCCAGCAACTGACGCCATAGACTTTACAGGAGTCGAGACAGCCTCCCGCGCTCTTACCGCCCTCGATGTCGTACGAAATCGCATCGAAAGCTTAGCTGCTCTACGCGGCACCATTGGTGCCACTCAAAGTCGCCTAGAAACTGCTCTTGGCCTCGTAGCAAACGCCGGGCTCGAGGTTGAATCCGCGGGCTCAAGAATCCGCGACGCGGACATCGCCTCTGAATCAAGCAAGATGCTGCGCCTTCAAATTTTACAACAAGCAGGAGCCGCCGTTCTCGCGCAAGCCAATACTCAGCCAGCTCTTGCGCTGCAGCTTTTAGGAACCTAACCTTGCGCTGTGTCCCGTAGGTAGGCTGTCCCGTTGCCACCACCACATGTAGTGGCAGGCTTTTTCTGCGGGACAGGCTCCTGGCGCCACACATTTCGTTTGTAAAAGTCTGAGCGCACCCAGAGGTGACCTATGTGCGGACGAGCATATTCTACCTACACTGACGTTGAACTTGCTTTTCACTACCTCAATAAACGCGGCTTTCGCTGGCACCTTCCCACCGAGGCTCCTAAAGTATCGCCCAACTATAATATCTGCCCCACGCATCTCTGCTTAGCGCTTGTGGTTACTGAAGGGACACTCACATTCCGCAACTTGCGCTGGGGCCTCGTGCCCTCCTGGGCAGGAAGCGTAAAGGACGCAGATAAATACTCTATGATAAATGCCAAATCCGAAGAGGTCACCGAAAAGCGCAGTTACCGCGCCGCCTTTCAGCGGCGCCGCTGCATTGTTCCCGTAAGCGGATTTTATGAATGGCAGCGCACAGAATCTGGAAAACAACCCTATGCTATCTATCTCAAAGATGAGCCTATCATGAGCCTTGCGGGGCTTTGGGAGCACTGGGAAGACAAAGAGGGCCGCGAGGTAGTTGAGTCATTTACCATCATGACCACGGCAGCAAATTCATTTGTCAGCTCAATACATACCCGCATGCCAGTGATACTTCCCCCTGAATTGGAGTCAGCATGGCTAGACCCTGAGGTAACCGAGCCCTCTGCCGTGCGCTCACTTCTCTGCCAGTACCCAGCTGAAAAAATGAAAGCACACCCCGTGTCGAATTTGGTAAACTCTCCGAGGAATAACTCGCCCGAATTGATACTTGCGCTTTCGACTTAGGAAAGCGGCGACGTAAGGCCCATAATCAATACTCACGGCGCCGCCACCACTTACGGTGCAAAGCCATCACCTACACCCGCAGGAACCGTAGCTCCATTCGTATTGCATTGAGTGTAGGACTGCCCCCACGGACAATCCGCATGCAACTCTGCCGCGGTTGGAAGATTGGCTTCATCAATCGTAGGATCAACGCGGCAGTACATGACGTGGTACCAGTCCCAGTCATTATCAGTGCCCTTGTAGAAGGCCTTGGGATAAAAACCGTTCTTAGCAATCTGCGAATGCCAGCGATAGCCAATCGCAATGTAGCAGTCCTTATGACCAAGAGATGCAATTCCAGACGGACCTTGAGGACCTACCGCACCTTGCGGACCAACAGGTCCCTGCAATCCCACCGGGCCTTGCGGACCCTGTGGTCCCGTTGCTCCATTTAATCCCTGAGGACCTGTAGCACCCTGAGGCCCCGTCAGACCTTGGGGACCTATAGGGCCAGCAGGGCCTTGAGGACCTACCGCTCCCGGAGCTCCTTGAGGGCCTTGTGGTCCCACCTCTCCTTTCTCGCCTTGAGGACCAGTGGGTCCCGCAGGGAGCGCAGTGATGTTTTGATTCACCGCTGAATTGGCAGCTTCCTGAGAGATACTCTTGACATCATCGATAGTGGTAAGTGCCGCAACCAACTTAAAGCCCTTAGGGCACGGAAGAGACTTTACGGCCTTAACCGCTTGGGTACGCGTCTTTTGATTGAAGGGCTTATCGACCCCTGACTCTTTCTGATTGACGTTTTTACGCTGGCACAAATATTCCAGCGCCTGCGCCTCGGGAGCCGCTACCAAGCTGTAACAGCCAGCAATGAGAATAGTGCTCAGTAAGAAACCGCGCGCAGAAGATGAGCCAAAGGTACTACCTCGGGTGAGTTTCATAACCCCAAACCATTACTAAAGTTATTTGTACGCAAGCCTGCCAGGACGGCAGAGCTCTCACCCCTTGACTACCTAGTATTATGGCAACGTCATGGAATGTGATGCATTAGCGCCAGAAGAACCGTAACCGCAACATCTCCCTGGCGCCTGGCGCACGCGTAGTCCTTCTCTTCTCTCTAAGCACTTTTTGTATTCAGATTGTGTTAGATCTCGCGGACTTCTCTTGATCCTTAGGTCATTACATTCAAAGCTTAGGGGGTGCTAAGTAAGAAAGCGGAGACCCAGCGATGACCGCACTCATGACAACAAGGCTGACAAGACTTAGTAGTCCTGTCTCAAAAGCTCCGGCCCCGCCTCTCGCCCTTGGGTTAGACGAAAAGAGTCGGGAAAGCATCTCCG
>JBIKWF010000148.1:0-8843 GCA_044356455.1 Bdellovibrionota bacterium | reverse complement strand
TTGGCTCTGGCGACGGTCGCATACTTTTCTCCGCCTCTAAGCTAGGGGCGCATTGCCGGGGAATCGAAATTAATCCGCTTCTCTGTTGGTACTCTCGCCTCGTTGCTCATTTTCTCAAGGGGCGACATATAGAAATCACACGCGGCAACTTTTGGAACGTTGACTTGTCGAACATTGACGTGCTCACCGTGTATTTGGTCCCTAAGTTCATGAGCGAACTCAAAGCTAAGGTGCTGAGGGAGATGAAGGTTGGGGCAAAAGTGGTAGTTGCTACCTACCCGTTCCCTGAGTGGGAGCCGGATATCCACTACAAAAATGTGTACCTTTACACTATCGGTAGCGCGGCCTCGCGACGGGAAAATTCCCGTGCGCAGCTTCAAAGACAGACGCCCTCGTAGCTTGCGTTGAAGGCAAAGTCCCCTCACGTGCTTTTCGCTCTACTGGCGGAAAACTTCAGACATTCAAGCGAAATCTCTTGTTTCATCGATGCTTTACTAAGATACAGAATCTCCGTAGCATGTTGGTCAAGGCTGGGTATCATCAAGTCTTATTATCGGTTTGCACGCGCATGTGCTAACTGCCTACGGGAAACTCCCGCTATGAAAAGCATACTCAACGCTCTCGCATTTTTGTTTTTTCTTTCAGCTATTTTGCCTGGCAGTATCCACGCCCAGCCGCTTTTTAGACTTTACGGAATCACCCCTCAAAATAGCCTGGTCGAGATTAATCTTGATGACCCTTCCTTTCCGCAGCAGCCCGTAGCACTCTTCTCGGTTCCGGGCATAGTAGGAATTGACTACGACTCGGGACTCAATCGTCTTCTTGGCCTCGATTCAGAAGGGCTGCTCCACATTATTGATCGGAACACAGGAAACGCCTCCTTTCTTGCAAACTTAGGCGGCGCGCTTGGCGGACAGGTTGTAGGGATGACGTTTGATTCATCAGTCCCCCCTCCTCAAATTCCCGAAATTATTCTTTGTGGGATGGGCTTTCAGTTTCCTGAAATTGCGCGCGTGGAAGGCCGCGAGCCCAATTTTGAGCTGGTTGCATCGTTTCAAACGGCGAGCGACAACATAACTGGGGTAAGTATCGACCCCACGTCAGGCCAGCCCACGTCAGGCCAGCTCTATTTTGTCAATCAAACTAATCAACCTTTCTTCAGTGGGATTTCACTGATGAATAAAGCAACGGGCGAGGTGACCTTTTTGCCCAATCCCGTCGGGCTAACGCTCACTGGGATTGCCATCCACCCTGTAAGCGGGGAAATGTATGGCAACACCGAAAGTGGCACCTTGGTGCAGATAAACAAACAGTCGGGCCAAGGAACAGTGCTTCAAGCCTATTCCTCATCCGTCAATGTGGCAGTAGGAGATCTCGTTTTTCTCCCCGTAACACCCACTCCCACACCGACCGCCACGCCGACCTTTACTCCTCCCCCCACCGCAACCTCTACTCCCCCCCCTACAAGCACTCCGACTCCAACACCTACCGTGTGCCCCACGTCTCCTGATGGATGCGGCTGCAATCAGATTAAGATCGACCTCGAGAGGAAACCTGATGAATGTGGACCGATCGACACTCTCACCAAGAAAACTGTGCCAGACGCCCCGATTATTGTAACTAAGGGGACGACCGTTACTTTGATCTTGGAAAATTTCTCAGCGGTTAGTGACGGGACCTCGATAGAGGTGCTGACCGCAGGCGCAAGATTGGAAACTTCCCTAAGTGACCTTGAATCTGCCGAGGCAAGACGGGCAAAGGCATCGATACGGTACGACGTATCAATAAAAAACACTTCTTCTCGCACGCGATCTGCTATCAATAAACAGAGCAAGCGCAATCAGGTTTCCTTTCGCAAACTTGCCCCTGGGCAGTACAGCGCGCGTTACCGAGTCAAGATAATGCGCGGCAAGAAGGAAGTGGGCACTTCAAAATACAGTCCTCGCACGCGCTTTAAAGTTGCCGCCAAGAAAAAATAGCGCCTTCTTCCCCTCTCAAGAGAGGGTCATTGGCTCAAGCAGCGCTCTCCCTTTACCTCCGCTCGAGCAGAGGCATATACTAGGCGCTCTTACGCGCACTCGCTCTTTTGGGAACCAGGAATGCTCAGAAGCCACATCTCCCCTTTTATAGGCTCCCTCTGTTTCGCCTGTGCGGTACTTGCACCCTTTGGGGCTAACTCTACTGCCCAGGCAGACCCTATTTATCACCTCTACGGAATTACGCCTCTCAATAGGTTGGTGGAAATCGACCCATTAGACCCACTATTTGATCAGCGCATCGTAGGTACTTTTACCCCCTCTTCTATGAATGGACTTGAGTACGATTCCGTGCGCAACCGAGTTCTTGCCATGGATACTGCGGGACAAACGTATACGGTCGATCAGAATACCGCCGCAACATCTCCCCTCACCGACTTCAGCAATTTAGGAGAACCTTTCTTTACCGCTCTTGCGTTTGATGGCGGGCAGTCCCCCCCTAAGATCTATGCCTCTCAGAACGGGACTGAGAACAATCTCATCGTTGAAGGAGTCGATAGTAGCGGCCTCTACGATCTCTCGAATCAGTTCTTTTATTCTGCTTTTCTGCTTAATCGTGGGGTAAGCATCGCGCCCAATGATTTTTCGCTCTATGCCGTCCGCCGAGACCAGTTCAATGGGCTGGACCGTTTGATTTCCATAGAGAAAGTGCAAGGCACCGTTCTTCAAGACTTTACCATTTTCGGTGCGTCGAACGTTTCAGGCATCGCCTTTCACCCCGTGACAGGGGTCTTGTTTGGGACCACAGAGACAGGCACCTTAATTCAGATTGATAAAACCACCGGCGCCGCCTCGGTTCTAAAAAGCTACGCTTCAAACGAAAACGTCGCCGTAAGGGATCTTGCCTTTATTCCGGTAACCCCAACGCCCACTCCCACCAATACCCCCACTCCAACCCTCACCCCTACGCCGACAGCAACTATTTGTCCTACCTTCAGCGCTGAGTGTGGATGCAACCAAAAGCCAATAGACTTAGACAAGGGAAGCTCAACCTGTGGTCCGGCCGATACCCTCACAAAAGTTACTGTCCCTGAAGCGCCCACAGTAGTGTCGGGAGCAAATACCGTCACTTTGATATTACAGAACTTCTCTGCGGTCAGCGATGGCAAGGGAATCGACATTCTTTCTTCGGAATCGGCTCTTAGTGCCCAACCCGAGGAAGACGCAATCTCAGAGGCACGTCGGAAAGCCTCCATCCGCTACGATGTGACCCTAAAGAATACTTCCTCGCGCACTCGAGATGCCATCAATAAGCAAACCAGGCGCAATCAGGTCTCGTTTCGGAAACTTCCCCCCGGGAACTACTCCGCACGTTATCGTGTCACCATCATTCGGAATAAAAAAGAAATTGGTTCCTCTCGTTACAGCCCTCGCACCAAATTTAAGGTGCGGCAGAGCCGCAAAGAGCCCTAATCTTACTCGAATCCTTATCCCAGGAAGAGAAGTCCGCTTTAGTCGATTACTCATTACGCTTGAGTGAACGGATAAGTGCCGCACACGCATTTTTCTGAGATAGGTAGCTGTTCGAACGCGAGCGAGCTAACGTAACTCGCGCCGATGCCTGCGCACGGGTCCGCCCTTGCACGAGTAGAGAAAATTTTACTCGCCCCTTTGAGAGCGCGGGGAATCGGCCACGTAAGCTACGTGAGGCTCCTGAGGATGCAAAACTCTTTTTCGTCACACAGCTTTGGCCGTTAATGGTTGCCTGCAGAGTGAGAACATCACTTGCACCTCCCGTTGCAGTAATGGAAAACGTGCTACGAGGCTTAGGCGTTTTTGCAGCACTCAGGGTGAGGGAATACTCCCGGCCAGAACCAGGCTTCGGGGTAGGTGTAGGGCCAGGCGGTAAACCTTTCCAATGCTCTAGTAAACGCTGAAGAGCCAGAGGCGAGTTGGTAGGAGGAGGATTTCCGAGATGATCTGCGGTGTTGACGCCATGGCACGAGGAGCATACACGAATCTCTCCTGGCTGAAAGGTGACCCAATATCGTTCACGCACCACAGGTTTTAGGTCACTTCCCGACATGTGCCACGTAAGCGCCCTGCGCGCAGGAACGAAAGCTGCCATGGAACCGTCCTCTGCAATCTTGACGGATCCTGCAGGTGCGCCAGACACCTCAGGATTTATGCCTTCTCCCACTGAATGCATCGGCTGAGCGATGACACGCCGACCACCTTGGTTCCCCGAAGAATAGCCGCGAATCAGGTCGCCCTGAAAGAATTGAAGCTGCGAGATGTCATATACTTTCCCGGAGTGTGGAATACTCTCGGCACTTCCGCCTTCTACTCTCAAGTTGGTGGGCTGCTGCCGGTCGTTACGGTCGCGCACCGTGAGATTGCGGCTTATCACAAGAGCCAGATTTTGGTTTTTAAGATAGGTGGTAAGCTCTTCTACTGAAACTCCCAGATTAGTCAGCACCGCGCTTTCAATTGATGGAAGCGCCAGAGTTGCGGCGCTTGGTCGCGGGCGGCTCTTTACCTCTACCGCCATCATTTCCCATAAAGGCCCGTTGTACGTAATAAGCTGGTCGGGGCTCCAAAAGCTCACCGACTTACTGATACCAGAGGTAATAGTAGCGCTTGGGACGAAGTAGCTACCAGACTTAGTAAGGAGCTTGAGCCGAAAGGCGTAGCGAGATTGAGGCGCACTGAAAGAGCCTATATTTGAATCTTCGCGCGTCTCTGTGGTGTGACTCGCTATTAGTTTTCCGTTAGATAGGGGCAAAGGATCGCGGTAAAGACCACTATGGGACGGTGAGGGAGAATTCGAGGCTCCCGCAGTATCAGGATGCGTCAGGTACTGCACAAGCATGGCGTCCGGATTCATGCCTGGTGGCCCATCGATAGTGAGTAGTTGACCCGACGCGTGGGTCGCAAACTCCTGACAGTTGGTACCCACGTAGCGACCCGGATTCGTAGGATCCTCTTTGATGTGCAGAAAGATAGTGAATTCATTTTGATTCTGGCCAGTGGTATATTGGCCATAAAACTCTTGAACATTTGAATCGTCATTAAAACTTCTCTCGCTATAAAGCCCAATCTCCTGGCGTCCAACATGATTGAGAGTCTCCAAATCGGTGCCATCTTGATTCATGGCCCAAGGGAAGAATTGATTAAGCGAGTGTAAATTCGTGTTCGCAGCTTTATCTGGGTCAGCCATGGAGCGGGGCTCAGGGAATACTTCAAGCGCACTGGAGGTCGGCGTAGCCCCCTCCTCGCTCTCGTAATTAAAAGCCCCCATAGAGGCACCAACGTTCTGCTGGTCTCTTTGCAGGTGGTCCCAGCGCGTAAAAACAACTCGACCAAAACTGTCAATAATCGGATTAAAGTCGCCTGATGGCGAATGATCGAGAAGGACGAGTTCTCCTGTGGCCTGATGAATCTTCCAAAGCCCGGTAGTCACAGGCGAAGACTCGTATTCATCCCGCTGAGGGTAGGTATGAAGAACCGAGTCATCTCGCGGGCGGTCGGAGGAAAAAATGATTGAGTCATCACTGGCGTAGGCCGGCGCCACGTTATTAAAGCTCTCTGGCTGATTTGCCACCTTTGCAATTACTGGCGTAGCGGCGGAGCCTAAACCTGTTATCTCGTAAAGCTGCCAGCGATAGTTGGTAAGCTGGTATTGCTGGGTGGGAGCTCCAACTATCATGCTGAAGATGACCTTTTCTCCATCCCAGTGCACCGCGGGATCCCGCACGGCAATCGCAGTTGCCCCCTGAAAGCCGCTGGTTCCATAGCCCGCAGCGGCGGTAAGATTCTTCAGCGTTCCATTCGGGTATCGAATCCACAGGTCACCACCCCGGAATACGGCGTCAGGCGTGCCCCGGTGATTGCCAAAGGTCGCCGCTAAGGTACCAAAATCCGAAGGGTTGGGTACCATCGTGACAAACACGAGGGGACTATCCGAGATTGAATCACCATACGCGGAGTTTTTAACGAACGCCACGAAAAGTAGGAGGCCTATAAGCACGCGCAAGGGGTTGTGAAGAGCCATCAGTTTATCTCGGTATTTCCCCCTCTACCCCCAAGAGTTTGCGACCAAAATTTTCGTGGCTCAGCCTAGGAATTTATCTTAAAACTCCTTGAATCTTGTAGCTTTTTGCCTTTGTGTTGGCGAGTCGAGAACTATGCACCCTCAAAGACGAGCGCTCGCCGCTGCGATAACTTCCTCGGTGCTTTCGAGCCTCACCTGGGTATTTCAAGGCGCTGCAGTTCAAGCCCTCAATCCACTTGCGGTCGCCACGGCACAGTGCCTCTTAGCGGGTGTGATTTACTACTCTGGAACCAGGATCTTCGGACAGGACGTCCCGATAGAACTCATACGCTCCCGAGCCCGAGAATTTGTCCTCTTTGTGTTCCTCAGATACTTTATAGGAGGCATCCTCCTCTGCTACGCCCTGCTGCTGAGCGGAAGCATCAAAGTAATGTTCTTCACGAAAGTGGAGCCTTACTTCATTCTTTTTTGGTCTTGGCTTCTCTATAGAAAAGCCATCTCACGCTCTCACGCGCTTCTCCTTGGCGTTCATGTTCTGGGCGCGCTTCTTTTGTCTGTCGGAGGTCCTTTTGAGATACACGCGAATTGGTGGGGAGATGGGCTTCTGGTTCTTGGGGTCGGAATACTCTCGTACTCCTATCTTCAAGCCGGCAGGCTTGCCAAAGATCTAGGCTCAATTCACCTCAACGGCACCGCCTCTGTGCTTGGCGGAATGATGCTACTACCGCTCGCGCTTGCAACTTCACCATCTGAAATCTGGAATCCCTTTCAAACAGGCTGGATCCATGTACTTATCGTAGTAATTGTCTTCAATGTTTTCTCAATGACCCTTTGGTACTGGGCTCTCGAGAGACTCGATGGCTGGCTTGTATCGGCACTTCGAGCAGTTGGCCCGGTTCTCGCCGCGCCAGTTGCCTGGATATTCTTCGAGCAAAAACTGAGCCCGCTTCAGATACTGGGAGCCGCAATAGTGCTCCTCACTGCTTTTCTACTTTCGAAACTTCAAGCTCGCTCCACTGCGTAAGAACAAAAAAATTGTCGATCTTCCGCGCACTTCGATTTACTAAACATGCGGGAAACTTATGCGGTTCCTCTCACTTCACCTTTCGTACGATTCCAAAAAAGACTCATTACCGCACTTGCATCCAGGCCTGCCTGAATCAAAATTTCAACCCACCATTTGAGTTCTTAACCGCCCTCTTGGAACACTCCGCCACGGCAAGAATTGCAGGAGGAGAATCACTTGAACCTTCCGAAACCGTTCGCCAACGGCGGAACGTGACGAAGATACCATCTCGGTACCCTTCGCGCAGCTCTGCCTGTCTCAGGAACGTCAATCACCCCAAAGGAATTGGCCTCCTGGTCCGCGCAAGAAGCTGCAAGAAAAATCCGGAAGACGGCATGACCCGCATCATAGGGGACCCGGCAAGTTGAAACCAACCCACAGGGAGCCGAGAAAACAACGATCACCAAGAGAATTGACGGCGCGATCGTGACTGAGGACAGCAAAACTACGCGTTAATGCACAAGGCGCTGCCGGGGGTTGGGTCGGCAGCGCCTCCGCCACTCACGAGCGAGGAGTGTGTCCCGCAAATCTGCATTCTGGACACCACGCGGTAAAAGCTTCTAAGGAGGAAACTTTTAAGCCAAATGCACGATAACCCCCAGGCGCCACCCCTGAACTTCTTTTTCGTACACATAGGTGGCGGTGAGACCAACCTCTTTGAGGTAATCGGGAGCTACGCTTCGACTAAGGAGATCTAATCCGAACTCGTAAAAATTACTGAACTCAAACCCCGTACGCGCCGCTCCGTAAATATCGACGCGCCCTACGGTAGGACGGACATAGACCTTTCCAAAACTTTCTCCAACCTGCACGGGCTGCTCATAAGAGATGCTATTTTTCCAAATCCAACTCTTATCGCTAAAATCGTCTAACGTTTCTCGTGAGGTAGAAGCATCAACGAAAAGGTAAGAAATCCGCGACGAGAAGGCAAAAAGTGGTCCATTCTCAGATACTTCCTGGCGCACGACGGCTTCCAAAGACGGAAGGTAGGTCCACGCATCAACATCGGGGATGAATTGATCTACAAGATCATCATCAACGCCATCGAGCTTATAGGTGTAGTCTATTTCAGAATAGTCGACCTTAAGGCGCGGGGTTACTTCCAGTAGCTTGTCAAAAAACTTCATTCTAAGACCAGCGCCGACTCCAACGTTCCAAGTATCGACCTCCGCGCTTCCGTTCGTTATATCTTGTTTGATTCTCATTGTTGCGGGACTTACTTCGATAAGTGGCACAAACTGCGCGTGAGGATCTCCGAGAGAGAACTCTCCCACAAATTTATACATATCGAGTTCTAGGTCAGAGGCGCCCTTATTCTTGAAATCATAGGAGCCTCCCGTAACTCCATCATCAGTTGCAAAAACTGCGATTGCGCTTGTTACAGACCGAAGAGGAGTTCTTCTCGCCTCTTCATCTGGGGATGATTGGGAGTGCCCCTCGCGAGGGCAGAGCGTCGCTAGCATGAGCGAAAACGCAGCGAGGACGCAGAACTTATAGAACCGCCCTTCCTGAAGTGAACGGAAATGCCCGCGAAGTACTCTCATGTGTTGCTCCTCGAAATAATGGCTCTATTTAGCAAGAAACGGTTACTGGACCCAAGATGGAAAATCAACTTTTTCGGGGCATTAGGGGGTGAGATGCTAAAGAAAGGGAACTGTCCGTGCTGCGGCACCCTGGCTGCAATCCGACGACGAATTGCCTCTTTGCGTGCTTGTCTGAGCTACTTACGATGTGCTTATTATCGCTC
>JBIKWF010000042.1:0-32934 GCA_044356455.1 Bdellovibrionota bacterium | reverse complement strand
CGGTAATGTCGCGAGAGACAATCTTGAATCCACTTTCTGGATCGCCCTCTGGCACATACGACTGGTGGACCAGTTTAATTCCACGCGAAGACCTCTCAATGGCTCCCACGCGCTCCAGCTCTGCCAGTACCGTAGAAGGGTTAATTTCTTTAGAGACCGACTTCACGAGGCTCTCGAATTCTTGTTTTTCTCCGCCATGCGTCAACACTCGAGGGCTTCCTTCTGCGGTAACAAAGCGTGCGTCGGTTTGCCACTGCCCCGTAACACGCATGATAAAATCAGCCTGAGAAACTGGCGGAGGCTCTTTAAGTTCGATGCGCTGCACGTCCCTGCGGTGCACTCCTGTCATAAGACTGACGCGAGTCCCGTTAACTCTGGGGGAACCTCGGCGCAGCTCGTCAAACGCTGCTTCAACCAGCGTGTGTTTACAAAGCTCAATCAGGTCAGGAAGGCGAATCGAATGGCGCACGCAAAACCGTGCCACGGGGCGAAGGAGAAGCCCAAGGCAGGTTAAAATGAGCGGACGTGCGATTGCCATAAGTTCAATATGTAATCAAATCACATTATACATCAAGAATTATATATTCGTCGATTTCTATAAGCTATTGAATTCTTCATGTTTAATATTGTTATGCTACGGCTATTGGAAAAAGAGGCATATAGGTTTATGTAAATTATGTGATTAATTCACATAGCGTTTAGTCGTTATACTTTTGGGAGGTGTATGAAGGTTCAATCATTGGTCGCAGCGCTAGCGCTGGTTTTAGGGATGGGTTGCAATTCGGCTCAGGCAGCCGCTTCTTTCGCAGATGGAGTTCTCACGGTGGATTCGTCCGCCAGGACTCTGGCTGTTACGTGCGCCAAGGGCAGAATTTACCTTGTCGGAGCGAAAAGCACGGAAGTTTCGAAAGTGTCCTGTAAGAAAGTTCGGGAAATCCGAATGGCCGGCGCAGACACAAGCCAGCTTATTACGATTGGCAGAATTTTACGAAGGCTCCCCAAAGAGCCGTCCCTCAAAACTTCAGGCTACTTTCCCAAGTTGGAGGTAGTTCAAATAACCTCGGGCCTTGGGGAAGATCATGTCAGCGTGGTTCAGCTTTCGTCCACGAAGGATATCCAGGTCAATCTAACTGAGGCAGCTGACGATAGCCTGACGATCTATGGGGCGACGGCAAGCGCAAACTCAGTGATAGGGGTGCAAGGCGGTCTTCTGCTGAATGGTTATAGCAAGAAGGGCATTGCCATAAATTTTGCCGCTCTCCGCGGGCTCTATCTACGCTTAGGGGGTGGAAATGATTTGGTGGACCTCCGAGATCTACCCGTCGCAATTCCGTCCAAGATATACGGCTTCTTCGGAGCCGATCGTCTGATCGGTGGAAGTGGCAAGGATGAGATCTTCGGAGGAATGGGAGACGACGTTATCACTGGTGCCGCGGGCGATGATTATCTTGAGGGAGGCGAAGGAAAAGATACGCTCGATGGCGCAGAGGGAAACGATGCGCTCTTCGGAAAGGGCGATGATGATGTGCTTCTTGGCGCAGCAGGCGATGACTTGCTTGCCGGAGGTCTTGGAGACGATGTTCTCATCGGCGGAGACGGAAACGACGAGCTGCGCGGAGCTCGAGGTAAGGACGAGCTCGACGGGGGCGTCGGAAATGATCAGCTCTTCGGCGGCATTGGGAATGACCTTCTCGTAGGGCGAAGCGGAGATGATCGCATCGTCGGCGGGGAGTCAGACGATGTTCTTCGCGGCGGCGAGGGCGACGATACTCTTATCGGTAGCGCGGGACAGGACACTCTCGAAGGAGGAGAGGGGATGAATTCCTGCCAGAGCGGCGAAATTGAGCAGGGATGCTTACTTGCATCCTAACCCAATGCACCTACTTGCTCTATCGAGCGGACGCTTTAGCGCCGCTCTTTAGAGCATTTTTCGTCTTTGGAGTACGGGCAAGAGTATCAAAATACTATCGATTCTATCTCCTCTCCGCGGTCTCCCTGTCTCCGCGTTATTCATCAGTCTTCAAGTAACGCAGAGCCGGGTGCGCAGAGTACCTGGAGCGGGAGTTCTTCAAAGACTCCTTAGCGAACTTGTAGCCCGATTCTTCCCGTGTCGTGTGCTGAAAAATAGACGAAGAGGACTTTTCCCAATGCGGCGCTTGTGGGGACAAAGGGCACCTCATAGTAGCGCGAGTCGAATGAGTGTCCGCGGTTGTCACCAAGGATAAAAACAGCTTCGCGAGGGACGGTGACAGGGCCAAAGTCGATTCCAGTTTCCGTTTCGTAATCAAGATATGGTTCGTTGATAGCGGCGCCGTTGAGGATGACATGACCGCTGCGAACTGCAACTAAATCCCCACTAACTGCGACCACCCGCTTTACGACATCGGCGGTTCCTTCCCCAGAAGAAGTAGCAAGATCCTTAAAGACCATGACGGCACCACGTTCGATGGGGTCTCGGCGCTTAACCATGATGTGATCCCCCTTGATGAGAGTCGGTGCCATGCTCTGGGAGGGGATTTTGTAGGCTTTAAAGCTGACAAGTGCGTAGCAAAAGAATGCCCAGAATAGCGCAAAAACTGCTACGCTAACGACGAGAAGAATACTCCGCCAGAGGGGCTTTGGAGAGGAGGAGGGGGCGGAAGGGAAAGCGTGGCGAGAAGACATAGTTGATCCTTGCATTCCATTGGGATCGCCTTAGCCCTTGCGTCCCGGTTCCCAAAGGTACTCTGAAGCTCCCGTTCGGTGCGATTCAGCACGCGCCATGGCAAAGAGCAGATCGCTCAAGCGGTTAAGGTACGCAAGAGCAAGCGCAGAAACTTTCTCATGCCTGGAAAGGGTAAGGACTCTCCGCTCTGCTCGTCGGCAGATGGTGCGCGCAAGATGTAAGGAAGCATTAAGATCGGTTCCTCCGGGGAGCACAAAAGACCGCAGTTCAGGAATGTCTTTCGTGTGATCATCAATCCAATGTTCGAGTCTTTCAATCTGGGAGGCTGATATTGTGACCATGGTAGGCCATTCTTTACCGGGAGGAGTGGCGAGTTCAGCTCCTAGATCAAAGAGCTCATTCTGCAAGAGCGCAATCTGTTCAAGAAGCTGGGCGCCCTTAGCGCACGGCTTATCGGCTTGTTGGTTCTTAAGCGCTTTCTCGGCACACGTGCGTGCGATGCCTAAGGCAGCGTTCAATTCATCAACTTCTCCGTAGGCCTCGACCCTGAGGGAATCCTTTGGCACGCGATCTCCGCCCACGAGACCTGTGCTGCCATCGTCTCCTGTGCGGGTGTATATGCGATTAATCTTCACCATGTGCGTTATTGCCTACCGAGGTGCTTTGAGAAGGGAACCCGAAAGGAGCTCACTCGCCAGTCTCGCCGCACTTTCTGTAAAGTTCTTCAATCAATTGCACAAAGAGCCCAGCGAGTACAGGGCAGATGTTTCGGCTCTCCGCGCTACTTTTGCTGCAGCCTCTCGAAGGCCTCCTTGCGCACACGTTCGAAAGCATCGGCAATAATGCCGCCTACGCGTTCATTTATTATTTCTTGAATTGCCGGGGAAGGGGCGGCGACCCGCTCGGCGAGTGCCTGCACTAGCTCCTGTATTTCAACGGAGCTCACGTCAATCATAATCCCGTTTTCACTATCGTAGGAACACGGAAGCTGATTCTTGCGCAGAAGAGCACAAAGTGCAGCATCGGAAAGGCCTGAGAGAGATTGGAACTGGGCAAGTGATATAGTTCTCATGCCGCCCCCTTGCTGTTTTTAGGAGCGATGCGCCTGAGGAGCAGCTCGCGTTTTGCGGCCTGTGAATGATTCATGAGTTCCAAAAGCTTCTTATCCTCGCCCAATAAATTTGAGGCCTTCGAAATGTCTCCGCCGCAGGCTTCAACGGCCCCCGTGCGAATGAGCTCGATGAAACTGTCAAGGCTCGCCTCTACACTTGCCGCTTCGCCGTGAAGTGCTTGGCGTGAGAGTTCTGCCGCGGCTTGAGACACCACGTCAGAGACCGTGAGAGACAGACCGCGAGAACGGTGCTCAAATACGGCAGCAACCATCTCTTCAGTCACGATGGACGCACCTTCCAGATCGGAAAGTTCACATAATTGCGCGACGGTGTTCTCAAGTTGGCGCAGGTTCCCAGGCCACCCGTGACTAAAAAGCAGGCGATAAGCAGTTTGATTCAAGCCGAACACTTGCAGCGCGCTCGGTCTTTGACGGCGGACTTTTGCGAGTGCGTGGGCAAGCGCGGCGGCGATATCAAGCCGACGTTGCTGCAGGGGCAGGAGGTCCAGTTGTACACGTTCCAGACGATAGGCAAAGTCGTGTCTCAGGATATCGCTGTCCATCATGTCGTAGAGCTCGCGATTCGACGCGAAGACGAAGCGCACGTCTGCGGCGGTGCTCTCCGCGCTACCTACCCGGCGGTAGGCCTTGTTCTCAATAAAAGTAATGAGCTTGCCCTGAAGATCCTTATCGATACTTTGTAGTTCATCGATGAAAAGCGTTCCTTTCTCGGCGCTTTTAACGAGCCCCCATTTGTCGACCGCTCCCGTATAGGCGCCCGCTACGGCACCAAAGAGCTCGGCTTGTACGAGTTCTGAGCTCGAGAAATCCCGAGGAGTGATACTAATAAACTGACCCTTGCGGCCAGAAAGGAGGTGCAGGGCGTACGCAAGGTTGGTCTTACCTGTTCCGGTTTGCCCAATGATGATTGGATTTTCATTGGTGTAACTCGCGTAGCGTGGAAGCCAGCGCATCCACAGCTCGCGGCTTTTAGGGGCGGCAAGTGATTGGGCCCAGCCGGGTGCGCCTAACGGGGGCAGCGGGATGCTGCCGTTCTCTCGCCTGAGCATTTCCCCCGCTGCCAGGCGTACCGCATGCACCGCCTGTTCAAATACAGAAGGGACTGTTCCCATAATACTTGGGGGACTTGCAATGAATGAGTCTATCCAGAGGGACGGAGTGAACTCACGCTCGAGCCCGTAGAGCAGGTCGCCTCCAAAAAATAATTTCTGCGGGTCTGTGAGGGCTGCAATCGTATAAATTGAAGTTCCAAAGCGCGCACGTAACTCGCCTAATAAGCTGCGAAGGGAGACGTGAGAACGGTCTGAGTACGCAAGCCCGAGCTCAAACACCACAATGCTTGGCCGATTCGTGAGGATGTTGCTCCAAGCTTCGGCGAGGAGGGCAGGCATACAGCGCACGGAAGGGTCTGCGGCAGTGATAGCCGCGCTCACGCGACGCGAGAAATCAATAGAACCGTAAATGCCAACAACTGCTGGTGGCGATGATGAAGCTGAGTCCATTAGATATTCCCTCCCTTCTGTGTCACCAGTCGCAAAAGGGAACGTGTGGAGCACCCGAGTAGAGCTGCCGCGGCGCGGTAATGGTGGCCACAGAGAGACAACGCTTGAGCGTAGGTGAGGGCTGATTCTGGCTCGAGGCGAGGCCCGAGCGCTCTTTCGGCCTCCCAACGCTCGCGCTGCTCAGTAATGACGTCCCGCACGCTCAGTGTTTTGTCGCTCGTGCTGCGAATGGCGCTTTCAATGCTAGTCGCTCGAAGCTGTGCAATATTTCCTTTCCATAACAAGGTGCTCATCCAGCCCAGGATTTCAGAGTCAAAGGGTTTGGTTTTTTCTCCCGTCAGCGTGTGGGCATCCAAGATAAAGCGCTGCACGAGGGCAGGGATGTCGTCTGCTCGTTCCTCTAGCGGGGGAATCTCTATCGTTCGCGCCTGAGGCAGGGCCCTCTGCCAGGCAGCCAAGGCAGAGTCGTTTGAAACGCAGGCTACCAAGAATGATTCAGGGGAGTGAGAGGAGAGAGGGAATCCTGAAAGTGTATCGAGGAATTCGCCGTCATCTTCTTCTGCGTGAAGAATGGTGAGTCCAAGATTCTCTCCGAGCCGTGGGCCAGAGGACTTGCCGCCTATGCCAAGTACGCGTTCCGCGGAATCAGTGCAGGTTCTTAAATCCACGGTGCGAAGGAAACTGTTGCTGTCTCTCAGGCGCGAGAAGGCGCGCGCGAGGGTTCTTTTCCCACATCCTTCAGGCCCCGTAATGATAAGGGCAGAAATTTTCTCCTGTGCGAAGACGTTAGTCTGGTCGTGGACACTGCGGCTTCTCTTAGATTCTGCGATAAGATCATCGAGTTCCTCTCGCTCGGGCAAAAGAGGCCCTGCTTTGCGCTCCCGGTGCTGCGTGGCGCTCAGGGTCTCTTGAATCGAGCGGGTGAGTTTCTGAATTGATTGGGGATGCTCAAGTTCAAAATAATTTCTGCAACCGAGGCGCATCGCCTCAATCGCTACGGGAACACTCGGTTCATCAGTGAGAAAGAAGACCTCGGGGCGCTCCTCCTCGGCAAGACGCTTCACGCTGTTCAGTACGTCGAGACCCGTGCTGTAGTCGCCAAGGAGATAGTCTAGAACGAGCACGTAGGGCGCTCGGTGGAGAACTACCTTCTCAATAGATTCTCCAATCGGGAGCCGCGAAGACACCACGCCTATTTCAGAGAGTGATTTCTGAAGTGCTTCTGCAGCACGGGCCTTATTCGGCTCCCTCTCATTTAAAACGATGGTTACTTTCTCGCGCATAGTACTTGTTTAGGAAACAGTTTCTGCTCTGCAACATCTGACTAATGAGATGATCGGTAACGGTTACTGATTCAGCTCCGTTGCCAACTGCTGTTTTAATTTCCGAGGCCCAGGAGGTTCTGAGTGATGAAAGACATTTTAATAGTTGAAGACGGTCTCCAGGAACGCGAGCGGCTAAGTCGTCTCTTTAGCGAGGCAGGTTATTCGGTTCAGTCATGCTCAACGGTTGGAGAAGCAGAGCGCTGCGTGCAAGTGGACAGCTATAAGGCGGCGATTCTTGATATCGGACTGAGCGATAAATCAGGGTCGTACCTGTTCAATCTCGTGAAGCGCGGCGGCAAAGTCTCGTACGTTCTTATTTTTACGGGCAACCCGTCCGTTCATCTCAAGCAACGCTTCTTGGATGAGGGCGCCGTCGATTATGTGGTGAAAGGATCACCGCAGGCACAAAACGAGCAATTTCTCTCGCGGGTAAAGGAACTCATCGGTTCTCCAGAAAAACGTGGCGCGACTGGAATTGCGCTCGATGAATTTTTGTCGCGCTACGTGGGGGAAGCGTCGCGCAAGTTGTTCCTCGATCTGGATAACACGTATCCCCAGTGTAAGGGGTGCGGAGGACGTGACTATGTCGTTGTTTTCAGTCATCAGGCGCAGGTGCCTCCTGAGGTTCAGGGACGAGTGGCCTGCTCCGCGTGTGGGAAGGCGATGGATCCAGAAGTGGGTTAGTGAATCCCTGAGAACTCCCTCTTAGTGGGGCAGAGGGGAGAAGGTAACTAGGGAAGCTCTGAAAAAGTCTGCTCGGTGAACTCTGTGCCCTCTGTGGTTGATTTAAATTGTTGAAAAACCACAGAGGACACAGAGTTCACAGAGAGAAAAAATTAAATATCGGGGTCTTTCAGAGGTTCCCTAGGTTTCTTAGGGGACCCTGAAGCTAGGGAGGCATTCGATATCAAGGTCTAAACTAATGGCGGGAACCAATGAATCAGGGACGGGAGGTGGAACGCGCTTTTTTGGTGCGGGAAGATCTCCTTTGCGTCCGGTTCCGCTCTCACCCAAAGATGCGCAGCTTGCAGAGGCGCAGTATCTTCTAAAAAAGTTTAACTCAAGCTTGGTGCGAGAGGTTCGTACAACCTTTCTCTCTCGCCTTCTGATTCTTCACCTTCTTCTTTCCACCGTTTCCTTTGCCCAGTTTGTGAGCGCACCAGAGGTCGCTCGATCCGCAGGAATTGCATGGCTTTCGCTTACTGCCGTGTCCGCGATGACACTCTGGATGATTGCGCGATCCACGAGCCGCGTGGCGGTTAATTCCATGGCCTGTGGCGCAGCGCTCTGGGGGCTTGGCTGGATGCCACTTGTGGCCTTTGTGCGAGTCACTCCCTTGCAAGTGGTGCTAGGCCTACTCGTGTGGGGAGTAGGGGTGTTTGGACTTCCATGGACGCTTCCTACTGCAAGTATTCTCGCCACTGCGTTGCTTGTGGTCGCGTGGGGAACCTTCAATCTTGGTTATCTTGGTCAGGGAGCGTCCCTTGCGGTGTTTTTGTGGCTCGGTGTTGTTTCGGTGCTCGCCTTTGGTGGTTTGCGCTTTGCGCTTGAGATTCGGCTGCAGCTCGTCACGCGCATATGCCAGCAGCTCCTCAGTGAATATTGCGCCTCGGTCAGCGCGAGTGCTCTCGCGACGGTGAGGCTCTACGCGGCGCTGACCAAAGCGCTGGTGGGGGGTAGGTTGGCTCTTTTGGTTACAGGCGCAGGGAGTAGCGAGTTGATTGACCACGTTAAGGTTAGTCCGTCGACTGTTGACGCGGTATTCTCACGCGGCGTGGTGCAGCGTGTGAGCGATTTGGGGAAAGATGCAGGCGTATTCATCCCTCGCGAGTTAAGTGACCAGTTTCTTGCGCCTTTCCATGATTGGTTTCGAAAGGTTCCGCGTGCCTGTCTCTACGCAAAGTTTCTGCTCGTGCTTGACGAGCGAGAACAAGGTGTTGCGGTTTTAGTGCCTGTTAATCTCGTTACGAGGATTGTGGGGGTGCGCCGGATTCTTAAGGTCATCATGGGGCTGCAGGCCCTGGCGCATGTGTCACTTTCCGCTGCACGGGGCCGCTTTCTTGCCTCAGACTCCCTCCTTATTAGCCAAAAGTCCGCGCTCGAGCGGGAAGGCGAAGTAAATGAACTTGTTCATATGGTGAACAACGTCGCTCAAGACATTGCGATGCAGTGTGAGAATATTCACCAGCTCCTCGCCGAATGTAAGTCTCCTCAGGTGGTGGCTGAAAAACTTCCCCTCGTAGTAAAGGAGGTGAAGGAGCTTGAGGTCGCGTCGCGAAATTTGTCTGCGGGGGTATCTGATACGAAATTGCTCAATGAGCTCCTCCGCATTGGAAGTTTCTCAAGGACCGACATCGTTTCGATTCTTCCCATCGTTGAAGACCTGCGCGCCTTTGCGGATTACCGCTCGAAGCGTCGGGGTATGCGGTGCGCGATCGAGGCCGAGGTAGGCCAAGCGGTGGCGGTGAAGGTTACGAGTAGAGAGTTTCTCGAAACATGTTTGCGCGCTCTCTTTAAGGAGAGCTTGGGAGAAGTCCTTACTCCGGCAGAAGTCAAGGTGTTCTGCCGAGCGAATGACGATGTTGTCGTCTTCGAGTTTCTCGGGTTTGGTGAAGGGGCGCTTCAGTTTAAGGAAGAGAGGGAACGCTTTCGAGATGGGCAGGGAGAGCGAGAGCATGAATCTTCGGCGCTCAGTGCGGTGCGCCGTTTCGCAGAACTCTGTGCCGGGGCCTTTGAAGTTAGGCCGGCAGATGCGCCCTACCGATCGCGCCTGGTGATGTCGCTGCCGCGAGGTATCCTCGCAGCGCCAAAACGCGCCGCACGGGGAAAATGGGCCTTATTCGTAGATGATAATCCCCAGGTTACCACTTTTTACGGGCGCATCGCAGAAGCCCTCACCATTCCGTTCTTTACCGCAGCCTCCGTGACAGAAGCCTTAAGTATCGTAGAGCGCGAGGGGCAGCCGCGTTTTGTAATCAGTGACTTGCAGCTTGGTGAAGAGACCGGACTTGATGTGGTGCGCACGCTGCGCGAGCGCTTCGGTAAGGATTTGCCGATTATTGTAGTGAGCGGGAATGTTGCTGAGGATGTGCGCGTGCAGGTGCAGCAGGCAGGTGCCAGCAATTTCTTAGCGAAGCCTGTAGGACGCGCGCGTCTTGTGGCAGAGATGCAGGCCTTGTCGGGAGCAACGGCTGGGTGAGTTCTTTCAAGGGAGTTTTGCGACCGTGAGTGTAGGGGACTTATGAAAAAAACAATGACTGAAGGCGCGCTTGATGCAGAAGTCGCGCGTCTCATCGATGAGCAGCTTGAGGAAGTAATGGTGCGCTCCGTGCAGCACGCCCTGCGCGAGCGTGAGCCTGCACTGGTTGCGGAGTTCGTCGAGGCTCTTAGATGCTCCGTGGGGGTGGCCGCGGAGGCGCCCGCTGCGGTGAGCCGCGGGGAGTGGACTGGGGTTGAGTCCCTGTCACGGCTGCGAAGTGTGGTCGGTGGGCGATTTCAAAATATTAAGAAGAAATGGACGGATGCGGGGTTTCCCTTGCGCGAGCACCGTGGAGATAAGTGGCAAGAATATACCTTACACAAAGAAGGCTGGGTCGAACTTGCCAGCTGGATTGCGAAGCAGGGCTTTGAATCTCGCCTTACCCCTGAGAGCAGGGAGTTTCTTTTTGAGCTGCGTCCCGTGGGGAAGACGGAATAGGGGAGATTTTAAGGCGCCGCATCGCCAAAACATCATTTTCTTTAGGTATTTGTGGGATTGAGGGGTGAAGAATTTCTCGTAGTGTGCCGACACCTCTTTTGGGGAGAGGTGCGAAATTTCGCATAACCTCTTGAAACGCTTTGAAGTGGGAGTTCCTAAGGGCTCTTTGCCGGGATCTTAGAGCTTTTCATCTAGGGCGTTGAGAACTGAATTGCGAGGGGGACTAGGAACGTAGCTTCAAGGAGTGGAGAGCGCTTTTCTAGGAACATTTCTTAAAGGGGCGAGGCATGTTGCTCGGGCAGACGGAGAAACGGGGGACGGATGGGGAGGCGGGCGACCGCAGCATCCCCGCGGCCATCACCGATACGGGATGTGAGCGCGACCTCAATGAAGACCGCTACGCCGTGGTTGAGTCCCCCTCTGGGCTCGCGTGGCTTGTCTGCGACGGCATGGGCGGCGCCACTGGGGGAGAACTCGCTGCGCAACTTGCGATTGATGCCATTCGCCGCGATCTTGAGAATTTACCCCCGCGTCCGGCGGAAGAGGCCTTAAGGAACGCGGTCCTTGAAGCGAACCGAGTCATTGTACTTCGCCGCCAAAATCAAGCGTTTGCTCAAATGGGCACCACCATTGTGGGGGCTATGTTTGATGGCCCCGAGGTGGTCATCGCGCATGTCGGCGATTCTCGCGCGTATCTTATTCGCGATGGAGCGATTCAGCAGCTCACTACCGATCATACGTATGTGCAAGAACTGGTCGAGAAAGGGCACATCAAGCCTGAGGAGGCGCTTGCGCATCCTCAAGCGCACATTCTCACCCGGGCTATCGGATCCGAACCAGCGCTTGAAGTTTCCTTGCAGCAGTACTGGGTCTGCGAAACGACGGCTGGTGAAACGCCGGATCTCTTAGTGCTTTGTACTGATGGCCTCTATAGTCAAGTAAGCGAGACCGAAGTTGCGACTATTGTGACCGATGACACTCCGCAAGGCGCATGCGTAAAACTCGTTGAACTCGCGAAGGCGCGTGGGGGTTACGATAATATCTCAGTAGCGATTATTCCCCTTGGCGGACAACTGAAACAAGAGCCGCCTGCGGGGTACGATCCGCGCAAAGCGCTCGAGCGCAAGCGGCCTCGCGCGAATCAAGCGAATTCAGGAAGAAGTTTGTGGCGTACTCTTGCGATTGTGGCGGTGCTGTCCGTATTGGCGGCCCTGCTTACCGTAGTAGGGGTCATGACGTTTGGGGTTGGTCAGTAGGTACGTTGATAGGTTTTGAGGAGCGAATCCATGGACAATGATAAGAACCTCGAATTCGGGGACGAAGGCGGTGATGAGGCGGAAGCAGAAGTCGAACATGCTCCTAGGGCTCGTAACCGCACCGTGATGCTGACCCCAGAGATAACAGGTCAAGTGCGGGCGCGTCTGGCTAAAGAGCTCGACCCTTCTCCCGCGCTTTCAGGAATGCCTGATGCAGGGCGCTCAAGTGGTGGCTTCGTCTCGGCATCGCCGCGCAGGCCTGCCGTTGAAGCGCCGCCGGATAGACCGCGTTCTTCGCCAATTGCGCCAGCGTCCCACCCCGCTTCACAGGGCGGTTCGTATCAAGAGGCGCGCAGGCCAGTTGAAGCTCCTCCTCCGGTAGGTCGATCCGCAGGCCCCGCTCCGCGCGCGCCGGTGGCCGCGCAGCCTGCGCCCGAGGGGGACGTCATTGAGTGGAAGAAGTCTTCGGCCTTGGTGGGGATTCTTGTAACGTATGATCGCGATCCAAATGGTGAAATCTTCCCTCTTCGAAGTGGTCGATTGATTGTTACCTCTGAAATGCCTTCGGGCGGTAATTTTCTCTTCCTTGAGGACGGCACTGTTTCCTCGATGCACGCCATCGTGCGTATTGGCGAGGACGGGGCGATACAGATTCTCGACCAGTTGTCAGAACACGGAACTACTATCACCAGAATTAACGGGGGAGACATAGTGAACCTCTCCGGTGACAAGTCCAATGTTGAGCACGGTGATGAAGTTGCGTTCGGGGAGCGAAAATTTACGGTCTGCCTGCTTCCTCGTAAGGCGTAGACGCAAGAAGTCCTCAGGTAAGGCAGTAGGGCGATTTCAGAGACGAGTGCGTAATGGCTGACGAACATCTCATAAGTTTACAACCTGGGACGGTGATTGCCGGCCGCTATGAGGTTGTGAAGTGCCTTGGTCAGGGCAGTATGGGACTCGTGTACGCATGCCGGCATCGCGAGCTGCAGGGGCATCTCTTTGCGCTCAAGGTGCTTTTCCCCGAAGTTGCCCAGGACAAAGTTGCCTCTCAGCGTTTCATGAATGAAGTAGTGGCTTCTTACAGTGTCTCGCATCCTAACGTGGTGCGTGCCTATGAGTATATTCGTGACGGGGATCTCGTCGCGTATGCCATGGAGTATGTCGGCGGTGGGGACTTGGCGGATCGCCTTGGAAACCGAGACCAGCTTCCTCCGATTCAAGAGACCGTGAGGCTGCTCAGCCAGATGTGCTTGGGAGTACAAGCGATTCACCGGGCTGGCATCGTGCACCGCGACATGAAGCCCGAGAATATTTTGATCTCAAAAGAAGGCCAAATCAAAATAGCTGACTTTGGTATTGCTCGCATGGGGCACGGTCCCAAACTGACCGAGCACGGCGGAGTAGTGGGCACCATAGATTACGTGAGCCCCGAATATATGCTGAATGCGCAGGTCGACTGGCGTTCAGATATCTACGCACTTGGGATTCTTGCCTATGAAATGGTGACCGGCGAATCGCCGTTCCGCGGCGACAGCGTATACGCAACCATGACCAAGCGTCTGAAGGCAGATCCGGTGTTGCCGAGTGCGCTACGGCCGGAATGCCCTCCGGAGCTCGATAAAATTATACTTCGGGCTATGCACCGCGAGGTTGAGCTGCGCTATCAATCAGCGATGGAGATGTACGACGACCTCGCGCGATTTATGCCGGAAGTGGTGGCGACTGCGGGGGCCGATCATCCTGCACAAAGCGGGCCCGTAGTCTCTCCTGGCACGAAAGCGTCTTCTTCAGTGAATGCGGCGCCTGCCCGCGGCCCCGTTGCGCCGGGCCCAATCGCGTTGGGGGCAGGGCCGGGTGCCTTTATTGCTCCGGGACTTGGCGCTGAGCCGAGTAGCATTGTGGCCACCCCTTTTGATGATGGGCAGGTTCAAACATCGATTGACCGTAATGGTTCGGAGCGTCCGGGCCGGTATTCGTGGGAACGTGAAGCGCGCAGGCAGCAAGGGCAAGGGAATCCGCCGCCGCGTCAGTCCGCCCTTGAGCCGCGCATTTCCTCCGACACTGAGATTAATAATATTGCTCAACATTATAGCGATCATGATCACGGCGAGACGATTCATGAGCCCATACGTATGGAGCCCATGCTTTCGTCTCCTAATGTAATAACGGATACTTGGGATCGTGAGGTTCGAGTATCTCCGGTGGTGAAGATTCCCTCCGGGGGGATTACCTCTGACCGCATGCGTAAGCTGTCTCAAGAGCTTGACCAGGGATCGCGCTCTTTGTGGGTTGATGTCGTCACGCTGCTGGTAGCTATTGTAATTGGAATTGGCGTCGGATTTGCTCTGCTTAAGATTTTTGCGCCTCAGCTCCTCAGTCGTGGGGCTCCTGAAGTGCGTACGGTAGTAGAGTCAGCTGACATACCAGCTCCGATTCCTATGGAAGCGCCAGGGCAGGCTAACCGCGGGGTGCCCGCGGGTAGTGGGGGAGCACCAAGAGCTGCGGGAGCACCGAAGAATAAGTGAGATTGTGGCAAGAATTCTAATTGGTTAGGATGACTTAAATAAGAGGGGCCAAACAATCACCTCTCAAGGAAGCAATGAAGCTACTTATTGTCGACAACACAACAGAGGCCCAAGCTTTTTGCGCAAAGCGCATCGAGGCTTTTAATCAGGCCGACATGGAGATGCTTGATCTAAAAGTCAAGCTTGTGGCGGAGCGTGAGGCTGCTGAGCGGATAGCTGAGGCGGATGTGCTGGTGCTGGGCTCTGGTCTTGGAGACCGTGCCGTTGCTCTCGCTCGTCAAGCCCTTGCGGTAGCGCCTTGGCTTCACATCGTCATGTTCGTCACCGACGAGGCATACGGCGGCGGTGCATTCCGAACGGCGCACTCAGCAGGTGTGCGAAAGGTATTCCCTGACAGTGCAAGTCCTCTCGACTTTCTCCAGGAGCTTGTTGCGATTCATGCCGAGTTCAGAAGAGAGGGGAGAACAAGAGAAGGACGCGTTATTGCGGTAACGCACGCTAAGGGCGGAGTTGGTGCAACTTCGATCGCTGCTGCTCTTGGGGAGGTGTGCAGCGTGTATAATCGTAGGACCCTGTTATGGGACCTGGACGTTGAGACCCGCGATTTGAGCCGCTCACTTACCGTGAACGGCGTTGAAGCTAAAGTGGTAAGCGCTTGGGTCAATGGATCGCGCGAGATCTCTCGCGAGTCTTTGCGTGATGCAGTGATTCCCATCAGCACAGAAGTTTCTGTACTCATGCCGCCTGATCGCATGGCGGAATCGATGGACTTGGTCTGTCACACTGATGGCATGACCATCGCCCAGCGCGTCGTCGAGCTCTCGCGTGTGCTCTTTGATGTAGTGGTGATAGATACCGGTGGAAGGCTCGGGCCCGCCACTGGCACCATCATGCGCATGGCCGATGTGGTGCTTATTGTCATAGATGACACTATTCTTGGGCTCACCGCCGTCGATCTGTACCTGACCTTTGTGAAAACGCTGGTCGGCAGCACCGATAGGCTTATGTTTCTTGTGAACCCGTACTCCGGAGCCCTGCTTGGGGTAGACCAGATTATGGCCGAGCTCGAGCCTGCTCATCATCTAGGGGAGGCTCCGTGGCGTCTTCCTCCGGTCCCCAATGACCCCAAGGCCGCCTTGTGGCCTGGTAGTGGGCGAACCCTCTACAGCATGGGGCAAAAAGGCACCCGTGATAAGCTTGAAGCCATTGCCCGAGAACTTGGGGTCATTGACCCCAAGGCTGGTGACCAAGAAGGGGCGGCAAGTGGTTCGGGGGGCGGTGGTGGCTGGCTAAGTCGCCTTTTTGGACGTAGCGGGGGCCAAAAAGCGGAGGCTCCCGGCACTTCGAAAGAGGTTCCCCTTATCGGGCAGAAATAGAACGCCAGTTGGCCCGTAAATTGCCTACTAAAGTTTTCTAGTATCTGGTCGATTTGAATCTTGCGGTAGATTCTTGAAGCGGTAGTGTCTCAATAGGAGTGTGATCTCTGACTGCTCTATAGAGCTTGTCTAACGGGTTTGGCCTGACGATTCAGAGTGTTACCTGTGTTTTTGGCGAATTTTTCTCGAAATCCTTAGGTGGATATCGGGCTGATACTCTCCAGAACCGCTTTGGTAAGTCGAGTTTTAGTCGAACTTAGATGCTGGCCTTTGTCGCATTAGGAGATTCACACGAGGGTTTGTTCCTGAACTGGAGGAAATTAGTATGAATGAACTGAAGAAATCTGAAGTTTCGGTCGAGAAGAATAGTAAGAAGGAGCGGGCAGCGACTTTCGTGGAGTACATCCTCCTCGTAACGCTAATCGCACTGGCGGCAGTTGCCGTTCTGAGAATTTTCGGAACGACAATCTCCGGCAAGTTCTCGGCTCTTAATGCTACCATCCTAGCTACCAGCTAGTTTTGGTTAGGGTTTAGCCGGCAGGTGGATAAAAAGAGCAATCTTTTGATCTGCTTCCGGAGTTAGAGTGACTTGCTCCCCAAAGGAGCAAGTCACTGCCCGAAAGGGCGCTCTTTTCAGTCGAGTATTGAATAGAGCACTCGCTGCCTTGGCGGGGAAGGTTTTGTAAGAAGTGGTGTCTTGAGCTTGGTTATTCGCGGAAGTTTCGTGCGTGACGGAAGTTCTTGAGGGGTAATTTTCAAGGCGAGAAGGAAGTTTCTTTTCGTTCTTCGATGTTCATCGAGCAGGAGTGGCCGCGAAATTTTTCGTGGATATTTCGAGCACATGAATGTCTAAGAGTTGCCGGTTGGGAGTTTATTGGACGGTTAGCTGCTCCTTTCGGCGACGCTAAGATTACTTGAGCCATTCGAGAGTTCTCGAAAGGTTGTAAGTAGGTTAGTCGCAGTCGAATTAGTTCGGCGGGGGAGTATGTCAAGGCACTTTGGAACAATAGGAGCGTCGCGTCACACAGACCGGACCCGTATAATGGTCGTGGTTGGTGTGTTCCTTATCGTCACCTGTCTCGCGATCGCATTTCTAGCAATCTACGCCGGGGCGTCGGCTCCCATCTCGGAACCACCAAAACTTGCGGAAGCACCTCAAGAGCCACCGGTTAAAATGATCGATGTGCTTGTGCCAGCTCGCGATATCGAGGCGGGTATTCAGCTCGATCCGACCCTCTTTAGAAAAGAATCGCGCCCTCAAGTTGGCGTATCGCCGCGCGTCGTGGTTGATTTTGAAGAATTAAAGGGCCAGTTCTCAAGGTCTCTCATTCTTGGGGGCCAGCCCCTGCACCGTGACTTCATGACGAGTGTGAAGCCCACCAGTGCGATTACTGCAAGTATTCCCGAAGGCTATCGTGCCATTACCATTTCTGTAGATGCACGCAGTGCCGTAGAAGGCTGGGTTCGTCCGGGAGCGCGCGTTGACGTGATGTGGATCTCCAGTGTGCGCGGTCGAGGCGGTATTACACGTATCGTTCAAAACGCCCGAGTACTTTCGGCAGAGCGGCAGACTCAAAATTCACAGCAGCCTGGAGCTGCGGTGCCGTCAACGGTTACCTTACTTGTTTCATCTGAGGATGCGGCGCGCATAAGTCTTGCCGTTACTCAGGGCAGCATCACCTTGCAGCTGCGCGGTGATACCGACGTGAAGTCAAGCAATGAATCTGCGATACTGACCGTTGATGACCTGCTTGGAACGCAAAATTCCGCGGGACCAGTCAGCGATTGTCAAGGCTCGGTGGTTATGGCGGGTACACGTTATTGTGTGAAGCCAGGCGGAAGGCTTGTTCCTGAGTCCGCCCAGTAGTCGAAGCCGCAGGGCTTCATTCATGCCGCGCCGGTACGAGGCGGCTGGTTACGAAAGAGGTTAACAAGGTGCTTCGTGCTTCTTTGAGGCGCGGAGTCCGCAGGGCTACTTCTGATATTGATATCAGGGAGCGCTGAAATGACGCGAAGCTTTTAGCTCGTCAGGGTTTTAGCTTGTGAGGTTTTAGATGGCCAGCGGTTCGGATAATGGCGGCTCAGGTGGCGATAAAGACTCTTTGATGGGTCTGTTCTCCACGCGCGGAAGCACGCGAGGCGGTGCGAGTGGCCCCGAACGTGCGAATGCGCCCGGACAAGGCTCCAATGCGGGCGCTACCTCAACAAATGCCGTAACGACGCGCGCAACTTCTCAAGCTCCTGCAAGCGCAACGCAAGGAACAGCTGCGCGTCAGACCGCAGCTACGCGTGGAAAGCTTTCTCCTCTGGCAAGTACGATTCTGCGAGAGGCTCGTCGTGAGTTAGGAAGTGAGTTCAATCTTAATAATGCTGACGGCACAGTAAATATCGCAGAATCCTCAATTGCTGCCGCGGTTGATCGGGTGCTTCGAAAGCGATCAGAAGCCATAGACGATCTTGAGCGCGCGCACGTCATTATCGCGCTTCAGAAAGATCTGATGGGGTGGGGCGTGCTCCAGCCTTTGATTGATAACAAAGAAGTTACCGATATCCATGTGTATGACTACCAGACGGTAGTGCTCCAGCGCGGTAAAGTAAGTGAAACCACCGGACTTCATTGGCCCAATGCCCAAGCATATGGAGCCTTTCTTGACCGACTACTTTTGCGACTTGGGAAATCACTCTCCACTCAGCAACACACGGTGGACGGATCTTTCCCCAACGGTATTCGTATTTGCGCCATCCATGAAAGTGTGTGCGGTACTCGCGGTCCGCTGCTTTGTATCCGCGTGCCGCGCATCATGGAGGTGACGCTTGAGAGCTTGGTCACCTATCAAGTGGCTCCGCCCTTTATCGTGCAATATCTCGCCGCGCTCATGCGCAGTGGTCACGTCACCGTAATCGTGGCGGGAGAAACGGGAACAGGTAAAACGACACTCGTGAAGTGCCTTGGGACGCAATTTGGACCCGATGAGTCGATTGTGGCGGTCGAGGACACGCCTGAAGTTAACTTCAGCCATCCTTATTTCCGCTCGCTGGTGTCGAGACCTCCGAATATCGAAGGAATCGGTGAGGTCACTCTACAAGAGCATATTAAGACCACGCTTCGTATGACGCCCACGCGCGTTATTCTCGGAGAAATGAGAACGCCCTTCTCGGCCGAGGCGTTTCTTGAAAGTGCTCAGACAGGTCACGTTGGAATGACTACGGTGCATGCGCGTAACGCGCGCGAGACACTGGTGCGTCTTGAGAGCTTACTCGGACGAGCCCAAAAATCAGTAGCTATCGATATTATTCGCCAGCAAATTGCACTTGCCGTTGATGTAGTTATTTGGATGTTCCGTGAAAAGGGGCTCGGCAAGCCGCGCGTGGGAGAGATTGTGGAGGTCGGCCACTTTGTTGAGGGGCAGATCCAAGTGCGCCCGATGTTTTCGATTTGCAGAACGGGTGAACGTCCACTCTGGCGCGTAGATTCTTGGACAAGTTCATTTGAGGAGATTCTTGAAGCCAACGGAATTCGGCTTGGAGACTCTCCGCCAGAAATTGGTTTTGGTAATATTAACGAGCAGCAGACTTCCGCGAAGGCGGGTAGTAGGCGCTAAGGAGAGAGCTTGTGAGTACAGGGCTGTTGATCCTCTTAGTGGTAGTCGCAGCGGTGGCACTCCTCGCGCTCGTGATCCTTTTAGGCGGCGGTGGTCGCAAAACTGGCCTCACCGGAAACTACCGCGGAATGATGGCGTCTTCGCAGCGCCTTAATTCAATGGACGATCGGGCGACTGGGAAAGAAGGCAAGCCCGACGCGCTTACGGCTATCAGCTCAGAGAAAAAAGTTACCTCATCAAAATTGACGATCAAGAAGCGCCTCAAGTTCGCGCAGCTTCCTATTCCTGTTGTGGCCTTTCATAGCTTAGAAGTAGGTATCAGCATACTCGCCTTTATTGTCGTGAGTATGTACATGAACATCATTCTTCAGCTCATGTCGCTCCTTACGGGCCCCTTATTTATGCGCTGGCTCGTGAACTCTAAGCTTGAAAAACGCATGAAGCGCTTTGACGTAGACTACCCCCAGTTTTTGCTTTCGCTCGTGGGACTGCTCAAGACAGGTATGAATCCTGTGCAGGGGCTAGAAGCTGCGGCTCAAGGTCTTGAGCCTGATTCTCTCGTGCGAGAAGAGGTCGAGATGATGATTGAGCGCCTCCGCTTTGGAGTGTCTGAAGACAAATCGATCGGTGCATTTGGGGAAGATGTCTACCATCCCGAGATTGAGCTTTTTGTGCAGGCGCTGCTTCTTAGTCGGCGCGTCGGTGGAACGCTTTCTGACACGCTCGAGCGTCTCGCGAAACAAGTGCGTAAACGCCAGTACTTCCGTAGCGCTGCCGTTTCGGCCGTAGGTATGCAGCGCGGATCCATTTGGATCATCATCTTTATGCTCTGTGCTATGCAATTTTATATGTATCTGATGTACCCCGATATGATCATGGCGGGACTGAATGATGAAACCGGGTGGCAGGTATGGCAGGTTGGTATTTGCGTCATTCTGCTCGGAATCTTCTGGGTGCGGCAGGTAACAAAGATTCGAGTGTGAGGGCAAGGCAAGTTGGTCACGACAGGGAGCGCGTAGCGCGGCAAAGGTTTAAGGATATATGAGCTCAGGAGCGGTCATTGGATTAGTAGCAATCATGGGAGCCTTTCTCTCGGGCGCCTTTTTGCTCTACTTCGTGGTGTTCCCGCGGAGACAGACGAATCTGCGCGCCATGATGTCAGGAGGAACGTCGTCCTTCTCTCAATCAGATTCAAGAACCAGAACACGTACCGGTAATGCGGAAGAGGATTTTGAAGCGGCCAAATCCGCCGCAAAGAAGAAGATAAAAGGCAAAGCTCCGGTTACGATGCAGGAGCGCTTCTTTCATGCTGGTATGTTTACGGAGCAGGAGCGTAAGCAGTTTGGGCAGATTCGCCTGATTGCCCCGATCGTTCTGCCCTTGGTGTTAGGCCTCTCCTTAGTTTCGGCGGGATCGACTTTCGCCATATTTGGTCTCATCTTCGGTGTTCTGCTCGGTGTGCAGTTGCCCTTTTCAATTCTTGATAGACGTATTAAGCAGCGCAGCGAGGACATTCTGTTCTATCTCCCTCTTGTGGTAGAGCAAATTGTTATCGGTGTGAGTAGTTCGCTGGATATTGGGCCATGTTTGCAGCGAGTAGTGCAAATGTCTGATGAGCGAGATAGCCACAACCCCGTGACGGAGCTCCTTCGTCATGCGCAGCTTCTGAGTAAGTCGGGACTCTCGCTCTCAGAGTCGCTTATGGAAGTCGGAAAACTCTCGGGGCATAACGAGCTCAAGCATACGTTCATGTCGCTGTCACAAGTTTCGAAGCATGGTGGTGAGATCACGAAGCAGCTCCAAGAGCTTGCTGACGCCGTCTCGTCCCAGAGAGAGACGAAGGTCGAAGCCAAGATTAAGCGACTCGAGCTTGAGGCGACCGGACCGGTGGGGCTAGTGTTCGTTGGATTTATGCTTATCTTCACGATTGGCTTTGGAACGCAGTTGCTGTTGGCCTTCGGTGGGCAGTAGCCCCTTGGGCAGGGCAGGTAGGTGCCTTCTTGCGCGTTGAGGGGCGACGGTACGTCTCCTATCGTTTCCGGTACCACGAAAAGGTCTTGTAGAATTTTCATGGGAGATGGTGCGAAACGCCAGGGGAGCCTACAATAGAGGAGCTTCGTCTGCGTCTGAGAAAGAACCGATTATGATTCGCACCGCACGGGCCAGTGATATCCTCTTAGCCGCATTTCTGATCTCGATCACGGCAATGTTGCTCGTGCCTCTGCCGACCTTGCTGCTCGATTTTCTACTCGTTATTAATATCTCGTTTTCGCTGATTTTGCTTCTCGCAGGTCTCTATCTGCCTAATGCGCTCGCACTCCTCTCGTTCCCGAGCATTCTTTTGCTCACTACTCTCTTTCGCCTTGGTTTGAATGTCGCCTCTACGCGCCTGATCCTTAGTCAGGGCGAGGCCGGAGAGGTGATTCATGCCTTTGGAACGTTCTTGATTCGAGGGGAGATAGTTGTAGGTCTTATCATCTTCCTCATTCTCACCATGGTTAATTTTATAGTCGTTGCTCGCGGAGCGGCGCGTGTCTCTGAGGTAGCAGCCAGGTTTGCGCTTGATGCGCTTCCCGGTAAGCAGATGGCAATTGATGCCGATGTGCGAGCGGGGCTTCTTTCGCCCGGCGACGCTCAGCGCCGCCGAGAAGATCTAAGGAAGGAGTCTCAGCTGTACGGCTCTATGGACGGCGCCATGAAGTTTGTGCAGGGCGACGCGGTCGCTGGACTCTTTATTATTGCGGTGAATATTCTCGCCGGTATCTATCTCGGGATGAGCGGCGGAAGCTCGTTCTCGGAGGCCGTCAACACCTATACCACGCTGACTGTGGGCGACGGGCTGGTCCACCAGATTCCGGCAATTCTCATTTCTATATGCGCAGGCATGGTGGTGACGCGCGTTTCGTCCGGCGAAGGGTCCTCGCTTGGCTCCGATGTGCAGGCGCAGCTATTTGCAAGGCCAGGTACCGTGATGTTTGGTGGCGCGATTGTGGCGGCCATGGGACTCGTTCCTGGATTGCCTCCTTTGCCTTTTCTCGTCGTGGGCGGAGCTCTTGCCGTCCTAGGTTGGAGGCAGCAAAGAGGCCCCTCTGGCGCGTCAAATGCTTCGCGTCAGCCAGCGACTTCTATCGTCATTGCCGATGCACCTTCATCGCTCCTGCTCGGCCTTGACGCTTCGACTCAGGAGGAAGCGAGCATTCTTAAGGTCTCCCTTGATAGTTCGTACCTCTATAAGAAATACAAGGAAGATCAGGCCCGCTACCGCCTTTGGTGGCAGCAACTTGAGGCAGATTTTGCTCAAGAGATTGGTTTGCAGCTGCCTGCGCTGCGTGTAGTAGTCGATCCTCTTTCCTCTTTTTGTTATTACCGCGTATCGGTGCGCGGCACCCTCGTTTTGGAAGAAGCTCTCGTACCGGATGGATTGCTCGCGGAGGTGAGCCCGCATGCGGCTTCTGAGTTCGGGCTAGAGGTACTCGAAGAAGTGCCGCACCCTTCAGGTGGAAGTACGGTGGTCTGGGTTTCTGCTTCAGAAACGCAGCGGCGAGTGCTCGAGGCAGCGGGAGTCGCGACGTATGATCATTTTCAGTACATCGCCCTTCGCACGGCTGGGTTTCTGAGAAGTGTCCCCGAAGAGGTCTTATCTGTCGCGGAAGTGATTGAGATAGAGAATCGGTTGGAGAAGAGGTTCCCGGGCCTGCTATCGCGAACCTTGAATAGGGATTACTTCACTCCCGCGCGATTTGCTGAGCTGCTCCAAGAGCTGGTGCGTGAAGGGGTGGGAATTCGGGATTCGCGGCAAATTATAGAGGCGGTAGCGACCTATTGTTCAACGACGGGGGCCTCACTTGTCGCTGATGGAGAATTTGATCTCGAAGAAGTGGTGTCCTTTGTCCGCGCCTCTCGCAGGCGACATGTTCTTGGGCCTTTATTGTCGCTGAGGCGCAGCCTGCGAGTGGTCACTCTCCACGAAAGTGCTGAGGCGCTTCTCGCAGAGACGCCTGCGGTTTCTCCGAATGGGACGCTAGGAATTGCGCCGGACCAGGCAGAGCGACTCCTTCGGGCGCTGTCTGAAGTGCTTGGGCCGATTCGGCGCTTCGGCACAGGTCAGATCTCATTGCTCGTGGCGCCGGAGCTTAGGGCTCGCGTTGTTGCGTTCTTGCGTCAGTGTAGCCTTGAGGTTCCCGTGGTTGCCCATCACGAGCTTGAGCCCTCAGTGGTAGTGGAGCCGGTGGGTGCAATTCGGGTGTAATTATCTCAGCCGTGCAGGCTTGAGGGCGGTGAGCAGAGCAGGTGAGGGGGCGTTCGGCTGCAAGATTTGAGGCTTTTGCGGCCCAAAAGTTTGGGCTATAGGATAGGTAAATGTCAGATCTTATTAGACAATCAGCGAACGTGAAGGGCCTTGTGAGTGATTACTTCGCTCTCGAAGGTCACTTCGCTTCGACGCGCAACGCCGATTTTCATAAGGCCGTAGACCGCTCTCGCGAAGAGCCGGTCATGGTGTGGGTGATGCGCCATCCACTGCCGCTTCACACCGAGGCGGTCGATAGATTTCTCGCTCGACTAGGTACTCTGCAGCAGATTCCAAGTGTTGGTCAGCACCTGATCAATTTTGCCGTTGATAGTTCCGGTGTAGGTTTCGCGGCCTTCAAGCCTCTGGACGGAAATAGCCTCGTGGTGAGTTCGGGAGCGGCTCAAGGCGGGCGAGCGATGTTGGCTGAAGCGGAGCGGCGTTTTATTGCCTGCGTGCGTTCTATCGAAGCAATTCATCAACGTGGGCTGGTCTGCGGAGATCTTTGTCATTCCTCGTATTGGGTTGACAGGGCGGGTGAAATTCTTTTTGTCGGGGCTCTTGGGGCGTTTGATGCTGACGCTCAAGCGACCTCTATGCTTCCTTCTTTAGAGACGGTGCGCTACGTCGCGCCAGAGCAATATGGCGGAGTGCTTGAGCCAGCCTCGGATGTCTTTGCGCTCGGCGTTCTTGGCTACTATTTGTTTTCTGGAAAATCTCCGTTCGGAGAGGGTGGGGGGCCTGGAGGCGCCGGCGCTCCGATTCTTCCGCTCTCTGATTTAGTCCCAGGTGCTCCGCTTTGGGCAGATGAGGTGCTCATGCGCTGCTTGGGCTCTGATCCCAAGGATCGTTATCCTTCAGCGGCGGAGTTGCTCAAAGGAATCGCAGAAGCTCGCCAGAAGGCTTTTTCGGGTGCCGGGCTTCCTTCAAAGAAGGCCGCGGCTACTCCCACAAAATCCACTGCCGCCGCGGCAAGTCCTGCTACTACAGGAGTACGTTCTAGTGGGATGATTCGCGGCACCGCGGTGGGTCAGCCTGCGACGACTTCTTCGTCCACTACGGAGGAAGCGTCACCAGTCGGACTGCTTTCGCGCATGCGGCTCCTCATCGCCGTGGTCGCTGTTTTCATCGTGTCCGCAGTCGTCGGAGCTCAGCTCACGTCGCGCTCTTCAGCTCCCGAGGATGAGCATAAGGAAAGCCTTCCTCGGCCTGACGCCCTCAGCGGAAATCCTGAGATCCAGAAGGCCGTTGACGCCATCGGAGATAGTCAGACGCAGCTCGTGCAAGCTGCCGCCCAATTTGATCAGCTTGTGGCCTCTGACGATCCTCTTGCACACGTCGCTTTGGTAAAGAGCTCCCTTGACGCGAAGACCCCCGAGCTAAGAGGTCTTGCTGAGAAGTCATTAGTGCAGCGGGTGCGAAGGCTTGGCATGCTGCGGAGCGCCGAGCAACTAAACCAATGGCTACGCACCATTCCATCGGGCGTGGTGCCCGCAGCCTATGAGCCCTTGATGAAGTCTTTAAACGCAACCTTGCCCCTGGAGGCCCGTCAAACTGAACTACGCAAGGCCTACGTGAGCGATCCGCGCATGACCTTAAGAATGGCGGCTTCAATCGCGCTTGATTCTCAAAACGTCAATGAATATCAACCGCTCCTTGCCCAATTAGTGGGAGACTCGCTCGCGCTAGAGACCGCGGCAGATAAATCTGCACTTGGGCTCATTCTTGTGCACCCCGAGTTGGCGCTCGTGTTTGGCGATGACGTGGTGCAGCGCCGTAGTGAGCTTCCTGATGCTGACGTGCTTTGGTTACTTGATGTTTTGGGAACACGCAACGATTACAACGTGCGTGCCTTTGCAAGCCTTGCTGTCGAAAGAGGCATTCTCCCCGGCGTCCGGCAGGATTACTTAGCGATTGTTCGCGATAGGCAAGATGTTCCTCCAGAAGTTCTCAACGCCTTGGTAAAAGCGGCAGCTGGATCCCTTACTTCAGAGGATATTGGGGCTATCGGCCGCTGGTTCGATGTCGAAGTTGAACGCATTTTGCTTCTCATGTGCGCAGACCTGAAAGACGAGGCGTTGCTGCTCGAAGCCTTTGATACGCTTGTCGGAAAGTCTTTGCGTATTCAGCCTAGTGCCGGGCTCGCGGAGTGGGTGCGGCGTAATGCTTGGGAGAACCGCGTAAAATATGCCCATGCGATCGGGGTCTTTGGGAATCTTTCCAAAGTGCCTGATGAAGATGCGAGGGAAGCCTTCCGTGTTTTTGAGCCGGTCCTTAAGGATCCAAAACTCATTTCGCTGCTGGTGCAATCAAACGATCCGTTTCTTACCAAATTGGTGCTTGAGAAGTATCCAAAGTCTCTTAACCTGGGCACGCTCCTCGGCATGCTGGGGCACAAGGATAAGGGGGCTCGCCTGCTTGCGGTAAAGGCCCTTGAGGGATTTAATGACGTCGGCGCGCTAAGAATAATAATCGATAATTTTGAGCGTGAGACCGACCCCGAGGTGAAGCAAGCCTACAAAGACACTTTCTGGATGATCCGCGAGCGCTCAGCTAATCAGTAGCTACCAATTAGTTAAAGGCAATCTGCCACCGTCCGCGCACCGTTCACATATCTGGCACTGTGCGCATTTTCGAAAAGTGATCTATATCGTTTCAGGGGATGAGTACTCCCTGAGGACAGTTGGAGATTATCTCGTATGAGAAAGAATGTTATTAAGGCGCTCCTTTGCTTGGGCTTGGCCAGTAGTGTGGGGCTTTCAGGGTGTGCCGGGGCAGGAAGTTCATCCCTTCTAGGGAATCAAAGTCCCCCCTATACCTCCTTCTATATGCTTGAAGGCGATCGCTTGGTGCTTGAGCATCTTCGCGGGAAAAACGTGGTGGTCTTGTTCTGGGCGAATTCATGTAATCAGTCGCATACGGTAGTAAATGAACTCAATGCGTATGCGAAGCGTAACGCATCACGCAAAGATATCGTGTTTCTTGCGGTGAGCATTGATAAAGCCGAGGACTTGCCCAAGCTCCAAGATCGCATCACGTATGGGAAGCTTGATGGTTTGCAGCATTCTTACTCGGGTAATGGCGTATACGACGAAGCTAAGGTTGCCTTTGGCGTGGATAGCCTCCCTGCACTATTCGTCTTGGATCCTAATGGGAAGGTTGTGGCCGCGGGGACCAGTCTTAGTGTCGTGCAGCGGGTACTAGGAGAGTAGTATTAGTCCCTAATGTCTCGAAATCATTGGAGAAGATGCTCTTTAAAGAGGGCTTTTATAAAGAAGAGGACCTCGCGCGAATTGCATCTTAAAGGGGTATAATCAGGGAGTACTTGGCCTCACGCCTGTTTCCCCCTTAGGACGCATAGAGCGACATGAAATCGAGATCATATTCTTGGCGGCTTGCCACGTTAGCCGGGATAGTTCTCGCTCTGTCACTTAATCTATTTTTTATCGGCACCCCTCGCAGTTTCACGCCCACGTCTCCAGTTGTTGAGATTCGCCTTGCGGCGCTACCGGGCCAAGAGGGAGGTGCGCTGAGCCATGTCGACATCGATACTCTGCTCAATCTTGACGCTCAAGAGCTGGAGGCGAGGAGCGTATCTTTTATTCTCCCTATTAACGGTTCGGTGTCGCGCTTTATTGTTACCCCGAGCAATCTCGTTTCTGAGCGTACTGTCACCGAGATAAGCGACGAACATGGTAGTCGTCCATTACCTGCGCTTAAGAGCAAACTTTTTTCCGGGACGTGCGAGGATTGTGACTTAAGACCTGGAGTTCCTGGTTTTATCCGTTTCTCTCTTATCCCTGCTCAAGAGACTGAGCCCCTGAAGCTCAGTGGGTTAGTCGGCGTGCAGGAGCAGGTCTTCTTCTTTGAAGGAGCAGATCCCATTAGTTTCTCTGGATCGCCAGGTTCCGCGCTTCAAATTCGGATTTTGGAGCAGCTCCCTATTGAACAAATTATTGCGTCTGGCTCTCATGATTGTGATACCCAGGCGCTTACAGAGGAGGAGCGAGCCGAACGATTCCCGACGGTGACAGAAGGGGGCGGGTATGGTCCACGCAGTGTGTTGTACCGGGTAGCAAATATCGGAACTGATGCTTCTTATCATTATACGTCGAGGAGTGGGGGAGTGGCAGCTTCCCTTACCACCATTCGCGATATCGTCAATCAGGTAGCAGGCATCTACGAGGCGCAGCTCGGGATTCGTTTATATCTTGCCTACCAAAACGGCTGGGATAGCGCCGCGGATCCCTATCCCGATATAGGCACTGACGCCCTTTTTGATGCGGCGAGTCAGGTCATGGCCCGGCCGGAAATCAGGGACCGCTATGGCCTTGGATTGATGCAGGCTTGGGTGGTGGGGGCAGGAACGCTCGGCGGAACCGTAGTCGGTCGCTCTGGATACGGGGCCTGCTCGCACCCCTCCATTGTTTCAAAGTATGGGGGAACAGGAGCCGTCAATCTTTCGGCTCATGAGCTTGGGCACGATCTCTATCTCGACCACGACGACACGACGTCGAACATTATGCGCTCGGTGGTTTCGAGCGCGCTAAACTTTACGACGGTGCATAGCAGCCAAGTTCGGGCTACCAACTATGCTTGCTTTCAGCCCGTTACCGATGAGGCTGCGCTCCCCGGTGCTCCGCCACGCCTGAGCGTGCGCTACCCGCAACTTCCCAATTCGCCAAGTGGCGTCGACCCCGCCAAGCTTGAGCTAAGCTGGGATCGTGCCCAAGTTGGCGGGCCAGTGTTTCGTTTCCAAGTCTTTCGCTCCGCAGCTTCTGGTGCTTGTCAGGGGGCACCGATAGCTGAGACGCAAGGGAATGTCTGGATAGACCCGAGCCCGCCGTGGGGAGTGCCTAGCTACTATTCCGTGAGGGCAGTCAACGCCGCAGGTGCCGGCCCTTGCTCTCCTATCGCCTCAATGCCGGTTCCGGCTGACGTGACTATTTCTCGCGGAACTCGTTCAAGCGACAGTGTGACTCTGGTAACTGCCGGAACCGCAGCCTTGGGTCAGCTGGGACTCTATGTGTGGCGCGGGGAGAATGGGCCTGCTGGCGCATTTGCAGGAATTGGCGAAGCCACGTTGAATCCATCTATCAATAGCGAAGGCAGGAAATCTGCCCAATTCGTTGATGCGGGTGCACCTGCGGATGGGACTCACCGGTGGTATGTTGTTCTTGCCTGCAACATTTCTGGCTGTACTTCTTCCGCTACCCTTGAGGCGTTTCGCTTTGTAAAATTATTACCGCCTACGAACCTGGTTGTTTTCCCAGGCGCGGCTGCAGATAGAATCACCCTCAACTTTGCTGGGTCCGCTCAGCGGAGTGCATCCTCCTACACCATTTACCGCAAGCTTGCGTCCGCTTCCGTGTTCACGCAGGTAGCGCAACTTTCCACCGCGCAGATCCCGAATGAGCGCGCAATTACGTACGAAGATAGAGACATAAGAGTCGCCAATCCAGCGGGCCAAGACGTGCAGTATTATGTGATAGCAAAGGACGAGGCTGGATTCTCGCAGTTCGACAGTGATCCCTCTGTGACGGTTACCAGTTATACGCTTGCTCCGCCGACAGGAGTGAATGCGACGCTCTTCTCCTCGTCCCTTTCCCCTGGTCTTCGCGACTCTGTTCGTATCTCATGGCAAGCCACGGCACGAGGTGCCAATGGATATGTGATTGAACGAGCTCCCGAAAATCCTCCTGACGCTAGCTTCGAGTGGATTGCGCAAACGGGAATAAATCTCCCGGGTCTGGTCTTCGATGATTCCGGGGTCTTAGCCAATGGACTCCGATACCGTTATCGAGTGAAGTCGTATAATGCCACGGCCGCCGCACCTTCCTTGCCTGTGTTAGGCAGCCGAGACCCAAGGCCGCTCCTTGTTTCATCTCCCGCAGATCGTACGGTGACTGCGGGGGATTCGTGGACCTTTTCTGCCGCTTTCTCCAGTGCTGGGCCCTTAACCTACCGCTGGTATCGAAATAATATTCTGATCCCGAATTCAAGCAGCTCCTCGCTTATGGTTTCTAATGTGGGAAACGCAGATGATGGAGCGCGTTACCACGCGTCGGCGGTAGCTTATGGGTTGGCGTTTGACACGTACAGCATGCAGTCTGCTCCCGCGACTCTTTCGGTAAATGCGTGGCTCGGGGGGCTTACCGCCTCAGACGGAGCGAGTACTTCCTTTGTTAATCTCACGTGGGTCCCCATAGTTATTAGCCGAGTGGTGGGATACGACTTGTTTCGCTCAACTATCAATCAAGGGTGCCAAGGCACTCCTGCTATCAGTGTAAATTCAAACTCTGCCGCGAGCGTAGCCGACTCTAGTGCGTCCCTCGTGCCAGGTGTGAACTATTTTTATTCAGGCAGACCGCGTTACTCGGGAGGAGTCCCCGGGATCTGCGGAGGCACCGACGTGGGTTATATGCAGCTTAGTGCTCCTAGCTTTTCGGCCTCCCCTAACTCTGCAACGGGAGAAATAGTCCTTTCGAAGCCTGCAAACGTAAATGGAGCGACCAGCTATTTTGTCTATCGCTCCACAGATTCTGCGCTTACTTGTGCAGGTACTCCTCATGCAACTCTTGGCATATTTACTTCCTACTCCGATCCCTTGGTATCTCCGGGGATGAACTATTTCTATCGAATGCAGGCGCGTGGTGCTAACGGCAGCCTTGGAGCGTGTAGCTCTCTTGTGAGCGTTGCGTTGCCTCTTGGCGCTCCAAGTTTGCAATCCGTGCCTCAGCAATTTGCTGACAAAGTTCGCCTCACGTGGAACGCCGTGCCGTTCGCAAATTCGTATCTGATCTATCGCTCGACAACAAATACCCCTTGCTCCAACGAACTTACGAGCACCGGTGCTACGATTCTGGACGATAGTAACGTGGTTCCGGGAGGGACCTACTATTATTCGGCAAAGAGTGTGACCCCTGGGGGGCTTATCTCAGCCTGTTCCCCCGTGGTTGTGGGAACCGTGGACCTTTTGCCGGTAATCTCCACCCAGCCTTCTGACGCCTATGTGTCCGCAGCCGGGACAAGTGCGACATTCACGGTTGTTGCCACCTCTCCACGGCCCATTCGTTACCAGTGGTACAAAAATGACCAGCCCCTTAGCGGAGAGACCACCTCGTCCCTTTTCCGCTCTAATATTCAGCTGAGCGACGACCAAAGCAGTTATTACGCAAGGCTCACCACGAGTCAGGTCAATTATGTGCAGACACGAGCTGCGCGGCTCACTATTAGGCAACCCGTGGCAAGTGTTACCGCAACTGACGGTACGATAGCCGATGGCGTTGATATCACCTGGTCATCAGCGCCCTATGCGGTTTCGTACTCGCTTTACCGGGCGCTTAGTTCCGGTGCCACTTGTGCGGCGAGTAGCCGAATCGCTCAAGGTCTCACGGAGGCGCGATTCTTCGATTCTACGGCTGACGCCGGGATTACCTATTTTTATCGTGTCGGCGCAGTATATGCGAACGGCTCTGAATCATCCTGTTCGGTAAGCGAGCCTGGCTCGCGCGGCATAGGGCAAACGAGCGGCATCGTTGGTTTCAATGCCTCGTTAGGTCTTTTTACCGATGAAATAGCTCTCTCATGGGACATCCCTCAGCAAACGGGAATTAGTTCGGTAGAGATTTTTCGAGCCTCTTCAGCAGCAGAGAGTTGTGTAGGGACTGCGTTTCGGACCCTTACGGGAAGAATTCTTCAGTGGGATGACACCGCGCCTTCCCCTGGGGTTGACTATTTTTATTCTGCAAGGATTCTGTATTCAAATAGTAGCGTCGGGGCTTGTAGTCCTGTCGTGCGCGGTTATCGAAGACTCTCAGCGCCAAGTTTCAGCGCAAGTTCAAACCGGGCCTCGCTGGTGAACCTCGCGCTTTCTACCTCTGTGGGCGCAGTTGCCACCAAGATATATCGAAATACCTCTTCTACTACCTGCCTTGAGCCAAGTTATCGGGAGATAGCAGGCACACCGCCTAGTTCTATTGACGACGGAGGCGCAGAGCCTGGACTCCCTTATTACTATTCAATCCAATTTGTGGGCGCCAATGGAGCTCCTTCTTCTTGCTCAGCGGTGCAGAGTGGAGTGGCGTTGCCGGCCGCCATCACCGGCATTTCAGCAAGTAACAAACACTTCCTTGATAGGATTGAACTTGTGTGGCCCGTTCAGCCGCGAGCATCTTCCTATCGCATCACGAACGCGCCAGGCTGCACGGGGGCGGCCGTAAGCGTTTCGGAACCAAGGTTCGTTGACAGTGGCCTCGCGCCGGGTAGTACTCGAACTTATTACGTTCAGACGGTCATTGCGCCTAGTTATTTGGGAGCCTGTTCCGCGAGGGCAGATGGCTTTACCGATGTTTCGCCTCTCATTACGAATCAGCCAAGTGATTCCCCTGAGATTCTTGAAGGGCAGCCAGTCTCATTTCAGGTGAGCGCCTCAGCGGCGCCCTATGCTCCCCTCTACCAGTGGTATAGGAGCGGAGCTCCCGTTCCCGGGGAGGCGGGCTCAAGAATAGCGCTCTCGTCCACGGGAGAAGGGGATGATGGTGCGACATTTTTCGTGCGGGTATCGGCGGGCGGGGCGCAGTTCCTTGATTCGCGAATAGCGCGGCTTGCGGTTCTCACACCACCACGCGACCTGGCGTATTTCCCGGATGCGCCTGCTCGGCGTATCTCGCTTAGTTGGTCATCGCAGGCCCGGCAAACAAGTTTCTTAGTATACCGCTCGAATTCGCCTGGCGAACGCTGCATAGGAACGCCCCTAGACATCTCGACGAGCACTAGTTTTGTTGATTCTGGCCCTGTTCCGGGGGAGCGCTATTACTATTCGCTCCAGGGAAGAACTGCCTCTGGTGCAACGAGCGCGTGTAGCGAGATTCTAGCGGCGAGTCTTGTTCCGCCGACTCCGACTCCGACAGCCACCGCGACTTTGACAGCCACCGCGACAGCCACTTCATCTGCGACGCCCACAAATTCCCCAACCGTGACGACTACGAGTAATCCAGGAGCTTCTCCCACCGCCCTTGTCCCGCCGACTGCCACAAGTATCTCGCCGATACCGCCAACTGCTCCGCCGCCCACACCAACTTCTGGGCCTGTTGGATCGCCGACGCCTGATATTACGACAGAAGGCGGCAGGCTCGCTCAGATAGGACTTCTTAAATGTCGCTTAACCGCTACCTCTAAAACTTCTCTACGTGTTGCATTGATTGATGCCGCAGGTGTCGCAGCCAATGTGGTGCCGCTAAGACTCACGCGTATTTCGGCAAAGCTGCGCCTACCAGACCAAAGTTCCGTCACTGCCTTGATTCCGGCCAGAAAGCCGCTGAAGAAGTTCAAATCTCTCAGCTCGGGTAAATATTCAGCGAAGATTCAAATGTTCTACGGGAAGCGAAAATTTACGAGAACGTGCAACAAACTTCAGCTTAAGAAGTGAGAGCTCACTAACCGTCATGTCTCAGTGCGCCGTAACCGGCGCACTCGTCTAGCGGATGCAAGTTCCGCGGTGGGAGTTGGTTTTTCGCCCACGTAACTATCTACAACGTATAACGGAGGACCGGAATATGTGAGCT
>JBIKWF010000147.1:0-8988 GCA_044356455.1 Bdellovibrionota bacterium | reverse complement strand
AAGGTCATACTGAATTTTTCGCATAAGTCCCCACGCCTTCGAGCACCGATAAGGTAGTATCTCGGAGCGCCAATGCCTGCCCTAAATGCTTGGCCGATGGAAACAAAGATTCTCGCAGTTGGAATGAGGCCATTTCCGATTGACTCTAAGAGAATCTCGCGCGTAAGTTTCAGGGCCTCTAGCCTTCGTATCTAGGAAGCCTCCGAAAACTCACCTCTGTGTACCTCTGCGCCCTCTGTGGTGAAATTTTCACGAAGAGATTCACCACAGAGCACGGAGGTACACAGAGGTGTATTAAGAATGGAGGTTCTTCAGAGGCTCCCTAGCGGACCCGATAGCAATCCCGTGGGCATAATGGCGAGAATGTTCTACGGGACAGGTTCCTTACGAATTTTATCAACTCCAGTTCTCCTTGTTTCGCCTCCGTGTTTCCTGTAGGAGAGGGAATTAGTGCCGAAGTTTGGCATTAGCTGCTGCAAGTGCCTGAAAATGCAGCGCTATTAATTTGGCGCAGCTGGAGCAGCTTAGGTTATTGGGGCGATATAAAGGTATGAACTTACTCTCATCTCTAAATCACGTCGCGCGCATTATTCGAGGTAGAGGAAAGTCTTTACTTCTTCCCGTTGTTCTCTGTGCGACGTTGTTCTCGGCGCCGTGTGCCGTTCTCGCGCAGGTTTATTCAGTGCCCCAAGAGACTCGTTCCGTGTCTCTCGATGCGCATGCACTGTTAGAGCTACTCCAAGGTTATGGTTCCAGGTCCGTTGGCGAGCTAACGATTGTAGGGAGCAACGGGGAGCCCCAGTCTTTTGCCATGGAGCCCGTTGGCCTAACTGGCGGGCCGTCGGTCGTTCAGGAAGTGACGCCAACTGGTACTCGCCCCCTTTCCGTAGAGATTTATCACTTTAAGTCTTCATCTGATTCTCCAGCACGGGCTCGCGTTTCCGTTTATCGCCGCGACCCCGACGGCATGATTGTTGTTACGGGTTCTTTCTCTGAGGGATTGGAGCTCCTCGGATTTGAGTCAGAACCCGTGGCGCCGAGTTCCCTCGGTACGTCAGTTTTAGAGGTGAGCGCATCGGCCTCGCCCATAAATCTTGCTGATTTTGGCGAAACCGCCCCTGCCTGCCATCTGGAGGCGCCTACTCCGTCCGTGCCTCCTTCGATGACTGTGGTACGGACGGGTCTTCCCGGACAAGGAGGATATGGGGACCGAGCACTTCTATATCGCAACGTTCAGACCATGCTCGATGCGGACTGGGAGTACGTTCAGCTTCTTGGATCTGCGTCCAATGCCGCGGCGGTTATTCAAGCCACGATAAATTCAGTAAACGGCATTTTTGAGAATCAACTGGATCTCCACCTCGCAATATCGAGCCTCACGGTTTGGAATACGCCCAACGATCCTTTCGACAGTTCTCGGCCGCCTGCAGATGAGCTTGATGCACTGCTTGCGACCCGCTCGCGTATTGCGGTGGGGTACGACGTGACGCAGCTTTTTACCGGGAGAGACCTTATGGCGAGCGCCGTTGGTCTGGGTCGACTATTCGGAGCCTGCCGAATCGATGCCATGTCTGTGGTGCGGCATTCTACAAATCCCGCCAATAGAACTTCACTGACTGCGCATGAGATCGGGCATCTGCTTGGTGCTGGCCATGATAGTCAGGGAATTATGCTCCCGATGATTAATACTGCCACCTCATTCAGCGCCCAAAGTATCTCAGAGATGGAGCTCACTAAGTGGTGCTTTCAGCCGGTCACTGATGATTCGCCAACTCCAGGCGGAATTCCTGAGATTCGGTATCGGATGAATGGCTCTCTTGCAAGGTTCGAGTGGAATCCTCCAACCTCGGGCCCCTTGGTTACGGGGTATGAAATCTTTAAATCAACCACAGAAGAGCTCTGTAGTGGCCCTGCGTATGCTCAGGTGGGGAATGAATTTTTCGATGATGCCGCGCCTCTTAGTCTTGAAAGCTTTTATCAATACTCCCTTCGCGCCATGAGCGCTGGCGGAAACGGACCTTGCACGCCGCTTGATGTCCCTGCGCCAGTTTTTTCGGTCGCCTCGATAACTGAGCCGACTCCTACGCAGTATGATTCGGTAACGCTTACCGTGGGATTGGAGGCAGACTCTCCCCCAGTGCCGCAGTTTGCGGCCCTACAGGTTTTTAGATCTCTCTCAGAGACAGGCTGTAGTGGTGCTCCTATTTCTACTATCGCGCTCCCTTTTGGTTCTAGTGGCCTTACGTTTGATGCACCTTTAAGTGAATATGGGCGCCCGCAGTATTTTTCTGTTCGTGCGGTTACCTTAGGAAATGTGGGGGCCTGCAGCGCTCCGCGTGCCCTTGTGCGAACCTCCGCTCCAAGCTCCGTGGCCGCGTCTCAAGGCGCCTTTAGCGATAGGGTTGAGATCTCGTGGGGCAGCAGCTTTCCTCTTGCACGTATGTATTTTGTCTATCGTTTTGAAGTTGGCAGGCCTGAAACTCAAGTAACGCTCGGCAGTTCTTTCCCGGCGACTTCCTTCACGGATACGACTGCGGCCTCTGACGGACGCCGCTATAATTATTATGTTCAAGCTTGTAACGCGTCAGGGTGCGCAAGTAGCGGGTTTGTGCTCGGGTATAGAGATGCAATTCCTCCAGCCCCTCAAGGCGTGCAGGCCTCTGATGGCGTGTCGCCAACGGGCATCACGGTATCCTGGACTCCAGTTGAGTTTGGGCGAGTAGTAAATTACCGCGTATTTAGATCGGTTACGGGTACTCAGGGACCCTATGTGCTTGCTGCTCAAGTTTCCGGAGCGGCGGCCTCATATACAGACACACATTCTGATATTCGGTTCGGATATCCCGTTGCCTATAAGGTAAGCGCGGTAACCGTAGTTGGAGAAGGTCCCCAATCAAGTTTCGACAATGGGTTTGTGCAGGTCTCGGTGCCCGCACTTTTAAGCATCTCCTCGGTCACCGAACCCGTTGTGGTTCCTCAACCTCCTAGTGTTACGGTCTCCTGGAGTAACACCGCGGGGACTCCAAGTTTCTTCGACGTGTACCGAAGCACCACAGCTACGGGGTGTACTGGGACCAGAGTGCTTCGAACGAGTTTGCAGCAGACGAGCTATTCTCTTTCTTTCGAAATTCCTCAGTATGGAATTCCCTACTATTTCTCTGTGCAGGGACTAAATGGTGCCGGAGTGGGGCCATGTTCTTCGGCGGTGGCGGTGGCAGTGCCGGCTGCTTTCACTCTCACGGCAGGCCAAGGGGCGTCTGGAGCTTCGGTTGCACTTACTTGGTCGACAAGTCCACTTGTGCGGCAATTCCGTGTCGAGAGACGAGTGCTGGGAAGCGCCGGAGCCTTTGCCGAGATTTACAGCGCTGGTCGAACCGAGGTCAGCTTTTCAGACACTACCGCGGCTTCTGACGGTACGCGCTACGAGTACCGAGTCCTTGGGTGCAATGTGAGTGGCTGTACACCAAGCCAGGTAGCTACCGGATGGCGCGCGGCAGCTCCCAGTGCGCCGCTCGCAGTTTCCGCCACGGATCGTACTGTTCCTGGAGCCATAGATGTTTCCTGGAGCTCTCCTCAGCGAGGGAACGTAGATTCATACCGAATTGAAATAGCCCTTTCGGCAGCCGGGCCCTTTTCGTCTCTAAGCTCTCAGCCAAGCTCGAGCAATTCTCTTCGCATCGCCGCAGCGGAGCACACCCGCTACGGGGAGGACCGCTTTTTCCGAGTGATAGCAGTGAGCGCTTTGGGCGAGAGTTCTCCAAGCAATGTGGATGTAGGCGCGGCGCTTGTTCAAATACCAGGAGCCCCAATCAATGTAGTGGTTCGAGAGGCTGCTCCTTCTCTCTCGGTTACCTGGGGCGCGCCGCAAGGTGCGGCGGGACGTTATTCTGTGTTTCGCGCTCTTTCACAAACTTCGGCTTGTGTAGGAACGCCACTAGCTACGGGACTAACGGGGACTCTCTATGTGGACTCGAGCGCGGTGTATGGAACCCAGTACTTCTACTCCGTGCGTTCTTCTAATGCGGCAGGAACTGGGCCTTGCTCGTTGGTTGCGTTCCTTGCGGTGCCCGGCGCGGTTGTTACAGAAGCTTCTAACCCTGGTTCTACTTCCGGGGTTTCGCTATACGCGAATGGAGCTGCTGGTCAGGGCCGGTACTCGTTTCGGCGCTCAGATACTGGCCAGAGCGGAACCTTTGTAGAAATTGCGAATCTCTCTTCGCCTATTTTCACTGATGTGAGCGCGCCTGCCGACGGAACACCAGTCTGGTACTCGATTGTTGCGTGCAATGCGTCAGGGTGTGGACCGGGCAACGTGGCTCAGGGCCGGCGCTCCGCGGCGCCGTTACCTGCTCTTTCGGTGAGCGCCTCTGACGGCACTGTTTTAGGGCGTGTTCGAGTGACGTGGGCAGCAAACCCGCGCGGCTACGTCCAGCGCTATTTAGTCCAGCGCTCTGGCTCTGCTTCTGGGCCGTTTGCAGAGATTGGAGTGGTCATGCCGGGGGCTGCGCTAGAGTTTGATGATACGACCGCAGTGCCGCAAGTTTCGTATTTTTACCGCGTGGCAAGTGTGGGAGATCTCAACCCTAATGCCGTGAGCGCGGTTGATGCTGGATTCTCTGGCGGAAATGGCTCAAGTAGCTCCTCAAGTAGTAGCTCATCGAGCTCTTCCTCTATTTCCTCCTCGAGTTCATCGGTTAGCTCTTCAAGCTCTAGTAGTGTGTCTTCTAGCTCGTCTTCCTCGGCTAGTTCGTCATCAGTAAGCTCTTCAGCGAGTTCCTCTGTTTCTTCAAGCTCCTCAAGCAGCACTTCCTCGCTTTCAAGTAGCTCGCAGAGCAGCTCCTCGGTAAGCTCCTCCGCATCAAGCAGCTCGTCCTCCGTTAGCTCCTCGGCGAGTACCTCGTCGAGTGCTTCACGCTCCTCAAGCAGTGCTTCTTCGCTTTCAAGCTCATCGGTAAGCTCCTCCGCATCCAGTAGCTCGTCATCCTCGTCCTCGGTTAGCTCCTCGGCCAGCTCTTCTTCTTTGAGCAGCCAGTCTTCGAGCTCGGCTTCGTCGACATCCAGTGCGCAGAGCAGCTCTTCGGCTTCAAATGGCTCGTCAGATAGCTCGGCGTCAAGTTCTGGCTCCTCGGCGAGTACCTCTTCGAGTGCTTCAAGCGCCTCGTCACTTGGGGTTGATATTCTTGGCCAGGGCACTCCCCGGATCCCGGGAGGCGCTCGCGTGGGGATGACGCTTCGGCTTACTCGTGCCGGCACGAATTCCGTCCGTGTGCGCATCGTGACCACGGCGCGTTCGCGAACGGGAAATGTTTTGACCGTAGCTCCCCAGGCTAACTGTCAATTCGAATATTTCCTGCGCCGCAAGGGGAGGGCTACTGCTCAGTCTTCTCTTGGCGCCGTTAACGTGATTGCCGGTTCCGTCACCAAGACCCGGACCATTACGGTTCGCGGATCTGTTACTCCGGCTCGGCGCGTGGGTCAGCCTGATACGATTGTGCCAGGGATTCGCTGCGGAGAGGAGTCACTTCTAGGGAGCGCAGTCAAGGTTTCGGTTCCTCGCGCGCTTACTTCTAAGTTTCGTGCTTCGAAGATTCCCGGATTGGTAAGAAAGACGCTGCGGGAGTGATATTCTAAGGCCCCAGAAGCCCAAGCTCCCCCAGATCCTTTACACCCTGCCTGCAAGGTAAAGCGGGACCCATCGAAGATTATCGAGAGATTCAATGTTTCTTTGTGACAGAATCAGCGCACTTTCTGGCCTAAAAGTAGTTTGATAAACAGCGAGACTCTTTAAGTGACCGCGATGGCCACTTTTTACTTCAATCGGAATTATTGAGTTTCCACGTTCAAGGAGATAGTCAACTTCAGCGCTCGATCCGGGAGCATCGCGGTGCCAATAGTGAAGCTGGTATTCATATTCTGCCGATCGGGTTGCAAGGATCTCTTGGCCAACAAACTGTTCGGCAAATTTTCCATCGAAGATTGTGGTTAGGTCGGCGTCAACGGGGATCTGGCGCCAGTCGAATCCGAGGGCTGCTTGTGCAAGTCCGATATCAATAAAAACTAGTTTGTATCTTGTCTCTTCGGCGCTTGCTCGAAGTGGAAACTGAGCCTTTGAAGTAGCTCGAACTTTAGTAAGTACGCGAGCGGTTGAGAGAAGGTGTAGTGCTCGTCTGACCTTCTCGGCTTTAAGCGAGGGGTCAAATCGGCTGAGTTTTATTCCAGTCTCTGCGATGTGGTAAGGGGAGCGGTCAAAAACGACACGGAGAGCCTCCCAGTCGGCGGCGTGAGCATACTTCGCAAAATCATCTTTGAATGACGATAGTATTTGGAGATGAACTCTGCTCGCCGAAGCAAGATTGTTAGTGCGGCTATACTCGTTAACGGCTTCCGGCATGCCGCCAACAAAAAAGTATCGCTTAAGCAAGGTAAGGAGCTCCTCGTGCAGGTGAGACGGTATCGCATTAGTGAGCGAGGTGTTTCGTATGAATGCTGCAAGATGTTCTTTGCCTAGTGCGGATAAGAACTCAGCAAATGAGAGAGGATAAAGGTAGAGAGATTCTATGCGCCCGACAGGGAGGCCGACCTCTCCGAGTGCAAACTCAAGAAGTGAGCCTGCAGCGATCACCGGTAAGGAGGGATGTTTCTCATAGAAATAACGCAGTGCGGTGATCGCTTCGGGAACAGATTGGATCTCATCGATAAACAGCGCGACGCCGGGTCGCGAAAGATCGAATCCAGTCGCAAGAAAAATCTCCTGCTCGATCCGTTCAATGAGTAGGTTCTGCTTAAAGATGACGCCGAGGTCCGGACGCTCTTCTAGGTTGATTTCTAGTAAGTTATCTCGGCCATAGGTCGCGTGGCCCCAATGCCGAATTGCGAAAGATTTGCCTACCTGCCGAGCCCCTCGCAGCAAAAGAGGTTTCCGGTGAGGCTTATTTGCCCAGTCCGTTAATGTGCTGTAAATACTACGATTTATGTTCACAGTTGGCCGTGCGGGTGGAAAAGACGGACATAATCAAACTAGACTAGACGAAAAAGACGGACATGAACAGTGAAATTTAGACGAAGATCGAGGTCATCAGGGGGCGCCAAACAGCAAGGCTCTTCAGCGCCCTGGAGCTTCGTCCCCCGCAACCGTCCTTCTATTTTGCCCTCTCTGCTGAATAAGCGAGTTCGTCAGCAAATCGGGAAAAAGTATGTGGCTAAGTCGTTTGAGCCTCATAAGCTGTTTGTCTGACGAAGCACGGTTGAATCTTAGCGCCAGAGAGCCACGCACCAAAAAGTCCAAGATCGGAGTGAGGGGTCGACTCGATTCGTTCAAGAATATAATCCCGGCAGAAAGCAAAGCGTTCTTCTGCGTTCACTCCTTTACTCGTTGCCTCGTTTTTCGCCGCCAAACCAAGCGCGCCGTAGTCAAAGAGATAGCCTGGGTCATCTTCGGCAAAGCCGGCTCTAAGAGCGCAGCTTGTCTCCTCGCTTATTCCCCAGAGCTTCCAATTAATAAACTCCTTTGAGTAGGCGACCTCGATACCAAGTACAGCACTTCCTAAGATCCATCTGTCCTCGGGACTTGCTTGCTCGCGCATCGCTCTGGGGACGTGGGGACATGTTCTGAAGTCGACTAAATTTTTAGGTGCGAATTGGAGCATGCTTCGAGGGTTTTCGATTGAAGTATCGAAGACTTCGATAGCCTTCTCGCCCTGGCCGACTTCTCCTACCTTTCGGGTTACTCGTCTAAAATCGCCGTGTGGGCCTTGCTGCGCAGATACCATAAGACGTGTTCCAATCGCTGTAATGAAAGGAGAAGGCGCGTAGTAACCTTAAGAAACCTATCTCCAAGTCGATTGCTACTCAAGTGTGAGCCGGCCGAGTAACGGGGGGCTACGCAATGTGCCGGCTAAGTTTAGCGCTTTGGTGCGAGAGCGCTTCTGGAAGTGGTGGCATGTGGGTCCCATCGAAGAGCCCTTTCTTTTTTGCAGGCATAGCTTTTTCGAAGGGGAACTTCGGGGCGCGGCGCCCTACCATATGGGTTGTGCAGACTTCCCGGCCGTGATTCTCTTCCCCCATTGTCTTAGGAGATTCTATGAAACTACTTCTTACGTCACTTTTGAGCGCCGTGTTCTTCCTTGGTGTATCCGGGGATGCTTTTGCAGATACGGCAGCCGGCAAACCTGTCACCACTGCCTCTGGTCTTCGTTACATAGACCATGTGGTTGGCAAGGGCGCAGAAGCAAAGGTTGGTGCGAAGGTGTCGGTGCATTACACCGGCTGGCTCGATAACAAGGGCGAGAAAGGTAATAAGTTTGATAGTTCGGTGGATCGTGGGCAGCCTTTCCAGTTTAACCTGGGCGTTGGCCAAGTGATTCAGGGCTGGGATGAGGGTGTGGCCGGAATGAAAATCGGCGGTAAGCGTACGCTTATGATTCCCTCAAAGCTTGGCTATGGGGCGCGCGGCGCGCCAGGAGCGATTCCACCGAATGCGGATCTGATTTTTGACGTGGAGCTGCTGGGTACCAATTAGGTACTAGGGTGGCGCGCGGTGGGTCAGGGCGAATAGGGGGGCGATCCACAGCGCGCCATAATTAACAAATTACTGAGAGCGCCTAGAGCGCGAGTTCCTCAATAATCTTTTTGGCGACTTCTGTGCTGTTTGCGGGCTTGAGAGTGCCAGCAGCATTCTGAGCTTTGAGCTCTTGAACACGCTGCGCACGCCGCGCTTCTTCCGCGGGATCGGCCGTTCCAAAGTCATCAGCGAGTTTTGTTGCCTCAGCACTAGGCTGAGCAACTTTGGCTGCGTTCGCTGCGCCTTCTTGACCGTTAGCGGTTTTGGTATTTTCAGTTTGCTGAAATGACCCGACAGGGTCAGAGATATTTCTGACTTTCATGACTCACCTCGTCCTTGACACGGATACTCAAAACCTTAGTAAACCTATAGGTTAGGAGCGTCCAAAAACATCCTACTCCTCAGCCTCTCCGTGGCACGTACGACGA
>JBIKWF010000146.1:0-9008 GCA_044356455.1 Bdellovibrionota bacterium | reverse complement strand
AAATTATCCTAGGGAACCCCTGAAAAACCTCGATACCTTATTTTTCTCTCTGTGATCTCTGTGCCCTCTGTGGTTTTTCAACAATTTAAATCAACCACAGAGGGCACAGGGTGGACATTTTCAGAGGCTCCCTAGGGAATCTTGTTGCAATAAGCTGAATAATTTTGGGCCCTACCCTAGATCAAAGAGAAGCACCTCACTTTCAGCTCCAAGGCCCCTAACCGAGAATTGCGTAAGATCCTCAATCGAAGCTCCGTCACCTGCCTTCAGAACTTGACCTTCCACCTCAATCTCACCGCGAACGAGCTGAATCCAGGCAGCTCGCCCTGCTCCCAACTCATAGGAAAGAGCTCCCCCTTGCGCCACAAGAGTTGCCATGAACTTAGCATCCTGACGAATCTGAATAGACCCCTCTGCCCCATTGGGCGAGGCAAGTAGCTTCCAGCGCCCCTGCTTCTCCTGACGAGAAATTTTGCTTTGTGCATACCTAGGCTGAGCCCCGATTTCGTTTGGCTCAATCCATATTTGGAGCATATGCGTCCACTTTTCTTGATCGTGATTAAACTCACTGTGCCGCACGCCCGACCCTGCACTCATATACTGGACATCACCCGCTGGAATGGGGGCGACGTTGCCCATGCTGTCTTTGTGCGCAAGCGTCCCCTCTACGACATAGGAAATTATCTCCATGTCGCGATGGCCGTGTGTGCCGAAGCCCTTGGCGGGAGCAATAAAATCTTCGTTAATCACCCGCAGCGACCTAAATCCCATAAACTTAGGATCATAATAGTCCGCGAACGAAAAGGAATGTTTGGTGCGAAGCCACCCATGATCCGCCCCGCCACGCGCTTCTGAAGGTCGAACTGTTATTATATGCGTAACCTCACTATTCTATCTTTGACTACCCTATGATAATCACAGCAGTATTCATTTAGAAGTAGGTTCCTAAAGGTAACTACCTTGCCAATAAGAAAATCCCCTCCCCGACACCCCCCCTCAGAAGACTGTCCACTCGAGGAATGCCTTACGCTGCTTTCTTCAGCTTGGACTCCCAAGATTTTATGGTTCCTGCGCGAGGGCCCAAGGCGCTTTGGTGACCTCAGACGCGACCTTGCGGGGGTTTCACCAAAAGTCCTCACCGTAAGGCTTCGGGAACTGGAAGCCGAGGGACTTGTTCTCCGCACTGTCCACCCTACGGCACCGCCCACAGTCGAGTATGCGCTCACCTCAGCAGCAGAAGCATTCAGTCCCGTACTTGATGCCATGGCCGAATTCGGGAAATCCCTGCGCATGAAAACTCGGGGGTCAAAGAGGTCAAAGGCTTCATGACACGCGTCCTATCCTTGCCGAGATTTTTTATGCGGATGACGTAGCGCGTGCGGCACGCTGGCTCATCGGCAAAGAACTTTTTGTTCGATCGGGGGAATCCGTGACCAAAGGTGACAGTAAGCACTCGGATTGGTATATCCCAAAGCAAGGAGCTTCCCTGGAGGTTTCTGCTTGAGGGCAGCCCCTTTGTGAGTAAAGGACCTTGAGAGTTGCCTGGAATTTCCCGCACGGAGAATTTTTAGGGGGGTGGATTCTTAGGGAACCTCTGAAAAAGCCTGCTCTGTGAACTCTGTGCCCTCTGTGGTTGATTTAAATTGTTGAAAAACCACAGAGGACACAGAGATCGCAGAGACAAAAAATAGAATATCGAGGTTTTTCAGAGGTTCCTTAACGCGACGCCCTTCTGCGCCTTTGCCAGTAGGCGACGTCGAGAGATGCCTTAGGGCGCCAAACCTAACACTGCCCCACACGTCAGATTGAATAAGGAGCTCGAAAATTAATCAACATTTAGCACCCCCGGGGAATCGGCGCACTCCGAAGAAGAAACTAGCGCAAACCTGCGGCGCGATCTTCCTACTTGTCACTTTCATTCTTCTGCCCCTTTCCGCCCTGCAAGCGGATACACTCCAAACCTCCCCAAAGAAGTCCCCGCTCGTAGTTGGGGCAATTCTTCCTCTGAGTGGTGAACTTGCGGGGGCTGGCGCAGCAGTTCGTAATGGAATCGAATTGGCACTTAAGGAACTACCACCTGAAAGGCAAGGCAGCCTTGAAGTGCGGTATGAGGATGATTCGTTCTTACCGAAGAATACGGTTTCGGCTTTCACCAAACTGGCATCGGTCGATAAGGCTTCGGTGATTATTGGCTTCGGATCTGCGACCGGGAATGCCATATCAAAACTGAGTGAGGAGCGGGGTATTACGTTTGTTTCAATTTCCTCTGACCCTGCGGTATCTCGGGGCAAGAAGAATCTTTTTACCTTTTGGGTAACTCCCGAGGCTGAAACGACCGCCGTCTTCGAAGAAGCAGCCAAACGTTCGATTAAGAACATCGCGCGCATCACCGTCGTGCACGATGGTGCCATCGCGGTAAAGGATGCGATGGATAAAATGAATAAGGGCAATCTTACCCTGGCGTTCGACGAGGATATCGCGGGGGATCAAAAGGATTTTCGCCCGCTCTTAGGGCGCATGCGCTCAAAGACGTTCGATGTGTTTGTGCCTTTAGTATTCCCCGAGCAGCTTGGCATCTTTGCTCGCCAGGCTAAGGAAATGGGATTCACTCAACCTTGTGTTGGGTACGAAATGTTCGAGGACGAAAACGCAGTCAAGCTTTCAAACGGAGCACTCATAGGGTCGTGGTATGCTACCTACGACGATGGAGACTCTGGGTTCTTGGGTAGATACAAAGCCGCCTATCCTGGGGCCAGCACTATTGGGGCAGCAAATGGCTACGACTCTGTTGGAATCATAAATGCGGCCCTGATCGGCAACTCGGCCCTTGATGATTCGAAATCAACTAGCAAAATCTCAGCGCACTTTCAGTCCCTCAAGAACTTCCAAGGCGCCCTGGGAACCTATAGCGCCACGGGAGACAACCGCTTTAGCTTGCCGGCCGCGATCAAGGTGGTCACCGAATCAGGATTTAAGAAGAACTCGTAGAAGTGCGTAGCGCAGGTACCTCGTCTCAGTCAAACGCATGAGGTGAGTGAGAGGGTTTCGTTTCAGAATTCTCCCGTTTGTTCCGACTATTACCATGGTCTGCAACGGTGGCTGGATCACGACAACACTTTGAGATGAGAGGACTGCATCATGCGCAAAATCCAGTTTATGCTATTGGCTGCTCTTCTTGGATCAGTACTTGGCGCCCCCATCTCTCCCTCTCTTGCCTTCGCTTCCGACTATAAATGGGTGGAGAATCCGGCGCGAACCATTGCCGAGAATTCAGATAGAATCGGCATCGAAGCGGAGGAATTCTACAAGCATATTGTGGAATCGATAACTCCTCCAACAAATGAGGTGTGCACCGAACTACCCTCAATTGAGCGTTTCGCCGTAGCACTTACACGCCTCGGCGAATACCAACGCCACGCAGATGCCCTTCGCGATCTCTTTGAAGAGCAAGGAGTAGAGTTTGCTGAAGCCGTGCGAGAGGTGATTCTTGAAGTTCAATGCCGGCCGGCGCCTCCCGTCTGCGGGTGATTATTAACGCACGCCAACCTGACCCAGAAGTTCTAAACACTCGAGCACGGCTCCGACACTCCATGCTTGGAATGGACAGCCACGCGCGCGAAATGGCGGGTCGCCATCAAGAATCTCAGATATGCTGCCTAAGCCGCCTTGCGAAAGATGAATGCTTAGGGCCTGAAGTAGCTGGGCTCCATCGCTCCTTAGTTCTGCTTGTGAACCGTAGCGCGCCACCGCCCTTATGTAAGGCGCAATGAGCCAAGGCCACACCGTGCCTTGATGGTATGCTCTATCTCGCACCTCAGGCGCGCCTTCATACCGTGAAACATACTGGGGATCACGAGAGCTCAGCGAACGAAGCCCCATAGGCATCAAAAGTTCTTGACGCACGCGCGCAAGCAGTGCCCGAGCATTTTCTTGAGGAACTATCTCCGCGGTGAGTCCTAGAGCGATTACTTGATTCGGTCTAAAGCTCCTATCAGCACTCCAGCCTCCTGCCCCATTCGGGACAAGCACATCAGCAAATCCGTGGCTGCTCGAATCCCAGAACTGGGACAAAATTGCCCCGCGCGTCTTCACATAGGCCTGCTTACTCACCTCCGCCTCTGCAAGGTCGCCCCTCTCTTTACAAAGCGAGGAGTAAATGGAAAGGGCATTGCACCACAGCGCATTAATTTCTATTGGCTTTCCAAACCGTGGAGTAACAGGGGCGCCATGGACCTTCGCATCCATCCATGTCAGCTGCGTTGAATAATCACCGGCTCTTAACAATCCATCTTGCTCGGCTCGAATCCCAAAGGAAGTTCCCGACTGATGTGCCGCTATAATTTCTTTGAGCGCAGGGAGCATTTCCTTGAGAACAAAGTCTCTATCTTCGGTTGCGATAAAATACTTCCACACGGCCTCAAACAGCCAAAGGCTTGCATCAACGGTGTTGTATTCTGGGAGGGAAGCACCATCGGGGAAGCGATTCGGGATGAGTCCGTCTTTAAGGTGCCCTTTAAAAAGTGACAATATGGCTCGCGCCTCATGGAAGCGCTTGGTTACCAGGCACAGTCCAGGCAACGCTATCATGGTATCGCGCCCCCAGTCCGTAAACCATGGGTACCCAGCGAGTAGCGTCACCCCGCCCTCGCCTCGCTTCACTAAAAATTGATCAGCAGCACGAGCGAGAACTTCTCTGTGGCGATAGTTTCCGTGAAGGCCTTTAGAGAGCTTTCGCCTCCTCTCAAGCTCGGCTTCTACAAGTTTCTCAATCTTCTGCTCCTTGAGTGGGGCAGCAGAAATGAGGGCTGAGGTCACCTGCCCAACAAAGAGCGCAACCTGCAAAGTGCCATGCGAGAAAAGATCTTCTTCAAAGTCAAACCCGCGTGCCTGTTCCTCAGGATACTGAAAGCGGTAATGCCACTCTGGGTGGGCCGTAAAACGGCTCTGTTCGAGACGAATATAGGCAGAAGGCACACCAGGGTACGTGGGAAGTTCAAGGAGTCCCCTCTCAAACTTACTGCGCTGATTAATTGCTGGATTTGCCTTAACCAGAGCGTGGATGTCCCTCCCTGCAACGAAGGGGCGCAGCTCGAGAATACACGCGGACGGGCCCTCAAGAAGCTCATAGGAAACTACGACCGCATTTACCCCATGCAGCGCCAGCACTGATTTTTTTAAGAGAAAGGGCCCCGCGCGATAGAAGAACTGCGGGAATTCCTTCAGCTCAAAACGCTCGAAGTACTGATCGCCTCTCGGATGGACGACGCCTGGAAATTGATTACAACTGAGCTCGTAGCGCTTTTTATCCGCGACTAAGGTTTCATCAAGACGCGAGAGCACCATCCAGCGCTGTGAAGGGCTGTCCGCAGAAACCAGCATTCCGTGATAGCGCCGACTATGAACTCCAAGGAGAGTGCTTCCCGCCCACCCCCCAAGTCCATTGGTTTCAAGCCACTCTCGAGAGAGAGCCTCTGTGAATGACTGCACGAGCTGTGACGGATCCGTAGACTCATCTGAGCGAGCAGAGGTGCGGATTACAATTGAGGCCGGAGTTTCAGTGCGAAAGGAAAAGAGGTTCGAGAATTTCATGGGCGCTTATTCGAGGGCATTCTTCCGACATCGCATATTTGCAATATCTACTGGTCCCTAGCATCGCCTAAACGCGTGCGGTGAGCGAGAGGTTCTTGAACCCTTGTGGGGGTGCCCTCTTAGAGAAGAAAGGATGGCGACGGGGGGCCCGAGGGCGGCCTTGTCCCGTCGCTATCTACCCTACTCATGTCTGTCTCACCGCACGGAAACGCCGCAACTGATGGAGCTTGCTACCTTGCCGGTTCACCCTTCGAGGGTACCTGACGCACGATCGCTAGCCTCCATACCCACCACATTATCGAGTACCCTAACGAGGTACTCCGGAAGGGGCGAACGCTTCTTCTCAAGGTCTTCAAGAGCCAAGGCCAGGCCAGCCACCACGGGCCCCCGGAGCTCCGCGTACTGGCGAACAAACTGACCGAGGTTCTGGCAGACCCACTGAAGCTGCTCAGAGACTCCACCATGCGCCCTGTGCGAAGCCATCAGCTCCAGCACAAGGTTGTGCGCGAAAATCGCGGCCATGGACGGACGCTCCAAGGACCACCAACGACGCTTCCCGAGAATCTGCCAGCTTTCAGCAGGCGTAAGGGAAGAGCCGCTGGGAGCGACCGACTCGCAGGAGCCAGCCCCTTCGATTTCGGCCTTGTTCCAGGACACAGCCTCAAGCATGTCCCTGAAGTCATCAGGGTGTTGCCGAAGGGCGTCTCCAAAAAGCGTGAGGGTGCTCCTTAAGCTGCCCTTGTAGGCAGCAAGCGTCGTGTCTGCCAAATCTAGTGTGAGTACCAAGTGTTTCTCCTTCTCTAGGGGTGCGAATGGAAAATGACGGACCAAACACCGTGGGGCTACTGACCGTTCCATCTCTAGAACTGCCGAGCGCCACGAAATTTGATACGTCACTCTCCACTACCCCACTCAAAGCGCCGCTTCGGCGCTTGCTTGCCCTCCGGATACACCGGCTCGGCGAAGACACTACCCCCTCTTCCTGCTCTGCAAGAAAAAGAAGTCATTGATAAGAGATAGAATACAAACCTGGCGAGCACTTAGCTCTCAAGCGCAAGTATTTACCGCTCCTAGTTCGGGCATCTCGTCAAAAGAGGCCCTTAAACTAAGCGGCAAAGCGCAACAGATTCTAAACGCGCTACAAAGGACGGACCCGAAGATACCGTACCAGTGAGACAAACAACCTCATTATACAACCTGAAAGAACCTCTCTATCACCGAGTGAGGAAGCTAACAAAATCCTAACAATTGAGCAACTTTGGATCTGAGAACAGACGCTCTCCCTGGGCTCATTGCCCACCCGAAACTTGCGCTCCTACCTCGGCGCGCAGCTTAGCGACATCAACAACTTTGCTATATCCATCCACAAAGACTAAGGGCGGGAAGGACGCCATGTGAACTTTCGAGGGCAAACTCAAATAGACAAACTGAGATGGCCCTCGCGCGGATACCTCAGCGACGATGTCACCAAAGGGCGGGAAGAAGGTCGTACTCCTAAGCTTTAGTGGCTTAAAAAGGGCGCGCTGAAACACAAAATAGTCGATCTTCTCGTCCGCTATAATAGCCAAAAACTCCTGCCAATTCCTAGCATAGTGCGCACGCAGCGAAATGGCGGTGCGCCTTTTCATCTCTTCATAAAACTTATCATAGAAAGGATGCGTGGTTTCGGTCGTGACATAGGCTTGGCGCTGTCCAAAGAGCATTACAGGATCGATAAAGGTAGGATGCCCAGCCACTACAGAACTTTGATGACTATTGTCCCTGAGCCAAGTCCAGACTTCCCCTCGCTTCGTTCGCCAGGTGTTAAAGTTCATGGCGCCTTCAAGGCCAAAACCAGAACCCGCGTAGATAAGGCCCGCTAACACCAAGAAACAGCCCATACCGGGAAGCGCCTTTCTCAGGGTCTCAGGCTGCGTCCATCTGCTCCCCTCCTTCGGAACGCTATTCGCAGGCGCAAGCAGCCTGCGCGCCGCAATGGAGAGACCAATAATAAAAAAAATCGCGAGGGGTATCTGTAGGTGCCGGTCCGGCACATACAATCGAAAGGCCAAAAGCCGCGAGGCTTGATACACCAGCAGCGAGCTAAGCCCAAACATCCACACCACGGGCGGTATCACCTGAAGTCTGCGGCGCCATGCCACAAGGGCGCATACCACAAGCACACCAGTGACTATTTCAGGAATAAGCTTCTTCACCTTCGCGCTTACAGGGCTTGAGAACTTCCCCACAAACGCTTGAAAGCCGAAGGTCTCAAGCTGTGACCGAATTGAAGCAAAAGGCAGAAAGGGAAAGCGCCCGCTGGGTTTTTGAAATTCAACCATGCTCTGCGCGCGCTCAAGGGTTGCCATCGTACCGATGTCCTCAGGCATCTTTACCACCGAGAGCGCGAGGATTACGCAAAGGGGCGCGCAAAGCAGCAAGCGAACAAAATGAGGCCAATACTCGGTCCTTGTTTCACGCCGAAGCACCATCCATAGCAAATAAAGACCGTAGGCGAGCGCTGCGATCAACGTAGACGGTGTATGAAGGAGGCACCCGACCAGCAGCGTCGCAAGAACTCCATAATGATTCCCTGACAGGGCAAAATAGAGAAACGCACAGAGCACGGTAGGACTCCAGCCACGCGGAAGCCCTCCCGTAAGGCGCTGGACAACATGGCGCGTGTGAAGAAACCAGGTGCAGGCAAAAAGGGCCGGAAACGTTCCGGCGGCGTGCCGCACGGCAAGAAAAACAAAAGCAAGCGCACTGAGCAGCTGCAAAAGCATGACCCAGTGCCCCATCATAATAGGATCGCCCGTGATCCAGGTAATCGCCCAGCTAAGCCAGTAGTGGAGAGGTGCGAGGTAGCACTCCATCATGCGCGTAATGAGGTCCCCGGCAAAAAGCTGTGGGTAAAGGACCTTGTAAAAGGGATAGATCTGCTGCATCGAATCGTCGGTAGCCCAGTCTGGGCTGAACCACATCTCCCGAATGGGGAGATAAAACGCGATGCAATAGACTAAAAAAATGCCCCCAAAGATCAGAGTGGGTAGAGAAGGACGGCGGTTAGGTAAAAGAAAATTCATGCACAGAGGGAATCCTACTAATACACGCGAGCGTCAAGGCGCGTTTAAGAATCGCCAAATCCCGGCCCCTTTGGCCCCTTGGTGGCCCCTTGGTGCCACCCACCATCTATGACCATCTTCATGTCCAACTAACTTAGACCAAGACCGCGCTCAGATTCGCACCGCTCCCTATCGTATTCTTCGATTTTGCGGAGCATTGGGAGTCTAGAATTCGAGGTATTTAGGAATATTGCGCGGAAAATTTCCCGATATGCTGGAAAGCTAGCCTGACGCACGCGAGGGCGCCAACGCTCTCAAAGAAGCGAAAATGCAAAGGTTCTATTGGAATCGAACTGTATTTGCAGTGGGAGGCAT
>JBIKWF010000216.1:0-2597 GCA_044356455.1 Bdellovibrionota bacterium | reverse complement strand
CCGGGCAGGTAGAGATTTATAGGGAGAGACTCTGCTGCATTAGCTGGCTAAACCGCTGCCTGTGTGAGCACATCGCAAGGCGCGCCAATGCGGAGGATAAGTGTACGGGGAGGTTCTGGGAGGGGCGTTTTAAGTCCCAGAGGGTGCACGACCTCTCCGGCTTTCTGGCGTGTAGCGTCTATATTGACCTAAATCCGATACGAGCTGGGGTTTCAAGCACCCCAGAAGATAGCGACTACACGAGTGTTCAAGACAGGATTAGAGCCCTTAAGAGAACTCCCTTGCAGCACCAGGACCTCCCGGTGGTTAGTGCTTACCCTCCACTGCTCTCCATAGAGGAGGCTACCAACAGCCAAATCACTACCAAGGAGTACCTAAGTCTCGTTGATGCCACGGGACGGGTGGTCGTTGATGGTAAGGGAAATATTCCAAGCAACCTTGAGGAGATTCTGGTTCGTCTCAATATCAAACCTAAGTCGTGGCTTGATACCACCACAAACTACCGCCACCGATTTCGAAGGATAGTCGGGCCCGCTCGGGCACTCATCGAAGCTGCTGAGAAAGCGGGTAAGTTCTGGTACCAGGGAGTTAACTCCGCACGGTGTGCGTTCACTTAGAAATCCGCAAACAGAACGCCACAAGTAATCGCAACTCAGAAAATTTGAGCTAACTCACGTCGTGACGAGCGGTGGGCATCGCCCTACAGCCAATTATTAAAAATCGAATGGTTTAAAGACGAACACACAGGGAGAGGCGCATGCAAGACGTCCCTGTCCGACTCGCGTTCTGGCTGAGTGGAAAGTGGGTGTCCTTTTTGCATTCACGGCAAAAGAAGTTGGGTTTCCTAACATGAAGGAGAGGATTTCCTAAAAATACTCTTTTTATGGGTGTCCTAAGCATAGCATAGAGCATAGGAGTACTAAGCATAGAGTACAGTGGGCGGGGCTTACTCCCCTGCTTCCTCAAACCCGTGCTCAATGAAACCAGCTCCTCGGTAATCGTGGAGTTTGTTCCTTAACGTTCGGATACTGATGCCAAGCATTTTCGCCGCTTCTGTTCTGTTCCAGCGGGTACTCTTGAGCGTTTCGAGAATGAGGCTCCTTTCCATGGCCTCGACGGTGGTTCCCGCCCTAATCTGGAGTTCCGGGTTTACGGAATTCTCCCCTCGAGTAACCTCGATAGAAAACGTGCCGCTTTGGATTGCATTCTGACCCTGCGGCTGCACGTTGGCATCGACGCTTGACATCGGCGACTCAGGCGACCGTTCGACAAGCTGTTCAGCGACCCGCGCCGCATTTGGAGAGGTAAGCAGAAAATCTGAGCGCTGAGGCGCATTACCTCGGGCGAGAATTCCTGCCCTTTCAATGGCGTTCTGAAGCTCGCGCACATTGCCGGGCCAGGAGTACGTGTCCAACATGGCAACAACATCATCAGTGAGCTCTGGTGCATGCTCCCCGAGATATTGCTTCATAAAATGCTTCGCCAGAAGCCGAATGTCTCCCCGGCGCTCCCGCAAGGAGGGCAACGTGACGGGAATGACGTTGAGGCGGTAATAAAGGTCTGCGCGAAACTGACCGCGCCGCACCGCTTCTTCGAGGTTGCGGTTAGTAGTAGCAACTACGCGTACATCAATGCTTACGGGCTCACGTCCACCGACGCGGTCTACCTCGCGTTCCTGAAGCACACGTAAAAGCTTTGCTTGGAGCAGAATATCCATCTCTGATATTTCATCAAGGAGTATGGTTCCCCCCTGTGCAAGTTCAAACTTACCAATCTTCTTGGTCTGAGCGCCCGTAAATGCCCCCTTCTCATGTCCAAAGAGTTCGCTCTCGAGCAACGTCGCAGGTAGCGCGGCGCAATTGACTGCCACAAACGGCATGGCCGCCCGGGGACTCGCACTATGAATCAAGCGTGCAATGAGCTCCTTACCAGTTCCTGATTCTCCCGCGACAAGCACGGTTGCATCACTGCGCGCAACAGCCTCACACACTTCGAGGACGCGAATCATAAGGGGGTCGTTAGTAACGATAGGCCGCCCCTTTCTCGCCCTTGCTGGCTTTTCGCGGAAACTTTGAGCCTCGGGACTGAGCACTCGTTCAACGATGCGAATGAGTTCCTCAGATGAGAAGGGTTTCATGAGAAAATCTGCAGCCCCTTGCTGCATGGCCTCTACCGCCTGAGTAATTGTCCCGTGAGCAGTAATGAGAACGAGAGGTGGAGCATCTCCACGATTGCGCAGGTTGGCGAGAAGCTCCTGACCTGTCATTTCCGGCATGCGCTGGTCAGAGATGATAATGTCAAAGTGATCGTTCTCGATCCGCTCGAGAGCGGCACGTCCATCTGACACTATCGTGGTGTCGAAGCCGCCGCGCTGCAAAGCTGCTTTAATGGCAAGCTGCATATTAGGATCATCATCGGCGACCAATACTCTTGTTTCTTTCGTCATGACACAGTCTCCTCACTGCAACTTTTTTTGCACTCCGCCCCGTTGGCAGATTTGCCACTTCTTTCAAAATGAATGCTCACCACGGCGCCATGCTCGGGTGCTTCGCGATTGCGAATTGAAATTGAGGCCCCTTGCTGCAAGAGCATCTTTC
>JBIKWF010000145.1:0-9112 GCA_044356455.1 Bdellovibrionota bacterium | reverse complement strand
AGACTAACGGTTCCCTCCTATAGTATTATCCCCATAGTCGGTGATTCTTCCGTAAGGGATTTTCACCCTCTAGTTCACGCCCATGCGGGGCGTACACAAATTGAGCCAGCGGATGCTCCCTGCGGTCACACCGCTGCTCATAGCCGTTATCCCTCTAAGAGAATTTGCCAATGAATGTCTTCAAGGAACCTGAAAAGCCCTCTTTTGAGAAAGTGGGTATCGTCGGGAGAATTTTTGAATCGACTAGCGTGGCCCCGACGGCTGAATTCTTTACCGTCGAAACTTCGAAGGGGCATGAAACAACAATTCGGCAGCGTGAATGCGATTTTTTCTATCATGTACTCGAAGGATCGGGTTGCTTCATTATCGATGGTGAAAAGCAAAATTGCACAGTTGGCGATCTTATAGCGATTCCGCATGGAAAGTGGTTTCGATATGAAGGAACAATGAAATTGTTTGCCGCATCAGTCCCGCCATGGCGAGCTGAGCAAGAAGACACACAAGAAAACCAGGGATAACAAACGGATCAACCCGGATTTTGCCTAGGGGCCAACCCGGGGTTATCCTTTGCCGTTATCGCTCCAAATTTTCGAGGTAAAATGCAGCCATCGGTAATTCCCAATCTGGGCTTTAGGATCACAACCGCGGTGCTCCCGTGGGAGTCTGCGCGCGTTCAAAAACGGATGTCATCAGGAATAGTGGAGCAGGTCGAGGTTGGGCTTCGTGACTGGGCCTGTGCCGATTACCTTAATATTTCAATGCCTGACGAATGGAGTACCCGCGAAAACGGATGGGAGCTAACGGTTGGAAATATTCTGGTTAATCCGATGCCCGGGCTGGACAGTGAGATTTATAGTTTGGGCGTGACGCGATTCGCTAAGCTTGCACCTCTCAGCGTTGCTCCTTGGATAGACTCATTGGCAGGCGCTTCAAAGGAGTACGCAGCAACCGTGTTATGTTTCTTGTATCAATTGACAGATGGTTTTGGCGCGAAACTGACGCCCGGCCAAAAGCTGAAAGTGGATGACTGCTGTGCTGAAAATGCTAGTGACGGTGATATCGCGAGATGGGAGTGGCTTCGGGGCGAATTAAATAGGGCTAGCGAAGGGGTACTTCGGGAGCGATAACAAACGGGCGCAGCGGCTGGCCTATCGGCGCCCGCTGACCCTTTGCCGTTGAACGAATCCGCGCTGAAGAGCGCCGAGCGCGACCGGATCTATTCGGCCAAATACGGCTTCCCTTGCAGCCCAGATTCGTTCAACATATTCTAAACAGACGCGATTCCGGTCCTGCCTTAGTCCTTGAGTACTCGGGCGCGTCGGTTAGAGTGCATACTGTTCTCCGACTATACCGAAATGACAGCATCCGACATTGTCCTCAGCATAATACTGGCCTTCACTTTAGGATTGTTGGTAGCGCAGAGCGCTCGTCGAAGACGAATGAACCCGTGGTTCTGGGGGATCGGGACTGCGATCTTACCTATTTTTGCTCTAATTTTCCTTTCAATCCGTCAACCTCTAACAAGATCGGAGGTAAGGCCGGCGATCTTACCACGCTTGATGTTGGTGTCTGTCGCTCTTTGTGGCTGCGCATTGGTAGGGTTTGTCTTCTGGGAGGAGCAAATTAGGCAGCCAGTATCAAGTCATGTGCCAAAAGTCGTAATTTCGCATGTGAATCTCGAGCGCCTCGTACCGGATGGGGAAGGTAGGCTAAATTTGCCGCTAAGTATTCGCGAGGTACTTGATGATTCGACCCTTAAGGGGCTAGTCGAAAAATTTCCACAAATAGAGACTCTTGACCTCTCATTTGCCGTAAAGATTACGGAACAGGGGTTTTCGGAATTGGGCAAATTGACGCATCTTCGATCGCTATCGCTCGCTTATAGCGAGATTGCCGGAGATCCATTTGTTTCGTTCGCTCCCGAGCATGATTTGGAGACTATTGATCTGTCATCTGCAAAGGTTGATGCACAACGGGTTGGTGCCGGGCTTGTTCGGCTTACCAATCTGAAGGACCTAAGACTCAGCCATTTTGAGGACCCAGATTCCCTCTTGAAGGCTTTAGGGGCACATCCGAACATTGCGTCGCTTTCTTTGGATTTTTCTTCAAAACTTTCGGTAGAAGGGCTTCGTAAGCTTGCATTATTGCCGCGGCTAACCAAGTTAAGCTTGAGGAATATCCCCCTAGGTCAACTTGAAATGGAGGCCATAGGCGCAGTTCATTCTCTAGAGGAGCTAGATCTCACCTGGACAGGAGTGCGTGATCTTCACGGTCTTGAAGGTCTCACGAAACTGAAATCATTGAGGCTTTGGGGCAACGAACTTTCACCCCGTGCGCCGGAAGATCTATTGCGGTTTCCAAAGCTAACCCGGCTATCCCTACACAACTGCAGGTTGCATGAGAACGAAGCCCTGCTCACCGCGTTAGAGTCTCTCAAAGCGCTTGAGGAATTGGACCTGGGTGGTAACTTCCTCACTGAGAAAACCTTGGCGGTAATTCCGGACTTGCGCTCACTCACCCTTCCAGCCATTGAGGGACAGAATTCGAGTGCTTGGGCGGCTCTCCGTAGTCGCGCTAAGTTAGCGCAGTTGGAGCTCGAAGGAGCATCGACTCGTTCAGAAGTATTGGAGGAACTTATAAGTTTCTCGGCGCTCCAGGAGCTTACTCTAGTTGAAGGCCCGATTTTCTCTCGTGAGAGAGCTCGCTTGCTTGCACAGATTCCGAATTTGACCTCTTTTTGGCTCGTGCGCACCGAGTGGGAAGACGGAGCGATAGAAACTCTTGGTAAATCTGATTCGATCCGTGAGGTACAGCTTCTGGGAGGCCCTATGAAGTCCGACCGTATCCCTCGAGCTATTAGGTTTAAGGATCTATGTAGAAATGGCCGGCTTACCAAGTTCCGTCTTCCGGAGCCCATTTCTCTTGAATCGTTCGACGATCTCTCTTCGTGTGCATTCCTAACCAGCCTTTCAGTCAATGTGGGCAACACAACTTCAACAATTCCGCCTGGCATTGCCGCTCTTCCTAAACTGGAGAGGCTTTCTCTCTCTGGAAAAGCTCTTAACGAAGCGGCACTGAACGATCTATCTAATTTGCCCAGTCTAAAGGAGTTGATGGTGTGGGCGGATAAGATCACCCCCGAGGCGGTTGACAAATTTCTGATTGGAGCGCGGGAGAACAAATGAGTGGTGCGGATTCTCGGCACACGTGGTGCTGTTGGGACTGCGAGTTGCTGCGAGAGCCCAGAACGCACACTCCAGCCGTTCTCTTCCTACTTGAATGTTCGAGGAAACTCTTTAGATGGGGTTAAAAAGGGATTAGCGCGGAGACACGGAGACCGCGGAGGGTTTAGGTCTTGCGCAACCTCGAACGATGCGCACGATTCCATCCTTAAGCGGTACTGCAACTTGATAGCCGCGGCTCGCTCGCTGGCGGTTATCTCGGATCTCGAATTGGTCGAACGAAAGGCACGAAGTTTGTGCGAAAGTGGTTTATTGCTCTAGGATTAGTTCTTGGATTGCAACTTTGTGTAAGCGGCTGGTTGGCCGTATAACAACTAAAGCGGGGGAAGATCAACGCGACTTATAACGGATCCCGCTAATAATACCCTTGGCGCCAAGTCAAAGCCCCGAGTGAAATTCGATAAGTTCACTAAAGCCATGTTCTTCGTTGGGGCCGCGATGATGTATGGGGTACTGCTCTTCCTCTCGCTTTCAAACGGCGTATCCAGCAACTTAGCAAGATATTGTGGCAAGCCATTCACAAGCCAAGTTGTTGTTACCAAACTCCAAAATAGAAGCGGAAGAAGTTTCCCCGGTTGCCGTCTCGTTGCTACTTTTGGGAGTGCTCACCCACAACTAGGCGAAGCTCTGTGTATTTGCTCAACGGAGCAGTTTAGGAGATTAAGAGTCGGTCAACGCATTGAGTTGTCAGGTAAACGTTTCGTTTTGGGGGCCGAGGTTGAACGGATCGACATTATCGGCGAGGAAGGTTAGCAATCGCTCTGACCTAGAAAGCCACTTGCGCCATGCTAAAACGGGTACTGCTGCGGGCAGGCAACATAACGATACGATCAATTCGACTGCGGCTTTTTTTATGTGGGAGGAATACAATGTATTTCAAAGACATTCGGAAACTAAAAAACGATCTAGTCGCAGACGCTGTGGGAGAAAGTGACGCGTTTCGCTACCTTTTCTTCTCTACGCTCGGATACTTGTTCGCTTTTACCTTAATAAGCCTGACGCCAAAGGCCCCTCTTAACTTTTGGGACTTAATCAACGAATTGGTAACTTGGGCGCTCGTTGGGGGAGGGCTCTTTTTTGTTTATAAAGCGAACGGTGGGGCACGGGGCCGAGCATTTCTACTACGTTATACGAGCGTGGGATGGGTGCTCATGATTCGTTTTTTGCCATTGTTGCTGCTAACGATGATTGTGAATGTTGGCCTTATGTTCATTTTTAACCCCGGACAATTTTCAGATCTGGGCGACAGCGATGCAAGTTCAAATGTAGTTGAGCCTACCACGTGGATGGATGTTGTGCCTTACGCGTGCTGGACATTCTTGTATTACTTCCGGTTTGCGCGGCACCTTACTGACATTTCTCAAAGGGGCGGTACCACGGCTGAATGAACCCGAGAAATTTAGCTCAAGGTAAACTCCGCGTCTTTACCCCCTTTAGCCAAAGGATGGCAGCGGTAATATGTTTGTATTCGGCAGCGCCAATCTCTCGAAGACTCTGATGAACGAGGGACTCTTCGACGAGTATCGACTTGGAATTGCACCGGTCATACATGGCAGAGGGAGGCTGCTATTCGACGGAGGAGTTGCGCCGCAAGAACTTCAGCTACTTGAGATGCGCCCACTTTCTACAGGCTGCGTCATTTTTCGCTATCAGATTGAAAGGCTTGAGTGGACAATCCATTCCGAGCAAAAATGTCTAATATCCAGATCCGCACGATGATTAGCCTGGCGGCCAACTCCGTGTGATCCTGACCGCGCCTATGAGTTGTCCCATGAATCAATCCTGGCATCCCACTGAACGCTCAATTGTTAATCGGTTGAATCTTTCAGTGTACCGGATGCTTCCCGCCGCTCTTTTTGCTCGAGTGCGAAGTGACAACGCAGCTTCAGTAAGAGTGCTAGAGCGGAGCGGGTTTGTTTTCTCTGGAAATTGGCCGGGTGATTCGAGTCGCCACAGATATGAAGTCGTGTTGACTGATTAACCGTTTCTTAGCCGTGGGGAGCTCGCTCGTCGAAACGCGATTGGCTGAGTAATTCCAGTATGTTAATCCCTGAGCCGTCAACCTCCCGCGAGAATAGCACGTCAAGCAAGGCGCCTTAGCTTGGTCTGCTCTCGGCCCTTCCGGGCCGAGAGCAGACCAGGCTAGCTAACGCCCGGACGGCGTTAGCAAATCGCGACCGAAGGGAGTGATTTGGAGCCTCCTCGCAGTTCGACACTCTGCCGTGGCGAACGGAGAGGGGGCGATGTTGAAAATCGGCCCGGATGGCCGATTTTCAACGGTAATCTCGCGGACCCGAAGGGATCCCGCGAGATATAAGGGTTAGAGCGCTCGCCAAGCCTTGATTTGATGCGAACTTCCCCAGACAATACCTCGCTCAACCCATTCGAGAATGTATGGAACAAGAGGCGAATCAAAAGGAGGCCCCTCAGGGCGATGCTGCGTCTCAGAGCAGCGACCCTTGCGCTTCAAAAGATCGTCCTGGGGTCTTCATTAAGACCTTTGGCTGTCAAATGAACGAGTATGACACCCAAAAGCTGCATAAAATTCTCGAAAATAAATATCGAAAAGTTGACCGCCTCGAAGACGCGTCATTGGTGGTCGTAAACACGTGCAGTGTTCGCGATAAGCCAGAGCAAAAACTTTACAGCCTTCTGGGTGAGCTGCGGGATTTTCGCAAAGAGCATCAGCGCGATTTTCTAATTGGAGTAGGGGGCTGCGTTGCGCAGCAAGAGGGTCAGCGCATTTTAGAGCGCAGTTCGGCGGTCGATTTCGTTTTTGGCACGCACAATCTTTCAGTGGTCCCATCCCTAGTTCAAAGCCGCTTAGATGGGCTTCCTCCCCAAGTAGCGGTTGATTACCGAGAGGAGTGGGAAGAGCTTCCGCTTGGGCTCTCCGGCGAGGGGCGGGTATCGGTCTTTGTTTCTATCTCTCGCGGGTGCAACAAGAACTGCACGTATTGCATCGTGCCGACTACGCGCGGGCCGGAAGCCTCGCGCGCGCTTGATGAAATTTTGCGCGAAGTTCGGATTGCCGTGCATCGCGGGGCGCGTGAAGTGGTGCTCCTTGGGCAGACGGTTAATTCTTACGGGCTTGATTTTTCTCCCCGCATTAAGTTTAGCGAGCTTCTCAGGCAAGTGGCGGAAGTTCCTGGCCTCGAGCGCATTCGTTTCACCAGTCCTCATCCTCAAGAGATAAAAGAGGACTTTGTTGAGCTGGTCGCGAATAATCCCAAAGTGTGCCGCCACGTTCATATGCCGCTTCAGTCGGGGAGCGATAAGATTCTAAAGCTCATGAATCGCAATTATCGCCGCAAGCGCTATTTAGAAATTATTAACTCTCTTAAGGCAGCGGTCCCAAATATTGCGCTTACCACAGACATTATTGTCGGTTTCCCGGGCGAGACTGAAGAAGACTTTCTTCAAACGATGGAGATTCTCGAAGAGGTTCGGTTTGATGCCTGTTACTCATTTATGTTTTCGCCGCGTCCGGGAACTGCGGCGGCGGCCATGGAAGATGATGTCCCGGCCGCGGTGAAGTTAGAGCGCCTCAAGCGTTTGCAGCAGCGTCAGGATGAAATCACCACAGAAATTCTGCATAGCTGGGTTGGCAAAGAGGCTGAAGTTCTGCTTGAAGGGCCCACTGCGGCAAACCCCCAAGCTCTGCAGGGAAGAATCTCCCAGAATATTGTCGTTAATCTCGACCAGCACTATCCGAGGCTCGCTGCCGGGCAACTGGTGAAGGTCGCCATTGTTGCTACTGCGCGCTTCACTTTGCGCGGGGAGCCCCTGGAGTATAGAAGTTCCGGTGGCCCCGGCTTAGGGGGCTGTCCGGTAGAAACATAAATCCTCAATTTGGATGGAATCCAAGGGAACCTCTGAAAGACTTCCAGTTTTAATACACCTCTGTGTACCTTCGTGTCCTCTGTGGTGAATTCCTTGGTGAAGATTTCAACGCAGAGGACGCAGGGTATACAGAGGTAAGTTTTTCAGAGGTTCCCTAGGAGTTTTCTGCGAGATCGCACTAAGAGATTTTTCCATTTGCCGGTGGGGGGTGCTCTCCTTTCGTACTGAATAGCTCGTAGGGGTTAGGAAACCCTAAGAAAATGACGTCATACACAACGTGGAGTACCGGCCTCGGTGGAGTGAGATCTCAGGGAGAGATCTCGCCAAGGCTGGCGTTGTTCGGTTGTGGCAGTAAGGATAGGTAGTAACATTTCGTCAGTGACTGCTCAGAGGCTGCTTGCGCTTAACGAAAGCGCGCAGCGGCAGTCGCTTACCCGTCTTTCCTCGGGACTGCGCATTAACTCAGCGGCGGACGACTCAGCCGGACTTGCCGTTTCTACGTCTCTCACTGCCAAGAGCCGCGTCTATACTCAAAGTATTCGTAATGCCAATGATGGCATCAGCGCGCTCGCAATTGCTGACGGAACCTTAGGCGAATTGTCCAACGTGGTGGCGCGTCTCAAGGAACTCTCTACCAGTTCTGCAAACGGCTCTCTTGGCCGCTTACAGCGAGTCTCGAATGACAAAGAGGCCTCGGCCCTCGTGGATGAGTTCAATCGAATTGTTGCTACCGCTTCCTTTAATGGTCGAAAGCTGCTTGATGGTCAGCTCGGTGAGCTTGCCCTGCAGCTTGGCTTTGGGACTTCGGAGAGGCTCTCTGCCCGTATTGGAGATGAGCTCAGTAGGTCGGTTCTTACTGGCTTCTCGTCTACGGCAACTTCTAGTCTTGGAGTTGCGACGGGTTCCAGTATTCCCATTTCCGGTGATATCAACGGCGATGGAATTATGGATCTGATTTCGGGTGACGATGCGGCGATATTCTACGCTTCGATTGGTAATGGGGACGGAACATTTCAGACCGCAACTCAAATTGGGGGCACTACTTTCGGGGTGACATCCTCCGGGGCGCTAGCCGATGTAAATGGTGATGGTAGATTGGACTTTGTGGAAGGTTCCAACGATGGCCTTGGCTCGGGGGGGCTTTTCGTGTCCTTGGGCAATGGCGATGGGACTTTTCAAACCGCATCACTGATAAGTAGCGGCTCCGTTTCGCGCGTGGACGTGGGAGACATGAATGGCGATGGAAAGATCGACATCGTTGCCGCAAGTGGTGCGAGCGTTGTGACGACGCGCCTGGGGACAGGAACCGGGACCTTTGGTAGTGCGATTTCAGCCGGCATTACCACTGGTGGAGCGCTTGATGCTTTTCGGCTTGGGGATTTAAACGGTGACGGCAAGCTCGATATTGTGGCGGCGGCAGGAGGCAGTTCAATTGTATCAGCTCTGGGAACTGGCGCGGGCGGATTTCAGGCTGCTTCAACGGTGGCTTCAGGAGCCGTTGGCTCTATTGCACTTGCTGACTTTAACAGTGACGGAATTCTTGACATTGCTGCCCTGCGAAGTGGTGGGGCCTATGTTTATCAGGGCACGGGAGCGGGCGGCTTCGGAGCTGGTTCTCTAGTAGGTGCGGGCAACACTTCTTTAATTGTCGCCGACATAAATGGAGACGGAGAGTCCGACATTCTCGCTGGCAACGCTCTGGGGAGGACAACGGCATACCTCGGGTCCGGTGCGGGGAGTTTTACAAGTACAGGTTATTCCGCCATTCGCGCCGAAGCAGTAGCAGATGTAAACGGAGACGGAGTTCTTGATATTATCGGTGCGAACTCCGTCTATGTAGCAACAACTCAGAACTCGACCAGTATCGAGCGGCTTGATCTTACCACTCGGGAAGGAGCTCTTTCGGCTCTCGATGAGCTTGGCAGCGTTCTTCAAAGATTGTCCCTTGAGCGCGGGACGATTGGGAGCTTGCAGAGCCGGCTGAATGCTGGCCTTGGTGCTTTACTGGGGCGGGTTGAGAACTATCG
>JBIKWF010000144.1:0-9291 GCA_044356455.1 Bdellovibrionota bacterium | reverse complement strand
AGAGGAAGTGACACAGTGTCACTTTAGAATCGGTTTGGGTGCGCGCCATTGCGCTTTTGAGAAGCAGTTCAACGGTTTGCTTCGCGGCAAAGGGGAGCCCACGTCTGGTTCTAAGAGCGATTTCGAAAAGGCAGTGAGCTGGAAAGTATCTGCTGGTGCGCATAGAGGGTCCTTCTAAAAGGGACCCTCTTAAATCGGGAGTTAGGGTAAAAAGTTTCCTTGGCGGGACAAAAAAGTTGGGGTGTAACAATTCGGGACGCCGTGCGCGGTGAACCGGAAGTCACTATAGACACACCCCAACTATTTTGCGACCTCAGATGGAAGTTGTGAGAGAGCTAACCTATTAGAATCATCATGACTCTGTCGATTGCTGTGGAAATTTAGGAAGAACAGAAAAGTTGGGGTGCAACAATCACCAAGGGGCGAACTTGGCCTAACCCGCCTCATAATCATAATTCTATGGTATCGATTCTAGACAAACTCCGCATAACACTTCTGAGATTAAGGGAGATGGCCGGTTTGCCGACCGAATCAAATCCTACAACTCATGAGGAATAAAGATGCCTTCAAACAACAATGACTTCGTCGCGAGAGGCGGAAATTTGGCTGTTCAGGTTCATGAGATAGCCCGCGTAACGGATCATGTTGGGCTGGAAAGTCGCCTAGCAGGAAGCGTCAGGAATTTTGATGGAATATCGGTTTCATCAATCCCGGACCTAGTGGCTGGGCTGGCACGCATAGGAGACTTTAATCATCTGCCGGTGCGACTTCGGGTTACAGAAAGCCGGAGGGAGCCTGCCTCCGTCTCGCTGGGGAACGTTGCGGCGCAAGTTAAATTTCCCGTGCTTAGAGCCACAGGCGAAGACTATACAACTCGAGTTCTCCGTGGTGAAGCAACGGCGCAAGAGACAGTTGAGCTAATTTCATCAAAATTCCTTGGCGCGCAAATTGGCGAACGTTGGAGATTTGATAGAGCGTCACTTCCAACATCACCTCAGCAAGAGAAGAAGGACGAGATCCGCAGGCTCTTTTGTGCAGCCTGCTGGGAAATTCGAGATATTCTCGATCCATTGAATGCTAGGATGGGGGCGCTTAAGGCTGAGCTTGAGCAAAAGTCATTTGGTCTTGGAGGCCAAGCTGGTCTTCAAGAATTCAAGGACGGCAAAGGATCAGAGGCTGAAAGCTATTCCCAGCAAAGAGAGGTCGCGTTTAGCAGGGCCCTGCTTGAAATTAAAATCAAGGTTGATGATCTTAATTTTGCCTTGAAGGCTTTACACCGGAATTAGGAGCAATCGCGCCGCAGTTGAATCTACGGGACAGGCTGCCAAGGGAGTATTTACTTCCCTCATTACGGTTCTTCTCTTCTAAGTGCCTAAAACTTATAAGGTTCTTTTCGTATTCTGAGACCCTTAGTAGTTCTAATAGCTTGCCTCTGTTTCTGGCAGGTGGTACCCTCTCTCCGTTCTTCCCTTCTCCTTACGCGAGTCTTTTCAGTCTGACTTACCGTAAGTGCTAGCTGCTTCTAGAGGCTAGCTGAAGCTCGCTCCTGCTGCCTTCTTCTCCTTGCAGCGGGGTTCTCGCAGAGCTTTTTGAGTTTGCCTTTCTCGGGGTTGGCGCTCGTTTCGAGTGGTCGCCGAGAATCGCTTACTGGAGGGACTAGGAGGCTCCGGTTTGGGAGCTGAGCTCTCATTGAGGGCCTGAGATTTTTGAGTTGATTGTAGGCGCGGAGCCCGCGAAGAGGATTTGTTTTGGTAGGTGGCAGTTTGGCAGATAGCCAAGAGAAAAATAGGGCAGACTTCAGTCGTAGTCGTGCCGCAGCGGTCGACTCAATGGAGTCGCGGTCAGCTCCTGTAGCTGCGGCAAGCGGCAGTCAGCGCGAGGGTGGGCAGCGAGAGGGTGGCCTGTGGGAAGTCTTTGCCCAAAAGATTGCTGAATGTGGAGTTGAGCTCTTTGATATGGAGCTGCCAGCTTCCCGTTTCGGAACGCTTAGAATTTTCATTACTCGTCCCAAAGATAAGCTTACTCAAGATCAGGTGGGGTCCAAAGACACGGCTTTGGCGGTCTCGAGTGTTGCGGATTCTGGAGAGCAACACTCTGCTGAGAAGGTCGCTACTGATGGCGTATCTCTCGCAGATTCTGAAGCTACAGGCGATGAAATTGAAGCGGTGCTGCCTGGCGAGGCTCGCGTAGGCGGGGTCATAATTGAAGACTGCGCCAAAGTTAGTAAGCACTTACAGCAGTTCATGGATTCTGTGGGTGGGGATACGCTTGGCCTGAGTGGACATGATTGGAACCTTGAGGTTTCAAGCCCCGGAATTAATCGTGCGCTCAGAAGAGCAGAGCATTTTGCGGGCGCAGTAGGGGAGCGAGTACGGGTGCGATTTACGCGCTCGGAGAGCGTGGTGGTGGAGGTTTGTGCTCCCGGTGAAGCGCGCAGCAAGCCGATTCAGCCCAAAGAGGTGATTCGTTCTCCTTCGAAGCGTGGTGCCCGGCCCAGCCCAGAGGCGCTCGCGAAGGAAGCTGAAAAGATGTCGAAAAAGGGAATTATTACGGGAACTCTGTGTGCCTTTGAGGCAGGAGTTCTGGTCGTTGAGGATGATCGAGGAATTCTTCGGGCATCCATTCCGCTCCATCTCGTGCGTGAAGCGCGGGTCGACTTTTTGTTTTCGTAGTGTGAAGGGTGAAGTTTTAGTGCGGTGAAGTAAGCCGTAGTTTCGTTCAAGAGAGAGAGACATATGTCAAGCACTTTAGACCTCAATGCGATCCTCGGACAGATTGGCCGTGATAAGGGCATTAGTCGCGAGATACTAGTTGAAGCGATTGAGTCCGCGATGCTGTCTGCCGCGCGCAAGCACTTCGGGCATAGCCTCAATCTTGAGACTAAGTTTAACGATGAGACGGGCGAGATTGAAGTCGTCCAGTTTAAGACCGTGGTGGAGAAGGTTGAAGACCCCGCGACCCAAGTGGGACTTCAAGAAGCGCGTGCTGAGTTCGATCCCGACGCCATGATTGGCGACGAGCTTGGTAAGAAACTTCAAACCGAGGCTCTCGGCCGTATCGCTGCGCAAACCGCGAAGCAGGTTATTATCCAGAAAGTTCGCGATGCCGAGCGCGGAGTTATCTTCGAAGAGTACAAGAATTCAAAGGGCGAGCTTATCAACGGCATTGTGCAGCGTTATGACCGCGGCAATGTGCTTGTAAATCTTGGCCGCACCGAGGCGCTTCTTCCGAAACGCGAGCAGATTAGCAGAGAGCGCTACCGTCAAGGCGATCGTATTCGTGGAATGATTCTCGACATCGATCGGTCGGCGCGTGGTCCTCAGATTATTCTCACGAGAAGCCATCCTGATTTCTTGAAGAAGCTTTTTGCGCTTGAAGTTCCTGAAATCGCAGAAGGCATCATTGAGATTAAGACCGTAGCCCGCGAGCCCGGTGAGCGCGCGAAGATTGCGGTGTACTCGAATGATACGAGCGTGGACCCCGTCGGCGCCTGCGTTGGTATCAAGGGTTCTCGTGTGCAAGCGGTGGTGCAAGAGCTCCGCGGCGAGCGCATTGATATCATCACCTGGACGATGGATGAGCCTTCTTTCGTCGCACGCGCCCTTTCGCCTGCTGAGGTGAGCCGCGTGGTGGTTGATGAAGACGATCACTCGATGGAAGTAATTGTTCCGGATGAACAACTCTCCCTCGCAATCGGACGCCGTGGTCAGAATGTAAAGCTGGCCAGTAAGCTTACCGGCTGGAAGATCGACGTGCGCAGTGTCTCGGTTGCGGAAGATGAGACCAAGCGTGCGCGTACGTCTCTTGAGGCGATTCCAGGTATTGCCTTTAACCAGGCAGAAGCTCTCTTCCAGCATGGTTACCGCGGGGCTCAAGAGGTGGCGGATACGCCGCTTGAAGAGCTCATGGAAATCGATGGATTTAGCGCCGAGGTTGCTTCAGAGATTCTTAAGAATGCGAAAGAGTTTGCTGAGCGCCAGGCGCGCGAAGCGACTGAAGCTATTATTGCTGCCGGAGGCGTGCCGCCTACCGACCTTGATAAGCTCATGTTGGCCGCCGAGCTGAAATCGAAGCTTCTTTCCGGTGGGTACACGACTATTCAGAGTCTTGTTTCCGCTGAGAACGACGAACTTCTCAAAGTCTCGGGGATCAATGATATCGATATCGATATGATTAAGGCTGCCACCGATGCGTTCTTTCGCCCGCCCTCTGCTGGTCGTTATGACCGAGGAGAGAGGCGATCGCCGGATTCTGGTGGCGCCCCACGATCCTTTGGAGATCGATGAGTGAGGTAATGAGGGAGTCGGTTCGGACTTGTGTGGGCTGTCGCCGAAGGGCGCCGAGGTCTGCTCTTGTTGCGATGACGTTGGCGGGCGGTCCCCGCTGGCTTACGTGGCCCCCTCAGGTCAGCTTTGGTTTTAAGAGATGCAGTGCCGGAAGGGCCGCGCATCTTCACCGAAGCGTTGAGTGTGTGAGGCGGGGGACCGAACGCGGAGCGCTTGAGCATGCGCTTCGAGTCCCCAAGGGAAGCCTTGAGAAAGGCTCTCTTGAGCAGGCTCGGCAGGTTTTGTTGAGTGAGGTGCTCGCGAGTGTGGGATCTGAGCCGTTTTCCGGGACTAGTTTTTCGGGAAAAGCGGTGTCCGGTGAAAAGGGCTCCGCGCGAGAGAAATTAAAGCAAGCTACGGGAGATACCGCTTCCGTGAGCAAGGCTTCTGCCCATAGGCGGAGCCGAGTGCGGTTATAGTAAGAGGCGTATGTCAAAGATTCGTATTTACGAACTAGCCAAGGAGCTTGGAGTGGATAACAAGGCAGTCATTGCCAAGGCAGTTGAGCTTGGGATGGGCGGCAAGGCTTCGCATTCTAGTTCGCTAGAGCCTGAAGAGGCAGATCAGATTCGGCGCTCAGTCATTCGAGCGGCCGTGGGACGTGAAACTTCTGGGCGAGAGGCTGCTGGTTCAGGCCAGGGTGCCGCTACTTCGCGTCAGACCGAGGTCGTTACCACGCGCGTGGATAGGGCCACCGGGACGACGCAGGCGGTAGTCGAGCGTCGATCGGGTAATGTCATTCGCCGCCGTAAGGCTTCTGATGTGCCATCTCCCGACGTGAGCTCGGAGAACGGCCATGACGCCCATCATTCGGAAGAGATGGCGGTTTCAGCGGTCGGTGTGCGCCCTTCGGAAGATTTCTCAGAATCCCAGGTTGTTGAGTCATCAGAGGCTCCTTCCCTTGAGGCCCGTTTTCAGCGCGAACTTGCTTCAGAGACTCCAAGTGAAGTTGCAGCAGAAGAAAATATTAGCGGAGAGCCCACTTCGGAGGTAACCGAGTCGACTGTTTCCGATTCCGAAATATCGGGTGAAGTTTTAGAAGCGGCGGTTACGCTCGCTCCTGAAGCGGCAGCAGCACCGGCTCCAGAGGCCGCAGGCAGTACGCCAGAGAAGGTCTCGGTCGCTCGTCCTGGCCCGCGAGTTCTCGGTCGTTTAGATCCGGCTTTGGCAGCTAAGCCTGCCCCACGACCAGCGGCAGTTCCTCAGGGTGGGGTGTCTCAGGGGCGGGGAGCGGTCAGCGGCTCAAGTGGTAGCGTAGGAGTTTCCCGGCCAAGTGCGCCCCCAAGCGCTCCTCAGGCGGCGCGCCATACGGGAGGTCATGGATTTGTTGCGGCTACCCAGCGCTCAACAACGGTTCCCACTGGTATTATTGTATCCGACGAACCCAAGAAAAACGTTGGTCCTAAGGTTCTTGGCAAGATTGATTTGCCAGCGCCTAGGCCGGCAGCTTCTCAGCTTCGTCAGGACACTGCAAAGACATTCACGGTGCGAGCGGTCACAGACATTCGCGACGAAGAAGAAGATGGCGATCGGCGTAAAGCTGGCGGCGCGAAAAAGAAGGGCCGCAAGAGAGAGATCGATAGATTTGATCTCATCGACTACGAAGGCCGCGAGCCTCGTAGAACGGGATCTAAATCTGCGGCCAAGCGCCGCGGAGCCTCAGATGCGCAGGCCGATGCACTGGGCGCAGGGGATAGCGCCAAGACAAAGCCGTCTAAACGCGTCGTCAAAATTGATGAGCAGATTACGGTAGGTGATCTCGGTAGGCAGATGAGCCTCAAGGCCGCTGAAGTAATTGCCAAGCTCATGGAGCTTGGAGTTATGGCGACTATCAATCAATCGATTGATGTCGATACGGCTACCATCATCGCCGAAGAGTTCGGATACCAAATCGAACGCACGAACTTCGTCGAGTCTGACATTCTTGTCGACAGTTCACCTGAGGACCAAGCGCTCGTACAGCCGCGTCCTCCTGTGGTTACGGTCATGGGGCACGTCGATCACGGTAAGACGTCTCTTCTCGATACCATTCGAGAGACGACGGTTGCGGCTCGTGAACATGGCGGAATTACGCAGCACATCGGTGCGTATCAGGTGCAGGTTGGGACTCGAGGGGCGGTTACGTTCATCGATACTCCAGGTCATGCTGCCTTTACCTCCATGCGCGCGCGTGGGGCCAAGGTTACGGATATCGTCATTCTTGTGGTGGCGGCTGATGACGGAGTAATGCCTCAGACGATTGAAGCGGTGAGCCACGCCAAGGCAGCTCAAGTTCCGATTATTGTGGCGGTTAATAAGTGCGATAAGCCGGACGCGAATCCTGACCGCATTAAGCAGCAACTTGCTGAGCACGGCCTAAATCCAGAAGATTGGGGCGGCGACACCATGTACTACAAGGTTTCCGCGCTCAAGAAGCAGGGAATTGCGGAACTTCTGGAAGGTATCTTGCTGCAAGCCGAAGTTAAGGAACTTCGTGCGAATCCTACCAGGCGTGCACGAGGAACTGTTATTGAGTCTCGTCAGGACAAGGGACGCGGAACGGTGGCGACGGTGCTCGTGCAAAACGGCACGCTGCGTGTCGGAGACGTGTTTGTTGCGGGTGCAGAGTATGGACGCGTGCGTTCCATGTCGAGCGACCTTGGCGTAAAGAGCGAGCTTGCGGGTCCCTCAACTCCTGTTGAGATAACTGGATTTACTGGGGTGCCGGACGCTGGCGATGATTTCTTTGTCGTTGAGTCTGACGCTAAGGCGAAGGAAGTATCTGATCAGCGCCGTCAGAAGAAGCAAGTTAAAGAGCAGCGCTTAGCGGGAGGTCCGATTAGCCTTGAAGAATTTGCTCGCAGAGCAAACTCGGCCGAGGTTGCGGAGCTTAACGTCATTCTTAAGGCAGACGTGCATGGATCTCTCGAAGCGCTTCGGGAAGCCATTCAGAACCTTACCACGCCAAAGGTTAAGGTGCGCGTGCTGCATGCGGGCGTAGGTGGCATTACGGAAAGTGATGTTCAGCTTGCGATTGCATCGAGTGCGGTGGTGGTGGGCTTCGGCGTTCGCGCGGAAACTAGAGCCCAGGCCGAGGCCGAGAGCCTTGGTGTTGATTTGCGCTTCTACCGAGTCATCTATGAACTCCTTGATGATGTGAAGAAGGCCATGGCGGGACTCCTTGCGCCTGTGCGCCAAGAAGTTCGCACGGGCCGCGTTGAGGTTCGCGAGACCTTCAATGTGCCGAAGATGGGAACCGTGGCTGGGTGCTACGTTCTTGACGGTGTGGTGAAGCGTTCTTCTTTTGTGCGCTTACTGCGCGACAGCAAGGTGGTGTTCGAAGGCAAGATGGGTTCTCTCCGCCGCTTTAAGGATGACGTGAAGGAAGTCCAGGGTGGTTACGAGTGTGGCGTCATGCTCGAGAACTACAATGACGTGAAGCCTGGGGACCAATTCGAAGTCTTTGACGTGAAGGAAATCGCAGCAAGTATTGACTGAGAAAATTAAGGTACCTCCCCTTAGTGGTCTTTAGTGTTCTTAGTGGTTGATAAAACAACCACTAAGAACACTAAGACCACTAAGATAGGTATGACCTTAATAGTGGTGCGATCGCCTTGTCAGGCGGCAGTCACGTAGTGGCGGTGGCGTAATAGCAGTGCAAAGTTATGGCAGAGCGTCGTAGGACTTTCAGAGTTTCAGAGCGCATTCGTGAGCTCATCGCCTCCGAGGTACTTCGCATGGCCGATCCGCGCTTTGGACTCGTCACTATTACGAGTGTGGTCACGAGCGCCGATCTGCGTCATGCCAAAGTTTACTGGATGGTATCCGGAGGCAAGGAGAGAGTTCCTCAGGTGACGGATGCCTTTACCCACGCGGAAGGTTTGTTTCGAAAGCTTCTTGCCCGCGAGCTTGGTACCAGGTTCGTCCCCGAGCTTCGTTTTTATTATGACGACACCATCGATACGGTGCATACGGTGGAGGAACTTCTGAGTCGCATTAGTGCTGAGAATGAAGCCAGAAATGGGGAAGTCGACGCAGATGAGGGCATGGAAGAAGAAGCTTCTCCCGTTGAAGCGGCGTCAGATTCCATGCAGGGTTCCATTCAGGGGGAGTCCGCAAAGATAGGTCATTCCAAGATGGGCCGCTCAAAGTCTGAGCCCCACAAGTAGTGGCAGGGTCTGATTGCGATTTTGAATCCGTCTCTTAGTGTTCTTAGTGGTCTTAGTGGTTGTTCTTTTTAACCACTAAGAACACTAAGAACACTAAGGGATGAAGAGAAAACCTAAGGTGGCGGAATGACGCGGACGAATGCTGAATCATTTTTGAAAACGTTACCGGAAGCCGTTGCTGCGATTTCTTCTGCGCAGCGAATTGCGGTCTTAAGCCACTATAATCCGGATCCCGATGCGTATGGCTCGAGCTGCGGCCTTGCGCGAACCTTGGCGGCTGCGGGTAAGTCGGTCGAAGTTATCAATGAGAATGGCGCGGTTGAGAAGCTTTCTTTTATCCCGGGCGTGCGCGAGGTGGTGAGCTCTTCAAGGAGTTCTCCTGAGCTTCTGATTGTCTGCGACTGCGGTGATATCGGCCGAGTAGGGGATAGTCTCGTTCCTTTTGTGAAGGTTTTTCCGCGAGTAATTAATCTCGACCATCACACGTCCAACGATTTCTTCGGAACTATCAACCTGGTTGATGAAACGGCGAGTTCTTCTTCTGAGCTCGTGGTGAGGCTTATTGCGGCACTTGGTGCCCCTATTCCTGCAGATGCCGCGAGTGCACTTTTTGCCGGGCTTTCTGCAGACACGGGGTCTTTCAAATATTCAAGTACCTCTGCCTCAACCTTCGATGTCGCGGCGGCTCTTGTGCGCGCCGGCGCAGTGCCTGTGAAGGTGAGTGAACATCTTTACTCGAGCGCCTCTCTGGCTGGGGTGAGAGTGCACGCCCGAGTGATGTCGGAGCTTCGTCTGTTTGAGAACAATACCGTATGCCT
>JBIKWF010000143.1:0-9318 GCA_044356455.1 Bdellovibrionota bacterium | reverse complement strand
AACAAGAAATTCTTCGCCCTTGCTCGTCAACCTGCGCAACTTCTACAGACTCCCACTCCACACCAAATTTCCAAAACATACGTAACCTACTAGACTCGCTGTGGTTATGAGATTTCCTACCTTACTACGGTGTCCTTCGCGAAGAGGTCCTAACCACATTCGATGAGTATCTTAACTGCGGACTGCTCGCGCACGGTGCGGCGCGAGTCTATTGCGATACCTGCAAGCATTCGTTACTCGTGGCATTTTCATGCAAAAAGCGTGGGATTTGCCCGAGCTGTGGCGCGAAGCGCGCCGTGATGTTCGGTGAACATCTCTACGACTCTGTCCTTGAAAAAGTGCCGCATCGACACTGCGGCTTCACGCTTCCAAAGCGGCTACGGGTCTACTTTAAGTATGACCGGAGCCTTAACAATATTCTCTTTCAGGCTGCAGCTACCGCCGTGCAGGCAGTCCTCGGCTCTGACTCGCAAGCTCCAGCGCTTATCCTGACCGTACAGACCGCCGGTGAGGCGCTTAACTTTAATCCGCACTTACATGGGCTGCTAGCCGACGGAACATTCGAATCTGACGGAAAATTCACCCCTCTTGCTGCCATAGACATCGAGGCGCTCGCCTGCCACTTCCAAAACGAGGTGCTCGCGAAACTCCTCCCCCGGGGGCTCATCACCGATGACGATGTTGCCCAGATTCTTGCCCAAGAACATTCGGGCTTCGGTGCCTGGGTCGGCGAGCCGTTCGAGGAGGCGGAACGGACCAGATTCGTAGCCCGCTACATCGAACGAGGTCCAGTCTCGCTAGAGAAGCTGACCATTCAAGACGATGTCATCACCTACACCACCAAAGACGAGCGCGCTCATGAGTTCGATGCCTTGGAGTTCCTTGCACTACTGTCGTGTCATATCCCTAAGCCGTACGAATCTATAACTCGATACTACGGCTGGTACTCGTGCAGGGCGCGGGGGGAGAGAAGAAAGCGCAAACCAATTCAAGACTCCCCTGCCCTTGAGCCAGCAGGGCGACCATCGCCCACCTGGGCGCAGTGCTTTAAGCGCATCTATGAAATTAATCCGCTAGAGTGTCCGCGCTGTAAGAGCCAGATGAGAATCATCGCATTCGTCACCAATGAGCGAGAGATATCGAAGATCGCTGCGTCACTTGGGATTCCCAAGGCGACAGCACCGCCCCCAATACCAAGAGCTCCACAACAGGAGCTATTCGATGAAATTCCTCGTGACGACTTCATCTAAACAATGTTGACGGAAGACCTGCGTCCGCGGTTAGCAGTGCATGCCATAAACGACCACTTACCAGACACCGCTCGATGCTTAGAGGGCATCCTGTGCTGAGACTTGCCGCATTACTCTGCTTTGCTACACAATCAGGCAATGACTCCGGCCAGAAGACTACCCATACTTCAAGCCCGCTAAACTAACTTTCTAGCAAATCCACCTAACTCGCTGATGCTGTTAATCATGATTGATTTGCCTATTCCCTCCCCATAGCAACTGCACCACCCCCACTACCTAAACTCGACGGATCGAGGACGATGGTCTTGTATGCGATGCATTGTGAGAGCTGTTCCTCCGCCGGCATTCAAATTCAATGCTCTCAAAAGTCCACTCTTTCCCTAAGCGAAAGGAGATTGCTAGTGGCGCGGAGGTGCTTTTGCGACTTCGGAATCTCCATCAGCTGCACCACACTCTTTTTCAAACTGCTCGCGGAGCTTCTGTTCAAGCTTTTTCCTCACACGATCGCTACCGCCTTTGTAGTTTTGCTCAGGTGCAGGAGCGGGCGCCTGCTCGAAGCAGTCTATCGCAATATCAATGTAGAGCTGGAAGGAATGCTCCTGATACTCCTTCAATACCTTCATGGATTCTACGAAGCGCTTCTTTGCCCGGTCGGCAGGAAAGCCCCTCTGGATATATAATGAAAGCTTATCAAACTCTTTCAGGATGGAACTCATGAGCATCTGAATTGCAGCTCGCTTTCTCTTATCGCCGCACTCCAATTTTACTTTTTTTGCGACCTCAGCAATCTCATGCAGTCGATCAACGGAGTACGGCTCGCAGAGAACACCGTGGCAGCCAATGAGCACACTCTGGGCAATATTTCTCTCATCCTGACTGTCGGCACTGAGAATCATGATATAGGCACACTCTTCACCCTTGGGTGTCTTCTTCGCTACTTCGATAAAGCTCTTGATGTCATCCATTCCCAACTTATAGGAGATGAACATGACATCGCAGGGCGTGGGCGCAGCCATAAAATGCTGCGCTTCGTTGATCGAACCTGCATGATGAGCCTTACGAAAGGCGCTCACGGCCTGCGCAAGCTGCTTAAGATTATTTCGAACTTTTATGTCGGCATCGACCAGCAACGCTTCGTAGAGACTATTTTGTATCTTTGGACCCGGCGCCACAGCCTCACCTCTGATCTTTCACTCCTGCCGACTATTCTCTCTCGAGACCTTTCCTAGTTACTCGGCGGGTTAACATGCTGACTAAAGCGTTCGACGCATAATTTTGAAAAAACGTAGTGGAAAGCTGCGTATTGTGCACGCATGACGCTGATATTATTGAACTTATATATTTTGGACACCCATGATTGAAGGAGCCTTCGACCGCTGCGCTGAAGCGATTGAATCGAAGGTGACAAGGATGAAGCCGGCGCCAGCTCACTGCTAAACCGGAATGTAGGTTGCTAGACACCGCATTACTGGCTGTTTGAAGGGTTTATTGGATTAACAACATCGAAGAATACTTTCTTGCTTTTCCACTAGACTTTTCACCTGGCAGGTAAAATCCGTGCAAGCGTCTTATTCTTAGCTTCTTTTACTCAACGCTAAGGGCACGCAATGTGGACCTATGGTCGGCATTCCATGATAGTGATTCAAACTGCTGGCTTCCTAATATCACGCGCTGAAGCATTGCGAGGTAGGCGGGTATTCTGTCGCTCCACGCGTGGCGAGCTAAACGAGCGTTTGTTACCAGCATTTTATACACGTCTGGATTTTTAATAGATTCAAGTGCCCAGTGAGCTGTGTTAGCGAAAGCTGTTGGGGTGAAGTCGTTAAAAAGAAAGCCATTACCTGACATCTGCTCTGCGTTGTAATTCTCTATCGTCGCAGAGATACCCCCGACGTTGCGCCCTATCACGAGAGAGCCCGTTGCTAGTGCCTCCAGTTGCGTAATGCCTCCGGGTTCGAATCGAGACGGCATCAAAAAGAAGTTGCTACCAAGGATCAGTTCCAGAGCCTTGGAGTGTGGAATGTATTCAAAGTGTGTAGCGACACGTCCGGGATATTTCGCTGCAAGATAGAGGAGCGCGTTTCTGAGGTCGCTCGATGCTATGTCGCCTTCAGTGACTGGACCAGCAAAGAGGATCTGAGTATCCCCGTGTCGCTTGAGCAGATCCTCCAATGTAGAATGATTAGTGCCGTGGACTAATCCAGAGCAGAGAGCTAAGCCCTTTTGTTCCGCCATTCTGCCTACAAAACTAATGAGGCGTGCGTCACTGCGCTTGGTTAATCCAAAACGAGCCTGTATTCGTTCTCTAGTCTTAGCCTTAACGCCAAGTAGTGCCTGAGTCGAAGAGAGTCGTTCCTGGCTGATTCCCGTGATCGCTGAGATGTAGCTATCGATATCAGCCCTGTTAATACCGTTGCTGATACCAAAAATGGAGCTGCGCTTGTGTTGGAGAACGTAGTCGAGTCCCGCTCCACCGCCGAGATTTGAAATCTGGCTGGCATAGGGTTGACTGACCGTCAGCAGCGCTCCTGAAACGTGCTGTGTGGCAGCCATGCTTAAATTGAGAAGGCTGGGGTCGTGAGGATCTTTAAATCCGAAAAAGTGCTCGGGATCGAGGTTGAAAAGAGGCCAAAGGTCTTCGTTATTTAACTGTATCGGCAGCCGGCCTTGGTAATCAGCCCCACCGTTATGAATCATGTGGATTGTCTTTGCTGCCTTTAGCCACTGAACCCTCTGATAGTGAGGGTCGAGCAATGCAAATGCTGGGACGCATGCTGCCATCCAGTCATTTGATATGATGGCAGATGGACGAATGCCGAAATGGCTGGTTGCTATTGTCTCAAGAGTTGCGCGAGAGAAGACAATTGCGCGTTGTAATTGTTTGTCAGCATAAACTGGTTGGTAGAGGCGATCGAAGACAGAAGCATTTGACAGGAGGAACACTCGAAGGCCCCCATATTGGGCAAGAAATACTTTGATTGGCAGCACAGAGGGGGCGCGGCAGTGATAGTTGGTGCCGGAATAGTATGTAGGTCCCAAATTTACTGAAACGGATCCGACATAGTGCGGCCTAACAAGTTTGTCACCGACTTGGATGCCTTTTTGTAGGAGCTCCTGAGCTGAGGGATGTTTGTTGCCGTTCTCGTAGCTGTAGAGCGGGGTGATGATGGTAACGGGCACGCCTGCTCTGCAAAGCTCAGGTGGAAGTCCCGATATTACCTGTGCGAGCCCACCTGCAGCTGCATGCGAACTCTCCGGGGTTGCAAAGACTAACTCCCCTATGCCGTAGGCTGCGAAAAGTGATTGCACCTCCACTGGACAGCAAGGCTCGTCAAGTGCCTCTTGAAAGGATGCTTTGATCGAGTCGTCACTGCCGGTTTCGACTACTTCTTTAAACACTGCTCCGAGTCCGAGATGCGGCGCGTATGACTTGATCGCTTGTATCTGCTCCGGCAGAGCAGAGGGGTTGCATACCGCCAAGGAGAGCCTGCTGGTTGCAATCTCACGCATCTCGCGGAACCTCACCTCGCTCTCCACAGTTATGAGGGAATCGTCTTGAGAGATGAAGAAGTGAACATCATCTGAGGCTAGTCGTCCTAGCCAAATGGCCTCAGTTGAACCGTGTATGCGTAAGAACATCGCTGCGCCGTAGTGACCCTGGTGGGGAACTTCGATACTGTGAGCGACGGGAAAACTTCCTGCTGAGTTGGGGCCTAAGGTGGCGATCAGTTCATCCTGCCAAGCAGGGGCGGTATGTTCATATCCACCCCAGTGTATAAAGACGTTAATCGCCAGCTCTTGCAGAGTAGGTATAGTAATTGAGCTCGTTATATGGACCGCGTTGCCTTCGACTAAAGCACGCAGGGGACCTTCTAGCCGCGCTTCTAGCCGAAGGTTTGCTAAGGTTGATTGAATGAGGCTCTCAGGACGCTCAGTAACTATGAGGGTGGGTATTTCGTCAAGATCTGCGAGCAGCATAGGGGCGAAATCCCCGAGTAGCTCAACAGTCTGAGTGGATCTTTTCTCTCCACTGTCCATCTCAAGATCCTGGAACTCGAGATCGGTCCGAAAAATCTCAAGCTGCTCGCTGGATATCGTGGGAGCGGCACCTATGATCTCCTGGATGGAAACTAGGAGCTCCTTAGCCTGCTGTTTGCGAAGGGAGTAAGCAATAATACTGCTTATATTATTGTGGGTCCGACTATCTAACTTTACTGAGATAGCTTTGGTTAGCTTGTGGTATCCGAGGGATCTCAACAAATAGCTGCGTGATGAGAGGTCGAGTTCAATCGAGGCTTTAACAGAGCGTTTAGAGGCTCGTGGAGAGGAGAAATCAGAGCCCTTTCCCCGAAGGCCAGCTAACACCGCCTTATAGGCCGCTGCATTGATAGCGATTTCGAATCGAACGATCTCGGAGCTGTTCATCTGCGTGCTCGGTACACTTTTCCGTGTTGAAAAGATGATGCCCCGGCCACAAACGGTGCGTAAAATTTGATTTATAAGAAAAAACAACCGAGTTTGATACAACTCTCTCTGGGTCGTCGTCTTTGGAGCGGTTTTAGCTTTGTTTGATTTAGTTGTAGATGCTCAGATAAGCACCTCTACACCAGGCCTTTAACAAGCATAGCATCTCGCATTATGTCCTCATTAAAAACAAACCAAACCATTGTTGAACTCGATCCTTGGCTGAAGCCGTACGCCGGCGCAATTGATCACCGCAATTGGCTCACCTATGAGCGCAGCAAGCTCGTCACGCAGGGAAAGATCTCCCTTGTCGAATTTGCCCGTGGTCACGAGTACTTCGGGCTTCATCAGACGCCAGATGGGTGGGTTCTGCGAGAACGGGCACCTGCGGCAACCCGTATAACCGTCATCGGCGATTGTAATGGCTGGAAAGTTGACCGCAGCTACGATTTGCAGCGAAGAGAGCACGGAACATGGGAGTTGACCCTCCCAAAGAGCGGCTTTGTTCATCGCCAACACTATAAGCTCCTGATGTTCTGGACCGAGGGGGGGCGGGAAATTTCGGCAGAGCGTCTTCCCTCTTTCTGCCGAAGGACAACGCAGGACCCTGACACCAAGCTATTCAGCGCACAGGTGTGGGCGCCGCAGATGTCGTACGTTTGGAAAAATCCTAATTTTAGAGTTCCGAGACGCGCGCCAATTGTTTACGAAGCTCACGTAGGCATGGCGCAGGAGAAGGCCGGCGTTGGCAGCTACAGGGAGTTTACTCAACTCACACTGCCGCGCATCCATGACGCAGGCTACAACACCATCCAACTTATGGCGGTTCAGGAGCATCCGTACTACGGCTCGTTCGGTTATCAGGTCTCTAACTTTTTTGCACCGTCCTCTCGATTTGGTGAACCCGAGGATCTTAAAGAGCTCATCGATACTGCCCATTCGATGGGGATCGCCGTTATCATGGATCTCGTGCATTCTCATGCAGTAAAAAACGAGCTTGAGGGAATTAGTCGTTTTGACGGTTCGTATACCCTCTATTTCCACGAAGGTGAGCGGGGTGAGCACCCGGCCTGGAATACGCGGCTCTTTGATTACGGAAAAATTGACACATTACACTTCCTTCTTTCCAATTGCCGCTTCTGGCTCGATATCTTCAAGTTTGATGGATTCCGATTCGATGGGGTAACGAGCATGATTTATCGTGACCACGGCCTTGGGTCCAGTGTGAGTTCTTACGATCACTACTTCGGTGCTAACGTCGATGAGGATGCGATGGCGTACCTTGCACTCGCCAACGAGGTCATTCACGAACTTAGACCGGATGCCATTACTATCGCCGAGGAGGTGAGCGGAATGCCTGGTATGGCAGCTCCGCGTCAGCAGGGGGGAGTCGGATTTGATTTTCGTCTTGCGATGGGGGTTGCTGACTACTGGATTAAGCTCCTCAAGCATGTGCCAGATGAGAACTGGAACATCGCGGAGATCTGGCGTGAACTCTCAAGTCGACGGGTGGAGGAGCGAACCATCGGCTACGCTGAATCCCACGACCAGGCTCTCGTCGGTGATAAGACTCTTTTTTTCTGGCTTGCCGATCAGGAGCTGTACTGGAAGATGCGAACCTCTGATCAGAGTTTGGTGATTGATCGCGCGATTGCACTTCATAAGCTGATCCGGCTCGTCACTATTGGCACGGCTGGGAATGGGTATCTTAATTTTATCGGAAATGAATTTGGGCACCCGGAATGGGTTGATTTTCCTCGCGATGGCAATGGCTGGTCGTACCACTACGCTCGCCGGCAGTGGAGTCTAAGAGACTCCCCAGAGCTTCGCTACGGGCAGCTTGCCAACTTCGATCGAGCGATGATCGAGTTCGCCGCAAAGTCAAAGCTGCTCGAGTCTGATTCCTTGAAAAAGGGCTATGAACACATAGCTGATGCGATCCTCGCGTTTGAGCGTGCGGATCTGCTCTTCGTATTTAACTTTAACCCAAGCCGATCCTTCGAGCAGCGCAAGATCGATTGCAAGGCGGGCGACTATCGCATCGTGCTATCAACTGACGATAGTGAATTCGGGGGATTTAATCGAATCGATAAGAGTGTGACCTTCACAACAGACAGCAGTTGCGCATTAACGCTCTACCTTCCTGCCCGCTCCGCCGTTGTGCTGGCGCGAACGATGCGGCAGTAGAGGACAGCGCAGGAGAGTTAGGGATTCCGATCTAGAGTCAATGGGCCAAGCACTATCAAAGATCACACGCAAAGATCACACGGTTGGAGTGTCGCTCTGACCATTGTGGCGGGCGAGTGGTAAGTTAAGTATGGAATGGCAAACCCCCTCAGTTCCCCGAGCGGCGCACCGTCTTAGCGAGGCGGTGTGAGATACTCTTTGCAGCGCAGCTCCCCATTCGGTTAGCACGCCGACTCTTTCCGCTAATATTGCTGGAGCATCTTCGGAGTGCGGACTTCGCTGCATCTCGAAGCGCGGCTATCCGTGCCCCGCCAGTTCCGGATTTAATCTCGGCGACCCCTCGATAGGTATTAGTGTAACACGGTAACCAAGCTGTGCTCGTAGGTTGTGCCCGACCGTAACCAACACCATCACACATCAACTGCTCAATTACGGTAACCGCATACCCTGATCCGTCCGGAAGAGGATCCGAGATATCTCCGTAAGTGTCCACTACACAGGTCTGCCTAAAGTTCGCTACGGGTAGCTCTGGATAGGGACACAACCGTGAGATCTCATCCCCTTCGTATCTTCCCGCTGGGAGCTTACTAAGACACTGGTCGACCTCACGCGCAGCCCGGTCGATCACGCCGCGCTCAACGTTACTGGTCTGATTGAAGAAGAACGAGAACGCTGGTCCCTTTTCGGAGTTTGGAACCCGGGCAGTTGAGTTACTCGGCATCGCTAGACCACCCCCAGATGAACCAGCGGCGCTCGTAACCCGCACATTGATCCCATCGAGAGAGCCCGCCCATGGACCACCCCCCGCGGTAGTAAGCTCCAGATTCATCGTCTCTGCGGATGGAAACGATGCGCGAGGACAGCCGACGAGCGGCTTCCCAAAGAGCTTACGCCATTTCTCCGGTCCACTTGAGTCGACGAGCGCAGCATCAATCGAGACGAACTTTCCAAAAAAAAGTGGGGCGACCTCCTTGCGGGCTCTCTCACGGAGGGGATCGATCTCATCACCTTGAGCGACTCCACCGAGAGCAAGCGAACAACCAGCGATGATGAGCAGCCGCACGAAGCTGCTTCTGAGAGTCTCTCCATACCCTCCTCTCTGCTTTTGAACCTTACTCATATCGCTCCTCCTTGGCTTTGTTAAACAACCTCTTACCGTTGTAAACACGCACGAAATTGAACATTTCTATCCGGTCGCTTACGCATCGCACAGAACTGATTAAGCGGTGTATTTGGTAGGTCGATCCCCAGCGAAGGATCAATAACGGTCACCTCAATACCCTGTGGACGGTGTCTAAGTAAATCAATCTTTCCGAATAATATTGGTGAGTTGCAGTTTTTATGCTGGATTTTAGTTAAAAAGGCTTGAAGTTAAGCGCATGGGAGAAGTTTTTTGAAGTGTTGGTGGGTCCGGATT
>JBIKWF010000040.1:0-34538 GCA_044356455.1 Bdellovibrionota bacterium | reverse complement strand
TAGAGAACTTTGGACTCAGTTGCACTATCCAGCTTGAAACGCCTGGTGCCGAGCGGCACGCCGGGTGTTGTGGGGATTGAGAACTCTAGCGTTTGCTAGGGTTCTCGATTACCCGATTCTCTTCCGTATTCCTAACTTTGGTGTGGCTTCTAAGCAACTTTTCTGCCGGTTTGTCGATTAGGGTTACAAGGGGTAGGAGTCTGTCCCGTAGAAAATTCCGACCACTACATGTTGTGGTGGCAGCGGGACAGCCCACCTACGGATTGTGTCCAAAATGAAGATCTATGTTTCTACGGGACACACTCCTAGGTCGCGGAGACACGGAGACCGCGGAGTGTTCGCCTGCGAATCCGTAACTTTCTAGGTGTTACCAGGATTTTGTTTGCGAACGTTCAGGATAACTAGCAATTATGCTAAGGCACAGAGCTGACCAAAATCTCGATTCTATCTCCCCTCCGCGGTCTCCGTGTCTCCGCGCTAATCCCTTCTTAACCCCATCTACGGAGCTTCCTCGAACATTCTAGTAGGAAGAGAACAGAATATTGATCAGATTCTACCCCTCTCCGCCAACCAACTCTACCCTGGAGATCAAGCGCCTTTCCGCGAAGCCTATCACTTCAAATTCCTTAACAATCTTGAAGCCTTGACGCAGCCCGCAGGTCTTACCCCAAGATCTCCAGTATGAGTCAACTCTGGAGATCTTGGGACCCGAAAACGGGACTCTGCTTGAGCGAAGATCTCCAGGGTGAGCAACTTTTCTGCGGAGCATGCGATACAGCGCGCAAACGCATGAACGCCCCCCAAATCGTTCTCTCTGAGACATCGCGAACGCTAACTTCTTGGGCTGATTAATGCCGTAGTGCGACCATAGGCAGTTTTGCGCATTAAGAGAGCATCGGCACGCCAATGATCGCTACGGTTTGCTTACTCTTTCTATCTTTAAAGCTGGCTGAAAGAGCCAAAGAATCGCGATTAAAGGTCCGCGAAAGTCGCTTCTCTGTTCCTTTTTTGAACAAAGCGGGCGAATGAGCGGGCCCGATTTAAGTAAACTCACGGGCTTACGCGGCGCAGCGTCTCAGAGGAAAAGAGGGGGGAGGGGGGGCCGCCAGCGGAACTTACCGAAAATTGCATTCGCTGCAGGCAAAGTGAATGTAAAAATTGACTTGGCGACCAAGTGAAGGTCATTGAAAACGCGCGGCACTCTATCATGAGATCAAAGCCTCAGGCATTTAACGATACGGTATTTTCCTTTCTTGCGAGTCTATAGAAATCTCTTTCTCTGCGGAATGGCCTACCCAGCCAAAGGGCTTCGGTGGAGGTGGTCCTTCTTCACGAGCATGTATTCAATAGAACGAATGAGATTAGGAAACTTTTGCTGAAGTTCTTCGACGAGCGCTTGAAGTTCCAAATAGTGGCTTACCTCAACCTCTAACTCTGCCTTCCATTGCCCAATTTGACGCACGTACACAATAACCTGCGGGTGTTTGCGGCAGTGTTCTCGAAAGGCGAGTTCATCCTTCGAATTATAACTATGCAGCGTGATCAATAGCTTAAAAAGCATTACTCCTAGCTGCTCGTATCCCACCTGCGTACGATACCCGACAATTATCTTCTCTTCTTCTAGTCGCTGAATTCGATACTTCACCACCGCCGGGGTCGTCTCAACCTTCTTTGCGATTGCCACATCTGTCATTCGTGCATCACTCGCAAGCTCACGAATAATGCGGGCTTCAAGCGCATCAATCTTTTGATCGCCGAGCGCACCGCAGTAATGAAACTCAGCATTGCCCTTACCGACGAGGTAGTTCTTGGGGTAACGCCACAACTGCACAATCGTCGCGCTGCTCGCTTCAAGAATTAATCTTGTATAGGGCGAAAGCAACTTGTCGTGAGCCAACTGAAAATCAAGCGGATCTTTTGCAAAGAGGGTAAAAAGAAGAGACCAGTGTCCATAGAATTCGGCCAACCAATAGAGAGCCGGATTATGTGACAAATCGGCAAGCAGCTTCTTCACCACCGCATCGTTCGCCTCAACTTTTAAGTACGTTTTATATACGGTGTACCCAAGACGCGCGGGGTCGACCCACGCGGAGCACCTTTGAATAATACCTCGCTGCCGCATTCTCTCAAAACGATAGGCGACAAGGTCACTGCCTAACCCCACCGCACGTCCTATCTGCGCAAAGGGCTGTCTCGCATTATTATCGAGAGCCCAGAGTATTTTGCGGTCATACGCATCAAGGCTGCGATACGAAGGGAGGCTCTCGTGGGTGGAGTGCATAAAATCTCACGTTTTCTAATACTGAGACGCATATCTTTATCAGAATGCGGCAAATTCTGACATCCTATTAACGGAAAATAAGAATTGGGTTATCTCGCTCATGAGGGTGATGTGTAAGCACTCTAAAGGTTCAATCAGAAAGGTTCTCTATGAGAAAGGAAGTGCCGAAATGTGGACTGCTGGCAATTACGGGGAGCGACTGCTCCTGGCAAGAGTCCTTGCGCAGCTCCTGGAAGCTCAAGCAGAGGTGCTTGAGGGGGAGGTGCTGCAGGGATGGGTCGAACAGCTTCGTTCAGACGCTGCGAACGGTTCGATTCCGGGTTCGACGTCAAATGCGTTGATGCTCGGGGCTCTTCGCAGGCGTATCGCTGCCCGAATCCTGCGAGGAGAAGAGCCGCGCCCGGCTATGCGAGCAAGGCGCAACCAGCTCATTGCTCTTGAGCATGGGTGTCATGACGTTGAGCTCTTCATGCGTGTCATCGCCATGGGAGAGAGCGCCGGCCGACACTTAGACGGAGAGCCGCGGGAACTTGCGCCGCAATGCTTCTGCGAAGTGGCAAGAGACGATATTGAGCAACTTGATCGGTTGCTTAGATACGCGCAAGCCGCTCTCGCGCAGCACCAGAGGGACAAGGGCGAGGATGAGAGCTATCAGCGCACGCTTGAGGCTCTCGAACGACTCGGCTCCGAGCTTGCCCGTCCGATGCGGCCAAGGCAGGACGAAGGTGAGCCCGAACGCCCTTGCGAATAAAGGAGGTCACTTCGACTAAAGGAGGTTTGTCATGGCTTGAGGGTTTTGTTTTGTGCTTACCACCCCTCAAGCTAAGCCACTTGTGGAACGAGACAAAGAGTTTTGTCTTCGTCACTTAAGTGAGCCAGCGAGGCTTGGAGAAGGCAGGGCTGAGAAATTCCCGCGGAATTCTCTGGAATGATTCCATTGGATAGCGGTGATTTTCCTAAATGATTTTTCGCGCCGAGCTTATACTCACTTCTGCTCTTGAGGAGGCCCAAGTCTCGCCGGATCAAAGAAGTCGCGCGAGATAGTAGGCGGAATTTCAGGGCACAAAGCTGCGGAAGTAAGGTCGAGGGTAGTAAGCGTCTGCGCTTTCCTATCAGAGAGAACCACAAACTTCACAAAAGGCTCACGCGTTAAGCCGTCTTCCGACACCGCCATCGCAAGCCCCGCAAGTGCAAGCTTCCAGAGCTGCCCCGAACGATCAAATACAATTTTTGCCACGGGAATCTGTAGCTGCTTATCGATATAGAGAACGACACGCCCATTTAGACCAAAGGGGTCTCGCGGATTGAGAGTGAGTCGAATGAGCTCCCGAGGAACGGCGATAGTCCCTTCAGGGAAAAATATCTCTTCAGTCTCAGGAATGAAGGGGACGGCCTCCTCGGTCTCACCATTCGCAGCGACCGCTGACGATGCGAATTCAATTTCATTGCAAGGATCGTTCCCCAATGGCTCGCCTAACTTATATGCGTCAAGCCCAGCAAAGGGGACAAGCGCGGTGCTCACTTTATCAAAGCGTCCCTCTACCGACTCAGGTTTTGTTGACCAGAGAAAGAAATCATCAAGCGAAATGCCCGTCCTAAAGAGCGAATCCGAACGATTCGCACCGGTAAGCTGACGCACCTGTTTTAGGGCAGGCGAATACATCCACACGAGATCTTCTTCGTTTCCGAGAAAACGAAAGGAGAGGAAGCGATAATCGGAAGCTGCGCTTGGTGAGGTAAATTGCAAAAACTCGCGGAACACTTGTCCCGAGGTTTCCCCCTGTTCGTGAGGGTGAAGACGCGTAATCACACCTTGGAAATGTCGCTCGAGTTTGCGATCTTTTACCACGGTAAGATCAAAGGATGCCTTGAGAAGCGGCGTGGACCAGCGCCTCGAGGCAACATTCCATAGTAATTCAGGCGCAGTAGTCGAGGAGGAACGGCGCACTATATCTTCGAATGAGCCGAAGGGAAAACCGCGCTTGAAGCGATCTGCCCCAAAATCCGGCGAACTATCCGTTTCCAATTTCGATACACGGCCCGCCCCTGTCCGCACCCACTCATCATCATCGCTTACGGCAAACCGAGGTCTCCGATAGGCAGAAAATTGGAGCGCACCATCGCGAATCAGTGGGTAAAACTCGGGGAGCAAAAGAAGCTTACATTGATAGGCATTCGATGCCACAACATGCAGCGGGGGCGCCCCGGCGCTATCTCCCTCCGGGAGAAGACCGAGCGCCATCTGAAGAGCATCACTGCCAGCTGAGCTCGCCGAAGCAGATCCATCCCCCGAAGATGCTGCGCTCTGCAAGGCGCGAGGAGCGCGGGAGCTTGACTCGAGTGGCGTCACTACTGAGGCGGAGGAGGTAACCTGAGCCGCCTCTGAGAGATTTTCCGCGGGGGCACTCGCGGCCTCTCCAGCCTGAGCCGACGCACTACTTAAGATCGCCCCCTCAAAAAGAGAAAGAAGAAGGACCACCGAAAAAAAAGGGGAAAAGGCACGAGGCCGCCCCTTCACTACACAAGCTGGCTCCCTCGAACTCGTAAGCGAGGTAGCGCGATTCATAATCAGTCTTCCCGAGCGGGGTGAGTTTCTAAACCGCGCATGCGCTTCATGTGAAGAGAAAAAAGCTCTTCGGCTCCGGAATCCTCAAGGCGCCGGGAGCGTGCCATGAGCGTTTCTTTGTCCTCAATAAAGAGGCGTGGGTCAGGCGGATAAATTTCAGGATGGATGCCGGTGTCCATTCGAATCGCATCGACCGGGCACGCTTCCACACAAAATCCACAATAAATACAGAGAAGAGTATCGATTTCGTAGCGCTGCGGAAACTTCTCGACGTTCTTATCGCCGTGCTCAGCCGCTTCGATATAAATACAGCGCGCGGGGCAAGCCGTCGCACACAGGAAGCAAGACGTACATTTGATATCACCATTCTGGTGCAGGGTCAGGCGATGGCGACCGCGATAGCGCGCGGGATACTCGCGGCGCTCATTCGGGTACTGAATACTCGCAGACGCACGCACGTCCTTTTTTATCCCAAGGAGGTGCAGGACGTGAAAGAAAAGATTTCTAAGAAGTTTGCCAAAAGTGAACATTACCCCCTTGGCAATCTCAATCAGATACAGACGCTCAAGGAACGTCATTTCTTCGCGACGCTTCATACCAAAAAAATCTCCACCCACTACCTGACGAATCTGAAGGGGACCTTCTCGTTTGCTTCACCGAAATTTCGGTGACAGCCACAGGCCGCCATACGCTAGCCTATTTTTAAACTCGTCGGAACAGTCTGAACGGATGCTCCGACTCCCTCCCCCGTACTCCCTCTACAGAACTCGCTCTACCTAAACGGGGACAATCACACACACAACAGCCCCCAAGTGCATCCCGTACGCTTAAATACCCGTCTACTTTCGCACTAGCCCCTTGAGCTCTTCAAGGAGCTCAATTGCAAGTAGTGGGGTAACTCCGCTTACCACGTGGTATCCGCAAACATAGGGCTTGGCCGCCTCGGCCACCTCAAGGCAGTGGGCAAGGAAGAAACGAGACAGGTCCTTATCGCCCGCTTCGTTCATCATTGAAACCATCGCTTCCGAAAGCCGAATTCCGGGGATATTTGCAATCCCCTGCGCCGCCTTGCCGTTCTTAAGTGGCAAGAGGCCCAGAAAGATGGGAACCTCAGCCTGCGCAGCTTCTCTAAGAAACGCGACGGCAGCTTCTACATCAAACACCGGCTGACTCAAGGCGTAGCGCGCGCCCGACTCCTTCTTTTTCTTCAGCCTTCTAATTTCGGCGCCCGCGTTGCGCGCGTTAGGATTAACCACTACCCCAGGAAAGAATTGGGGAGCCCCCTTAAGCTCATTGCCTGCCAAGTCTTTCCCTGAATTCAACGTAGCAACGGCGTGAAGGAGCCCCAAAGAGTTAACCTCAAAAACGCCCTTGCGGTCTGGCGAATCACCCACCGTCACCGCGTCGCCAGTGAGCGCTACAATCGAACGAATTCCCGTGGCCCACGCGGCGAGCAAATCAGCTTGAATCGCGATGAGGTTTCTATCGCGGCAAGAGACATTAACGAGAGGTTCACATCCAAAGCGCTGCTTTAGAATGCTCGCAAAGGGCAGAGCCGCAAGCTTCATGCGCGCCAAGGCGCAGTCCGTCACATTCAAAAAGTCGACGCCCTCAAGGCGTCCCTCAAGCCGCTTCATAATCGGCTCAAGGTCGACTCCCCGGGGAGGGTTAACTTCAAGACAGAGTAATGGGCGCTCGGGGCGCCGGGAAATTGCTTCAAGCATGAATAGCGTTACAAATTTGAATTAAAGGGAGTCAACCACGGCGGCAAAAATAGTGGAAGACCAATGAGTTGGGCAACTCCCCGAAGCCCCTCTTGGCAATGTTTACCTTGCAATCGACCGCCAACTCTACTACGTTACAGGCAAATTTTAGGCCGAATTCACGTTTGGTCAGATTGGGAAGGTAGATTCCTAGCGAAAGTATCTTAAGAGCACTGCTGCCACTTTGGGGGCATCTCAATTCGAGGGTATTTTCTCTGGCCGAGGGTATTTTACTCTGGGAAGGTCAAAGATTTCGCTCTGCCCCCGACGGGACTCCCTCAAGGAGCTTCGAGTAGCTAATCCAGCCTCGGACTGCTTCTTCCGAGTACCGCCGTGTTGGCGGTCAATCTACTTCCTCCACGTTTTTGTTTGATTTTGCCCAGCATTTGCCAGGCATTTCTTTAGGCGCACGATGTGTTTCGGCCTTCAAGAAGTGCGGGTAATGTTGGTTTATATTTGGCTGATTTTTAATTGGTCGGTTTGACGGTAAAAGTACGGTAGCAATATGGCACTAACTATTGAAGTTTATTATTCTTTCCAGAGCCCTTATTCGTACTTGGCTCTCGACCAAATTTACAACATCGAGCGCGACTATGACGTCGACTTGCTCTGGCAATGTTACTCGGCAAAGGCCGCAGGCCAGCCCATTACACCGACCTCAATCATCCCAGAGAAGATGTCCTACCTGCTCGAAGACACAAAGCGCTACGCCGAGGCCTTCCAGCTTCCTCTTCACTTCCCGGAAGGCTGGCCAGAAACGGAGTTTGATCCAGGTCGCGCAACTCGTGGCGCCGTAGTCGCCGGAGACATGGGCGTACTCATGGAGTACAACATAAAGGTATTCAGCAAGTGGTGGGGAGCCGGCGAGAATCCAAACGACGAAGCCTTCACCACACAACTCTGCGAAGATCTCGATATCGACCTTGGTGAGTTCTTGAGCAAGGTTTCCTCCTCAGATACGCGCGAGCGTGTGAAGGGCATCTATAAGCGCGGCCGCAAGTTTGACGTATTCGATACCCCAACGTTCCTCATCGACAAGGAGAGATTCGTTGGCATCGATAAGATCCAGTTCCTCAGGAATCGTCTGTCGAAGATGGGGCTCGAAAAGGCTTCCGCAAAGAAGTAACTGTTTGATTTTGAATTCTTCTGCTTGCCAGGCGATTTGTCGGGCTGCTGGATGAATTGAATTTGACCCATTCATGCAACGCGAAGGACGCGGTGGGCACGAAGGAAAAACATATCCTTCGTGTCCATCGCGTCCTTCGCGTTATATGCTCTTAATATTGAACTAAAGAGCACCAAGAGATGCCCCAAGAACGCCGCGTATTTTTGCCCACACCCCCTCACGAAGGCTCTCCTCCTAGGGGCGCCGCTATGCATCCGGGGACCTTAGTGGCTCTCGACGAGCGCGAAAGTCACCACCTTATGCAAGTCTTAAGGCTAAAGCTGGGGGCCCCTGTGACCGCGGTTGATCCGAACTCGGGAAGAGCCTTCCATTCCGTTATCCACTCGGCAGACGGCAAGGTAACCCTTAAAATAGAAAGCGAAATTGCATCGCCCTCTGAAAACTGTATCCAAGACTCGCTTCTTGCCCCTCTTTTGAAGGGCGACCATACAGACGAGGTTATAGAAAAAGCCACAGAGCTCGGCATCCACGCCATCACGCTCTTTCAAGCGGACCGCAGCGTAGTAAAAATTAAGGCTGGAGACGAAGCTCAGAAACTGCAGCGCTGGGAGCGCATCAGCCACGCCGCATCTAAGCAGTGCCGCCGCAGCCGCCTCCCCGTCCTTAGCTTTGCCGCTTCGCTTTCTCTCGCGCTAGAAAATTCGCCTCAGGGCTATTTCGCTTGCCTGCGAGAAACCGCAATCCCGATTGCTAAAGTTCAAGCACCCCGCGGGCCCACCACTCTTGTTGTTGGACCTGAGGGAGACTTTAGCCCCGAAGAGGAGCTCCTGCTCTCAAACCGAGGGTTTATTCCTGTCTCTCTCGGCACCCTGGTGCTCCGCGCAGAAACCGCTGCTATGGTAATTGCTACTACTGCCCTTATACTTTGGGCGGAGCGGAAGCGGGATGAAGTGCCCTGATTGTAATTTTGTATGTTCGGACCTAAGGGATATTTGTCCTAAGTGTTTCGTTGACCTCAGAGAATTTAAAACTGAGCTCGGCATTCCTGTAACAAACCCGAAAGCCTCCTACGAGCAGCTCCTCGAGCGCACAGGCGCAGCTCGAACAGCGCTTCGTGAAATTGTCGATCCAAGCCCCACAAAGAGTAACCTGTGGGGGGCCGTCGCAGGCTTATTCGGCGCAAAGACCAGCGGCGGCAATCAGAAAACAACGGGAGAAGAACTCGAGTCTCTGAGCCTCAAAGTTGAGCGGCCTCTCCCCACTCCCAGAGAAGCGCCGCAAGCTGAAACAAACCTTCCTTCCAGCAAGTCTGAAAGTACGGCGATTCAACGCCAAATCGAAACGCTGCAAAGCGAAGATCTCTCGCGCTCCCCGCTACTTGAGCCCAAGATAATGGACGACAACAAAAAACTTGAGTATCAATTCAACATCGATATTCCGCCGCTTATACCGGCGCAGGTGCCATCCGAAAGCGCGTCCGGCCCTGCAGAAATCCCTGAGCCCCCGTCTTTTAATGACGGAGCGCGAGCAGCTCTTGAGTCTCGCCTTATCGCAGACGCCTTAGAAGGAGCTGCCGCAGAAAGAGATTTATTTTCGGCTGACGAGCAGACACCGGTGCAAGAATCTGCTGAAGTTCAAGCGCCCACAGAAACACTTCTTGGCCAGCAGGCCACAACGGTAGAAGGAGAAGGGCTCACGGAGTCCCTGGCTCTGATAGAAGAGCCTCTGCCCTCCCAAAACCAAGAGGTCCTCAAGGGTTCTTCCAGCGTGCTTGAGTCACCCCCTCCTTCTGCGTCCTCAAGTACACCGGCACCCACTCCCCTAAGTTTTGAACTAAAACCCTCAGGGCAAACTCTCGGGCCAACGCTTGACGCGCTTTTCGCCGAAACTCTGGGAGATCTCATTAATACGCGCGCTGAAGATGCGATAGAACTCTCCTCTGAGCATTTCTATTCTAACGTTCAGCCCGAGAGAGTCGCGGTCTTATTTGAAATGACCCGAGAAGCGCTTATCGATCCTGAGAGCGAGAGGCGCTATACGGACGAAATCGAAACAAGTTCCCAGAGAAAGGTCGAATCAGAAGAGATGACTGCACAACTTAGAAACGTTGTGCAGGTAATGAACGCACCAATGGTCACCCTCAAGGGGCGCCAAGGACTGGGGCTTTCCGGGAAATCTATTGAGCGAGAAACCCCTGAGCATTGGGAGCCGGCCCCCGTAAGCGTTTTGAGACGCTTGGCTGCGATGCTGGTCGACACACTGGTTGTGCTCTTTCTCACAGTCCTTGGAACTTCTGCTCTCCTTGTCTACCTGATGCCAGACTTTGATGCGGTGCTCCTGGGAGATAGAATTCCCAATATCTTCGACATCATTAATGTCATCACCTACGCAGCCCTCAGTGGAATCCTCCTTAGCATATTTCTTCCGACGCTTTTTCTTTCACTCTGGAGCTCTACCCCAGGCCTAAGTGCCATGGGCCTGACTGCCCTAAGCCTAAAAGGAAAGTCGGTAGGCAAGGCTCAGGCACTGGTGCGCTCAGCAGTAATGCCGCTTTCGCTCTTATTTTTTGGCTGGGTGCCCCTGCTCTTTGGCAAAGGAAGCCTACATGACTCTGCAGCTCGAATAGTGATTGCAAGAAAGCGAGATAGGCGGGAGGCCTAGGTTCAGCCCAAAGTAGCCGGCGAGGAAGGAAGGGCAATTGCCTTTTCCACTTCCCTTCCAAAGCACTCGGCAATTGCACAGTAAAAAAGGGAGCTTAGCCCCCCTGACCCCGAAAGAAGAATAACCCTAAGCGCTTGAACTACTTTTCCTTTCTATGGTACTCCAAGCAGGCCTTTTTGAAAGGCGCCCAGGTAGCTCAGTCGGTAGAGCAGTAGACTGAAAATCTACGTGTCGCTGGTTCGATTCCGGCCCTGGGCATATATTTCCGCTCGCCGCTTGGGCCGGTATTTCCGCTCGCCGCTCAGGCCGGGAGGGGCTAGAGCCCCTCGCTGCGCTAAACGCTTGCTCACCCTTATTTGTTTGCTTCTGTTCAGGGTTGAGGCTCTGGTATCTCTGCTCGCCGCTTGGGCTGGTATCTCCGCTCGCCGCTCAGGCCGGGAGGGGCTAGAGCCCCTCGCTGCGCTAAACGCTTGCTCACCCTTATTTGTTTGCTTCTGTTCAGGGGTACGGCTCTGGTATTTCCGCTCGCCGCTTGGGCTGGTATTTCCGCTCGCCGCTCTGGCCGGGCATGGTAGGGCGCCCTGTCCCTAGGGCGCCGCGAGATCTTGCAACTGCCATCGGTCGATTCCCTTGGGGCACAAACGTGCCGGGCCGCTAGATCTTGCGGCACCGGAGGGACCCGGCGCCCTACCATGGTCCCTCTCGAAAGGTTTCCGCCTTTGACGGCTTAATAGGGGACGCCGCATTCCCTGCTGCAACGCTCTAAACCGCGTGACCTCCTCCCCGATACTCGGCTACAATCCCTCTCCAATGTCAGCTGCAGCTCCTTCAAAACCGACTTCACCCAAATCCGCACATGGCGTTCCGGCTGAGCTTGGGCAGATTTTGGCGCGAACTCCTCCCCCCTCTGTAATTCTCATCACCGCGCCCGACGAAATTCGTAAACGCCGCCTTGTTGAACACCTCATCCAAAAATTCTCAAAAAGCCCAGGCGCAGAGGTACATCGCATCAACGCCTCTCAGTTTTCAGCAGAACAAATCGCTCGGCTTGCAGACGCCGCGAGCGCCCTCTCGCTTTTTGCGAAACAAGAATTTTCTTGGATTCGAAACCTCGAAGAGTGCCCAGCCGGGCTTTCCAAGCAGCTTCCAAAGCTCCTTAGCCGCTACTCTGCGGGGCATATTGCACTGTTTACCGCCTCGGATCTTCCCGCCTCCAACCCTGTGCTGGAGCACTGCAAGAAGGAGAAGTCTCATATTGCCCTCGAAGCGCTCAAAGGATTTGAGCTTCATCGCTGGGTTGAGCGAGAGTTAAAGCGCGCAGGTTTTAAAGAAGCCTCCGAAGACGCAATTACCACTCTAATTGCCGCCGCCGAGGAACAGGTGGACTCGCTTGCGGGGATGGTAGAGCAACTCTGGCTTTACTGCGAAACGCCCTCACTGACCAAAGAGGATGTTCACGCGGTATTCATTCATAAGACCGTCCCAGGAGAATTCGATTTTCTTGACGCCCTCGTGGGGGGAAATATTGGCCGAGCCGAAGTGATGATCTCTGGGTTGCTTGCTGCCGGGAAAAGCCCATTCATGCTGATGGCGCTGCTCAACCGCTCGTTTTCCAGTTATCTTGCCATTCGCTCACTCATGGACGAAGGCCAAAATCCCCAGGACGTGCGGCAAACTCTCGGAATCACCCCCTGGGTCTTCAATAAGCAGCTTCCCATCGCCCGTCGATACTCCTCCGATGACCTTTCGCGTGCATTTAAGACGCTTGTCAGCGTGGACAGTAAGCTTAAGAATCGTTCTCTTAGTCCCGACGTCCTGATGAGTGACGTCATTCACCAACTGCGCCCCTCAGGACATTCTCGATGAAGTTTTGTCGTTTCTTTCTTTTTCCTTCCGCTTTTAGATTCTGCCTATTCGGGTCCTTCCTGATTGGCGCTCTCTCCGTGAGCTCGCTCATTATCTCAGGCTCAAAAAGCGCTGACGCCCAAGAACAGGAGTCGGCGGCAGTCCCTCCTGACTATCGTGGCTGGGATTACCTTGCGGAGAAACTCTTAGCCGCCGGTACTCCCGCAGAAGAAGTCACCAAGATTTTCGCCGACCCGCGCATGCCCTCAAGAACTCCTGTTCCATTTAAACTCAGGCCGAAAGAAACGAAGCAAATGTATAGTGGCTTCACCACCGAGTCGCGCCTCAGGATCGCGCGCGAATGCCTGAGCGCTCATGCTTCCTCATTTGAATTAGCAGAAAAGACCTACCATGTGAGTAAGCACGTCCTCGCGGCTCTTATTCTCATAGAAACTCACTGCGGAAGGATAGTAGGCGACAGTCTTACGGTGAACCGGCTTGCTCGCGTAAGCTCCGTGGGCGAGCCCAAGAATATCACCTTCAATCTTGAGCTCCTTCAAAAAGAGGACAAAAACGTTACTCGAGAACAAGTCGAAGCACGCGCACGATATCTTGAAGAAACGTTCTTTCCTGAACTACAGGCGATATTCGAAGTGGCCGAAAGAAAAAATATCGATATCTTTGATCTCAAAGGCTCCGTAGCAGGCGCATTCGGCATCCCCCAATTTCTTCCTTCCTCGTATCTGAAGTTTGGTGTCGACGGAAACCACGATGGCAAAGTCTGGTTATTTGACCCCGAAGACGGAATCGCTTCTGCTGCTCACTTCCTGCATTCTTTTGGATGGAAGGATCAGGCTACTGCTCAAGAAAAGAAAAAGGTTCTTTGGAACTACAACCGAAGCGACGCGTACGGAGATGCGGTTCTCAAAGTAGCAATCCTGCTCAAACAGCCGCGCCCAGAACCCGTACAGAAGAGCAAAGCTCAAGCAATGCACACTAGTAGTAAGGGAACTAAGAAGAAGGTTCCTGTCACCGCAAAGGCACCCGCCAAGCGAAGCACCAAAAGTACTACCAAGAAAAAACTGACTTAAGATGTTCTGGTAAGCGGTGTCCCAGCACCGAACGGATGGAAGAACCAAATTGTTTCTCGAAGGCCTCACGCACTTCCTTTCGGACCGGAAGCTCAACCGCTTCCCACAAATGCATCAGCGCATTAAGCCCGTTAGTCTCGGGAGTATTCACGGTTAGATAAATTGTAGTTGCAATCTCCTGTGCAAGGAGGTGCCTTGGCGCCGTTTCAACGAGCTCTCGAACATGCCCGCGGATGGTAGTGACAGGTAATTGCGCAATCATCCGAACCCGCTCGGCAACAAACGTGCGCTCAAGTTTGGTCCAGGGGGTACTTTCAACTACAGATTCTTGTGAACTACGCAGAGCTGATGATGATGCTGACATATAAAACCTACGCCTCTGAGATATGCCCCCACCTATCTGCTCAAGAGCCGCTATTGATCCAGCAAAGTAGCCCAACTATCTGAATCCACCTGAAAAGTTAGTGCATCTCACCCCTTCATGCTATCTTTTAGGACCCCTTCGGGTCCGTGAGATTTTTGCTTACAATTGGTGGCTCTTGAAGTCATTCCCTCGTCAAAGCTCCCCCAACGTCCTGCGCTGGACTCTTATGCGCATTGCCGCGACCTGCTACCAGGCAAGCCCACTCCTTGGCGTGATTTTGTGCACCATTTGTCTGGCTGCTCTTCCTGAGCGTGCGCACGCTGATAGGAAAAGTGATTTCTATATACAACAGGCAACAGATCGCTATTTTACGCTGCCCAAAGACGCTCGCTCTCTCGCCATGGGCGGAGCTTCCTCCCTGACTTGCCTCGCCGCTGCCTGCGTTTACATGAACCCAGCAGCACTTGGATTTCTTTCGACTGCAAGCCTGAGCGCCAGTGCCGGAACGCGCAGTGTTACCGGTGACGAATTTCTATCGGGAGACCAAATAACTCTCGAAGAATGGAATGGATATCTCGTTGGAGCTCTTCCCCTTGGTGTCGGGGACACTGACGCCAAAGGTGCACGAGCCAAATATGGCACGATCGCTGGCGCCTATTCTCGTTATGCGGGAAATACTGACGACGCGCTCAGCACTACTCCCGACGGACATCGGCGAACGTTTGGCGTGGGATATGCTATCGACGAGCAAGTATCTTTTGGATATGCGTTTCACTTTTTGGACGACCAGCTTCGTACTGACCTTAGCGACGCTCATAGCCACGGAAGATTTTATCACGACTTTGCAACTCAGATTCTCTTGCCGCAGCGCTACGTGATTGGAGCAAGCTTCCGCTTAGGAATTGGACAAACTGATACCGAGGACTTCGTGCTGAAGTCGAATGGAGTTTCCCACCTCCGCCAATATACCGGTGAAATTGCTGTCTCAAAGACGTGGGATCCAGTTACTGCAGTCTTTGCTGTTGGCTACACACACCAGAGCTCTGAAGCTGATTCCCTTGAGTTCTCTGAGCCGGTAGTAATTGACGGGAATGAGAGTGGTGAAGATATAAATATTCGACTGGGAACAGAATACCAGATATCGCAATCCTTCCTCCTCAGGGCAGGTGCTCGCTATCGCAACACTACCTATGACTTTAGTCGTGAAAAATTCGAAGAAATTGAAGGGCGTCTTCTCGCATTCGGAGCAGGTCTTGGCCTTGGATATGTCTTCGCACTTGGTCAGCACACCTTAAGGCTTGACTACGGGGCTGAGTACACAGACGCGGGGTATGGAAGCTGGGAGCAGATCCTTAGCCTTTCAGTAGAGCTGTAACCAGAATCAGCCAAGGTTCTTGATCATGCCTGCAGGCACCGGCGGCAGCTCAATTTCATTCTCTTCACGGAATACCGCGTCGAGAAAATCGGCTACTGTTACTTTGCCGGAGAGATTTGAGAGTTGTTTCCTGAGATAATCCAGCACAGAAATCCCTTGAGATTTTGCAAGCTCTTCAAGCACCAAACCCTTAATCTCAAGCAGCACAGGGGTATGCTCTTGTACGAGCTTCTTAGAAATTTCAAGCACCTCTAGGAGTTGCCCGCGCTCAGCGGGAGATATCATCTCTTTTCCCCGCTCTAAGAGTTCAGGAATTCGATCAGCGACAATCCCAAGCACCTCACTTGGCCTTGAAGCATAAAACTCCGCATCTGCCTTTTTTCCAGAGACAAAAACGGTCGGATTCGAATGGTGATTATTCTTCTCAAGAGGGTGCGGCTCTCCGTTGACCCGGCGGTATACTTCATAAAAGAGATCGAGCTTAGCCTCTTCTATCGGCTTTATCGCGCCCGAAAGACCGTGCTCCTTGATGCTTGCAAGAAAAGCCTCTGAAGTCCCATGGTAAAATAATACCGTCTCTTTCAACTCGTTCCAAAGTCGCGGCAGAAGATCGAGAGTCAGTATCTGTGATGGTGAAAGAGGCTGACCCGCTGAATGCTCGCGGCTCGTCTCTGAGGGCTTAGCGCCACGTTCTGGAATCATACTTAGAGCGGGAGGCGGAGCAGCGAACTTTTCGCGAGCGCCCGCAGCACACAAAGCTGCGTCGCTACCTTTTTCCTCGACCGTGGTTCTCGGCTCTACTAAACCTCTAACCTGCATATCCATCCCCCCTAATCCACATCCTTAGGTATGAGCCTGCGAAAAGAGCGGGTTCCTTAAGAGCAGAAACTCACCGCTGCGCAACCAGATTCCTCAGTAATATTGGGCAGTTGCCGATTTAAGCGTCTCGGTGGAAGCCGGGCTTCTAAAAAATGTCATTTTTAGCATCCCGTGCCTCAAAAGCTGCCACTTGATTCATCAATTCGCATAAAGTCATTAAAATGCCCATATTCTAGCCATGGGCCCCGCTACCAGCGCAAAGCTGCAACCACATCAAACTGAACGAGAGTTAGCCCTCTACTCTCTGCAAGACCGCGGCTCCGTTGAAGCCTACCGGCGCCATATGGCAGCGATGGACGCCAGTATGCGAGAAAAGATTGCGCGCACCACCGCTCACTTTCCCGCATCAGGAGTGATTGCCGATTTAGGCTCAGGATCCGGCTCGGGATCTTTTTCCGTAGCCTCTCTCTATCCACATGTCCAGGTACTTGGCATCGACGTCGATCCAACCATGATCGAGCTTTCGTCCCGTCGATATCAACTTCCTAACCTTCGCTTTATTACCGCCGATATTGGCAAAGAATTCGCGCCCCCTTCTTCACTTGATGGAGTATTTGCCTGCTCTGTCTTTCACCATCTGACGAGCTTTAATGGATTCTCACTTGCGCCTGTTAAGAACTGTCTCGACCAAATCGCAGCAGCTCTTAAACCAGGAGGGAAACTTGTGGTGAGAGACTTTGTAATTCCAGAGGGGCCCAATCAAATAATTCTAGAGCTCCCTTCAGAGGATGGAGTTGACTCAGGGGAAATAGAAGCTCTTTCAACCGCCGCTCTTTTTCGGCGCTTCGCCCGAGATTTTCGTTCGAGTGTGCATCCAGACTCTGGTGTGAACTACTCGGACTTGCCTTGCGCAGAGCCAGGGTGGAAACGCTATCAGCTCAGCTTACGAGATGCGACCGAATTTCTTCTTCGAAAAGATTATCGCAAGACCTGGGATGTGGAATTACAAGAGGAGTATACCTACTTCTCACGCAAAGAATTTCACCAAGAGCTTGAAAAGCGTGGTCTGCGTGTGTCTTTCAGCAGTGAAATTTTAAATCCTTGGATTGTTACGCACCGCCTCGAAGGCAAAGCTCGGCTTTTTGAATTAAATGGACGTCCCCTTCCCTTTCCTCCTACGAATCTCGTTATTACGGCGACTAAGGTTACGCCCCAAGAGGGCACGGGATTTAAAGAAGAGCGCCTCGCGGAACCCAGCACTACTCCATTCACCTCCCTCAAATTCTTCCGGCACATTGATACGGGCGCAGTGTACGAGATTGCCTCCCGTCCCAACCCTACCGTCGACCTTGTGCCTTGGTTCGAAGATCAAGGGAATTTATGGATAATCGGCAAGGTCGACTACCCTAGGCCAATACTCACCGTCGATAAAAATCCCCTCGACCACTCGGGCCTCGCAGGATATATCGCCGAACCTCTTACGGCGTTTGTTGATGAAGTGTCCTCTTCTACTCTCGACAAAGTACTCACGGAGCGATCGGGAATATCTCAGGAAGACATCCTTTCGATAGAGCGTGGCCTCCGCTATTACCCCTCTCCTGGAGCTATAGACCAGTGTGCGCAGTCAGAATTGGTTGAAATTAAGAAGCCCTCAAGCCCACTGAGAACTCCGCACTACAGCAATTTTTCAACTTCCGGCGCCGAGAAGCCAATCGAGGCGCTGCAACTTCTTAGAGCTGCTGCCGTAGGTGGCCTCTTCGATTCGCGCCTTGAGGTAAACACCTACCATCTACTGATTGAGAAGGGGCGCTCCGTGGGTCCTTGGATAGGAGCCGAGCTCTCTCTTTTGAACCAAGACGTAAGCGTACCTAAGACGGATGCAAATGCGCTCTTTACAGAGAGCCCACGCACAAAATTTCATGAAATAGTCCCAATGGCCGAAGGACGTTTCTATGAAAAAAGAACTTCTCGTTTCACTGAGAGAAATGCCCAAGGCAACGCTCTTGCCGAGAACATCCTGGAGTACGCAACTCCACGTAGCCTAAGTAGCAATACGCTCGTGTATCTTCCGCTTGCGAAAGTAAAGGGAGAGATTCTTGTCGGTATTGAGGAACGAGACCTGCCCGCGGGTATCGCCTATGGAGATGGGTCTCGAGTGCTCACTCCCCCCGCGTTTCGAGTTCCCAAGGGGATAACGAATCTCCCCGAAGCGCATGCATTCGCGGGCGCTCGACTAAAAGAAGAATTTGGCGAGCAACTCTTATCCATGCAACCACTTGGCGGTAGATACTACCCCTCACCTGGATTAGTACCAGAAGTTGTGTATCCCTTCGCCGTTGAAGTTGACCTCTCGAAACACTCAGAAGCGCGAAGCTCTCTCTACTGGGTTTCTCTCAGCTCACTTATGAGCAGGTATAAGGACATTCACGATGCTCATCTACTCACAGGTGTGCTCAGGGCGGCACATGCCCTTGAGTTACTCAGTTAGGACAACTCACCCAGCATGCCACTTTTCACATGAATTAGCGCGTATTATGTGAATTCGCGCATTTCTTTTATTCATTATGCCCAAACATACATACTTAGCACGTTCCAAGGATGTTTCTTAGAGGTGCCCTATGCCGAGTTCTCCTTCTCCTATTTCGACCGCACAGCGTCAATCTGATGAGAGCGTTGCACTTCCTCACGTCCCCTCACAGACCGGCGAGTTACGAATAGCGATGGCACAGATTGCCAGTCGAGCGGCCAATATTCCCTACAATCTTGAAGTTGCACTAAGAACTATCGACAGAGCCGAGAAGGAAGGCGTTGACCTCGTGATCTTTCCCGAAGCACACCTCGCCGGCTATTTCGCGCTCGATAGATTCGAGAACAAGAGATTCATTCAGGCCTGTGAGCGAGCAACTCAAATTGTGGTAGCCGCAACACGGGGGAAGAAGGTGGCCGTCGCTATTGGTTCGCCGCGGTTAAACCCTTCTCCTGGTCATGAAAACGAAAAGCCTTTCAACTCTATGATTATCATAGAGGACGGAAAGATTACTCACACGGTCGACAAGCGATTAATGGCTGGGACCACGCGCGACCGAGGACAAGGCGACATATTTTGGGACGATCGCTATTTTCAGCCTGGGAAAGAAGTGCGCACCTTCCTGCTTAAAGGAAAGCGCATCGGCATGTGCATTTGTGAAGACATGTTTCATTCTGATCATGACGAAAATGTCCCGGAAACACTCCTGGCAGAGAAGCCAGATGTATTGATCATCCCTGCGGTCTCTCCTGCCAATTTTGGAAAATTTGAAACCCGCATGAACCTTCTGAGACCCCTCGCCGAGAAACATGGAACGGAAATTGTCTATGTGAACTCAGTGGGAACCTACGATGGCTATGAAGGCGAGGTAGCGGTTGACGGGAAAAGCTTTGCGTTGGGGGAAGACGGGACCATACGTGCACTCGGAAAATCATTCGAAGAAGACTTTATTGTCCATACCGTAAAGGGAAGCGCAGCGGTCATAGAACCGAAGTACCGAGACGTTGAGGATCTCCACCACGCCCTTATTCAGGGCATTCGGGATTATTTCGCCCGGAATGGCGGTACAAAAGCCATCATCGGATCGAGTGGTGGTATCGATTCAGCCCTCGACACCTGCTTACTTGCTGAAGCCTTAGGTCCAGAGAATGTAATTGCGGTTACCATGCCTTCTCATATTACCAGTGAGGAAACGCTTGCTGACGCCAAAGCCGTTCCGGAGGCGGTAGGGGTACCGTGTCAGGTTCGTCCAATTGGGAGAATATATCAGGCCTGGCTTGAAGATCGCCTTGCAAGCGGCGAGGGGGAGCCCAAAAGTATTACCAAACAGAACTTTCAGGCCCGAATTCGCATGGGAATTCTCATGGAGATTGCAAATGAGATTCCGGGGGCCTTCGTTATAAATAACACCAATAAGACCGAAGCTTTTATGGGGTATGGAACCTTATACGGTGACCTCGCGGGAGCGTTTGGCCCCCTTATGGATGTCAACAAGATGCGTGTCTACGATCTTGCCGAGTATGTGAATGAAAGGGCCGGCCGAGCAATCATTCCGCAGTCTGTCTTGACCCGGCCACCTACCGCAGAGCTAGAGAAGGGACAAACCGATGAGGCTAATTTGCCGGCTCCGTATCCTATTCTTGCTCCCCTTGTTGATAAAATAGTCGAGACAACCCCCTCTCCTCAGGAGCTTGTTGCATGGCTTGGAAGTGAATTCGGAATCGAGGAAACTAAAGCTCTCCAGATAGTCGTGCGAACACTTTCAATGATTGATATCTCTGAGCACAAACGAAGACAGACGCCTCCAGGGCTTCGCGTAACAAGAAAGTCGGGAGGCTCAGGAAGGAGGATACCACTCTCAAGGGATGCATTTAACGAGATTACCGTACATGAGAGACTTGCAGGGATGGAGAGGCAGGGGGAAATTCGCTAGGAGTCTGTCCCGTAGAAAATTTCTACCACTACATGTTGTGGTGGCAGCGGGACAGCCCACCTAGCCCCTATTGCTCATACGCCCTACAAGGCTCCGAACTCCCTAGAGTGCTGCAAGTAGCCCATTGCGCGGACATCTCCTCGAATAGGGGCTCAGCTCGCCTTTTCATTTCGCATATTTCGACGCGACCGAACTGCAGCGAGAAAAGGCGGCTACGGATTGTGTCCAAAATGAAGATTTATGTTTCTACGGGACACACTCCTAGCCGCTGTATCTCGTGGGATCCCTTCACGCCCATTCAGTTTCTGCTGCAGATTTCAGTTCCTGGCTAATTTCTGGCCATGAACATTTCTAACCGTGCACATTTCTGACCGTGGGCACAAATCGCTCACCTTAGTCGCTATCTTTTAAAGCTACCCAGCCTCTGTGCCCTACGGCGAGGCTCGACGTGGCCGCTAGGCAAAGGCTAACTATTTAGAACCACATCACTATATGCACGCGTGGCGAGTTTCTTAGTTCGCTATCCCTGCTACCATAGAGCTGCATCATTACAAGCGCCGCCCTATGACTGAAGTTAAGTCCGCTGCTCAAAGCCCGGCACGTGAGTCGACCCACGTGATACATCCTGGCGCTCAGGACCCTCGCATAATCGCGCGAGTCGTTCCAGGAACTCTCGTATCGGCAGCGACTGCTGCAGTAACCACACATTCATTTCTCGCCGCGCCGCTCGATGGTTCTGGAACAATGCTCTGCGCCCCTCAGGTCTACACGATTGCCTATAAGAACCAGCAGGACGTAGTTGATGCAGTTCTCTTTCATCCCTCGCCCGATGGGAGGCGCACTCATTTGATTTGCTCGCGCTGCTGCTGGCCAACACTCACAGCGCGGGACCAGCTTGGAGCGCCCTTCCACCCGGCAGCAACCGAGGGAATGCTGATTGGGCTCCCGGGAGCTTTCGCCGCGAGATCGATACACGAGACCGAACTCTCAATTGCCGCAAACAGACTTGGGGTGGAGACAAAGAATTCTTCCATTATTCTGGGAGGAGCCTCGGTAGTTCTGCCAAATTCTCCCGAAGCCGCTTTCCCTCGCGCCCAAGAAGTAACTCTTCCCGCCGATGGAAGACTTGCCGTAATCGGAATGAACTTCGCGGGCTCAAGAGAGACACTTTCGCTCTCCCTCCAGGAAATTTTTAACCGCACGCTTGGTCCACATAGTCCTGACATCTTTTGCATGCGTCTGCTTGAGCGCGCCATGCGCCTCGCTGAACTTAAGGGAGAAGAGATAACTCTCCCGCCCCACCTATCGCTTTCAAATGGCAGGGTGTACGAGCGCTCAGAAGTCTCCTCTAATCTTCCTATCCTTTCACAGGCTGAGCTTGGAGCTCTTCTCTCGGGGGAGAACAAACTCCCTAAAGTCGTTTCAACTCTTACTCTCGAAGAAGTTAAGAATCCCGCAGATCCATTCCTTCGGGAGTATAAACTTCCGGTCACGACCATCAGTGAAACTGGCAAGAGCCTTCATTCCTTCGAAGCAGAGCTTGTCGCTCGCAAGGATGTTGACTGCGTGGCATCAATCGGTTGGTGCCGCATTGCAGATGAATCCGGAAATGCCGAGCCATACCTTGTGGCCAATATCGGTGCTCGTGTGGCTCTTGCCAGTAGATTCCGGGAGAATCACGTACACCCGATTGCTTTTGCCACCAACGAAAGGCATGTAGAAATTGTCACGGGAACTGTAGGCTCCGCTCGCTCACCAGAAGAGCTTGCGGCGCGGGCGATTTCAGCTCTCGAATACGAAACAGGCCTTTCGGCCTCCGCTGAGTCGCTCTCTCCCGTCATGCGCGGCTTTCGAAGTCCAGGCTTTAGCCCCGATGCAGACCATGTATTTTTGATGGAGGTGGATCCCACAAAAGTGAACTCTAGCAGGAAAGGCGACACGGTAAATTATACCTTTTTGATTAGAGCTTCCGACATTCGTGAGATGGTCTGGAAGGGAGAATGCTCGGATCTCCTGCTAAGCCTTGCCGCCGGACTCGTCGAACGGGCCAATTCGAACGCGGCGCCTGTGAGAGGCTTAGCGCTCACCACGCAGGCCGGACGCGCCCTCGCGGAATTAAGTGGCGAGGCGAGTGAAGGTCACGGACTAGTCGAAGAGAATGTCCCGTCACTCTTTTCCTCGCCGCAGCTACGCGGACAAGTGCGCGGGATATTCGAGCGCGAGGGCCAAGGCCCAAGTTATGTTATCCACCCCTCAGAGACCATCTTTTTTAGCCCCCTGGTTCCAGACAGCCCAAAACCGCTCAATGGCCTGGGCACGATACTGGCTGGTCCTGGGTTCGTGCTCCTCATGGATCATGACGGCAGGCATTTCTATCTCGGGGAATTTATTCCTTATCTGATAGATGAATCAGGAAAAATTCGAATTGGACCAGACGGGAAACCCCTCATGTACTCCAAGGAGACTAACCGAGTAATGTTAATGACCAATGAAGGGTATGCACTTGCTGGCGACGCGGCCACTGCTCGCGAAATGGGAATTGAACAATACGAGCTGCTGAGCGGAGAGCCTTCTGCCGCTAGAATATTTGAGGCGATCCGAAGAGATTCCCCTAAGTTCAATGCAGACCAGGAACTTGCAGCCATTTGCAGCATGGTGGTGAAGGGGCAGGTGCCAAGAGTCATTCTCGAAAACCCCGATTATCCTGCTTGGCGCGCAGTAATTCGCTCGAAGCTTCTAGGCTATTTTGTGAGGGACCGCCCGAACTCTGATCTTATGTATGAATTTTGGAAGGAGCATCCAGCAGTTGCTCAAGTTGCGCTTGATTTTTGTCCACGCGCTTCAACTGATACCCAGATCTTTAGGCAGCGCTATAACGAGTTAATGTCTCAGGATTTTGAACCAAGCGAAGGTTTTAATCCCTTTAAGGCAAAGCTTGAGCGCTTATGGCGCTCAGAGATTCCGCGGCAGGCGCTCAACCTCGCGCTGCTCAAGTCTTACGCTACTAAGAATGAAATGCCTGGTCATCAAGAATACGTGGGAAAGATCGATGGCTTGCTGAGCGACCTTCACAAAGCGTCCAAGGACCTGGAACAGGCGCTCGATAAAATTCAGAATATGGAGCCCTCAGACTCAAACCTTGAGGCAGCACAGCTCTACCTCTCTATCTCTCAGAATCTCATACCCGAAACAGCTCTCAGATACCGCGCACTTTCTGAAGACGAGGGAGCCCTCACTTCAGATCAAATTGAAGAGCGAAGGAACAAAAAATACTTTCTTACCAAGACACCGGACTTTCATACCACGGGAGAAATGGAACGACTCATTGAAGAGGTTGAGTTTGAAAATTTTGACCGTGAAGGGCTGCCTCGTCCGCCTTCTCTACTTGCCTCGTAACCTAACTTATCGCCAGCACGGTACAAACCTCTCTCCTTGATAAGTGCCCTAACTCCACTTGGGAGGACGTCCGTGGGCTCTAATCCAAGCCCAAGTTCCCGCCGGATTTGAGTGCTACTCACCTCGTGCGGAACACCGCGCACCACATTCCCAAAAATGAAGGCATGTTCCTGCTCGGAGAACCCCTCGAGCTTCATTCCTTCTGGCACGGGATACCCCGGCCTTTCCACCACTACGAGTCTCGCCATTTCAAGCATGGTATGGACCTCTTTCCAGCGAGAGAGAGCACCTAAACAGTCAGATCCCACAATCAGGTACAGCTCGGCTTGGGGGGACTCCTGGGCTACATATTTTAGAAGATCAATTGAGTAACTCTCTACCTGACCAAGAAGCTGCACGGAAGAAACAAAGAAGTTTGGCTCTGTCGAGAGTGCTCCTAGCAGCAGCTCAAGACGAGCAAAGTTTCCGGCTATGGGGCCCTCCATTTTTTGAGGATTTCTCGCGGTGGGAACAAAAACCACCGCAGAGAGCCCGGCTATTCGGCAGGCATGTTCCGCACTCGAAAGATGTCCGATGTGAACCGGATCAAAAGTGCCCCCAAAAATACCAATCTTCCCAGTCAACTCTCGAAGCGACGAAAGCAGCGGTTGATGCGCAGTCAACTGCGGCTCAAAGGCTGGGAGCCTGAGCTCCCCTTCTGCTCCTTCCTCCCTCCTGAGCTCAAGTTTCCTAGAGCCTGATTTCAGAAGTGCGTCCACGGCCTCCTACCTCCCTTGCCATCTCGCTAAGCAAGTTATTTGACTCCACGACCTCTACTCCCCTTTCAACAAGCTTCCTCAAACTAGCAGCGTCATCGCCCGGCGATACATTCACCGCGCGAGTTGCATCCACTACAACTGAAGCTTTAAGTTTAAGATCTGCGGCATCTAGGGCCGTAAATGCCACGCAGTAATCGAGGGCAAGTCCCACGATGTGTAGTTCTATATCCTCGGCCGCTTCCCCTCGGCGCGCCGCTTCGCTCTTTAGAATATCGAGAAGTTCTGTGGAGCCTCGCTTTTGATTGTCGAAGAATCCGCTGTAGCTATCTACGAGGGGGCGAAGACCCTTTTTTACAATATAATTGAGTGCGTGAGCGTCGAAGTGCGGATGAAATTCAGCTCCTACAGTACCTTGCACACAGTGCCGGGGCCAAAGCACTTGAGGTACTCCTTCAAGATCAATCACTTCGAAAAGCTTTTTGCCCGGATGGTTATCGGCGAAACTACCATGGTTCTCTGGATGCCAGTCCAGGGTAGCAATCTTTAGGTCATACCCCCCTTCCCGCATTAGTTTATTCACAAGAGGGACAATAGTGTCCCCTTCAGGAACTGCGAGTGCACCGCCTGGGCAAAAGTCACGCTGCAAATCAATTATCAAGAGTACTTTCACGACTACGCCTCCTAGAAAGCCAAGGCCCTTGAGGGCCATGGGGAACTCATTTGCTCCTGCGGTCGTTATGCCAATATGAACATGACTTGGTAATTGCATGCTTATTTTAACATCCGTATAGCCATCCACTGCTAATTTTTTCACCAAATTGGATATTGGGCTTTTCCCCGTCATCTTGCCTCCACGCTGAACTCAACGGCGTTTAACTTTCTGGAGAGCAGTTATGACCAATCCTCAACTCACACCCACAACAATTTCCCCTTCTCACTACGGCGCGCTTCACTCACCAACGACTTCGTCGGCGGAAGCGCTCAGCGCCAGAGTTTCCGCACGCCTCCTTAACCTTCCCGAGTGTCCGCGTCCTTTTGCCGATAAATATTTTCTAAACACAGAACAGATTCTTAAGGGGGAAGGACTCAACCCATGGGTAAGGGCGCAAATCATGATTCGGAAAGGACCTGGCACCGTCGGTGGACTAGAAGAGGCGCGCGCCATGATCGCCAAATACTCGCCTCTCTTTGAGCACGGAGGGCATATCGAGAGCCTTGACGATGGGGACTCGTTTGAAAAAGGCGAAACCTTGATGATGGTTGAAGGTCCGATTCAAGACATCGTAGCTCTTGAAACGATGTACCTTGGGGTAATAAGCGCAGACACGACTCTTGCAACTGACGGCGTGGAGCATATCGACACTAACGAAGTCCGCGAGAGGATGCGAGAAGTTGTCGAGGCGGCCGCCGGGCGCCCCGTGATGTACTTCGGCGCAAGACACTGGCGTTATGATGAGGATCGCGCCATTTCAGCCGCGGCTTTTGAGGGCGGAGCTACAAGCTGCTCTACAGATATCGGAGCTTCTAGCGTCGGACTATCGGGAATTGGGACAATCCCGCATGTGCTCGAAAATATCGTAGCCTGGAAGGTGGGCGCTTCTCGCGCGGTGGTGGAAGCAACTTTGGCTTTTGACAGGCATATAGACAAAAGTGTCCCAAGAATTGCTCTTATTGATTACAACAACCGAGAAATCGACGATTCAGTGGCCACGGCGAAAGCTCTCGGTGGGCGCTTAAGTGGCGTGCGGGTTGATACCTGCGGCGAGAACATCGCACAGGGAGCTTTGTCCTCCCCTCTATCTCCAGAGGCTGCAGATTGGAGAGCAGAGGGAATTGCACTTCCAGGTAAGAACGACCCGAATGCCAAATATTGGTACGGAAATGGCGTTACCGTTACCGGCGTGTATCGACTGCGTAAGGCGCTCGATGCGGCGGGCTTTAGCGACGTAAAAATAATCTTATCAAGCGGCTTTGGAGATGCTCAGAAGGTTCGGGCATTCATTGAAGCAGAGAAGATTCTTGGCACAAAGCTCTTTGACTCTCTTGGTGTTGGTGGAGTCTACGACTCACGCTCCGCAAAGACCGACATTGTGCGGGTGGGCTCGAGTCCAGACGCGCTTGTGCCAATTTCAAAAGCTGGTCGACACGAGAATCCAAATCCGCGGCTCACAAGAAAAGCTCGTCCATCGGAAGTACCTCTAAGCAACTAAGGATTCTCAGCCATGAACATTGCTCCCGTTTCATCTCCGCTATCTCTCGTGCCGCCAACCCTTGGGGCGAGCTTTCCACGAATTCATGAAGTTCCTCTGGATAGCTCGCCCCTTAAACATTTCGAAGTAGACCTCCTTAATCGTGAGGGAAAGGCGCTCTCGCCCTCTCGTATTTACTCCTTTGACTGCCGGTGCCGCGGACCATCAACACTACTGGTTACTTTGCTTTCAACTTCAGCGGGAGGCCGCATATTGGTGAAAGACGAGCCATCAGCATTTCTTGCTGCTCGAGGCGCGATTCTTAGCCAGGATCCCTGTCCCAGCCTTACGCACTACCGTTCTATCGCTCCAGCGGCATTCCATGATTCGTCATCTGCCTGTTTAGGAGGTAATTTCTTTCCCTCGGTTGGCGGCAGCATGGAATGGTGCTCACTGTTCGTGAGAAAGGGAGCCGAATCTGAGACCACTACAGGAGGGCGGTTTATTTCGCTTCAAGATATCGCGACTGGATATCAGAGCGGCTCCACACACGACTTACGTCTTCTTCTCGCGGCCTTTAGGTCAGCTCGCGTGCTTGGTGAAAGCCTTTCACTGGCAACACGGCTAAGCTCTTCAACGAGAGAAAACACTTCGCCGGGAAACATCCCGATAGCCTCGCACGAGAAGGTCAAGGATTGGATCCGCTCAATGCCCGAAGAGGACCGCGTGGCATTTGTAAGTATGAAGGAGTGCCAAACTCCGAGGAAGCCCTTCTTAAGCGCCGCACAAGTGGCAGTACAGCTCGCACCAGAATCTACCCTTCAAGAACTAACTCTTATGCAGCGCAAGGGAAACGATGCGGTTGATGTTGCTGCTTACACCTTTATAAATGGCCGCGTCCACCTCCTTGTAAAACGCGAGATCCGACCCGCTCTTGCCCTCCCAGACCTTCTCACTGGAAAACCATCCAGTCTTTTAAGGGCCACATCCTTGGGCGGCGTTGCTGAGTCGCTTGAAGGGGAGCTCACCTTACAGGAGATTGGGGAGCGCGGCGCACAAGGCGTTCGCGAAGAGGCTGGATGTGAACCCGCCGGGCCCGCGCAGTATTTTGGATTTAGCTATACGAGCCCCGCCACCGCCTTGGAGAGGGCATACCATTTTGCCGTAGAAGTTGATCCGCGAGTAAAGAGCTCATTCACGCCTGACATCGATGAAGTGGTCGATCTCGCCTATCTCGATATAGAGGATGTTATTGCGCTTGCAGATGAAGGCATTATCCAAGACCCGCGTCTTGAGCTCAGTGCGCATTTGTTAAAGGCGTCGCAGTATTAGTACCTCTTAGAAGTACCAACGAATCTTAACATCACTAAATTTATTAAGGAGCTTGACGTTGTTTACGAGGGCGCCAAACTGTTCGTATATCTCCTGCACAACCTCGGTTACTTCTTGTGGGTGTTCTGCCTCGACTCCGATTTCATAGTCCCAGCTTCCGATACATTCAATTAAATAAGTGATGGAACGATGCTGTTCGCAGAATTTGCTAAGTCCCTTCGCAAGGCTCGCATTAAGGCCCTTGCCATACACAAGAAGTTTGTATCCCTGCATGCCGAAAGTAGTCGGATCGACGGCGAGTATGTGCCCTGCAAGCACCCCCTTCTCGGTGAGCTTTCGCACCCTGAGTTCAAAGGTAGAAAGCGGCATCTTAAGCGCCATCGCTATTTGCCGATGAGACTCCCCTCCTAACGAGGTGAGCCCGGAGAGGACCTTCTCATCAATTTCATCAATTTCAACGGTTTGATCGGTGTAACGACAAGTAAGTGGCTTCACTGCCATGCGTTTCGAGGTGAGATACTTTCGGTAATACACCGTAACGGACGATTGCCAGGCGACGGATTTTTCAAAGAAAATGTTCTGATACTTTTGCGCCAGGGTGTTGAGAAGATCGAGCGCGGTGCCCACATGCTTACCAACCACCGCAAGGCCGTATTGGTACTCTCCCCCGAACTCCCCAATCCAGACAACTTCCTTGGACTGCGAAAAGGCCTTGAGCAACGCATCCTTGGTAGCTCGTTTCTCAGCTCCTACCGAAAAGAAGATATTAAATATCGTCATTCCCAGAACTTGGAGATTTACGAGCGGAATCGGCGAAGCCACTTTTCTCTGTATCAGGCGACGAAGGGCGTAGCGAATCGTGTGTTCGCGTAATCCGGTCTCCTTTCGCAGCTCAGCCATAGGCGCATCAGCTCTAAGCTCAGCTGCCGCAAGCACAAGTCGCTCCTTATCCGATAACCTCATATGTCTCGTTCCGATAGGTTTGACAGAGTGGCTGGGCCAGGCAGCCGCCAAGTGAGCATCCCCTTACGTAGAGGTCATGCCGCCGCGCACTCTTGCTGGAAAGAGTAGTCCAGGAAGAGACCTCATGAAAGTGTCCGTTATTGCTTAGAACAAGACTTAAATCACAGATCCTCAAGAAATCAGAGGCCAGCCGACAGCCTCACTTGAGCACGTCCCCCAGGTCGACCTTAGAAACATAGATCAAATCATGATTTCCGGAGCTAAACACTAGCGGCATCCCCTTTAAAGTCCCACTATTGATGCGGGTTCTGAACCCAGTCAATTGAACCTCTCTGCCCTTAAGCGAGCTCGGAGCGACCTTCAGTGCTGAGTCTGGTGAGATTGGTGTGAGCACCGTGAGGAATTGTTTGAGGTACTCGGTCGGACACGCATTTGAATTTGCAAAGCGCCGACCGAACTCGAGATAGGGACCTTTCTCCATCAACATAAGGGGCGCCCCGAAGCCCGCCTGCTGAAGGTCGGCTGGCATCTCTCCTGCATCAAAAACGACCCCAGAAAAACTATAGGGTCGTCCAAGGGTAATACGGAGAGACGAGGTTTCATCCCCCGTTTGCTGAGGGGTTCCTTTGAGCCAATAGTAAAATGCGTCCGACTGCAGAAAAACAGCTGCGGCAGCGAGAACCAAGAGAATCGAGGTTGCAAAGGCCGCAATCGTCGGAGCGTTCACGGGGGCCTCTCGTCTGTGCGCCTGGCGCCCCGAAGAGACTCCTATGCGTTGCCCTTCGCTCTGACAGCTCCCGCAAAGCCCGAGGGCCTCGCCTATATCATTACCGCAGCGAAGACAGTTCATTGAGAGTTAATCGGCGAATCCTTGCTTTCACCTAAGAGAAGGGCGCAGTAACTACTGCCTCCCTTTCTGCTATTACTCCCAGTCTTCGTCAGTAATAATGTAAATATTAATACTTATTATATTATAAATAGTAATATTATTAGAGTCACCTCATTGCCAACAATGAATGAGGTCTTATGAACACTCCCGCGAAAACAGCACTTGGAACACCTGCTCCAGACCGCGTCGTCCTTCTGCCAATCCCCGCCGCTCTGGTTCCCCCCACACAAAAGATTCCCTCTGTATTCGCTCTCAACCAGCTCACCGAGATTAGAAGTTATCTGTCAGGCGGGCGGTTGGTGCCACATGAAGGAGCACTTTTTGAAGTAACTACCCCGCTTGAAGTCTCAGGAGACGAACCAGATAGACAAAAAGTCATTGGCCACTACCCCGCCCTCTCGAAGGCCCAAGCCCTCGGCGTTCTCGAGAGTGCCACGCGAGCCTGGGACATGGGATGCGGGCTCTGGCCATCGCTTTCGCAGGAGGAGCGCTGCGCGGCGACGGAGAAGTTCCTTGCAGCACTCGTGACACGTCGCTGCGAAATCGTTGGTCTCCTGATTCATGAGATTGGAAAGTCGGTACCGGATGCAGAGAAAGAATTTGACCGGACGATCGCCTATCTCAAAGAGACAATTGCTGAAGTTAAAAGCACATCAAGCAGCGCGCGAGAACCTATCACGCGTGACGGGATAATTGCACGAGTAGAACGTAGCCCCGCGGGCGTAGCTCTGTGTATGGGGCCATCGAACTATCCATTCAACGAAACACTGACCGTGGCAATTCCTTCAATCCTGATGGGAAACCCCACTATTATGAAGCCTGCAAAATACGGAGTTCTGCTTTTTAAAGCCGTGCAAGAAGCACTTCAAGAATGCTTCCCCGCGGGAGTTGCAAATGTGGTGTATGGGGATGGAAGAGAGATAATTACTCCCCTTCTTGAGTCAGGTTCGATTGATCTTCTCGCATTTATCGGCTCAAGCGGAGTCGCGAGTAAGCTCACCAAGCTGCATCCCGCGCCCCATCGCCTCAAGCTCCTGCTGGGCCTGGGCGCAAAGAATCCTGCGGTGGTACTTCCCGATGCGAATATCCCTCAGGCGGCGAAAGAGTGCGTGGACGGGGCTCTTACCTTTAACGGTCAGCGCTGCACGGCTCTTAAAGTTCTCTATGTCCATGAATCAATTGCCGATGAATTCGCTGAGGCGGTCAGCAAAGAGGTAAATCAGCGTCTTCGCGGAATGCCTTGGGAGCAAGGGGTGTCATTCACGCCGCTCTATGAATCTGGAAAAGCCGCATATCTCAGAGAGCTGATAGATGACGCCGGCATGAAAGGCGCGAGAGTTATAAATGACGGAGGAGGAATCGCCGAAGGTACCTCGTTTCAACCTGCGGTTCTATATCCTGTTACCAGTGCGATGAGGGTCTACTCGGAAGAGCAATTTGGCCCAATCGTTCCCATCGTAAAATTCTCGGAGACAAAAGAAATTGTAGATGCTTTGAAAACCTCCGCTTTTGGTCAGCAAGTGAGCCTCTTTGGGGCAGATCCCCAAGCGCTCTCGCGGCTTGCACGAGGGCTTCAGAATCTGACATCTCGCATAAACATCAATTCGCAGTGCCAGCGCGGACCAGACACGCTCCCCTTCGCAGGAAGAAAGGACTCGGCGCTTGGCACCGTCTCAATCAAAGACACTATCAATTTCTTCTCTACGGAGTCGGTTGTGGCTGGAAAGCTTAATTCACTAAACGGCTCTGTTGTATGGCCTGAGCTTCTAGAAAAGGCGGCGTAGCAATGGATCTTCTTACCGTCTCACCAGACTTGGACAAAGGGCAGCGAGGGGCTTGTGCCGCAATAATTCGGCAGCCGCCTATCCTTGCGAGTGAAATTCTCGCCGTCACCAGGCTTTCTAAGCTTGAATGTATCGCCATGAAATCAGGAAGGTCCGTCGAGGACCTTAAGCAAGAGCTCGAGAAAGGCAGCCCGCAAGACCTCTTACTGGTAGAAAGTCATCGAAGGCAGAAAGAGGCCGAAGCGCTTCTTGTAAGGCTCCTTGGCTCCTCACGCTTGGTGCCAAGAGACCAGGCAAACTCGGAGAATCTGTCGAGCGCGAAGCTCGTGCTCTCAATCGGTGGGGACAATCACCTGCAATACGTGGCGCAAGCTCTTAAAGATACCCCCGTCGTCGGGGTCAATTCCGACCCGCAGCTAAGCGATGGAGTGCTTTGTGGCCCCACCATTGCAGAGCTTCCTCAATTCATCGAGGACCTTGCGCAAGGGCACTATACCACCGAGGAGTGGACGCGCGCAGAGGTAGAGGTTGACGGGCGTTCTATTGGGCGGGCGCTCTGCGACGTTGCGTGTGGTGAGCTGCATTTCTATGAAATGTCGAAACACCTTCTTTCTCTTCGCGGAAGTCAGGACCTCAATAAGGGCTCTGGTCTCTTGATTGCGACAGGAACGGGATCAACTGGATGGTATAGTTCAATATATCGGCAGTCGGGGGAGAGCCACGCCGCTTTTCCGCGAGAGTCTCCTGAGCTTCGCTTTATCTTGAGGGAGCCCTATGAAGGGCGGTTGCCTGCGAATAAGATTCCGAGGGGAAGTGTCGGAGTGGGGGATGAGCTGCAAATCAAATCGCTTAATGACTCTCAGGGAATTGTAATTCTGGACTCATTGGTGCGAGCAGACTTCCCGCTTGGCTCTATTCTGAAAATTAGGATATCCGAGCATCCCCTGAAGGTCTTGTTTCCCGTATCAAACACAAAAGTTAACTGAGCACCACCGAAGTCCACTATATTCGTTCGGAATCCGGCCCACGCCATGCCCGCCTTCCCGGCGAGGCACGGCACCTAACCATATAATCCAACTCACTATTCCAGCACTCGAGAAAGTTGAACCGGCACTCGCAAGGTCCCATCTCATCTATCAACGACTCACAAGTGTTGGAGACCGCATGATTCTATTAACTATCGAGTCCGTTCCTGGAAGACAGATCGTCGAGCACTATGGAGTGGTCTTTGGAAGCTCGGTTCGCTCAAAGCACTTCGGCAAAGACTTCTTTGCTGGCTTCAAGAACATTCTAGGCGGAGAGCTCAAAGCATATTCGGCGTTACTCGATGAAACGAGGGCAGAGGCCTTGAAGCGTCTCGAAGCTCAGGCAAGAGAAAAGAATGCCGACGCCATTATTGGCCTACGCTTTGGCACCAGCGATGTCGCCGCAGGCGCCGCAGAGATCTTTGCCTACGGAACCGCCGTAAAGCTGGCTTAGTCATGGACGATCTCATTCAACTCGCCTTCACGCTCCTCTCAATTGCGCTTGGGTTTTTTTTCGGCCGCAAGGCAGAAGAAAAACACTACGCGAGTATCCGCGAACGCGAAAAGACACTTTTGCATCTGCCAGTTCGTGCGGAACTGACTCCTGAGTCAAGCACGAAAGAAGCTAAACTAGTGATGGGCAACGTGGTAATCGCGAGCGACCGATTCAAGGCGCTCGTTGGTAGCCTGCAGGGTTTCTTCGGTGGAAAGGTACCCTCGCTTGAATCTCTCATGGACCGCGCACGACGCGAGGCAATCCTTCGCATGAGAGCTGACGCAGCAGCATGGGGCGCAAAAGAGGTAATTCATCTGCGGATCGACTCCTCCATGCTCGATAACCAAGGAGTTGAAGTTTTCGCGTCGGGCACCGCGGTAAAATAATGGTACCGTACGTTCCAAGTCCTGAGTGTGAGGAAATAAATTACTCGAAGGAGAACTCGCTCGGCGGATTCTTTCGGCTCCTCGCCTCCGCAGTGGCACTTATCATGCTACTGGTTGCCGTATTCGCGTACAGCGGCGAATTCATCCTGCTCCGTCTCAGCCCGTCAGTCGAGCGTTTTGTTTTTGGCCGTTTCTCAAGCCTTGCCTCTGGGCAAAGGCCATTTCCCGAGGGGGTGTCCCTCCTTAAAAAACTTATTGGCGAAGAAGCCGAAAACTACCGCGTGATACTTCTCTGCGAGGAGGACCCAAATGCGATCGCATTTCCAGGACATACAATTGGGGTCACCTCTGGTGCACTCAAAGGAATAATGAGCGAGCAAGGACTTGCTTTTTTACTCGGCCACGAACTTGGTCACTTTACCCACCGCGATCACCTCCGTGGGCTTGGAGCAGGTTTAGGAATAAGCTTCGGACTTAGCCTGATTGGGCTCGACGAATTTGGCGCATGGGTTTCGGACTTGTCGAGCACTGTCGTGGCAAGACAATTTAGCCAGGCCCAAGAAAGTGCGGCAGATGAAGTAGCAATTGCTCTTGTTCAGAATCACTACGGTAGTCTTGAGGGCGCAAGTGAGTTCTTCGAATATGTTCTAACGAAGCGACAGGATAGTTCACTCGATGCTTTACTTAGCAGCCATCCACTTACAAGTAGTCGAATCGATGCCATTCGTGTCCGCGCTGCGAAGACTCGTGAGACTCCGCAGGCACCGCTTCCCTTCACTTATTCTGAAGCATGCGAAGATAACGCAGCTTCCTAGGATTCTGCCCCGTAGAAAGTTTCCACCACTACATGTTGTGGTGGCAGCGGGACAACCCACCTAGGAGTCTGTCCCGTAGGACGGGCCAGACTCCATAGGTACAGCGCTCCCCGAAGGTCGCGCGGGTGAAGTAATAGATTTTATAGTCTTACGC
>JBIKWF010000039.1:0-34718 GCA_044356455.1 Bdellovibrionota bacterium | reverse complement strand
TGGGGATGCGCCGGCAGATCTCTCGGCACGCCGGGGACGGCGCGGCCTACCAAGATGCTTCGCCAATGGGTAGGGCGCGCCGTCCCCGGCGTGCCGAACCAAACGTTGCGGGCAATCTTTGAGCCCTAGCGGTTCTCGTGCAATGAAGCGGACAAATACATGTACGGGCCAGGTCGAAAGATCTTGCAGCACCGGAGGGACCCGGCGCCCTACCAAGACACTGCACACCGAGGTAAGGCGTGCCAAACCAAATTTTCAGAACCCCAAGGACCAGACGCCCATTACCTGAGCAAAAAGAGCACCTGCGGCAAAAGCATTGTCGCGGTCCGCTCAGCTAAACACACCAAATCGGCCCCTGAACGGAGCGCCTCCTGAGCAGAGTTGCTATCGGAAGACGCAAGAAGAATGACAGAAATCGGCTCATGCGCGGGAACACAGCGAAGCGATTTGAGTTCCTTGGTGAATTCAAACCCGCTCATATCAGGCAGACTTGGCCCGCACACTACAAGATCTACAAAGCGCCGAACCATGGTCTCCAAAGCCTCCGTTGCCGTGGTTGCCGCGACCGGCATAAGGCCAACGCTACGAAGCAGTTCACACAGCTCCTCTTGTCTCTGCCGATTCTCTTCAAGAACTAAGATAGTGCACCGACTTGGAGTAAATGATTCGTAGCGCTTAAGCATGCGTTCATTGCGCGCACGGCGCAGCAAATCCGGGATGACCGAGGGCGCCGTTACCTCAGGCTCATGGAACTCGTTCTGCAAACCTTCTGAAATCCTGCTCATTGGCTTTCTCACGTATGATAGCCCAACCCCGCTCGAGACCGCCCGAGAAGGAAGGTGAACCACCTCCAATGATGCGCAGGAGTGGCTCGGAGGCTCTCCCAAGGACATAGCGCAGAGAGGCCACAGGGATCGGCAGAAAGAATTGCTATTCTACGGGAGCTATAAGGGGCTATCGAGGACTTCGTCATCCTCGGCACTCGTGTCTGAGGGCTCCTCCGGCAGGGGCTGCAGAAGTTCAGGGCTAGGCGTCGGTAACCCCGAGAGAATTTTTGCGCTCTTCAGCTTACCCTGAATCTGCTCACGCAGGCGCGGGTCACTCTCATTCTTCATACCCTCCTCCAGCAATTTTGCTTCGTCAGGCAGATTGGCGTCGAGGCGCGAATAGGCAAGAGCGCGAGCGAGCTTTTCAGAGTGGAGCACCAAGTCTCGGAGCTGCTGAAGCGAAGCCTCCCAATCCTTATTGGAGAGGAATCTTGCACTTTCTAGGCTCAGTGGATCGCCTGCTTCAACCTCTCGCCGTGAGGCAAGTAGCCCAAGCACACTTTGGGGGTCTGGCCTCGTATTAAACCAGGTAGCAAGAAAAGAGCCTACTGCCTCGTTCTGAGGTTCTCTCTGCCTGAGACTAAGGGCACTCATCAAAAGCACCACTTGAGGGCGCGTGAAGCGATTTTGATCGCTCGCGAGAAACTCTAACGTCCCGCCGATTCTCTTCGCGGTGAACTCCTTGTTAAGAAGCTCAACCGCCGAGCTACGCACGCGCGCGGCAGGAAAGGTTAACAAATCTGCGAGCTGCTCAAGACTCAATTTTGTCTGCGGCATCATTCCAATGGCGCAAAGCACCTGGTCCCTTGCAGGCAAGGCAACCCACTGGCTGCCCGGATCTGCGCGGAACCACTCGATGCGCCGTGAGAATCTATCGTCGCGTCCAAGCATGATGCGGACCAACTCGTCAGCCAGCGCAGGATAGGCGTCCGCAAAGGGAGCGATCACTAAAACTCGGGCGAGAAAGTCGGCTTCCGAGTTTTCGACTCCCACAAAAAGGGGCACCGCATTTTCAGAAAAGTTTCCGACGACGAGATGAGCCAGGGCTCGGGCCGGGAGCTCACTCATGTTCTTTACACCAAGTTTTGAGAGCTCCGAGAACGCAGGGCCAAAAGGAGCCGGTAACTTTTCAAGCGATGAAAGAGGCAGATCACTAAATTGCCCTTCACTTAACGCAAAATTGAGATCGCCTACCACTGCCAGCTGCACTCCAGGATGCGCATCCTTAAGTGGAGAAAGCACTGGGGTCTGACCAGCAAGCATGGGTGAAAGGGCAAACGCAAGAACCTGCTGCTTATCGCTCGCAGAGAGCTCCTCTCTCCAGAGAGAATTAAAAGCAGTCCGCACAAGTCCTGTACGAATTTGAGGGCGCCCCTTCCCTTCAATCACATCCTGAGCAATCACCTCTTGCGCCACCTCATCTTGGTCAACCACGGCGGCGGTAACGGCGAGCCTTCTTTGTTCTTCATCGGCGCTCGACCACAACTCCTGAAAGCGCGCGACCCGCGCTTCATGGGGCTCCCACCATGCAGCTCCTACTCCCACAAGGGCAGCGAGTAGAAGCGCCCCTAAAAAACTATTTCTCGCCCGAGGCGAGACCTTCTGAAGACTCGCTCTCGCCCGGAAGAGCAGGTCCCTGAGCGGCAGCATGAGATCCTTGCGAGGTGCTGCAGGGCGGCTGCTCGCACGAGGCTCATCAAACTTTTCACTTGCACCTTTCTCTTCGGCACCACGAGCGCTCCCCCCATTATCAGAGCCCGCCGCTGGTGAATTCACCTTCTCGGCTTGAGCGGCCGAAGCCTCCGCTAGGGCTGAATTTGAGAGAAGTTTTCCGCTTTTCACTTTGCCCGCAGGCAGCCCACCAATGAGCTTTGACGAGGACTGGCGGTTACGATGGCTTGGGACAAAGCGCTCCTCGACTGCCTTCAGAGCCGGGCGCTTTGCAGGATCAGGGTGCGACATGAGGTCCAGGAACTCGCGATGTTCGCTGCTTAAGCTCTCGGAAAGGATACGCCGAAGTACGTTGCCGAGCCCATAGATATCGGCAGCGGTAGTGGGAGGACTACTCGGCTGTGCCTCAGGAGCAAGATAGGCCGATGCACTACGCCGGACACCGACCACTGAAGTGAATGCATAATCAAGAAGCACCGCATGGTCTTCGTCGACCGCAATATTATCGGGGCTTAGATGTCCGTGCACGCCACCTGCTCGGTGCAAAGCTGCGAGAGCCGCAATAACGCGCTGAGCAAAGGGAACCGCAGCAAAATCCTTCCCTGCCCCCTGATCTGGCCCCAGAACATCTGCCAGGGTGCGCTGATAGAACTTTCGCCGAATCCAGAACTGCCCTTGCGCCTCTCCCCAGGCATACGCCCCCACTGCGCGCGGCTGCGCAGCTTCCGTGCAACGTTGTATCGCCGCAAACGTATCATCAAAAAATTGTTTTCGCGGGCCCGAGAGAAAGGCTTCGGGGTCAGCCATGCGAAGAAGGTGCAGAGTACCGCGTCTTTCCGCTCCTGTGTCGAGAAGAATTGGTCTTAAATCCCAGGACGAATCACCGCGCATGACGCCCACAAGCACGCCGAGAAAGGAACCATCTCGGGTAATACGGATGTAGCGGTCAACAATATTACGCTGCTCAGGCGGAAGCTCTTCGGGATTAACAATCGTGCCGAGATCCGCAAGTCTGCTGCCAGATCCAAGGGCCAACCCCCGAAGCTGTTCACCTGCCCCGCCTTTCTCGTCCTCAGCCATGATCCCTGCCCTAACCCCTTCTCACAACCTTACGCTACTCGTCGCCCGGGCGGTACAATAAGAAATCGCCCACCTCGTACGTACGGAAATCCTCAAATACCCTCTTCTTAGTGGTCTTAGTGGTTGTTAAAAAAACCACTAAGAACACTAAGGTAACGTTTTCAGGGGTTGCCTAAGGAATCTCTGAAAAACCAAGATATTTTATTTCTTTCCCTCCGTGTTCTCTGTGCCCTCTGTGGTTTTTCAACAATCTAAATCAACCACAGAGGGCACAGAGTTCACAGAGCAGATTTTTTCAGAGCTTGCCTAATTAACCCCGGCCTGATCAACCGCACCACCTTGCTTACGATCTGCAATAATCTTGTCGAGTTCACTGAGAAACCGCGGAACGATTTCCTCATAGCTAAAGGTGCCAAGAAGCTCGCCCTTGCGCTTGAAATTAACGTGCTTAGGCGCACACCAAAGCCCAAGATCCGCGTCATCGCTCTCTCCTGGACCATTCACGCGGCATCCCATAACCGCAATGGTTACGTTCTCCTTCTCTGCGTATTTAGTAAGGTCACGAACTTTCTCAGCAAGCTCAACGAACTGTAAGTTCTCGACTCTTGAACACGAAGGGCACGAAATTATATTGATTCCGTTCTGCTCGAAACGAGGGACCGATCGAAAGCGCCCCGCATACACATCTTCGACTATCTTCTTACCGACAAGGATTTCTTCATACTTGCGGTCAAAAGGTAGCGTCAGGGATACGCGGATAGTATCGCCAATTCCTTGGGCCAAGAGGTTCTCGAAAGCTACCCTCGTCTTAATCTCCCCCATGGGGAGCATGCCCGCTTCCGTTACTCCTAGATGCAAGGGGATAAAGGGGAATTCATCGGCAAAACGCCGATTAATATCTATCACATCGTTCGGATCGGAGCTTTTGAGGGATACCACGTAATTTGCAAACCCGAGCTCTTCCATGTACCCCACATGCTCTCGCGCCGAAGCGAGCGCCGATTCGAAGCGGTCAACTCCCGCTTCCTTTTGTGCAGGATCAAGAGAACCAAAATTGACCCCAATGCGCAGGGCGCAGGAGTGCTGGCGCGCGCTCTGTACAATACGAGAAACCTTTTCCCTTACCGGAATCTCTTTCTCGTGATGATGCAAATGCCCTGGGTTATAGCGAATTCCATCAACGTAGGGCGCTACCTTCTCTATAAGCTGATAGCTCTCTTGAAGATCCACCACGAGGCGCGCGTTGGTCTTACCGCGAATCACGCTCAGAGCTTCAACATCCTTTTTACTATCAACAGCTACCCGCACCACATCGGCGCCGTGGTCGAGCAAAAGCGAAATCTGATTCAACGTAGCCGCAATATCTTGTGTATGCGTGGCGCACATTGACTGCACCGCGATGGGGTGCCCTGCCCCAATGGTGAGATCGCGGCAGGTCACTGCCCTCGTTGGCTTACGGATAATTTTTACAGCAAAACCAGTCACCACAGAGACGGCTCCCTCAAATGCAGATTCAACCAAAATACTAAAAAACTTGGTGTTCTTGCGCTGTTACGCTACTTTCGTATAGTAGCGAGGTTTCTGGAGGTGTGCAAACCATGGTCTATATACCGGTATCTCGCCAGGCGGCCCAAAGTCTAAAGATGCTAGGCGGTTGGGGCTTTCGGCCCCTTCGCCAGACCACCCGAGTGCTGGCTGCAACTGCCTTTTTAAGCGCCCTAGGCAGTTCCCTGCCGCTAAACCTCCCCCTAAGTGACCTCGCCGCTGGCCCCTTCTCCCCGACCCCTCTCTATGCGGAGCAAAGTAGTGGCGAAGAGCAGAGCCCCGGCAAGGCGATCTATCCAGTCTGGAAACTCCTGACGCGGGACCAAAAAATGCAATTTGTAGCGGGGTACGTCCAAGGCTGGAAAGACGCCTCAAAGGTGACTGACATTGCCATAGGGTTTGTTCGAGAGAACCCTAGCCAGGCAGTTTCGGGCCTTGAACGCCTCAAATCCTTGTATGACCTCTCCGAAGTTTCGCCGAGCCTTATTACATCCCAGCTCGACACTTTCTTCTCAAAGGCAGAGAACCAGTCAGCCTCTTTATCCTATGCGATTAGCGCTTCAAGCTCAGTGTCTCGGTAGGTTTGGGTCTCGGTAGGTTTGGGTCTCGGTAGGTTTGGGTCTCGGTAGGTTTGGGCCTCGGTAGTCTTGCGTCTCGGCGAAGTTGGGCCCCCGGCAACCTCGGGAGAGGCCTCTCGATTACCGCCTCTTTGACGACCACATTTTGAGTGTTGGTGTCATAGAATCAAGCTGTGCTAGACTGCTTCGGCATTGCGCGCACCGAGGGCATACTAGTTGGCCATTAGTGAATCTTTGATTGGCAGCTTGATGCCGCACAAGCTTGAGGTACTACACATGGTTTCGATGGACGATATCAGCGAGATTTTTGAGCGCATTACTGAGCGTTATGAAGTGCCCGTGCCAATCGGGGGACGCTGCGAAAGTAATGTGTACTACCGAGTAGAGTATCTCACTGAAGCCGACTTGAACTCATGCGCAGAATACGTGGCAAGGCGCATTCGTAACTCGCTCTCCCCTTCCGTGCCCCACGTGTTTTTAAAACTTCCCGGCGGCTACACCTTCTTCGCTGAGCGTCTTTGCGCCATGTACGCCGAACTCTACCCCGAAGCGGGAGATATCCCGCTGGAGCAATACGTAGAGGCAAAACTTTCAAATGGTCACGGTGAGAAGTACAAAGGCAAAAATGCCATTCTTGTCACTGATGTTATCACCACCGCGCGATCGAGTATCGAAGCGCACACTAAAGCGACCTTACGGGGAATTAAGGTGCTTTGCTGGGCAACATTAATTGATCGCACCTTTGGCCCCGGACCTGTACCTGTAGTCTCATCATTCACTGGCGCACCGGTACGCGTACTGACTCAAATGGGTTAAACACCTCACGGACCTCGGAGCGCTCGGCTGCTGCAGCTCCTGCCGCGGTAGTGCTTGGCAACTGTGGAAAGAGTAGTTATCGCAGTAGAAGTCATGCCGAAGGATCCGCTTGAGGGGAAAACTCTAAAAATGATTGTGGAAGAGCTTGTCTCGGCCTACGGCTGGGAAGCGCTTGCCAAGGAGATTCCTGTAAACTGCTTTCGCTTTGACCCGAGCGTTTCTTCGAGTCTAAACTTCCTGAGGCGCACGCCCTGGGCCCGAACACGAGTAGAGCAGCTCTACCGCGACCATCTGCGCTATCGCGAATCCCTTTAAAAACCTCAATTCTTAACGCACCACAGTGTCCCTTCGCGTCCGCTGTGGTGAGCTCCCCCGTCCCTACCCCGGGGTAGCTTCGCCCACTTTTTGTCAAATTCAACGAAAACAGCACCAAAGATTCGTGCCAACTAAGAGTGATTTCACAAGTCCTCTCAATCCCCACTAGAGTAGCCACGTCGTGAATGCATCTCTGAACTCTTCCTGAATTCTTTCGGAACTCAGGGTGAAAACAGATTGAAATTCAAACAGGAGAACTACGGTGACTCAAATTCATTTGGCGCTCTACAAAGGTGACTCGATTGAACTCGACGAGATTGAATTCCTCCACCCTTCCCAAAAGGAATCCATTCTCTCAGTCCGCGGCAAGACCACTCTAGGGCGGCATGCCGAAGCAAGTTTTCAATGGACATCTGCTATTCAAGCCCTCACCGTCCTCATGCTCAAATATGCTGCCGGCCATACACGCTTCACCCTAGTCGGTGGAACTGGCTCCCCTGCAGCGTCTGTCGACTTTGCAATCTCTCGGCAGCCGCGCTGGGTCACTGAAGTCTTTGGTGTAGATAAACAAGGGGTTTCTCTGCTTCGGCGCATTGTGACGCGCTCGAACTCAAATATGAAGAGACCGGGACCAGTCGCAATATCGCTATCGAGCTCACCTCTGAATGAAGTAAAGATTACCGTTTCAATAAACGGCAAAGATGCGTGCGAAGCGAGAGAAATCGACGAAATTGCGGAGTCTCTCGCGCACACCCTTTGGGGAAGCCTGCCCACAACTCAAGAGCGTCCTCGCAGGCTCCTCGCTGCGTAGTCGCATGGCCTTGCTCTTTCAAGCAGCGCGTCGCCGCTGCCATTCTGCTCGATTCAGAGAGGCCCATTCGGGACCGACCGCGCTCGCGTCAAGAAAGAGGTCTGCGTTACTCTTCGGCAGATATCCAGGAGGGAGCTTTGGCGACTGGAGACCTTGCGCTATCGCATAGGCCGCAATTTCAGCATACGAGGCAAGCCCCAAGTAGCGCTCACAAAGCTCTCTCAGAGTTCTCGCGCCTTTTGTTTCGTTTTTGAGCTCGCCTACATGTGAGAGGGTCAGCTGCAGATACCTCTGAATATTCCTGATTACTTGCTCCCTTCCTACCGCTTCCTCATCAAAAAAGTACGTTGAAGTAGTTCCACAATTTGAGGCGCCAGGTGCCTGACCCACGGGGACCTCCGCAGAGAGATATCCTCGGCGAAGCACCTCCTTAATGATATCAAGCGTTCGGCGGCCCACGCCTAGGGGCGTCCCGAGGGTAGGACCTACCTGGGCGAGGCGATCGATAGTGCCATAGTGGTCACGGATATGCTGGCCAAGATTATAGAACGAGAGAAACCCTACGCATTCCTCAAAGAAGTAGTTACTCATGTGCCGAGGTGGGAACTGGTGATTAACCGGGATTATGGGACTGGTAATTCCCAAATCAACGAGCTGAGCGCACACCTGATGAACCGTGGCATCAGGAGGAAGCTCAAGGACGCTCTTCACCGCTTTCGTGACGGTAGAACACGACTCTCTGCGAAAGGCATGGTCCAGCGTCGGAAACATGGCCGAGAGCACAATAACTCGATTTTCCTCAAACTGCTTATCACCGACTACTTTTCGGGTAAGTAAGAATCCAATATCGCTTCCACGAGCAAGTGGATAGCCTACCTCCGCCTCAGCGCGGTAAACTCCTAGCGCAAGCGCCGACTTCGCAATACGCCATGCCACACGATCGACGTCATTCCACTCTTTTTTGTGACCCAGGATTTGAGCAAGGGCCTCGCACGGGGTGATATCGTCAATGTGTGGGTGCTTCCTCCGTAAATACACGCCAAAAGCCAGGCGCACGTTCTCCCCTAGTCGCTCCAGATGAAATCCGCCTTGTTCGCGGAAAATTCTTTCGCGGAAGGCTCGTACTGCCTGCGAGCGGTCTGACAAAAGGACTTCAAATGCCTCAGGCTCCACAAGAACTGCTGCAAGTGCCTCATCTGAGACATGTCCTAGCGCAGCTCTCGATACGAGCTCGAGCATGGCAGAAAGGCACCTGTTCGCCGCTTCCTCGGAGCCTCGCTCGGATCGGGGAAGCACTGGCTGTGCTGAAGCACTCACCAGACTGGGCCGACCGGAGGTGCAATACCGCTCAAACGCCCGATGATTTTTTAAAGTCAGAAGCGCGCGGCACTTCCCTACGTAGTGGGCATCCTCCGAACTCGCCGCAGCAATCTGCTTTCGCACAGTCTTGAGAAACTCCTTCCTGAGCTCTGGCAAATAGCGCAGAGTAAATTCAATAGGAGGGGGAAGTACCTCTGAAGACCTAAGTTGCTCGAGAAGAAAGAAACACGCACGCTGAGGTACGTCTTGCGACATGGCCTTGGCGCTTAGCATACGCTCTGCACGAATCGCCTCTGCTCCGCAGTAGTTCTCACGGTAAAGAGCTTCCCCCACAATCGCTCGCTGCAAATAATCCTTCACAGCCTCGCCGCGAGCGGACGTTCGCCCCGCGGAGAAGTCTTCAAGAATGCTTCCTGAGAATACCCCAAGTGAAACCAGCTTTTTCAGCAGTACTTCCTTGAAGGAAGATCCACCCTCTGACGAGACCTCAGACGCGAATTGCCGCACGCCAAAAATACAAAGAGTAGTTGGACTATCAACTACCATGGAGAGATGAGGGCTACGACGATAGAGATACGCCGCGTACGCAGCCTTACTCCGTTCACCCATGGCCTCAAACGCAGAACCTGGTGAATTTTCCGGAGGGTCATCCCAAAAACAGCGCGATCGAAACTCCATTAAGACTGGCTCTTTCGACTCGAACACTAACTCCATAAAACAAGGGCCCGTGGCAAAGAGCTCAAGCGATTCAATACTTAGAGGTAGATTACCGTTTTGGAGATTTGCTATGAAAACATCAAACGATTCGCCCGACTTGTCATGCCTCGCGAGGCTGTTCGCCACGCACCTTCGCACGGAGTTCTGAACTTCAAGTGCACGAAAGGGCGACAGTCTTGCTGCCTCAACAGCCTTTGAAAAAGCTGCCGAATCGTCAAATAAAAAGCGCAGGAAGCGACGTTCATTTTCTGAAAAGGTTCGAAGAAGAGGAATCAGCTCGCGCGCTACCTCGTCGGAAGTGGGACTATTCCGCATTGGCACTTCAAGCGAAGCGAAGTCTTCAAAGTCGTCTTCCTCGAGACAAACACTGCTGACCTCTGGCAGCGAGAAGGCGCAATAGAAGGAGGCGATATTCTCCGCAGTACCCTCGATACTTAGGTTCTTCAGTGAGAATCCTCGGGCGCTGATTTCGGCGGGCGAGCGCGCGTCTCGCGTCTCGCCGGAAATCTCGCGGCGCGCACTGTCAGAGCTAAGAGGCGGAAACTCAACCACCTGAAAATAATGCGGAAATTTCAGGACTTAGTCAAAAGAGAAGCAAAACATCCTTTTACCCCAAAGGGAGCTCTTCACTTCTGCAATTCGCCCTCGCGTTTTGCCTGAAGAATCTGGCGAATCTTGGGCCCTAGCTGATTCCCGCGAAGCTGCTGGAGTGAAGCGACAATGAGCCCGGTGTCCCCATCAACTAAGTACCCCGCGGGTATGCCTTCTGGACTGAATCGACTTATAATCTCTCCAGTCCAGCCTCCACTATCAAAAATCTGGAACCACTCCATTTTCTGGGCCTCTATGAGCTCGTGGGCTTTTGCGCGGGACTTCTCTTCATCAATTGCAACACTTACTATCTCGAAGCCCTCTCCTTGAAACTGCTCAAAGGCGCTCCGAAGGTGAGGAAGCTCCGCCACACAGGGCCCGCACCAAGAAGCCCAAAAATCGAGCAACACAATCTTGCCCTTGAAAGAATCTGGAAAGCTAATCTTCTCCCCCGCCAACGTCGTTGCCGTGAAAGATGGAACTCTCGCCCCCACCCGGAGATCTGGCGGTGGTGGTATCTCAGGCACTGCCACTGAGGATCTCACAAGCTCGAGCCTTGTCCCATCCGGGGAGATGCTCAGAACTTGGTATGTCACCCCTTGCAAGGTAAATGGTTTATCAGCATCAAACTCCTCCCCCTTACTCTCAAATGCCCCGTTCCCATTCACATCAATTAGCAGCGAGATCTCTGAGCGCGGAGAAGCGAGAGATGCTGCAAAGTCCCCTGTTACTGCCCCATCATCAAGCAGAATTCGGTACGAATGAGCCCCCAATTCGAGAATCCCTTCCGTTGCATAATCGCGATATCGGTCAAGCGAAAGTGTTTCCCCATACTTTGCTCTTGTCACGGCATCTCGAAAGAACAAGGCAACGGAGAATGAAGGCGCGTCATAGCGCTCATGCGCTGCAATCTCAGTTCTGACGGTCACTTGGCCAATGGTCGCAGTCCCATCTCGCGACGGCCTGCGTTCGACTGTCCACGAGGCGGGGAGATCGTCCGTGAGGTCGCCATTTCGATTCTCATCAGCAATGAAACGCTCGCGCGCCTCATCCAACATGAAACCAACTTTTTTGCCGGTTACCTTGTAACGCGTCCCCTCTCCAAACGAGAATTCACCAAATACGGCCTCTGATGAATGTTCAGGAACTTTGTGAAGTGACGCAGGTATGTTTGCCGAAATCTCGGTGGTCCAAGGCGCCCAGGAGCCAATATGGCGAGCTGCGTAACCAGTCACCGGGGAGAGCCGCACTGAAATTGCGTTCGGGCAAGCGCTTGATTCGTGTTCTCCTGCCCCCTTGGGGCCGGATGAACACCCTGCCAGAGACGCACTAAGCGCGAGAAGTGAAGAGACCCTGTGCGACGCTTTGCTGTTGAACATACCACCTCCCAACTTGCAAGGAACCCAAACTATTACCTCATATGGGGGAACTAGTGCAGCACTTTCCCTCGGGGCGGGGCTTGCCATCAAGTCCTAGTAGCGCCTACCCATAAAATCACTCATACGTGCCAACGTTTCGCGCTCCTCTTCAGAAAGTTCGGGCAAGGCAAGCCGCTCCCCCTCATGAGCGACCGCTGAAGGAGTGACCTCCTTGCCTCTTTCAGGTTGCGTAGGTGTACCTACCTTTGCTTGGTTCTTTACTTCGCCGGACATAGCTCTCATATTCATAATCCCTCGGTTTCATGAGCCGTCTCATCGGGCACTCCTTTACCTACCAATACTGAGAAATGTTTTCCCTCAGCACCGCAGCGACCACATCCCGGCTTTCGAGAACACAAAGCATAAAAAAAACCTCTTCAGCCTTTTGAGGGGTTGAAGAGGTTTTTCTAATTCTGATTCTACGCTCTGCTGCCAGAATATTGCGCCTAGATCACCCCATCACCCTCCGTGGAAGGATAATAATAAGGCCTAGAATGAGTGCGCGAATCGACGACATGGTTAAGAAACGAGACTCTAGCATAGCCCGTCGGCATCAGTGAAGACAAAAATTACCGAACAAATGCTTCTTTAATCCTAAGGAAGCTCTGAAAAAGCCCACCCTGTGATCTCTGTGCCCTCTGTGGCTGGTTTAAATTGTTGAAAAACCACAGAGATCACAGAGAGAAAAAATAAAATATCGAGGATTTTTAGAGGTTCCTTAAGAACCCCTCCGTATCGGCGGAAACGAAATGAATTTTCGATGCTGCAAAATCGGCAGGGTTCTAATCTCGGCTTTCTCTGGCCTGAGAAAAGCCTTGAGCTCTCTTATAAGAACTTTTAGTTCGTGAGGAGATTTTACATCCACCTCTGCTTCGATACACCACTCACCAAGAACCTTAGTAAGCAGCTTAATGCGCCCTTGCTCGGTACAATATTGAGTCAGTCGCTTCCACATTCTCTCCTGCCCCTCTGCCGAGGAGATCAGAATTCGGTATTGCTGCACGCCTAATAAATCAAGATTAAATCGCAGGCCAAAGCCGAGCAGGATCTTTTTTTGTCGTAGTTGTTTAATGCGCCTTAGAAACGTAGCGACGGGAATTTCCGCAATAAGCGCCAATTCTCGAAAGGACTCATGAGCAGCTCCAGAAAGCACTTCAAGGACTTTCCAGTCCACGGCATCTAAGGCATCTACTGGCTGAACCGTCACCTGCTGTTTCGCACCTACGCGAGAACGTTCATCGATCTCACTGGCCTGCCCGCGTCCCATGTAAAATCGAGCCCTTGAATGGAGCCCACCTGCATGTCCAAAAAGTTTTGCGCGACAAAAGCGGATGCGCTCGGTCCTAAAACAGACAGAATACGAGGCAAGGACTCCCGGGAATTGCTCGCTCAGCATAGCGAGGAAACGCTGCGCCTCACGCGGATGAGCAATAATAAGATTAAAGGCGAGATCGTACTCTCCCCCAAGCTCGGCTATCCAGCTTACCTCCCGCCGAGCCAGAAGTATCTTCATAAGGCGTTCGTGATTCTCCTCACTCCCCTGCAAGGATAAGCATATTCCACACTCAAGCAGCCCGAGCTGAGAGAGGTCGATTACTGCGGTGCGGCCAGCAATAAAACCCCTCTCGCGAGCGAGAGCGAGAATTCTTTGTACCGTCGGAGATTTAAGGCGAGCTCTGCGTGCCACTTCTGTAGCGGAGAGATCCGCCTCTAATTCGAGGAGGCCAAAGACGCGCTGTTCAGATAAGGTGAGCTGCATTGATCCATAGTATGGCATTAAACTGGATCAATATCCACCTCCCCATGCGATGATGTTCCCGCTCTGCAAGACTCTTCTCACTGAGGAGAAAATTCTATGCAGTATGCACCTAACCCATCCAGTCCAAAGGCGCCTTTTCAGCCAGTAGATTCTGAAACGACTTGTCGCCATACTCCCGATATGATTCCGCAGCATGCACTTCTCTCCCCAGCGATCGAGATTGTCCGGACGGCAGGCGCTATGCTCAGAGGCGCCTGGGGCTCCGAGCAGCACGTTGAACATAAAGGGCCCGGAGATTTGGTTTCTGCAATCGATCGGGAACTCGACAGTTTTCTCACCACCGCTCTTCGCCGCCTCACTCCTGAGGCGCGCATCGTTTCGGAAGAGTCTTGGGATGGTACGCCACTTGACGCGCGCATGACGTGGGTGGTTGACCCTCTCGATGGAAGCACTGCGTTTCTCAGAACCAAGGACCCCTCCCACCCCTCCGTGATGGTAGCGCTCGTCGAGGGGGGCGAGGTTACTTGTGCCGTAGTTTTTTTCCCGCTTATCCAAGAAATGTATTGGGCCGCTCGAGGCGAAGGCGCGTTTCGAAACGGAGAGCGAGTCGATTGGAAAGCTGGCCCTGCCCCACTCAGCTGGCTACGGCTTAATAACTATGGAGATGCAAGTCTTGAGAGCGCATTTATGCAGTCTCTTAGAGAGCGTGCACGCCAGCCCGGGGGGATAGATCTTGTTACCACCGATCCCCCAAGCGCGGGGCTCGCATGCAGGCTCCATCCAGGGATGGCCCTCGTGCACGACAATAATCCTCTTGCCCTGAAACAAGGCTGCTGGGATATCGCTGCCCCGTCACTCTGGGTAAAGGAAGCGGGGGGAGTGTTCTGCACCCCCGCGGGATCTCCTGTTTCGTTACACGAACAAGGACCGATGGTTATTGCGCCTTCTCAAGGGAGCGCTGCGCGGATTATCGAACTCGGCTCGCACGCGCCGAACGTACTCCCCTTCCGCATTCGTGCTTCCCGCGAGGGGTCTCGTATCGTCAAATTTATACTTGAGCATGGAAAAAGCGAATGGAACCATCTTCCGGAAAACGAGCTCATGGCTCATGGCCGCGAAATTGAACAAGGCCTGGCACATGCTTTGGTAGCAGAAGTGCACGGGGAGATTGTAGGCGCGCTAACCTATACGCTTGGAAAGTATTACGAAGATATTGATCCACCCGAGGCTCTCGAACAGAAACGGGCCTATATTTCTGAAGTAACCGTGACCTCGAGCCACCGCGGTCAAGGTATAGGAAGCAGGTTACTCAAAGCTGCAGTGAAGTACCTGAACGCAGCAGGGATTGAACGAATCTACGCCAAGAGGCACGAGCAGAATGCGGGCTCTGCCGGCATGATGCGGAAAGCTGGTTTCATCCCACTTTGCACCTTTAGCGACCCTGAGATTCGAACTACTGGCTCAAGGAAAACCACCGTAGAGAGGCACCTTTTGTGTAGGAATCTCTGAAGAACCTTCATTCTTAAGACACCTCTGTGTACCTTTGTTTCCTCTGCGGTGAATTTCTTCTTGAAAATTTCACCACAGAGGGCTCAGAGGTACACAGAGGTGAGTTTTTCAGATGTTCCCTTGGCTTTTAAGCACTGCCGCATAGCCATCTGACGACTGAGTTAGAAGTTGATTCGCCTGCTCGAGCTCTTGTGCGGCGGAACCCCGAAACATATCGACATGCGGAATTCCATCTTCTAGATAGCTATCGGAAGCAGTCACAAAACCAAAAGAGGAATAAAACTTTTCGAGATACTGCTGAGCTGAAATTCTTATTCCCGCGGCAGGGTAAAGACGCGTGGCCTCTGCAATCGCACGGCGCATAAGCTCTCGGCCAACTCCTGTGCCGCGAAATTGCTTCGTGGTTATGACGCGCCCAATACTGGCTTCCTTAAACGTGACACCTGGACCGAAAATCCTGCAATAGCCCGCGACTGCTCCATGCTGCTCCGCTACCACATGCACGGCGCTTGGGTCTTTTCCGTCAATTTCAGGAAAAATACAGGCTTGCTCTATAACAAAAACTTCTTGCCGCGCTTGAAGAATTCGATAAAGGAGTTCTGCTGAGAGATTGCGGAACGGGGAGATAGTCCAAGTGACTTGATCCATACTCACTTTCATTTTTACCTGGCCCCCGGATCTCGTTTTAGGGAGCCTCTGAAAAACCTCGAAAAGGAACTTTTTTTGTCCTGTTTTCCCTCCGCTTACTCTGCGTCCCCGGCTCCGCGTTATTCAATAGTTTTGAAATAACGCAGAGGACGCTGAGTACGCGGAGGGGGAGTTTTTCAGAGGCTCCCTAGGTAATTGCCTGCTAGTAATTGCAACTGCCTGCGTCGAGGCTTCCCTGGGACTCGCCCCATTCGCGCCGCAGCAGCTCCGCACAATCTTCAAGTACCCAGCCTAACAATCTCCCCTCTTCGCCCTCTTCGCCAACAAGCCTGCCCGCTTCTTCAAGATGCCGCTGCGCAAGTGCGCGGCGATTCGACAAAGGCGTGGCCTCGAGAGGCTTGCCTTCAGGCAGATCGCTCTCTTGCACCACGTTATCTAGCGTAATGACTTCCTCGGCCAGGAGAATGCGATCTAGAGTTATGGTGTCCCCGCACCGCGCGAGCTCATCCATAATTCGTCTCTCCCGGGCGGTCGGAGACTGCACCACTCGCAGTGGACTTTTACTGCCACTCCGCGCACGCACCACTCCGCGGCCCGTCACAAAGCTATCTGCAACGGAACGCACCTCAGAAACCATACAAGACGCAGACAGTACACGAGACGCGGGAGAAGGCGCCGAATGAGCAGATTGCTCGAATTGAAAAGAGTGAGCTCTATTGGACGCAGCGCGCTTTGAGGGGAAACTAAGGATCTGAGCCATAAGCGGTGCGTCCCTTTAATAGGCGCTAAAGCAACAACTCTGCCGTTTTTAGGGCGAACTACGATATTGCACGCAGGCGTACCCCAACCTTGCCACCGGAAGAATTGTTTAACTCACTTAAAGCAAAAAAATCAAGGGGGAAGATGCGAGACCTTTACGATCTTTGAGCGCTCCAAATTCACGCGCGCTCGGGCTGAACGAGACGATCTTGCATAGGCGCTGGACTGCTCGCCTCGTAGCTCGATAACAAGTCGCGGCAAACAGAGAGAGAGGACAGAGAGAAGTCAGCCTCTCGATTTTTCGGTAGCTCCTTAGGATCTTTTTCGGAGTGGGATGACTTTCCCTCGCACAGGAAGAAGCGCAGAGCCAGGCTCGCGCACGCTCGATGACATCACGGCACTGGAAGTTCCATAACCATTTCGGCCACCACGTCCCACACCACCATGAGAGGCAGAGGACGCCACACGCTGGGGCTCTTCATTTCCAATCACTGCGGCCGAGCGCTCAATCTCTAGTTGCTGCGCCAAGGCTGAACCAGTTTTTGTTCGCTTGGAAGAAGACTTTTCTGATGTGGCCTCCCCAGCTTCCATAACCCCAGCACCCGCCGCTTCTGCTTCTTGACCAGCAGCTTCATTTCCTCCGGCGAGCTCAACGCCTCGAGGAGCGTCCTTACGCCCACCACGCTGAGCTCCCACGAGCTCATCAAGTTCCGAGAATGCTGCATGAGCAGCCTGCACCCTGGCTTTAAGCCCAACCAAGGAGCGGCTAAGAACCGCGGCCCGCACGAAATCGCCCTTTTCAGAGGAACCAATGAGCTCCTTCTGACGCTGGTGAACTTCTGACTCGTTAGACCTGAACTCAGAGAGGAACCTGTCGCGCAAAAGCACTACTTGATTGCTAAGTTGCTTGGAATGCGGAGCATCGAGAAAGCTGGTCAGCTGCTTGATGAGTTCTGCGTTAATTGAACGCCACGCCGCTGCCTGCATCTCGGTGAATTCAGCAGCATCACCGCGCTGCATACGTTCCATAGAGGAATATAAGCGGTGTGCTTGTCTGCTGCGCTGCAAGAGCGTGAGTAATCTTGATCGAAATGTCTCGCCATCCATAGGCTGAGAACGTACCTCAAGATTGCGAAATTTCAAAATGATTCCAGCAGCCTGTGGATATCCTGTGGATTACTAATGCTCAATTTCCTCCGGAGCCTGCTCTGCCGTCATCTCAGTGCGTCCGCGCATTATAAGAGCCCGGAGGCGCCCCGCCGTTCGCGAGGCATGAAGCAAAGTGGCCGCATTTATCTGGGCAGGAATCTCCTTGGGCCGAAAATCGCCTCGCGCAATCCATGCCACCACGAGCGGGCAGCATTTTTTATACTCATTGAGCGCCGAGACAAGGGCACCTAAAACTTCCTGAGCCAGGCCAGAACGAAAAGCCTGATCCACGCGCAACCCGAGATCTCTCCCAATCTCTGCTCGGGAGGGCTCATTTTCACCAGTTTCGAAGCGAGGCACACGAACCGAGCCCAGAAAGCGTCTCACCGCGCGCTCCGAAAGGTCGCAGCCTTTGGCAATTGCTTGAATATCTTTCTCTCTCACAAGAAACACTGTACCAGGAACTTCTTGCCGGGGCGCTATATCACTTTTAGCAGCTCTGCCCCCCTCTCATCGGCAACTCTTGCTGCCGGCTAAATCTCCGAGGCCCTGCAGGGGCAGCTCCGACTTAAAGAGGGACGGCACGGCACTTGCTTATGCTCATGGTAAGCGTTCGGGAGCCACGTAAAGCGTGCTTTCCTAACAAAGGGGCGGGGTATCCTCCGATACCACACACACACACCATACTCCGCCCCCGAGTACAGAAAGCCCGCGTTACGGCATCGCTGCGGATAAGGTGGACTGCTGCCCTCTGCCGCTTTGGCGCTTCTGAACGAGCGAGGTATGAAAAGTCAAGCAGTGAAGCCGGCCACCGCGATGGCCGGCTTTTTTTTGCCTACTGATCAGGTTCATTCAGAACAACCACAAAGACCACAGAGACCACGAAGAGGGAGTAATACTTAGGGTATACCGGACACATCCTAGGATTCTGTCCCGTAGAAAATCCCTACCGCTACATGTTGTGGTGGCAACGGGACAGCCCCCCTACGGAGTGTGCCCAGGACGCAGATTTAAGTCTCTACGAGGCACACTCCTAGGAGTCTGTCCCGCAGAAAATTCCTACCACTACATATTATGGTGGCAACGGGACAGCCCCCCTACGGAGTGTGCCCGGGGTGCAGATTTAAGTCTCTACGGGACACACTCCTAGGTGTGGCTTTTGAGAAAATCTTGTACATATAGCGGCGATGGCCACCCACCTTTCCTTCTTAGGTCCGCGCCCCCCCTCTCTCGTTGCAAGGGCCGCGATAGCCATTGGTCTCTTAGTTGTGTCCAAAGCCCTGCCCGCTCGGGCCCAGACCCCTAGAAGCACTATCTCTTGGCGCAGTATTGCTCAGGGACTGGAAGTTGCGGAACGAAGCTTCTCTCCCGGACTCCTCTCCTCACCGATTGTCCTCGTGCGTAGCGAACTTAAGTCGCATCGGCTTGGCGTCATCCGAGCCGCCGAGTTCGGCATGCACCGCGCAGAAGTGAAGACTCTTTGCCGTCTGGCGAAGGCAAGCGTCTGCATTAACGCCAATTTTTTTGACGAAGCTGGCGACCCTCTGGGCGTCGTGATGAGCCGCGGCATAGTTCACCACAAAATACATGGCAGTGGGCGCACGCTTACAGGAATAATTCAGAGCACGCGCCAAGGGATTAGCATTATTCCCCGCCAAGCCTTTACCGGAGCTGCAGTTCTGGATGCGGTTCAGGCCGGCCCAAGATTGGTTGTCGATGGAGTCCGGTCCAAGGACATTACTGACCTTACTCGCACAGGCCGCTCTGCCGTCTGCCTTGACCAGCAAGGTCGCCTCATTCTCGTCGCAAGCTCAGCTGGATTTCGGGGCCTGACCTTTTCGGAGCTTCAAGACCTTCTTCTCGATGAAAATGTGGGCTGCAAGACTGCGCTCAATCTAGATGGAGGTGGCTCGGCTCAGCTTTTCGTTTCCCCTACTACCGGAGGCAAGCCGAATAGCGCTGAGGCCATTTCCTTAAATGGCTTTGACCAAGTTCCCGTGGCCCTCGCGCTCTTTAACGACAAAGAATAGCCCACTGGTTTAAGCGCGTTGAACAAATTTCGCTTCAAAATATTGAGGCAAGGCCCGCTCAAGCCGACTCTCCTTCTAGTCAAGAGGGCATATTGGACAATGCAGAAAGATTGTGCATTGACAGTAGCTTATCCTACGTTTAAGTAAGAAAAAGTAATATGATGTGAAGAAGAAAGCTTCCTATCTATTCGAGAGCAAGTCTCGAAGCCTGAAAGGCATAGGTAGAGAAGTTTTTGAACGCTGACTTTTTGGGTAGACAATTTTCGATTTCGCGAGGATGTAACTCTCGCGAACGTGATTGCCTCACTCCCGAATGGCTGGCATATCCGGGTGGAGCATAAAGACGTGATCGATAAAATCTCTCCTGAGAAAGCAGCTAGTAACCCCACGCAAGAGCAAGTTCCCGCGAAAGCTGGGTCCTTAGCAGCCGCCAAGCCAGGCGCTCCGCGGCTCGCCACCATACACATGCTCGACCGTGAGTTTACGGCCAAAGACGTCCAAGTAATCCTTCGGGCACTTACCAGCGGCGAAGAAAAAATTGGGCTCGCCCTCCTCAATTACTACTCTCGAACCAACCTCGTCCCCTGCACGGGCAAGACGAAATCACGCGGCAGAAAGAAGTATTCTTACCCAGATCTTGTGCTGCTTTGCTGGCTCTTCCGCATGAAGGCTGAGGGGCTGCCCGTAAATAGGTTCCGCAGAGGTATCGATTACCTGAGAAAGCGCCTTCCTAAGCTTCACAAGCAGCCGGCAGACATGGTTATGCTCACTGATGGAAAGCAGCTTTTCATTAAGCACCGCGTCGAAGATAAAGGCGAAATTGCCGAGGTGTTAACGGGCAAGCGGGCGGGGCAATACGTGTGGGCTTATGCCATTGGCTCGCTCATCGAAGAAGTCGACAGAATTATTGACGAGAAGCTCCCTCTAGACGAAGAAGCTCGAGTAGCTGCCTAACTACCCAGAACAACTGCCCGAAACGTGCTATGGCATTGGAAGTGGTGAGGCTTGCCCAGAAATGCGGTTGCGGTAAACTCCTCACCGCGTTTTAAGAATTCACGAAGCGCATTCTTACGAAGAGAACACCATGAGCAAAGCTGGAACAGTACATCAACTCTTCTCCCTCCTTTGGCACAAGAAGGCCTGGTGGCTAATTCCGATGGTTACGGTTTTCCTTCTCTTGGGAATTCTGATTGTAGCCACGGCTAGCTCGCCCCTTTCTCCCTTTATTTACGCACTGTTCTAGTCCGCATATAAACCGGACAATCTTAAGATGACTTAAGACGATTACGGGCGACCTGCTCCAAGGCTCCTTAGCTTAGAAGGGCTCTGTCAGCATTGAGATTTTTGCTCTCTGGGTTCAGAGCAACCTTAACCCGATACGTGCGCCGAAAATCGAGCCCAGGCCTTTGCGCGTGAAGTTTTAGCTCCCACAGGCAGGTTCTGCCCATGATGTAACCTTCAATTTCCGAATTTGGTTCAATCACAATTTCGAACGGCAAGTAAGAGTCCAAACCCGCCACTGGTCGCTTCAGAGTTGCGGGCCAGGTCTCAATTACTTTCATACGTGTTTCCTTAGCTTCAGTGTGATCCCGTCCGCGCCTCCGAGAATTCAAATCAGAACGCTTAACTGGAATAGCTAACGTGATCGCCGCCTCAATCGAGTCAAATTCAAAATCAAGCCACCTGCCTCTAAATTTCCCATGGGCAACCTCCCCAAGCATCAACGGATAGCGCTCAAAAAGAATCTCCGAGCGCCCATATCGAATCCTCTGCGGCAGGTAAAAAAGCATTTGGAGTAGGGGAAAAGCCGCAAGCACGCCTCCCCCTAGCTCAATAACCATGGCCCAGTCTTCTGGAACTTGCGGAAGAGAGTGGAACCAAGACGGAACAGATCCTATGACACTGATTACTCCTCGCTCGAAGAAGGTATCCCGAAAGGAAAATCTTCCGAGCGCAAGGCTTGAGAGGGCCGCATAGACCGCTATCAGGGACCCAAGCGCAAAAAGTGCAAACATCCGAAAATAGTCGATCTCGTCAGTAATCCGCTTCGTAGTGAACGACTGCCTGACGAAAGAATTTCGAATTTCGAGGTTCACCTCCCGAAGCCTCTGCTCGTATCTGAGAATGGCTTCGTCCGAGGCACACAAATAGAAGATCCCCTTCCAAATCAATCCTACCGCAACCAGCGCAAACAAGGATCCTGCGACTATTGGCCAGAGAAGAGAACCGAGGTCTCCCTGAGTTGTATAGTATTTATAGAAGATTGTGGCGGGAACAAAACCTATTACGAGCCCAGCAAGGAGGGAGATCGTCCCCAGAGAATAGCGAGAAGCAGGTTGCATGGTCTATCAACTAGAATTCACGGAATCGAAACAACAGTGCCGCGGGGCAAGTCATTATTGATTCGCCCGCTCCTGATCGAGGGCATAGAGGAAACACAATACTTCCGCTACCACTTGATAGGCTTCCTTGGGCACTTCAGCACCTTGGGGGAGATGCTGAAGTAGCTGACTAAGCGCCTCATCTTGATAGACGGGGATATCATGCTCTTCGGCGATGCGCAGGATTTGGCGGGCTACCTCACCTGCGCCAGAAGCGATGACACGCGGAAGTTGCTCACTCTCATGGTACTGCAGTGCTGCCGCGTGATCTTTCTTCATCTGCCGTTACTAGCGACGCCCGGCTCCGTTCGAGCCTTCTCTCGCATACGCAAGAGCTCGGACGGGAGGCGCCAGCCCCCTAACTTTGGTTGCTCATCTTCACCGAAAAGCAACTTATTCGAGCGCTCATAGTCAAAGAGCGCATCGATAAACGATACGGTCGACCGCGCAGAATACTCGTGGATGAAGTAATGAAGCGAGCGCATAGAGTGTGCCATGGCACGTCTCAAGTCCCTATCCACCGGAGTCATGTTATCTCCGTTATCGACAAAAACTTGCCGAATTTTTTGATAAAGCTCTTCGGTCGTCGCACTGTCGGACCACTCCATCAATTCTATCGTCCTATGTGCGCGAGAGCGTTTTGCCTCGCGAAGAACGATAAAGCGCGCGACAAACGCCGTCCGGCGCGCGCGAACAAGCCCTTCCTGCTGCGCAGCTGAGAGACCCTCAGGAGTCTCGACAACCGCTGACTGATGTGGATGCTGCATACGTCTTCTGACACCCCCTTACACATTTACTTCCAATTGGGGACGGGACCTTGCTCTGTGTTAGGTATCTAAGTCGACACGGGGCCCGGCGCACTTGAATGGAACCTTCACGCGGCGAAAGGAAGTCGCAAGAATGGGGTAAGTCACTAAAATTAAAGGGCCGAGAACCGCCCCCTATGGACTCTGCTACGTGAGAGCATTTCGTAGACTCGGTAAGAGCCCTCGCGAGAGAGAGGTTCACAAGGGAGGAGTTCTCCTGGACCTCTTACTGTCCTATTGCACGAGAGAGGCCAATAGTCGAATTGCAGCCGCGGACTAGCTCCTCGTGGGTACTATCATTAGGGTCAAAAGAGACTCGAGTGACTCGCCTAAACTTCAGCCACGTCAAGAAGGCGCAGTTTTGGCAGTAAGTAACAATCGATGCCCTGGTGGATAGTGGTAAGAGATATTCACTACTTGGTCTCGTGACGGAGCTCCACGGGTGTCATCCTCACTCTGAAGGTCAGCAAGAACCTGCTCCGCGTCACGAAGCACCACCCGGCGAGTAATGAGAGACTCCCCAGGGTTTAACTCAATAGGCTCCTTATCATTTCGTCTTTGATAAAGAGTGAGCCGCGTTTGAACCACCACGGCGCCCCCCTCACGAGGATTAAGCTCTCCGAGGGCATAAGAGAGCGGCAAGGAAATCCTCTCTCCCAAAGCTTCGTCCGTCTTCCATTTAAGAATTGGCTCCAAATGATCGCGGGAGAATTCCTCGGGTTGCGCAAACCCTCCTTGAATCTCGAGGTGCTCAGGCACTATCCGTCCTTTACGGGAAAGATAGGGCCGAAGATGATTAACAATCTGATGAAAATTCTCGCGCACGAGTCCTGAATCCAAGGTTTCCGAAACAAGAAGATCGATCGGCAGGGCACTTTTCCAAGCAACCGCATTTGTCTCCACGATCTCGATCTGTGAATCTAAACCCAAACTCGAAACAATGCGCTTCGCAATGTCGGCAGAGGCGGGATTTGATTCTAAGCCGACTACTCTCACTCGCGGCGAGCAGTAGGCTGCCGCGATTGCGAGCACCGGGAGAGGCCCACAACCCGCATCTACTACAGACAGCTCCCCCTGGCGCTCTCCCAAAAGATCCTCGCAGTGCGCACACACCGCCTGAATAAAGCGCTTAGTTCTTAGCTGATCATGAAGGCACTCGAGGGCCTCATGGGGAGAGAAGGTCCCATAGGGAAGAAACCGAAGATACTGAGATTTACTTTCGAGCTCCGCCTGCACCAAAGATGGAAAGTGGTAGCCCTGAGTAAGAAAACGAAGCAACTCTTCACAACCAGGCTCGGAGGTATCAGCGCCTAACAAACCACTCCCGTTGCTATCTGCGATTGCATTTACTAGTTCAAAGAAACGTGCCCGACCGTACCAACGCAGCCCCGCACTGAGCCACTCACTCGAAAGGGGGCCTTGAGACAGAGTGGTCGGGGCAACTCCTAGCGCCTGTGCGGCAGCTGCGACTTCAGCCACTAGAGGCAATCTTCCTTCATGGCCTACGGAAACCCAGGCCCCTCTCCTAAAGTTGCCTGGTTGAAGAAGAGCCTCCGTGGCGTTCCCTAACTCTGGAAACGCTACGTCCACGAGTTCCTGTCCGGTAACTGCACACCGTGCCGCAGCTCTTGAAACTAAAAGGTCGCGCTCCATGGGGTACCACCGTAGAGCTAAGGATATCTTGGTTCGCGGCGCTAAGAAAATGAGCCTATCCGGCTGATCGCCAGGACATCGGCATTGCCATATTTTTCGTTTGTTTAGCTCACGGATTAGGCATAGCCTCCCCTCCTATGGACGGGATGTCACCGGAACCTCATCACCCTGACAGACTTCTTCCCCGGGATGAGGAGCTTATACCTCCTCGCACGCCTGAAAGCTCTTTTGAGCTTTCGCCCCTCATACTTTCAACAGCGGCCAAGGAACTGCTTTCCAAGCCCCCCCTTACCCCTCTAGCCGAGTTCCTTCTTGCTTCAGCAGACAAACTGACCACAATGAGCGACGTACGCCTCTCCGAACTAGAATCCCTTATTTCGGAGCGAGAGGAGGTTCTAAACGGCGAAATCGTCAACACCGAAGAACCGGAAGCCTCGGCGCCATCAAGAATATCAGGCAAACGAGGACTTAAGGAGTGGCAGGCGGAGTGGAGAGCGTTTAAAGAAATTGACTCCGCGCTTGGCGCGCTGCTCAGAGACGAAATTGCGAGGCGGCGGGTCTTGGCCGAAGCAGCCGCACCGAAGGAAGACCCTGCGAAAACTGACTTTGACAGCTTAGTAACGGCGGGCGTGATGGGCGGCGACTTGGCGGTTTTACGTCTCATGTGTTTGCACACGCCCGAAGTATTCCATCCTCATCTCTTGGCAAAAGATTGTAGAGTTCGCCAAATTGCCGCGCTTGATTGGAACTTCCCGAAGCAAAGTTCAGAACTAAGAGAACTTTTTGTAGAAAGTGCGCAGCTCGAGAGAAAATGCCCCACGGTAGGTGTGTTGCATTTGAGAACCAGTTTGCGAGCTATCGAGAAGCAGGCCCGCGAATCTTCGGAAGGAAAAGCTTCCTCAAGGGTCGAGGCTCTTGTCGGTTGGGCTAGAAAGGTTTGGGCATTTCTCACGGAAGATCGATTCCATATTTCGACCTCGAAGCGCCAGCCACACACCACACATGAGGACCGGGGCCTTCTTTAGCGCACAAGCAAGCAGTAGCTTCAGTCATAGGGCATCAGAATTTTTTCACCACAAAGGACGCAAAGGACACAAAGGGATACGTTGAAATTGCTATTTTAATTGAGCTCTCTTTGCGTCCTTTGCGTCCTTTGCGGTCCAATTAAAGCTTAAGTAATCTTATTGTTTTACGCCGAACATTTTTGCGCTCTGCTTCAGTCATAGAGGGATCTGAGCGTGGACACGCGGAAAACCTGCTTAATTTCACTGGCCTATGTCCTCTCATGGCGCCTTTGCTTAGGCCGCAAAACTCGGCATAATGCCGCCCCCAATAACATAAAGAAAAACTATGACCTCCCCTGCTCTCTCTCGGACCACTTCAGCCAACTTTACAACGCTTCTTTCAAATGACGCGGCACGTACTCGTGTGAACCAAGTAGAAGCGGCTGGAGTTACCTTAGACAAATTTGGCCTTGTGACGCTTGGCGGCCGATTAAAAGAGATCGAATCAAAAGTTGCACCTAACCTTCAAGAAGGGCGCAGCAGGATTCAAACCATCATCAATGAGGGCAAAACCGTCCTGCTTTTTCCAGGCGCCTTTGACCTCCTCCACGTGGGACATGCGTCCTATATTCTGCAAGGAATCGAAACGTTTCTACGGAGCGTTCCCAAGATGAAGCGGGCGGATCTATTTGTAGTAGCCGCACTGGATTCAGATTCTCTGATCGCTTCTACAAAAAGCGGCGCAGAGAATGAACCTCCGCGTCCCATTCAAAGCGAGGCGAACTTTGCGCCTATTCTTGGTAACCGCGGGGTGAAAAACCCTCGCGCAACTGAAATGGCCTCGCTTCCTTTTGTTGACCTTGTCCTTGTCACTCCCTCGCCCGCAGAAATTCATTCGCTCCGGGAAGATTGGAATTTCAAGCGCTGGCTTTCTGAGAAAAGTTCTTTTGAAGGAGATGCTAAGGCCGTTATCTTGGCCGACAGCTCTCCTTTAACCGACAAAGTTAGGGACGGCATGCACTCCTACTCCAGACTCATCTCTAAGTTGAACAGCAATGTAGGGATGCGCTTTGTCCATGAGGGGTTTATTCGAGCTCAGTGCCGACTGCCGCAAACCGACAGCGCGCAGTGGGACCTCGCTTCTTGGAATCTGATGATGACGCGGTTTCTAGGGTCGGTGACCGCCTCAGAACGTGGTGGCTGCTACCGAATTCTGAGTGACAAGGACGGGTACTCCCCCATAGTAGCGAAGTTAATGGAGCTCTCTGGCATTCGCACGGTGCTGGTGAATGATGACCACGTGCTTTCAACCACCGGACTCATCAAAACTTATGGTTGGGAGAATCTTTTTACTGCGAAGTGGGCGAGCTTGGCTTAGCCTAGAGCAGCCCCATATTCGAGAAGTTTTCTCGGCCCCCATAAATTCCACCTAAAAAAGGTTTATTTTTATCAGCAACTTGGCGAGAATGGGGCAGCCCTATGGATGCCCACAATTCGCCAACCTCTCAAAGTAGCTCTGCACTATCCAGTAGCGATTCAGCCCATAGCGCCGAATCGGTGCGTATGGCGGTGCGCATGCGCAGGCTCGCAATACTCTCAGATGATTCTTCAGCCCAGCCGCGCTCCACCCTCATTGCTCCAGCCCAAGAGATCACCTCCACCATTGTAAATGAGATGCTCTCTCTTACCGGAGGCATTACCTTCGTGGCGCTCAGTCCGCAGCGTGTGCGCGCGTTTCTTTTGGATCCCATGTCCCGCCCGCGCATGAATTCACCCAGCGTAGGAATTTCGGAGATTGAACAGATCCTTCGCGATCAGGCACTTAGCGAACAATCGCTCTCTCCACTCAACGGCCTGGAATCCGTAGAAGCTCGCGAAGGTGTTTCAACGGGGATTTCAGCCTCGGATAGGGCTCTGACAATAAGCATCCTTGGGGAGCCCTCCCCTGTGCCCCGAAAGCTTGTTCGCCCGGGCCACATTTTCCCCCTTGAAGTCAAAGAAGGCGGGGTACTTGTAAAGAATGCGCTGCCCGAGGGCGCAGTCGATCTCGTAACACTTTCTGGATTTACTGACGCCGCAGTATGCATCGATATGCTTGGGTCCTCAGGGGAGTTTATGTCTCTTGAAGAGGTCAAGAGCCTCTCCTCCTCAAGGGATATACCGCACTTCCTTCTCTCAGACCTCACACGCCTCAGACTTGAACATGAACATCTTGTGACTCGAGTAGCGGAAGCAAAACTTCCCACGCGCTGCGCGGGGGAGATGAAATCAGTGCTCTACAGATCTTCCCTTCATGACGAGGAACATTTAGCTCTCGTGAAAGGCGAGATTAATCCTGAAGTTCCTGTTCTTGTGCGCGTGCAGCCTGAATTTACTTTTGGCGACGTTTTTGGGGCCTCCGAGGGAAGTACGCGGCATGACATTGAGCGCTGTCTGCATGCTATTGGAGAAAGGGGTTCAGGCGTGTTTCTTTATCTCCGGCGGCCTTTTGGCACACAGCTTGGAGAACAACGCTCAACGTCGCCCTTCACTCCCGCAGTGGATTCCAAGCGGCGCCCTATGTGGATGATGCGCGAGTATGGGCTTGGGGCTCAGATTCTGCGTGACCTTGGTGTGCGGAAGGCAGAAGTACTCACCGGATCAACCCGCAACCTCGTGGGTCTCAACAGTTTTGGAATAGAAATAGTAGCACAGGTACGGATACCATCATGAGCACCATCACCTTTGCCGACGTCGTTCATCAGCTAATTGATCTCTCCCCGGAGAACCCGGCCGAGGCGGCAGTCTTGAAAATTATCGACACCCCTTGGTTTCAACGGCTGCGCGATATAAGCCAAACCGCAAATACGCGCCTCGTCTACATGTTCTCGGAGCACTCCCGATTCGGCCACTCCATCGGAGTTGCGCACCTTGCAAAGCTGCTCATGTCACATCTCGAGAAACGTTTTCCGAATGAGGTGGGCGAATTTAGAACTTCGGTACTTCTCGCGGCAACGCTGCATGACGTAGGGCACCTTGCACCCGGCTCTCATACCGCCTTTAAGGCCTGGTTCCCCGGCAAACCAGATACCCACGAAGAGCTCTCGTCACGAGTAATTCGAGAGGACCCGCTGGTACGGGCAATTGTTGAAAAGACTGGCAGCTCGGCACTTGAAACGGTATGCGCCATTCTCGACGAGTCTTCCTCTGTTCCCCCATGGACGTGGGAAATCATAAGTGGCGGTGGCTGGAACGTTGACCGAGGGAACTGGTGCGTCGTCGATAGCATCCTGGCTGGAGTAAGCTACGGACGCTATAATATTCAAGCATTAACCGAAGCGATTCAGCTCACCAGCGACAGGCACTTAGCACTCGATGAAAGCCGCCTCGACGCGATGATGCACTTTACTCTCTCGCGTCACGCCATGTATCGCCAGATTTATCAGCATCGCGTGCTACTCGCCTCGGACATGCTCAATAAAGCGATTGTTCAAAGAGCACGGGACCTAGGCAGCAAGCTTAGCTTTGCCGATGAAGTAATGAAGGAGGTTCTTGCAGCCAAGGACGCCTCAGAACTTTCTCTGCATAGTGTCTTTTGGATGCGAGAGTCCTGGTGGCGTTACCATTTGATGCGCTGGAGCGAAGGGCCTGACGCGACCCTTGCGGATCTCTCTCAGCGGCTCATTAACAGAAGGCTCTTTAAGACCGTACGAGTCCACGAAGTAGACGACGGTAGCGAGCTCAAGGAAAAGGCGCGCTCCGCAGTGGTTGCTGCAGGTCTTGACCCCGCCTATTACTTACATGAGATCTCTACAAGCGATGTACATACAGGGGACTACAAGAATCCCATGCTCGTACAAATGGAGGACGGAAGACTTCGGCACCTCAGTGATGCCGAGCCACTCTTCCAAGCTCTGGTTCGCGAGTCTCGCACGACCATTAAACGCTGGCTGGCGCTCCCCGAGGAAGCCAAGCAGAAACTTGGCCGAAAACGCTAGAACTAGGGAAGCTCTGAAAAAGTCCGCTCTGTGCCCTCTGTGGTTGATTCAAATTGTTGAAAAACCACAGAGGACACAGAGATCACAGAGAGAAAAAATAAAATATCGGGTTGTTCAGAGGTTCCCTAGTGCGCAAGCGCTGGGAAGCCCGAAATTCGCCCCCTCATGCCCGGGAGCTACGTGCGCCCAGCGCATCAGGCTCCCTGCGATGCGCATACAGCCCACCACGAGCGAGAGCCTGCACGAAATACTCCGGCCTTCACCTTCCCTCTTGGGTTTTTCCTATAATATGGGATAGTTACTTGTCCCAGGTACTTTGCTCCTGACAATATTTGCCAGGTGCGTAAGTGCCTAGGCACTTGGATCTGCCTAAAGAGGTGCGGTCTTTAAAAAAATTTGGCTTTCTCAATAGAGCCAACTTTTAGAATAGGCTCCGCTTCCGTTAAGAAGATCCGCGAGGGTTGTGTCCCTAGTAGGCTTTCTCGTCACTACGGAACACCATCCGAGGTTGTAAGGGGTACCGATATGGAAAGCCACGATCCAAGAACATCCGCGCACTCTACCCAAACAGAGATGAGCAGCACTAATCCCGAAGTAGTCGGCGTCGTTCATCTTGAATTTCTTGAGAATGGCCTTGCACTGCTGAGACTTGGATCAAGCTCCGAAAGAGTCATCACTCTTACCATCGAGCGCATGAGATCCCTTCGAGCTGCCATAGAGAACGTGAAGGCAAAAAATCCGCGCGGTCTCATCATTACTGGCTCTGGTCCAGAAATGTTCACGGCCGGTGCTGACATTAACATAATTAAGAATGCGACGAGTGCTCCTGAGGCTTCCGCCATGGCTCGTGAGGGGCAAGAAGTGTTTGGTCTCATCGAAGCGCTCCCCTTCCCCACCGTTGCCGCGATAAGTGGCCCGTGCGTCGGGGGTGGCTGCGAGATGGTACTTGCCTGCCGTTATCGTCTCATATCGGATCATAAATCGAGCGTCATCGGCCTTCCTGAAATTAAACTTGGAATCCTTCCTGGCTTTGGCGGCACGCAGCGCCTTCCAAAAGTGGTAGGACTTCCCAAAGCCCTTGATATCATCCTTGCAGGCAAAACCCTTCGCCCCAAGCAGGCACTCTCGTGCGGACTTGTGAATGAAGTTGTCTCTATTGACGCCCTTAAAACACGCGCCGAACAGATTGCTCTTGGCCAGGTAGCACCGAGAGTAGTTAGGCCTCCTCTCATGGACCGCCTTCTTAGCTCTACCAAATTGGGGCGCTCCCTTGTGAAGAAGAAGGCCGCGAAGAGTCTGCAAAAAGAGACGCGCGGTTTTTATCCCGCTCCACTTTCAGCACTAAGCGCTACGCTGCTTGGACTAGAAGAGGGTATGAGCGTGGGACTTAAGTTTGAAGCCCAGGAGCTTGGGAGGCTCATTGTAACTCCTGAAAGCAAGTCACTCGTACGCCTCTACTTTCTCACTGAAGCCTCGAAGACCCTTGGCAAACCGGGCCGCAAAGCTACTGAGCACCTGCGCAGCGTAGTCGTGGGTGCTGGTGTCATGGGAGCAGGAATAGCTGGCTCCCTGGCGCGCAATGATTGTAGCGTGATTCTTAAGGACACGAGCGACGACGCGGTCGCTCGTGGGATGACCCAAATTCGCAATTATTTTTCGAAGATGAGCTACCTCTCCGAAACAGAGAGAAGCTTCATGCTCAATCGCATCGAGCCGACCTCGCGCGATTCAGCAAACATTGGAAACGCCCACTTCGCGATTGAGGCCATCTTTGAAAACATGGAGGTCAAGAAAAAAGTTCTCTCAGATCTTTCAAAACTTCTTCCCGCGGATGCAATCATTGCCTCCAACACCTCTTCGCTTTCAATTACTGAAATTGCAGCATCTATCGAGCACCCCGAGCGAGTTATTGGCATGCATTTTTTCAATCCCGTTGAAAAAATGCCCCTCGTGGAAATTGTCTGCGGAAAAAACACTGGCAACAAAACGATAGCGGTGGTCGCAGCTCTCGCAACAAAGCTTGGTAAATTTCCGATCGTTGTCGAGGACGTTCCTGGATTTCTCGTAAACCGCATTCTTGCGCCCTATGTCTCCGAGGCAGCGCACCTGCTTGCAGATGGTTACTCCGTGAGAGACATTGACGAAGCCGCGCTTGAATTTGGCATGCCCATGGGCCCTCTTCGTCTTCTTGATGAGGTGGGACTTGATGTTGCTGAGCATGTCTCCGAAATCATGACGAAGGGTTACGGCGCGCGTATGCAGGCGCCTCAATATGTAAATAAATTGGTGCAAGCTGGCCGCAAGGGAAAGAAGTCGGGAGGCGGCTTCTATGATTTTTCTGAAAAAGGAAGTTCCCCTCACCCAGGAATAAGAGAACTCCTGGGGGTAGCGAAACCGCCCATTACTGCCGCCAACCGTAAAGACATCGCCGACCGGCTTATTTTGAGACTCATCAATGAAGCAGTGCAGTGCTTAGACGAAGGCGTGGCAGGAGCACCGGGGGCTGAGGCTGCGAACCAGGTGGACCTCGGAACCGTGATGGGGATTGGATTTCCGCCTTTCCGAGGCGGCGTGCTTTATTACGCGGAGAAGCTTGGCGCGCGCAGCGTTGCAGAGTCCCTTACCCGCCTTGCGCAAAAGCATGGTGAGCGCTTCACTCCTTGGACTGGGATTGTCAAAAGAGCGGAAACAAATGGAAGCTTCTTGGGAGCGGCCTAGAGAACCTCTGAGAAACTCCCCCCCCCGCGTGCTCTGCGTCCCCGGCTCCGCTGAAGCTGCGCCGCGGCTGCACTGAAGCCAGGCTCGGCGCAGCCGTAAGGCGTAGACGGCTCCGCGTTATTCAATAGTTTTCAAGTAACGCGGAGGACGCAGAGTACGCGGAGGGAAAACGGAATGGAAGAAGGTCAAGATTGCGAACGTTAGAAACTGAAACACGGGCGAGACTCATGCGGCGAAGTTCGTTGGTATTTATTGCAGCAGATAGACCTTGGTCTTTGGCGCTTTCTTTATCCGTCGCAGCACTTTTGACATCTCCTTGCCTGAGCTCTGCTGAGGCTCCTGTCCCTAGCGCGCCTCCGAGCAGTCTTTCTGCGCCTGACCCCGGAGCCCTCACGAACTCTTCAATTCACTCCACTGAGGGACTTGCCGAACGGGACATTACGATTCCTTCTTCCTCAGCACTTCCCTCTACGGAGTCGGCTTCTGTTCTCAGCCAACAGAGTCTATCGCAAGAGTCCGAATCTTCTACCTCCATCCCCTCATCCGCAGACGCCCCGGCTTCCTCTTCTCCATTCGAGGTAAGTGGGAACCTCGGGCAAGAAACCACTTCCCTTGATTCTGCGGGAACTATCAGCAGCGCAGATAGTAGCGAACGTAACGCAAGCTCGTCAGCAGGATCCGAGCCCTCCAGCGAACCTGCGCCCGTGATGGCAGTGACGTATGCAGCTCCTCGCCTGGCAGCGAGCACGGGTACTACGACGAGTGAATATCCGGCGATCGCCATCTCCCCGATACCGGCACCACTTGGCATATCGCCTTCAGCTGCGAGCACTATCACTCAGGAGCTCCCTTCGCAGTCTCCTCCGCAACAGGCCCCAATTTCACAGGCTCCACTCTCACAGGCCCTTTCCACGCAAGCTGAAGGGACTGCAGGAACTCTCCCTCTACCCACTGCGCTCCCTACCATGGCTTCGGATCCATCGGGCATGTCTGCGCCGCAAGCTTCTCCTGCAGGTGTGGCACCAACTCCTTCCAGCGCTGAGGCGATTCTTCGCACTCCCGGAGTAACCCTCGTCGACTATCCTGTGCGGGGCACAACGTACGCGGAGATAACAAAGGATTTAGATCTGTTTTCGACCGGCGGCGCAGGCGGAGCAAAATCCGACTTTGGCTTTAGCTGGGTTCTTTCTTGGAACTACACCACAGACCCGATCACCAACCAGCCAGAGGTGAAAGTGGCTCCTAGATTTAATGTGGAGCTACCTCGTTGGACTAACTTTGAAAGCGCATCGGCGAAAGACAAAGAGCTTTGGGCAAATTACCGCGCTCTCTTGCTTAGGGGCATAGAGGCTCGAATTCTTCTTGTGCAAGCGTTTGTTCCGCGTGCGGAGTCCGATATCCAAAATTTTGTTGTCCGGAATCCAAAGGCGAAACAGATAGAAATAGACGACGTGCTCAACAGCACCATTCGGGTACTACAAACGCGGCTAAAAGCACTTCAGTCGACCGAGGCTAGCGACTTTCCGCGCAAACCGCTTCTTGCTATTGGCGCTCCTTAAACAAAGTGAAGGGCCGCACCACGCGAGTAAGAAGTAATATCCCGACGACTGTCGGTCCTAGCCCAAGGAGCTGCGCTGTAGTGGGAGGGATATCAAAGAGTACGTAAGAGTACATAAAAGTGAAGAATGGTGTCACAGAGGTCAGCGCGAGAGCCACTGAGATCTCGAGCCGGTGAATTGTTTCAAGCCACAGCAGCTTAGTAACCCCAAAGAGAACGATTCCATTAATAAGAAGATAGGGCATAGAAGCAAGCAGCGCCTCAAATGAGGGCGCTTCGCTGAAGATCGCAGCTAACACGAGAAGAGTCGCTCCACTAAGTGAGCACCGACCAAAAAGCACCACCGCCGAGGAAACATAGGAGCGCGCCTGACGCGCAAAATAGTTTCCTAGAGGGGGGAACACGGTGGCGAAGAGAAGAATAAGATCGCCCATCTGAAGGATAAAGGCGCCTCTGAATAAAATCACGAAAGCTCCTACCACCATGAGCAGAGCCCCCACTATTTCATCGCCGTTCAGCCGTTCACCTCCCCACCAACGCAGAAAGGCCATGGAAAAGAAAAGCTCCATGAGCAGAATTATCGAGCCATTTCCCGAGCTGGTGTGCTTAAAGCCTATAAAATTGAGCCCATAAAAAATAACGCCAATACAAAGCGTCACTATGAGAATGCCCGGCCACCCTCTCCTGTCGGCAAGTTGATGCCAATGCCCCTTGCGGTGAACGATCACGGCGAAGAATGGGACTGCAAAAAGCGCTGAGAAACCAGCACTCCAAAGTGGATCCAGGCGCGTAAAAGAAAGCTGAGTAATAATTGGGAAGAAACCCCAAAGAGCTGAACTTACAATTGCAAGGATTTCCCCATACCGGCGCGCTGAGAGCTTTGCAGTGGGGACTTTCTCTGTGTTTGAAGTCTGCACGCTACTCATGTGATCATTGGCCACAACCACCCATTCTAAAGAAACTGATCTTCCCCCGCTTTGATTGATGGCTTAAGCGGCAGCCTTTCGGTTACTAAAAGCTCCGTTTTCGAATTGCTCCGGGGACCGAAATCCGATGGCGGAGTGCTTTCTTCGTTTGT
>JBIKWF010000003.1:0-124412 GCA_044356455.1 Bdellovibrionota bacterium | reverse complement strand
CATTCAAACGAGCAGTTCCCAACAAGAGTTGGGTATCAACCGCAGCTAAGTCTCTGTGAAAGAATAAGGGTGGGTCTCCTAAGACTCCTTGTCCGGATTCCCACCTCGAGTGCCGGGAGGAGGCAACAGATCGTCTAACCCACCCGATCCATCAAGAGCTGCATTTAGAGCAGAATGGACGTGACCTAACAGAGTGCAAGTTTGCACATAGTCAGAATCAGCCACGTAAGCTGGGACCGTATGCCCCGGAGGAATATGAGCTCTCCGTTTTACCAGATTACTTGAGTAGTCTAAGAGAGCATCTCGAATGTCTTGGAGCTCGAAGAGGGGCAATTGGGATATGGGAATATCTCCAATCAACAAGAGCGTTAATCTGTTTAGCGCCAGTGGATTATACCCAGCGCGAAGGAGCGTTAGCTCTGGCGCAATATGATCGTTGAAAGGACTCCCAGCTGGCGTTGGACCGCCCTCTGAATGTATGCCATCTGCCATAAAGCACCCTCGATTACCTTTACGCATTCTAAACGACGCGTCTGCGTACTCAAGGAATAAGGCGCGGGTTGAGCAGCGCCCACCGAGCATTTCACCTTTAGGACTCTCATTTACGTCTAGCGCAGTCCCTGCCTAAAAGACGATTGCCGGGCAATTTTAGCTAGTTAGTGTCTATGGCAAAAACCCTAAGATTCATTCATGCCTTCTCAATGGCTCTCCCAGATGGGAAGCGGAGAAGTCCCAACCCTAAAGATGCCTACCCATTTGGCCAACTTATAGTTTCCTAAGCACCTTTTCCCCAAAATCTCCGAAAAGGTTGTCTCCCACTAGGAAAAGAGGCATCACTGGAAGGCCAACTATGTCAGCTCCACTTCAAGCTCTTAAGCAGTACTTTGGTTACAGCTCATTTCGACCTCATCAAGAGGAGATCATTGCTGCGACTATGGGCGGACAAGATGTGCTTGCAGTTCTTCCTACCGGTGCGGGCAAATCACTCTGCTTCCAGCTTCCCGCTATTCTTTCTCCAGGTCTCACCATCGTAGTTTCTCCCCTCATTGCTCTGATGAAAGACCAGGTAGACTCGCTCACCGCTCTTGGAATTAAGGCGGCCGCACTTCATTCAGGCATTGAAGACGAGGAGAAGAATGTTACCCGCGGGCTACTTCGCGACAACGAGCTAAAGCTGCTCTACGTCGCCCCTGAGCGCGCGGTACTTCCAGGCTTTCTCGCCTCACTTGCGCAGTCCAAGGTAAGCCGGCTTGTCGTAGATGAAGCGCACTGCATTTCAGAATGGGGACACGATTTTCGGCCCGAATATGGCCAGCTTGGTGTCCTGCGCGAGCAGTTCCCAAACATCCCCGTACTTGCGGTAACTGCGACCGCCATCCCTCGGGTGCGCGAGGATATCACCTCTAAGCTAAGAATGGCTGAGCCGCACATCGTCATTGCGAGCTTCAATCGGCCCAACCTGACCTACCGCGTTGAAGATAGAAAGGCGCCGCTTCAGCAAATTCTCGGGCTCCTTAAAGAGCATGAAGACGAAGCGGGCATTATCTATTGCCTCTCACGCGACGGCACGGAGCGCCTCAGCGAGCAACTCTCCGAGCATGGCGTGAATGCCGCGCCCTACCACGCAGGACTTGCGCCCGAGATTCGTTCCAGAACTCAAGAGCGCTTCTTAAGGGATGAAGTTCAAGTAGTCTGCGCCACAGTCGCCTTCGGCATGGGTGTAAATAAACCAAATGTGCGCTTTGTTATTCATCACGACCTCCCCAAAAACGTAGAGAGTTATTATCAAGAAACCGGTCGCGCTGGGCGCGATGGATTGCCGAGCGAATGTTTGCTTCTTTACAGCGCAGGAGACACTGCAAAATTAGGAAGATTCATTGATGCGATTTCCGAGCCGGAGGTCCGGCAGCAAGCCGTAAGGCAGCTTAGGCAAATGACTGACTATGCTGAAGTCGGGCAATGCCGACGAAAAATGCTGCTTGGCTACTTCGGGGAGCAGTACGCCGAAACGAATTGCGATAGTTGCGACGTCTGCTTTGGAGACGTCGAGATGGTGGATCAGTCGCTTCCTGCGCAGAAGCTGCTCTCTTCTATCGTGCGCGCTTCTCAGGTCTCGCCCGTTTCTTTTGGCCTTGCTCACCATGCGGCAATCTTACGCGGAGATGAAACTGAGGCCATTCGGCGCTGGGGACACACCTCTCTCTCAACTTTTGGAGTGGGGAAAGAACTCTCTTCCGCGGAATGGTCAAGGCTTGGGCGGTCCCTCGCGGTGCGCGGGTTACTCGCAGTAGGCGAGGGGCAATACAGCACCGTTTCGATCACGAGTGATGGAATACAGTTTCTTAAAGCCCGTCCCGCGCTTCTTTTACCCAAACAGCGCAAGCTCCCTGAGAAGAAACGCAAGCGTTCGGGCTCAGCCTTTCAAGGAGTCGATGACTCGCTGTTTGAAAAGCTCAGGGCTCTCCGCTTGGAACTTGCCAAGGCCAGAAATGTTCCTGCGTACCATATCTTTGGTGACGCGACGCTCCAAGAAATGGCGGCGAGAAGGCCTCAAAGCGAGAATGAGCTGCTTGAGATTACGGGAGTGGGCGAAAAGAAGCGTAAGGAATTCGGTGCGCGTTTCCTTGAGGTGCTGAAAACTACGTTGCCTCCCGCCTCCTCAGTTACTCAGACTCTTGGCGCTCGCGTCGAGAAGTTCTCCTCACGTCCCGTCGCGGGAGATAGTACGATAATGGAATCACGGACCGTGGAGTCCTGGAAACATAGTTACGAACTCTTTCAAGAAGGAGTGGATCCAAGCGAAATTGCGCATAGGCGCGGACTCTCAGAGAGCACCATCTATTCCCACCTCGAACGAGCGATTGTCGAAAAGCGCCCGCTTGAACTTAGTCGCCTCGTCCCCACAGAAGTGCAAAGGCGAGTGGAGGACATCACTCAGCAAAATGGGCTTCTTTCGCTTAAAAAATTAAAGGAGGCCGTAGGAGAGGATGTTAGCTATGAGGTGCTCCGCATATACCGCGCCTGGACCGCGAGTCAGGTGCGAGCTGACCTTCAGCCCAGCACTTAATTCCCGCATATCTTTGAAATAGCTACGAAGACTCAACCTCCTGACCGCTAAGCCACTGCTGAAATTGTTGCGAAGAAAGAGGTAGCGACTCGTAAAAGCCCTTCTTGTTTTTCACTACCGCAGCGTGCTCATAGGAAAAAGAATCTTTGGTTCTTACCCATGTTTTGTCTACGAGCCGATCCGACACAGTGCCATAGGCGTAACTTCGAAGCTCGCGTGTTTCAAAAATTGTATGCGTTCGCCACCACTGCCTTTCGTCGCCTTGAACCTTCTCCCCTGGCGCGGTGCAGGCATCGTATAGGCGTACAAGACTAATGGCGAGGTCATTGAGCTCCGGTGACATTTCGCGCACTTTAATACCTACTGCCCGAAGATCCTCAGGAAGAATTGGAAATGAATGGGTCGGGTAATTGTCGTTTAGTGTTTTGACTATCTGCTCAATTTGGCTCTCGTCCTTGATGTGCATCCTGGCTATCTGACGAGTCACCATCTGAGAAAGACTCAACGTTCGCTGGATGGTGCCCAAGAACAAAGGATGCACTTTGTCTGTGAGCGCAAAAAACGGGCTGTTTCGAAAGTCGGCCGTATTTTTGTAGTCCTTTTCATTAACTAACTCGAGGAACTTGTAGACTTGGTTCACTTCAACGGGGATGGGATTCCCCTTCGGGTCGCGTGGCGCGAGGGGATGATTCGCAACACTGGAATCGACGGGACTGAAAGCCGAAAGCGGGCCCGTGAGCAGCTCATCCGCGCTAATGGACAGCATGGTAAACGCTGAGGCAGCCTTTTCGGGAACGATAAAGGTAACGTGTTTAGCGAAGCTCCTCAGTAATTTCGCGGCGCGGTAGGCTGCCGTGGGATTTCCCCCCGGACCAAACAAGACAACTCCAAGCTTGTCGGTTTTTCCAATAAGGGAGAGGTGGTAGTACAATTGACCGACATCGCCATCGACAAAAGCACTGTGCAACCCAGTATATATCGCAAAGATCGGCATTCCGAGAACCTTCTCGATTTGTGAGATGGTCTTCTGTGTAAATTCAAATCGCGCGGGGCGATTGTAGTCGGTATGTACGGCCTGGTCCCGAGGTTTTCTCTCTCGAAGTGGGACTATGGTTTTGATTGCAACGGTCTCGCTGGAAGCATTTTCTCGTAGCTTCTCGTCTGTGGAGGAATTTTCGGTTTGATCGGAAGAGGTTTTGTCATTCATGTGCGGATACTCGAATTTCAATACCATCGCGGCCAAGGTTGACGCTATCAGCGCCTTGGTCAAAGGCAGCGAGTGTCATGCAAAGGCAACTTGAAAGGTAAGATATTCAATAGTGGCCGGTTTGACACGCGAGAATATGTAGAAATCTAGCGAGCCTCTGAAAAACCTAAATAACGCGAAGAACAAGAAGAATGCGATAGAGTCATCCTCTTCACTTTGTGCCAATAGCCAGGTCTTTCATATCACTGTTAATTATAGGCCCAACTCCACAAGCCCTTCGCGCCAGGGAAGTACTTTCACCGAGCCAACTAAACGGGCACGACTCTCCAAACACAGACAAAAACATTCGCTGTTGTTTATCTTCGCCCCCAATGAGTGAAGAGGCTTAAGATGCTCTTCCCGAACAGAGTCTGATGACTTAATTTCTATGAGCGCGCGCGGCCTGCCGGGTCTTTCTATGATCACGTCAATCTCTAAATCGTCCTTGGTCCTAAGGTAACTGAATCGCCAATCGTTGGCAGAATAGGCGGAAAGTCGGAGAATTTCACAGAGGATGAAATGTTCAAATGCTTTCCCGAAGCTATAGTTGTGTGGCGTAATCTCTGAACGAAGGCCGCCTGCAAGAGCACGAGTAACTCCTAGATCAAAAAAGTAGTACTTCGGCGCTGCTCGCTGGCGCTTGCGAATCGATTCATGAAAGGGGTCGAGGCGAAATGCAACAAGAGTATCCTCCAGTATCTCAAAGTAGCTCTGAATCGTAGGAGTGGTGAGCCCAACGTCTCGGCCTATTGACGCGAAATTAACTGGGGCGCCATTCATTTGGGCTGCGACCTCAAGAAATCTTCTAAAGGCAGTGCCGGAGCGAGCTACCTGCTCCTCCAGTATTTCTTCTCGTAAGTACGTGTGGACATACGCCGACAGAAGCTCTCTGCGCTCCTGCTCCCCAGATGAAGTCACAACCGCCGGAAGACTTCCCCAGGCCAGACACGACGCGAGATCATAGCCTAGGGGAACTTCCCGATGTGTCAGTGGAAATAAGTAACCGACAAAAGCGCGCCCCGCGAGCAAGTTAGCCTTACCGCGCTTCAATTTTCGCGCGCTCGAACCCGTCAACGCAAAGTGTAGCTTTCTTTCTTTGGGGCGCTCAGCGCCTATCCCCATTCGTGCGCGGCTATGCGCCTCTATCTCCAAATGGACCATGTCTAGCAGGGCAGGTGCTTTCTGCACCTCGTCGATGATGACCCACTGCGTTCCACTCGAGGGGAGCTTCGCTATGACCTCTGACAATTGTTCAGGATGAAGCGCGAACTGCTCAAAGTCCGAGGCTTGGAGAAGATCGATAACAGTACGCTGGTTCTCCGGTATCAGATGCCTGAGGAGACTCGTCTTTCCAACGCCACGTGCGCCAAAAAGAAAAAAACTATGCGATTCCGGTAACTTGACATCGCGCGACAATCTCTCCATATGTCGCTTTATAATACGCGGCCATTTATAAAGCAAGGTATTAGAACTGCGGCAATCTGCAATTTATACTGTAAATTAAAGTCCTTGCGATAGGGTCGTATTTCATCGGTCTACTCAATCGACTGACGCCTAAGCTGCTCCACCACTCTCGCGGCAAAACCGTGAAAAAGACCATCACTGCGAGAATCTCGGCTAATGTTAAAAGGATTTCCATTTCCGCCTGAGACCTGGGTGGCAAAGGAAGTAATGACCTTTTTCGCCTTCAGCACCTCTACACTTCCGCTCACCGTATCAGAGCCCGAAAAGAACCCTGTGAAATAGCGCGTCGCTCCATGGCGAAGGCGAAAATCTTTCACCGTAACCGAAAGCGTAACGTCACTGGAAGGCACGAGCATCCCACGTTGCAGCAGCACCTTAGAAAGCTCTTCCTTGATAGATTGAATACCTGAGACCTTGCCAAAAACCTCGACTCTCTCCGCTTCGAGGCCTGATGAATCGAGCGCGACGACAATTTTACCAACTTTTATTCCTTTAGCCTCAAAGGACGAGGGGGATGGTTGGCGAGAGGCGCAGCCCAGAGAAAGAAAGAAAAGTACTGCCAATAAAGCAAAACGCATAGAGAACTCCGACGAGGTGTTACAGGGTTTGTTATGCCAGATTAGCGCAAAAGACCCCATCCAGCAGCTCGGAGAATTCAGAACTGAACGCCCCCTTTAATCTAAAAGACTGAAAGCGCGCTCAATTTCGCTCGGGCTCCAATCAGTTAACCGGCAGACGTCATGGTACGGAGGCTCGCTACGCGTTGATGCTCAAGGTCAAGTGCCTCAAGAGCGGCAAGCAGATATTCACGCGGCAGGGGCTGAACTCCCTCTTGCATGCTGGGAAGGTCAGTTTTTAGAGGGTCAACATAGTTGCCCCGGTCATAGAGACTGAAATGAAGATGTGGACCAGTTGAAAGGCCCGTGGTTCCAACAGTTCCGATAACTTGGCCACGCTCGATTCTCGCGCCAGGCCGAACTGAGGAACTAATAGAATTCAAATGCAAATATGCGGTAGACCAACGCGAGCCATGGGAGATTCGAATCATGTTCCCTGCGGCGCCGCGATACCCTGAGATATCAACGATGCCATCTGCTACCGATCGAACCGGAGTGCCAATAGGCGCCGCAAAATCAACGCCATTATGCGGCCGCGCACGTTTTAGCACAGGGTGAAAGCGTGCATAGGAGAACGCAGAGGATATCCGGCTAAATTGCACAGGATACCGCAGAAAATAATTTCCTAACGGATCTCCGCGCTCATCAAAGTACCTTGCAACACCGTCCTCATCCGCATGACGGACCGCAACCAGAAGTTTACCTTTGGTCTTTAGCGACGCAGAGGCAATGGCTCCTGGCTTCAGTAGCTCGCCGGTACGACCATTCTTGCGCGTGAGGAAAGTTACCGAGAAGGTGTCACCAGGCTGCAAGTCCTTCCTAAACTCAACTCGGTTCGAGAACAAATCAACAAATTCATCAACAACCGAGAACGGCAAAGCGAGAGAACTCGCAGCAGAAGAAAGAGAGGTCTGAATCAATCCCGAAACCGTGTGTGACTCTTCAACAACAGAGAGTTCTTGGATTGAAGTTTCATAGCCAGAAGAAGACCCCGAGAGCGTCACTATCCGCCCGTCGCAAAGCTCTCGAACTAACTTGATGACATCGCCGTTGTTGTCCAAGAAAAGCTTGAGCTCTTCCCCAACTTTCAGCGCCGCAGAGGAGCCTGAAATCGAACGAAGGGATTTGTGAGCTTCAAGTGCCGCAGCATGGGGGGCGCCAATGCGAGAAAAGATGCCCGCGAGATTATCTCCGCTCGCCACTACAACAGTTTTTTCGCCGGGAGCGCTCTCGGGCATCACAGAATCTGCCAAAATCGAAGCTTCTAGAGAAACGTCCGTGGAAGCATGGGCAGTGCTCGTCTCAGCAGTCACGTTCTCAGCAACCAACAACTCAGGGGAAAGCTCATCTTCTTGTGAAAGAGAAGAAGGAGATAGAAAGGGACTCGTTTCACTAGAAGAGAAAAACTGATTCTGAAAGGCTGAAGATTGAAATTTCGGGCTTGAGAGAGACAGTCCGACCGCAACCATGGAGGCTTGGAAGAGGAACAAGGCGCCGAAGACTGCCGTCAGGCGCTTTGCGGTGAGGGACGTGTTCATAACTCGTGAGAGGCTACAACAACTGTTTTGAATCTAACAATATAGTAATTCTCGGAGCTTAGCCCCGATTGCTCACCACCGAATACTGCCGCTCCCTTCGACTGACTGCAAGCCTCACAGCAAAAGTTGCGCCGCGGTAGAGAGAGCGCTGATACTATATAATTATCGACTCATTGCCTGGCAGCTCGAGTACTTAAGAGAAAACTTTGGGCATAGAGAGCCTGCAAAGAGTGCGCAGCACCAACAAAACGGCGTTTCTAATGATTCTCGGTCTCGATATAGGCGATAGCAGAGTAGGGGTGGCGTCCTGCGAGGACTCCTCAAGCATTGCAACTCCACTTATTACCCTCGAGCGAGCCAACGGAGCCGCTGAAAAAGAGCTCCTGCGCCTGATTGCTGCCCATTCTGTTAAAATTCTCGTTGCAGGGCTCCCTCTTTCTGAAGACGGAACCCGCTCTCCCCAATGTGAATCTGTTGAGACATTCTGCCGCAGAATAACCAAGCGAGCAGAGGTAGAAGTTCGATTCGTTGACGAATATAGCAGCACCTCGGAGGCCGAGGAGAGGTTTAGGGAGTCTCGGATAGGCCGCTCTCGTAAAAAGTCGGCCCAAGAACGACATAAGGGAGTGATTGATGCTCTGGCGGCCGCTATAATTTTGCAGTCTTATCTTGATGCTCAAAAGAGGAAGGCCACGTGAGTCCAGTTCAACTGCTGCTTAGAATCATTCTTATTCTTTCGATTCCTGCACTCATTGCGGTGGGTACGTACCTCTTTTTTCGACAGGCATTTTTGGCGCCCTTTGACCCGAGCGCTACCAAAGAAGTCATCATTGAAATTGCGCCCGGGAAGCCCTTCTCTGAAGTATCAAAAGCGCTCGTAGAACAGCAGGCAATTCGCTACGCCTGGAGTCTCGACATCCTTGCGAAAACATCGAAAGCCGACACAAAAGTCAAAGCAGGTGAATACATAGTGACCGCGGCCATGTCGCCCCGCATGATCCTCGACAAGCTGATGTCAGGGGATGTCATTAAGCGTGTGGTAACCGTGATTCCGGGAATGTCTATCAAGGAACTTCCCGCCATCGTTGAAGCTCAAGGACTCATGAAAGCCGACCAATTCGCGGCTGCACTGAAGGACCCTGGGCTTCTCATCCGAGCTGGCATCGCTTCCCAAAGCTTTGAAGGCTATCTGTGGCCAGATACCTATCAATTCTCTCGTCCGATTGTGGCCTGGGACATCATTTTTAGAATGCTCGAAGAGGGTGAGAAAAAGTGGCTACCTGAGTTCACGGCTCGCTCGGAAGAACTTAGGCTTTCACGGCATGAAGTTTTAACGCTCGCTTCCATCATCGAAAAAGAGGCCGGGAATCAGGAAGAAATGCCCGTGATTTCATCCGTCTTCCACAATCGACTGAAGCAGGGAATGAAACTCCAGGCCGATCCGACCGTGATCTACGGACTAGAAAATTTCAACGGGGACCTTCGAGATGAGGATATGAAAAATCCTCATGCCTATAACACCTACGTAAATCTTGGGCTGCCTCCAGGTCCTATCTGCGCGCCCGGAGAAGGCGCCATTCGCGCGGCGCTTTATCCTTCCGAGATGCCTTATCTGTTTTTCGTAGCAGACGGCACCGGTAAACATGTCTTCTCGACCACCTACGCTGAGCACCAAGAAGCAGTGAAGCGATACCTCCAAGCAATAAAAAATAAGTAACGAGGCTTCAAATCCATGAGTGCGGCAACTGCCAATGAACTAATTGAGCAGGTACGCCGTGCCGCACACAAAAAGCGTCTTCGAGCAGGCCTGCTGAGTACGTCGAGCGTACTTGGGGCCTCCGTCCTCGGCGTTCTTTCCACCCATACTATTTCAATAACACTTGCTTCAACTCTGGGAGTGTTTGGAGTCGCAGCTTCCTTCTATGCCCTCTGGAAAAGTAGGTTCTGGACTAGTCCCTCCTCAGAGGAGCTAAGCCTGCTCATTGATGCAACGCTTGCCACCAAAGAACGAATTACGACTCTGGTCGAGCTCGAGAGCAAGAGTCTGCGCCACGAAGCTGAGGGCATGCTGCGCTCTCAAGTAGCCACGATCCTCTCAGAGGATTCAGTCAGCAAAGTAATTCCACTCGACTGGTCAGCAAACGAGAAGCGCCTAGGATTCATCTCTCTGCTGCTCTGGGCTTTGATTCTACTCTCAATGTGGTGGCAGAGAGAGGCGCTACCCCCTCAGCCCCAAAGCCCTGCAACCACCGAACAGCTTAAAGAGATTGCTCAGTTTATTGAAGAACACCCCAAACTACCGCCAGAGTTACTAGGTGCCCTTGAGGAGCTTTCTGACACACTCGCCGAGCATGGCCTTGGAACCGAGGAGTCGGCAGAGGCAATTGAGAAGGCCAAGCAGACCTTAGGCGAAGTCGCTGCGGCTCAAGAATCTGGGGAGGCCAGCGCTTCTTACGCTTCCTTCTCCTCTACCGAGGAACTCACAAAATCTGGTGCACGCTCAGACTCACAAGCATTCTCTTCTCAATCCTCTGTGAGTGCCGCTCAAGCTTCCCAGTCGTCAGAGAAGAGCTCCGTGGCCTCTTCAAGTGACCTCTCAGATTCGCTTCAAAGCAACTCGAGCGGCGCAGCTTCAAGCGATGTTGATATCCAGCACGCCTCTCAAGGCGGCAACCAGAGCCAAGCAGCAAAGCGCGAAGCAGAAACAAAAGATGGCGAGAACAAAAAAGGAGAACGCGAAGATCAGAATGGCAGCCAATCTTCGCAAACAGCTGGCACAGAAGGCGACTCCTCTAGCTCGGGATCTACTTCCCAAAGCAACAATCAAAAAGGTGCGGGCTCAGGAAGTAGCACTTCCGGAGCAAACAAAGGCAGCGAGGGCAGCGCAAAGTCAGCGGATGGCAAGGGAGACGGCGACAGTCCCTCTTCAGGTTCTGGGGACAAGGGAGACTCCAAGGAACAGACTTCTTCCGGGAGCTCAGGCTCCGAGCAGGGGCAAGCCTCGTCCTCTGGGTCCGATCTTCAAAAAGCCTCTGAAATGCTCAAAAAAATGGAGGAAAAGAACGCATCAGAACAAGGGAGTTCCGCGGGCTCCCAAAGTCAAGGCTCGGCGGGGAGTGCCTCTTCTGCGGGAACCAATTCCGCAGGCAGCCAAGGACAAGGAAGCCAAAGATCTGGGTCTCAGGGGAACTCGGCAGGCGCGGGAAACTCAGGTAGCGCTACGTCAAAGAACCCCTCAAGCAACGCTGACGCAAGCGCCCCTGGGTCTTCAGGCAATAAATCTGCCGCGAGCAATTCCAGTTCTGGTCAGAATGCAAACGGAGACAGCAACCAAGGAAGTTCTTCAAGCAACGAATCCACTGGGTCAAAGGCCCCGATGTCCTCAGGGTCTCAAGGCTCTAAGGACGAACAGCGTTCCCAGGCTAGATCCGCAAGCGACAAAGAACCTGAAGTGAAAGAATTCCCTGAGGGTGAAGGCCCGGGCCCCGGATATGGTCTCAAGGGGAAAAAAGACTTTAAAGATGCCGAGATAAAATTTGGAGAGGAAAAGCTTGATACCCGCTATACGGGCGCTAGTGCCGGTGAGGCGAAAAATGATGCAAAGGCTAGGACAAAGACAGGGCTGGCAGATGTGCAGCTCGCCCGGCCCGATCCCGTCAAGGATCCAGGCCAGCAACCGATACCGCTTGAGTACCAGGATGTGCTTGAATAGGAACAACTTTCTTACTTAGAGGAATGAACCGTGGGAGAGCGAGAAGAACTAGAACAAGCGGTTACCGATTTCAACCGCGTCTTTCAGGCAATTGAAGCTGAAATTGGGCGCGTCATCGTGGGAAACCGTGAAATTGTCCGCAGAACTCTCTCCGCTATCTTTGCGGGAGGCCATGTCTTGCTTGAGGGTGTTCCAGGTCTAGGAAAAACCCTGCTCGTAAAATCCATAGCTGCCACACTTGGGCTCGGGTTTAAGCGCGTACAATTTACTCCCGACCTCATGCCGTCGGATGTAACGGGAACACAAGTTCTCACTGAAGATGACTCTGGAAAGAGACGCTTTGTTTTTAAGGCGGGGCCTCTTTTTGCAAATGTGGTACTCGCGGACGAGATAAACCGGGCTACTCCCAAGACCCAAGCCGCACTGCTTGAAGCCATGGAGGAACGCCAGATTACGGTACTCGACGAAACCCATAAGCTCCCGAGGCCGTTTTTTGTGCTCGCCACCCAAAACCCGGTAGAGCTCGAAGGAACATACCCACTCCCCGAAGCGCAGCTTGATCGCTTTCTTGTGAAGCTGCTGCTCGAGTCTCCGTCTTCCTCTGAGCTACGAGAAGTGCTGCTTCGCACCACAGGGGTAGATGTCCCTGAAGCTCGTCCCGTCCTTGCGCCAGAAGAAGCCGCCGAGCAAATAGAAGTGATGAAGCGCCTGGTAAGACACGTCGTCGTATCTGATCCTATGTACCAAGTCCTTGTGCGAATGATTGCGGCCCTCACGCCCTCCAACGAGTTTGCAACTCCTCTTGTGAAACAATACGTACGTTTCGGCCCAGGACCACGCGGCGCTCAAGCGATAGTACTTTCGGCCAAAGTAGCAGCTCTGCTCGACAACCGGATTAACGTAGCTTTTGAGGATATTCGAAGCGTGATCGCCCCTGCGCTGCGCCATCGTATGATTCTCAATTTTCAGGCGGAGGCCGATGGAATTAGTGCTGATCAAATCATCGATCAGGTACGCAGTGCCAAATAATACGGTTCAATATTCCATGGGGATATGCCCTCACCGTCGTGCGACGTCCTGTGGCAGGGCGCACTTTGGTAGGGCGCCCTGTCCTCAGGGCGCCGAACATCCCCTGTAGCCACAAAGGTTGCTATGCTCCCAGAAACCTTTACCCCACAGTTCCTGAATCAGCTCGAGCTCTTCAAAATTAGGGCACGGCGCGCCTTTCTTGGATCACGTCAAGGAGGACATCTCTCTCCCAAGCGCGGGCATGGCATCGAGTTTTCTGACTACCGCAAATATGAACTGGGCGATAACCCAAGACACATCGATTGGGGCGTCTATGGTCGCACCGATCGACTCTACGTGAAGCGCTTTCAGGAAGAGCAAGACCTGCGCGTGCTGATACTGGTTGATGGAAGTGCGTCCATGGGCGAGAGCGCATTTGACCCTAAGTGGCAGCGGGCCCGTGACATTGCGCTTTCGCTCGGCTACATCGCGCTTATGGAGCAAGACACGGTTTCAAGCACCGTGCTCGGGAAAGGCTCCACTCCCATTCTTGCGGGCCCGCGCGCCGTTCACCAACTTGGCACCTTCTTTGAAAAGCTTGGTCCTGGAGGGGAAGGTCATTTCGCGCGAAACTTGCAGCGCGCAGCCGCACAAAGCAAATTTCCAGGTGTCGCAGTGGTTCTTTCGGATTTCTTATGTCCGTTCGAAGAAATTGAGCGAGGCCTCAACGCGCTGCGTGCTAGAAACCTCGATATTACCGTGGTGCAAGTGCTGAGTGATGAAGATCTTCGGCCTCTAGAAGGAAAGGACAGTGGCATAGTGGTGGACAGTGAGTCCGGAGAGCGCGTCGACATTCATTTCACTCCTGAACTCCGCTCTGAGTATCAAGAGCTACTCGAAGGGCATTGTGAGGAACTGCGAGACTTTTGTGGCTCCGCCCGAATCTCTTACGCACTCGCACTCGCCTCTGAAGACCTTGGCGGCTGGGTTCAAGATATTCTTCCGCGAGTAGGAATCTTGCGATGAAGCGATGTAACCGAGGATAAGAGCCATGCCTTTTGGTGCTGTCATTCCGGCGTTTCTCCTCTCGCTCCCCATTGCGGCAGCAGTATTGCTCTATGTTTACCGCCGCGGTGGTTCAGGAAGCGAAATTCGCGTGGCTACCGTTCTTCTCTTAAAGCGCATATCTCGCCCAGTCTTTGCACCTCGGAAAATTAAACTTCCGCCACGATTTTTTTTAGAGCTCCTCATTGCCTCGCTCCTTGCTACTGCAGCTGCCGGACTTTATTTGCAGGGAGAAGGGGGATTACACATCCTTCTGATCGACAACTCTCTAAGTATGGGCGCACAAAGCACGGTAGGGGCCCAGTCCGAGAGCCGACTTGACCGCGCAAAGACGGAAGCGGAGAAAACGCTGGCATCTCTTTCTCTTGGGGCTCAAGTCTCTGTTTTTCTTACCTCCCCTGGGCTCTCAAATATATCTCAGGGCTTTGTTTCGATTGCAGAGGCGCGAAAGTTGATCTCCTCGGTACAGGTCTCTTACGCCGGCGACAACCTTCGCCCCGCGCTTGAGAGACTTCTTGCAAGCACCGAAGGTGCGCCCGTTACGGTTCTCACCGACCAGCGAATCCGCGTCGAAGGAGCCGCGAAGCGACTCTCCGCGCCCACTTCTATTGGAACGGCCGTGGGAAATATTGCCATCAGCTCTCTGCGCCTGCGAGAAGAGAACCACGGCACAAGCATGACGGCACTAGCAGGTATAGATGCGTTCGTGCCTGAATCCGCAAGGTCCTCCAAGGAGGGAATTCCAGTTCTGGTATCTCTCGAGGAGCTAGAAACTGACCCAAACGTTCCCGGTGAGGTAACTACGAGGCCTCGCGCTGAAAAGAAACAGGTCATTAAGCACGGGGAACGCCTTGAAATAAAATTTGAGAACGTATCCCGAGGCAGCCAGGGATTTCGCCTCCGAATCTCGGGGGCAGGGGTCACCAATGAAACCAATGCGCTACGAGAGGATGACGAAGCATATTTTCTTCCGCGGACTAACAAAGGGCCCTTGCTGGTCGTATCAGATTTAGGCGCCGAGGCGCTCGGACTTGCGGCCCTCAAGAGTTATCCTGGTAAGGCTATCACTCCCGAGAGTTTTGATGCTTCTTCCGTCGACTCCAGCACGCCTTTAGTAGTGCTGCACCGCGTAGTCCCCAAGACACTTCCCACGGCTCCACTTTTGCTGATTCTTCCCCCCGCAACCTCGAGCTTGTTCCCTTCGAAATTGGAAAAGTCCCCCGGTCAGATTACTCGCTGGCTAGAAGGCCATCCCATCAACAGTTATGTGCAGTACGGACCTCTTTCACTTAAGGAGCAGTCCGTCTTGCAAGTTCCGGGTTGGGCCCAGGAAATTGTCAGCTCTACCCACGGGCCTCTGCTCTATGCTGGCGAATTTGAAGGCCGGCGTGTGGTGGTGTCAGGTCTTGAACTACTCCCCTTCGAAGGGAAAAAATCACCTCTGCTTAGCATCCTCACGCTCAATATTTTCAAGTGGCTTTCAGGCGGAACTGGCGACGCGCCTTACTCGAGTGTCTTTAGTCGCATCGCTCTTCCGCCAAAGAGTGCTGAGCCGCGCATGTTTCCTCGCTCTGAGCTTCAAAGCAGCACTCCCGAAGCTACCGTTCCCGCAAAACCTGGACTTCTTATTTCACTCGGTCAAAAGGGCAAGCCAGAGATCGTTGAGGCTATAAATTTCTTTGACTCTTCGGAGTCCGACACCGCTGCCTCCACCTCTCTTGCGATCACTCTGCCGGAAGCCGCAGATTCCACGCAGGCGAGCCAAAGCCTTGTACGCCCCCTTTCTCTTGCCGCACTCATTCTCCTGCTTGTCGACACGCTCTTTTGGTTCGTTAAAAGATATCGCGGGAGGCCCCATGCACTTTGAAATGGGTTTCTCGGCCCTGTTTACCCTCCTTCTTCTTCCGGCCGCCCTTCTCGTTGCGGCACTTGCGCTCGAGAGAAAGACATTCACGCTAAGAACCACTACGAAGCATCTCCTGCGCGTTCTCGCGCTCGCCTGCCTCTGCATTGCCCTAGCAGGCCCTCGTATCGAGAGTTCATCGGAGGAGAGCGGTGCCCTGGTGCTCGCCGATATTTCTGAAAGTATCGACCCTGCCGCGGGAGAGGATCTTCTGAGCGAGGCAAAACGCCTTACGCCCGATGGCGAAACTAAAATACTTCCCTTTTCAGGTACCGCCTCCCGAGCTCCGACCTCATTCTCGACCAGCGAAACCTTCTCTCGACTTAAAGAGACATTTTCTCAGTTGAATCTTGGAGAGACGAATCTTGAACAAGCGTTAGCTCGAGTGCTTGCGGAGCCCGCATCAGAGACTTCGGGTGTGAAACCGATAGTACTTGTATCGGACGGCTATGAAACACAGGGCAACGCACTTGAGCTTATTCCCGCACTGCAAGCAGCTCATATCGCGCTATTCCCACTTGTTCCCTCTCTCGACAAAAAAAGCAGTTCTCAATTCTCCATTTCGAATCTGAGCGCCCCTCTCGTAGCGCCATCTCAGAAAAGTGTTCCTATCAAGGTTAGTGTTCAGAACACTTCATCTGAGACACAAAGCGGAACACTTAAAATAGTGCATGAAGAGCACGTTCTTTTAGAGAAGCAAATAACAGTTTTCGCGGGACAAGAGCTTTTATTTGAAACCGATAGCGATCCGTCTCAGGATGGCATTAAGAAAGTGCGTGCAACTCTAACCCCAACCAATCCAGATTTTCGCCCATCCGAGTGGCGCGCTTTTCTCTCCGGTGAAACAAGGGAAAAGATCCTAATACTCCACGGAGACTCCGAGGATAAACGCTTTCTTGATGAAGCCTTAAAGGGTCAGTCCTATCAAGTGCAAGCGCTGGTAGGGGCGCCTCGTTTTGCAAGCCTTCCCGAGTTTAAAGATTTTTCTGCTGTCGTATTTAATAATGTGGCGCTCGAGCAGCTACCTAGCGGAACTCTCCAAAGTCTTGACGCCTTCGTGAGAAATGGAGGCGGTTTCATCATGACGGGAGGGAACCGCGGATATGGGCTCGGGGGGTATATTGGCAGCAAAATGGAGGCGATTCTTCCCGTCATCATGATTCCACCTCAAGCCGAGCAAAAACGCCTCAATGTTGCCGTTCAGCTGGTCATCGATAAATCTCAAAGCATGAGCCGCGACCAGCGCCTTGAATTTGCTAAAGAAGCGTCGCGCCAGGTAGTCGAGAATTTAAAGGATGAGGACTACATCGGTGTCATTGGATTTGATGAAACGCCCTGGGAAGTGCTGCGAACGACGCAAGTGGGGGGAAACAGAGATTTCGCGGTTGAAAGAATTGGACGCCTATTCCCCAAAGGCCAAACGTGGCTCCTTCCCGCACTTAGAGAAGCGCGGCGCAGACTAGAAGCAACTCCCGCGGGAAGGAAACACATTATTATTGTTACTGATGGTGAGCTCAAGGATGCAGGGCCGATCTATCTTGAAGATGTTCGCCAAGCGAGGCTCTCTGGCATTACCGTTTCAACAGTACTTATCGGTGGGGAATTTGATTTTGGATTTCTGCGATCCTTGAGCGAGGCGGGCGGGGGATCTTTCTATTCAGCAAGTGATCCAAGCCAACTTCCGCGCATTTTCATGGAGGACGTCAAAGTACGCTCTGGGGAGAAGACACTGCGTGAAGAGCGAGAATTCCAAGTGAGGCCTGGCCAGGGCGAGGTACGCAGCACCCAGGTGCGTGCGTTCCCCCCACTAAGAGGTTATGTTGAAACGAAAGCAAAGCCAGACGCCAACTATGAACTTGCTGTGGTAAGCGGAGCAGAAGGGCGCCCTCTGCTCGCCTCGTGGCAGCTCGAAAAAGGCAAGGTTGCAGCATTTACCTCCGATGCCAATGGCCGCTGGTCGAGCAACTGGATTGGCTGGCCACGTTATGCTGAGTTCTGGTCAAATCTTCTTGATAGTGTGAGACCAGAGCAGGGGGGTAAGGGGACCAACGTACGCTTCGACTTAAGGCGTTTTGTTGAACGCGGTGCACTTACCCTTGATGTGGCGGTCTTTCAAGATCTCGGCGCTGCTCGGATACAAGCCGAGGTAGTGGGAGCCGACGGCTCCACGCGCGAAGTCACACTAGAGCCCGTTTCACGCGGCAGGTATCAAGTAAGCCTTCCGAAAGCTCAAGCTGGAACCTATCAAGTGAAGTTAAAGGCGAGTGGCGGCGCTCAGCCTTATAACTTTACACCGGTAGCCTTTGATGTTTCGGGAGAGCTTTTTGGAGAGAGAAAGGGGTTAGGGTTTAACACAAGCCTTCTTGAGCGACTTGCCCGAGAAACGGGAGGGAAGGTAAATCCGAGTTACGAAACACTTTCTGGGCTCAAACGCACCACTGTAACGCGCGTAGAACTCGGGGCATATTTTCTCCTTGCGGCGCTCGCCTTCTTCTTGATCCAAATTTTCCTGAGAGAACGGCGAGTTACCTCATCAAAGGGACCTCTCACCCTTAAAGCAGCGAACTCTGCGTTCCAACTCCTTAAGCTAAAGCTAAGCCGCTAGCCTTGTCTCTCGCTGGACCCAAAAGACCTAGTGAGATGACTGCTCCCCCCTTTACTAAACCCCGCAAGCGGAAGTAGATTGCGCCATTCTTAAACGGCGTTATATGGCATCTCCCAGCTCAGGCTCTCCTAACCCTCAAGGTTCTAACCAGGACCGGCTCCCCTCAGATGTTTCCCCAAAGGTTCCCCCCCTCGACTCAAGCAGTCTTACCTTGTTTCTTACCGGATTTAAGAGAGATTTTGTCGTTCCTCATACCTTAGGGGCGCTGCAGAGGCATGAGCAATCCGTCAACGATCAATTGACCTTTAATTCCGGGAATACCTCTTCGAGTAATGTGCGAGTAGCCGAAGAATTCGGGTTTCTTAGGCTCATGCCTCGAGACGTTGCCGCACTTTACAATGAACAAATGACCGCTCTGGATAGAGCACTCCTCGCGAGAGAGAAAGAGATTGCCGAAGGGCCTCAGAATCCTTTGTTTGAGGATGTTGTTCTTGTTGCAGGTCCAGGCTCAAACCTGATGGGAAGAAAAATTGCGGCTTGTCTTGGCGTTTCACTCGGCCATTACAAGGTCTACGATTTTTCAGATGGAGAGCGGAAAGTTGAGTTTACTGACAATGTTCGAAACAAGCATGTTATTGTCATTAATAGCACTCACTACCCTCAGCACCAACATCTCAACGATCTTGAACTCATGCTCGATGCTCTCAAAAGAGCCTCGACTAAAGAAATTAGCCTAGTTATGCCTTACTTTGGCTATGCGAGGCAGGACCGCAAAGAGACAGAGCGGGTACCAATAACCGCAGCTGCAATAATGCGACGCATTGAGCGAAATGAAAAGGTAGCTCGCATAATTACTCTTGAGCCCCACAATCCTGCCATGTCTGGATTCTTCGATCGCGCTGTCGACTTTGTATTTGGGTCAAGCGTAATGCTGCCTGTAATCGAGCGAGTACTGGGGAGCGAGATAAAGAACACTAAAATTGTAGCGCCCGATTTGGGGGCAGGTAAAAGAGCGGGAATTGTGAAAACACAGCTCGACCTTTCTGGGCTTGCGTTTCTCTATAAAGAACACCACCGCTCCGGAACCATCGATGTTCAAGAACTATTCGGAGACATAAAGCACCTTACTGCTTTGATGCTCGATGACATGATTGATTCTGGTGTTACCCTCTGCGAAGGTGGCATCAAAGTTGGGAACTCAGGCGCTCGCGAGATACACGCGGGGGCTATCCACCCGGTTCTTTCTGGCCAAGCGTTTTATCGGATGCTTAACTCGCCATTTAAAAACTTGTTTATCACCGACTCAGTTCCTGTCGCAGCTCCAGTTAACTTGGACCCTGCTCTTCTCAATGGAGGAACAAGAACAATTGAGATATCAGTGGCACCTCTCTTCGCAGAGGCAATTACAAATCTTCTGGTCGCCGGGGGATCAATTAGCAAGCTTCGCGTCCAATTCTTGCCTCTCGAGAAACTAATACTTCCCTATGTCTGTAGGGGAGACTTAGCCGGCATCTTGGGAATGACCTGACACCAAGTAGGGCGAGGAGTGCCTCGCTACCCTTAGTACTGTCTCTCAAGCAACTTGAAATCCGAGTTCTCTTTCGGAACGGTAAGCCAATAGGAAGAAACTGGCTGCTTGTAGGTCATATCCATGACCTTTATACCCAAGAGCCTGAGCAAGAAAGAGATTGGTACGAACATACCGAACCACATAAAGCCAAGAATCATCCACGTAGTAGTGATTTCAAGGAAATGACCAAGCTTCATCCAACCACGCCAGACAGGGAGCAGGGCCCTGGGAGCAAAATAACCCAACGCCAAAAGCACGAGGCAGGCCGCGGTAATTCCGAATACATCAGCTAAGGAGTGATTCGTCCAGGCAAAATACCCTGCAACTGCTAACCCAATAATTGCCATTATCTGGGCGAATTCTTTCACGTGCTGGCGAAGAGGTTTACGATGGAACAACTCCGAAAGAGGATCTTTCGCCTTACCTACGAGCGTAAGCTTTGGCTTGGTAAGGGCGCCCTCAAGAACAGGTGTTGCAATTTTTTCCGCCACAGGTGCTTTACTCGGTAATTGCTGATTTTCTGAGCGCTGCGCTAATCCCATCTAACGTGAACTCCTTACCGCACAATTTCTTGACCGGCTTTAAGACTGGTACACCCTTTATGAGGAGTGCTACCACCGCTCGCCGAGAAGGCCCTAACCCGCACTTGGAGCACCACGCTCAGACTCAGCCAATAAATTTCCGGTGTACTGGTCTGATCTTTAAAATGCGGAGCCGGAGTGTAGATATAAACGCTTTCCTTGTACAGCACGAGCATCCGAGGTAATTAGTTAACTAGCTGATTTGTTTGGATACCTATGTTTGACGCCCCTTTCACGACTAGTGCCCTTCGCGATTTTGCCCCTGCCATTGCCGTAGCTCTACTTGGAACTGGCATTACCCTACTTGTGCTAAGAGGCGCCACAGCCCTGATAACACGCACAAAGTCTTCGCGGCCTGCGCCTCGGCTGCTTGCCGCAGCCCTGGAAAAAGTTTCGGCCATATTTGTGCTCGTGATTTGTCTCGGAACAAGCACTGCACTACTTGGCCCTCACGGAGCCACCTCCCTGGTTCTTTCAAAAGCCGCGATATTTGCGGCTCTCTATCTCCTTGGACGCGTCCTTAGCGTGGCAATTTCTTTCTGGGGCTCTGAGTATGCCTCCTCGACGAACGGATCGCGCGCGACAGCATTGCGACTGCTTGTTTTCTTTGGCCAAATCGCCGCGTGGTGTGTCGTCACTCTACTGATACTTCAGAATTTAGGCCTCAATGTTACCACTCTTATCGCCGGACTTGGGGTGGGAAGCATTGCCATCGCACTGGCGGTGCAAAACATTCTTGGGGACGTTTTCTGCTCTCTTTCGATTCTGATTGATAGGCCTTTTGAGGAAGGCGATTACATCGCCGTCGACTCCTTTGCTGGCACCGTTGAAAGAATTGGTCTTAAGTCTACGCGGGTCAGAAGCCCACAAGGTCAGCAGATTGTCTTCTCGAATGCCAATCTGCTCGCGAGCCGAATCCAAAACTTTGAAAAGAGGTTGGAGCGAAGAATTCAATTTACCCTTGGCGTTCGCTACGACACCGATTCTCAAAAACGCAAAGATTTGCCCAAGTTAGTACGCGAGGTTATCGAGAAGCAGCCCGAAGTGCGCTTTGAGGGTGCATTTCTTAAAAATCTTGGGGACTCTGCTCTCCAATACGAGGTTACCTATCGAATTATCTCAAGGAACCTTGGCCTTGATGGCACAACTCAAGAAGCAATCAATCTTGGAATTCTCGCTGCTCTAGAAAACGCAGGTATAAAATTGGCACTCACCTCTTATTCTGTTGAGATTTCAAATAGGGCTGCCTGAAAGTTCTGCAAGCCTTAAAGCCTCGGCTGCTGAAAGAGAAGTTACTCTAGCCTCACTCTCGATGTAGCCACCAAAGAAGGCCGCAAAGGAACGACCCAAAAAACGCCCCAAAAAAACGCCCCCCAAAAAAAACGACTGACTGCAGTTTCCCGCAATCAGCCGTCTCTTTTTTCCAACCTGAACGTAATCGACTAACTACGCCCCTGGTTGAGGAACAAGTCCTGCCTGAAAGGTTATTAAACCTTACCAGCAAGATTGTTAGCGATAACGAAAGCCACAATTACAAGGGACTCAATAAGAGCCAAACCAAGAATGAGTGGGGTAAGAAGCTTGCCGGAAGCTGAAGGGTTACGGCCAATTGCCTCAAGACCTGAGGAGATCGCCTTGCCTTGTCCAAGCGTACCACCAAGAGCTGCGAGACCCATAGCTACGGCGGCGCTAAGAGCAATCATGCCCTGACCAGAACCTTCGGCGCCCTCTGCTGCAAAAGCAATGTTCGGGAGCACGGTTAAAGCCACAAGGGCGAGTGTCGATGTCATTACGTTCTTGTTCATAGGTTTCCTTCCCATCGAGTTAAATCAATTCACACTAAATACTTACGTATCTTGATATCTTGAAAATTTCGCGGCCCTAAATCTCGCCGCCCAAAATTTCGGTATCCTAAAACTTCAATGTCCCTTCGCCGCATGGCCTTCTGCGTGCTCCTCATCATGCTGAGTTGCGAGCAGGATATAAACCATCGTGAGCGTCGAGAAGATGAATGCTTGCATGAAACACACGAAAGTACCCATTACGTAGAAAACAACGGGAACTCCTGGTGGAAGCAAATCGGTAAAGGTGCTCACCACCACGTGATCTGCCTTAATGTTCCAGTAGAGACGAAGATTCAATGTTAAGACACGAAGGCAGATACTGAAAATCTCGAGCACGAACATGAAGGGGGCAAGAAGAGCAATCGGGCCACAAAAATGTTTAAGATAGCCCGCAACTCCATGCGCCTTAAAACCTTGCACGTTGAAGTATACAAACACCACCAGTGCCATACCGACGTTTACCCATACGGTATTGGTTACCGAAGGCATACCCGGGATAAGCCCAAGAAGGTTTGAAATAAGAACAAACAGAAAGATAGAGAGGATAAAGGGAAGATGCTTGCGACCAGGATCGCCAAGCACCGTATCGTAAAACTTAGCGCATCCCTCAAGGAACGCCTCTGTCACAGAGAAGACCGAGAGCTTACTTTCAGGAATAATTGCAGCAGCTTGGCCTTCCTTGGTGGAGATCCTGCGGCTGAGCGCCCGGCCACCAACAATCATCAGACCACCCAAGAGCACTCCCACTGACAGGCGCTCTACATCTGGCAAATATTGCGCGATCTCATGATTCTCGTAGAGAGAACTGATGGCGTAGCTAAAATATGAGTGGTTACCTGACACGTGTACTATACCTTCTCAGAGAGGCGACAAGGGTTTATAAAATTATGCGGAAGAAATCAATGCTTGAGGGGAGTTAGAGACTACTTTTACCCTCAAACCTACTCAATTGAACTGCCGCCCTTACTACGAGGGTAGCTAGTCGGAGCCGTCAAATCAATTTTATCGAGTTCTTGGCAACTCCGTGCGCAAAAATGCCTAAGAATCGACGCCCCCTCCCAACAAAAGTTCGCATCGCACTTTCTTTAGGATCGAGAGAGCAGCTGACCTTCGGATTGTGCCCAAATTGAAGATCTAAGATTCTAGGGAACGCCCTCTTAGGAGGAAGCATCCGCGGTCGTGCGCTCCCCGCCACCAACAAGAAACGCGGTAAGGATGAGCGCGAGGAGAAAGCCGCCCACGCTCCACAGCATAGAACTTGGATTCTTAAGCAGATCGGATCTGACAATAAGGATGATCAAGACGATCTTCAGAAGAGCGACTAGCAGGATCTGAGGACGACGATAAACATTTGCGCACATGGAACAGACAACTTCGCCATAGAAAAATATTGTGACCGTCATGCAGGTCGCGCCGATGAATATTTCCGGACTATGCGCAAAAAGGCCGTAAAAATAACAAAAAGAGCAGAGCGCTGTTATTCCAATCAAGACCAATAATGCGACGCGCAAAAGTCGGCGTTGCTGCGCGATGACTTCGCGATCGGTTTCACTCTGCTGAGTAGTTGAAATTGTTTGTTTTCGATCGTGACCCTGCACAGGTTGTGTTCCGACTGCACTCATATTCGTTTAAGTGGTTTATACTTCGCTTCTTGATCCTGGCCGAACAATCTGATTTCACTTGGTTTAGATCGCCTCGACAAATTTTTCTTATTCATGCTTGTAAACAATTTAACTCAAACTATACATTCGCGAGTCGCAAAAATTTTTTGTGATTCTTGAAATGCCCTTGAGCGTTTCTCGAGAACTTCGCTCTCTAGATAAAGATGCTGTTATTTCTTAACCACCAGCGCTCTCACTCCTCTCGCTCAGCCTCAACTGCTGATGGTCCTTCTCTTCTTCGCTATATAGCTTCTGGCCCCTATACTGTTACTTCTTTAGGCCCTGTTACTTCTTTTGGGCCTGTTGCGAATTTCTCTATCGCAAGAGCTACGAGCGCAAGGAATGGCCGTGAATTTTTATTGAGTGAATTTTTATTGAGTGAATTTTTATTGAGTGAATTTTTATTGAGTGAATTTTTATTGAGTCGGTTTTTAAGTAGTTGGTTTTCCGGTCGTTGGTTCTCCCCGCATATGCACAGTTGCTTAATGCGCTGCGTATTGTCCAATTGCAGCATTGCTAAGTTTTTAGCTGCTTTGCGTTTGAGTCCTGCGGGATTTTGGTCACTTATTGAAAGGCCTGCCCACCTTAGGGGGGCAGATTATAAGTGTCGTTTACTCTTCAGCGATCTTCGTTCCCTCATAAGGTGATGATTGAGCGCATTCCGTCATGGGGATCCAAGACGGGATGCAAAATCCGCCAGTAATAACTGGTGCATGATCGCTGTTTGTTTAAGAGAGGAGGCTAGGATGCTAACCCTCTTATATTTTTAACGATTTGCCGGAGTACCGATTTGTGAGTTCAGCACAGGTAGTGCCAGAATCGACGGAAGATTCGACTGCAACCCGAATCGATGCAGCTCGACTAGATGCAGCTCGACTAGATGCAGCTCGACTAGATGCTGGCAGAATAGATGCGGGGGCTTCCCCTGCAGAAGCTCCTTCGCAAGCGCAACTTCAGAGCCAGCGGCAAATCCAGCGGCAAGACCTGCAGGTCGATGAGCCTGCTCTTGCCCAAAATTCGGAGGCCCCTCTCCCCTCAGCCAGCTTCGCCTCTCGACTCTGGAATCAATGTCTTGTTCGGCTCAAGGCGGAGGTTAATACCCATCTTTTCTCCGCCTACGTTAAACCGCTTAGGCTTGCGGCTTTGGATATTAAGCAGCGCGAGTTTGTAGTTACGGCACCCTCTCTTTTTATTCGTAATCACGTAGAGGGGAACTTTTCTGATATTCTGTTGTGCGTTTTGCGCCAGGAGGCTCAGGCGCTAGTATCTGACTCCCTTGAGACTGAAGCCGCGTGGCTCGAAGCGCAAACTTTCGGTGTTAAATTTCTTGTAGACCCCTTACTTCAGCAAAACGCCGTTCGCCAAGCTCCTATCTTCGTGAAAAAGAACCGTCCTTCGGTTCAGGCAAGCGCGGCTCTACACTTAAGAGGTTCAGCTTCTACTCCGGCTACAAGTCACGGGAGTTCCCAGCAACCTGGCCATCAGCAAACTGGCAGAGTCGGTACTCAAGGGCTCGGTCTTAGGGGGGCCTCCTTAGATTCCGGACATGGTTCGACCACCAATGGGGCCTCCACCATGCAAGGACGCGCAAGTGGAGCTTCTGGAATTGCTTCTTCGCTGTCCCTTTCGAACCCCAGCTCCCTGGGAGCAACTTCAGTACACGAAAGAAGAATTCAATCGGGCCTAAATCCCAAGTACACCTTCTCCAATTTCGTTGTTGGCAATAATAACCAGTTTTGTAATGCCGCTGCGCAGCGCGTCGCAGAAGAGCCAGGCAAAAGCTACAATCCACTCTTCATTTACGGCGGCGTAGGGCTTGGAAAGACTCACTTAATGCATGCGATTGGGAATTCGTTGCTCGACCGCGACCCTTCGGCGCATGTGGTGTACCAATCCTCAGAAACATTCACGAACGAACTCATCCAAGCGTTAAGAAACGCTAAGATGGACGAGTTCAAACGCCGCATGCGATCCGTTGATCTGCTTCTCATCGACGATATTCAGTTCATGAGCGGTAAAGAGCGTACTCAGGAAGAGTTTTTTCACACCTTTAATACGCTCTATAACGCTAAGCACCAAATTGTAATTACTTCAGATAAGGTTCCCCAGGATATCCCTGGCCTTGAAGAGCGTTTGCAAACCAGATTTGCGTGGGGGCTTACTGCTGACTTACAGGCACCTGATTTCGAGACGCGTGTCGCCATCCTTCGTCGAAAGGCAGCGGTCGATGGCTTTACACTTCCAGAAGATGTGGCCCAGCTTATCGCCGAAAAAATCTTTTCCAACGTGCGAGAGCTTGAAGGCGCACTTACTCGTGTTCATGCCATTACAAGCTTGCAGAATATTCCATTGACGCTAGATGTCGCGAATTCTGCGCTTCGACCTTTGCTGCAACCAAAACAAACCATCATCTCGGTAGATGATATTAAGCGAGCAGTCGCGCAGCATTTTAATCTCAAAGTGTCAGAAATAATCTCAAAAAGACGAACAAAGAATCTTTCTTTCCCCAGACATATTGCAATGTATCTCTGTCGCAAGCATACCACTTGTTCATATCCTGAAATCGGTAGCCACTTTGGCAACAGAGATCATTCAAGCGTGATTCATGCAGCGGGCGTGGTTTCAACAAAAGTAGGGAATGATACGAGCGTGCGTGAACTTGTTGCAGAGATTGAACGCAGGCTTTTGAGTAGATAGGGAGTTTTTCAGGCCTCAACTAACCAAAGGCGCTCCCGGTAAAGCCCCGCGCTAAGACCACAAAACTACCAGCTGTTGAAAACTCAGCTAAACCAATAAATATACGAGATTTTTCCCGGCAAATACTGTTGATAACCTATGGGGTATCCGGTGAAGTATGAGCGGATTTTGAGGAACCTGTTGAGAATATATGAGCCTGTGGATAGTTTCTTTTTTTGCGAGTCGACTTTCCACAGCTTTTGTCAGCGATTTTATTTGAAATTACGTAAGGTTAATGGTCTTTTGCACTGAGTGAAGGGCGCCTTATCCCTACTACTTATATATTTATATATATCTATTCTAATCATGGTGAGGTGTGTCCATGAATATTCTCGTTACCAAGCTTGAGTTGAGTAAAGCTTTGCAGCTCGTTCAAAGTGCCGTCGCAAAGCGCACGACGATGCCCATACTTTCAAATCTCCTTATCAGTGCAGAAGGAGGTTTAGTAAAAATCTCCGCTTCTGATTTGGAGCTTAGCGCAGTTGCTCAAGCAAAAGCCGAAGTGAAGTCTGGTGGCAGCACGACTATCAATGCCAAAGTCTTCGGTGACATCGTACGAGAGCTCCCAGACGGCGATATTCGCCTAGTCCTTACCGAGGGTGAGAGACTTGAGATTAGTGCCAAGGGCTCAAAATTTAAGATCATAGGGGCTAGTGCAGAAGAGTATCCAACGCTCCCAGGCCTAAGTTGTGAAGCTCCCGATAAACTAAGTGCACATCTCTTGCTTGAGATGATCAGTAAAGCGCTCTACGCAGTGTCGCATGATGAGACCCGCTTTAATCTTAACGGAGTTTGTTTTGAGCATCTAGTAGATGGTGCTTCGGAAGAACGCACAGCTAAGGGCGGCAAAGGAAAGAAGAAGGATTCTCCTGGTGCTCTTTTACGGATGGTCGCTACCGATGGTCATAGGCTTGCGCTCACCACTCGTCCTGTAGCGAGTCTTAGTTTCGAAGGACGAGTCATTGTTCCCCGTAAGGCGCTTTCTGAAATTCGCCGGGTACTTGAATTGGAAGGCGAGAAGGACGTGGGAATTGGGATTGTTGATGGATTCTTTATCCTTGAGACATCCGATTTCAAAATGGCGTCACGTCTCATTGAGGCCCAGTACCCCGACTACAGCCAGGTGCTTCCTCAACAAAAGGGTCTGCTGGTTACTCTCAATTGCGGAGATCTCGTGAGCGCTCTGCGGCGTGTGATGCTTATGGTAACCGATAGAGAGAAAGGCGTGCGTCTTACGTTCTCTTCAGGTTCCTTAAGGATATCGAGCTCTTCCCCTGAGTTAGGAGAAGCAACTGAAGAATTTCCCCTTAAGTATGAAGGGGAGGTCCTCAATATTGGATTTAATGCAGGGTATCTTCTTGAAGTCGCAAGCACACTTTCCGAAAGTGAGGGGCTTGCGATAGAACTGCATGGAGAAGTTGGTCCCGGCAAGTTCTACGCTGAACAAGATGAAGCGTCGCTTGCTATCGTTATGCCGATGCGCCTGTAAGAGGTGAGTCTTTCAAGGAAGTAGTAGCTCGTGGCAGTAAATACAGAGAACTTGTGTATCCTGCTTACGGATATTGCCGGATATACGGAGCGCTCGGCGCTTCTATCACGCGAGCAAATGGAGCGGTTGTTATCAACTCACAACCAGCTTCTCCTCCGATTAGTGCGCGCCTTTAAAGGTCGCCACGTTAAAAGCATAGGTGATGCGCTTCTTTTGACCTTTAAGTCGCCCACCGATGCCATGCTCTGTGCCATGGCAATGCAAGACAGACTTCATGAGTACAATTTAGGGGTGCCAGAGCCTGAGCAGATTCATATTCGAATTGCCGCGAGCTTAGGTGAAGTTCGCGTTACCAAAACAGACGTTTTTGGCGATCCTGTTAATCTTACCAGTCGCATAGAGGCCATTACCCCAGTAGATGAAGTCTACCTGAGTGAAGCCGTCTACTTGGCAATGAATAAGGCCGAGGTTCCTATTAAGGAAATTGGATCTCAGGAACTGAAAGGGATTAGCTCGCCAGTAAAAATATTCTCAATTCCCCGATTTACCTCAAATCGCCTGGTAGCTGAGCCGATTGGCGTTCCAGGTGGTAAAAATGGAAATGGCCCAAGTCACCACTCATCTATTCAGTACCCCTTTGGTGGTGCTCATGTCTTAGCCATGTCGCGCTCCACTTCCAATTGGCAGGCCATGAACTGGCAAGCCATGCAGCAGATGAGAGAACGGCACGGGCTGGCTGGCCACGCAGTTCTTGGCGTTATTATCGCAGCGCTACTTTGGGGAGCATGGTCGCTCCTTTCTCCCTCTAAGAATAAAATTGAAGTAAGCACCGCAGGTGAGGTTGAAGCAGAAAGTAAAAGCCAAGATGCAGTAGTGGCATCACAAGAAGCGGGCGGGAAGGGCGGAATTACCGTAGTGCTTGGATCTTCTAGTTACGCCCCTCCTTCAGATAAGGCGCCGCTGAGCGCACCACAATCCGGCCCCAAACCACTCGACCAAATCGCCGACGCGAGTCCCATTCCGACAACTTCACCGGAGAAGCTCGCCGCAATGATGAGTGGACTTAGTTCACTCGTGGGTAAATTTACCGAGGGAAACTCGGCAAGCAATGTGCCGCTTGGAACAGGTACCGTATCAGTAAGCTCTACATCAGGCACTGGTAACACCACGATAGCAAAGAATAACCCGGCTCCTCAGCAACCTCGGTTTTCAGAAACGGGAACAGCAAACAATCCCGCTCAAAAAAACTCCGGTCAATCGAATGGAGCTGAGAAGATAGTTGCTGAGCCTAAGCCAACGCCGCGGCCTAGTTTCCGTAGCATTCGCGCAGCCAAAGAGGCATACCGCCAGGGACGGATAACCAAAGATCGCTACCGTGAAATTGCGTATCGTCTTGAAGCAGAGCTCGATAGCAAGATTGCTCAACTCAAATCTAGCTATCGTTCAGGTTCATTAAATAAAGCTCAATATAAAGAACGCGTTCGGGCCCTCAAACTTGCCTATGAGTAGGCAGTTTTTCTTTAGCGAATCTCTTAATAAGTCATCTAGTGAAGGGCAATGCGCATAGAATCTCTTTCCGTTTATCAGTTTAGAAACTTAGCCGATCAAACTGTTTCATTTTCTCCGCGCCTCAACATCATAACGGGCCGGAATGGTCAGGGAAAAACAAACCTCGTAGAAGCGATTCATTTACTTTCTGCTGCGCGCTCCTTTCGTACCTCTTCTACCTCCGAGCTCTCGCGTTGGAACACTACTCAATCTTCCGTGTTTGCTGAGATTATTGCCGAGCCTACGAACGCGCCGGAGGGACGCTATCCTCTTGGGATGTCTTTTGATGATGGCAGTAAAGAGGCGTTTCTCAACGGGCAGAAATTGAATTCCATGACAGACTTTCTCGGCAAACTTCTTGCCGTTACTTTCTCCCCTACCGATATCGCACTTATCAAAGGCGCCCCGGCCCTTAGGCGTAGATTTTTAGATAAACACCTAATCGATTGTTTTCCGCCGCTGGCTCGAGAGCTGATGCAAATCCATCGCGCGGTAAAAACAAAATCAAAAATTCTAAAAGAAAAACAAGTAGACGAAGCAGCCCTTGATGTTTGTGACCATATGCTTGCTTCGGCTGGAGTAGCGGTGAATGCCGCACGCCGCGACTTTCTTGACCGGGTAGAACTTCGAGCGTCGCTTTGTATGCACGCAATTGCGCCAGGTGATGGAGCACTAAGCCTTAGGCTTCGAAGCTCTTTTCCTAGCACGGAGGAAGCGGCGCTGCAGAAATTGGCTGAAGTGCGCCAGCGGGAGAAGCTGCTTAAGGCTTGTGTGCTTGGGCCGCAGCGCGATGACGTGGAAATTCTCTTCGGGGGCAATGAAGCCAGGGCGTATGCCTCCCAAGGGCAATCCAGGAGTCTTGTTTTGGCGTTAAAACTTTCCATGGTTGGTTTGATTGAAGAACACCGCCACGATTCTCCTCTTTTGATACTCGATGACTTCGATTCAGAGCTTGACAGTGGGCGCTGTAAGTCCCTTCTTGATGAGGTCAAAAAAGGGGGTAGGCAGGTGTTTATAACCGGGGTTTCAAGGCGCCAAGAGATGCTCACTGAAGGCTTGCCGATACGCTGTTTTGAAGTGTCGCAAGGTGTTGTTTCTCTTGTAGATCTCTAACCGATTCAGGCTTTACGGAAATAGATTAAGAAGCCTATACTACTACTGATTTTATACATTTTGGGGCTTCTATAACGCCATCAGGCGCCGAGCCCGTAAAACCTCATTTTTATGACAGAAGCTTTAGCACAATCGTCCACTGGCGAAATGGCCTCCACAGGGGAGGCGGCGTCTGCAGGCGAGGCGGGCGCAGAAGGCGCCGCATCGGGCGGCAACGGAGAAGTTCAGCAGAATCCAGCCCTTGTCTACGGAGCTCAGCAGATCCGAGTCCTTGAAGGCCTCGAAGGCGTCAGAATGCGCCCGAGCATGTACATCGGTGATACGTTCGATCGCGGGTACCATCATCTTGTTTTTGAAGTTCTCGACAACTCTGTAGATGAGGCACTCGCGGGACATTGTACCGTCATAAAAATTGTATTGCACAAGGATGGCGCGTGCTCGGTTCAAGATAACGGCCGAGGAATTCCTACCGCTATCCACCCGACAGAGGGAGTGAGCAGCGTCGAAGTAGTAATGACGAAACTTCACGCAGGAGGAAAATTTGATAAAGAAGCCTACCGTGTTTCGGGAGGTTTGCATGGCGTAGGCGTTTCCTGTGTGAACGCGCTCTCTGATTTATTGCAAGTGGAAGTGCGCCAAAACGGAAAGCGCTACGCCATGGAATTTCGAAAGGGCATTCCCGTTGCACCCCTTAAAGAAATTGGCGTTTCAACAGACGAAGGGTTTGGCTTAACAGGTACCACCGTTCGCTTCTATCCCGATCACTCAATTTTTACTCAAACCACAGAATTCACCTTTGAAACCGTAGCAAACAGAGCCCGAGAGCTCGCGTTCCTCAATGCGGGGTTACGTATACTCGTCGAAGATGAGCGGAACGGACAAAAGCAAGATCACTTCTATGAGGGTGGTATCACCAGCTTCGTGAAGCACATCAATCGCGCGAAGCAGCCGCTCTTTGATGAGCCCGTATATTTTAAAGCCGAAAAGGATCATGTCATTGCGGAAGTGGCTCTTCAATACAACAAGGAATATCAAGAGAATGTATTCACCTATGCGAATAACATTCACACCCTTGAAGGCGGCACGCATTTAATTGGGTTTCGAGCAGCTCTGACAAGAACGCTCAATAATTACGCCCAAAAAAACGATCTCCTTAAGAACTTCAAAGAAGGCATTCAGGGAGACGATACCCGAGAAGGACTCACCGCGGTTATTAGCGTTAAGATCCCTGAACCTCAGTTTGAGGGACAGACCAAAACAAAACTTGGAAACAGCGAAGTAAAGGGTTTTGTTGAAACCATTGTAGGCGATCAGCTCAGTCGCTACCTTGAAGAGAAGCCACAGGTCGCAAAAACAATAGTGGCGAAACTTCTTGAGGCCGCACGTGCGCGAGAGGCGGCAAAGAAAGCGCGAGAACTCGTACGCCGAAAGGGAGCTCTTGATTCAGCGTCTCTTCCTGGAAAGCTAGCGGATTGTCAGAACGAAGAGCCCGAAGAAGCAGAAATTTTTCTTGTTGAGGGTGATTCCGCAGGTGGTTCAGCGAAGCAGGGACGCGATAAGCGCAACCAGGCAGTGCTTCCACTTAAGGGAAAGATTCTTAACGTAGAGAAAGCACGCTTTGATAAGATGCTTTCTTTCGAAGAGATTCGCATTCTAATTACCGCACTTGGAACAGGCATTGGTTCTGAAGATTTCGATGTTTCAAAATTGCGCTACCACAAAATCGTCATCATGACCGATGCCGACGTGGACGGTAGTCATATCCGAACACTGCTACTCACGTTTTTCTATCGTCAGATGAATGAGATTATTTCGAGAGGGCACCTCTACATAGCGCAGCCGCCCCTGTATCGAATTAAGAAAGGAAAGTTCGAGCGTTATCTAAAAGATGCGAACGACTTCCTTGAATATATCGTGGGCACTGGTTCGGAAGGGGTGGAGATCCGCTCTTCTAACGGTGTGGTCACCAAGGGCGATGCGCTCAAAAACTTCACGGCCTGTGTACGCCGTGCACAAGCTGGCATCGAGAGTTTTGCGACCGAGAGAACCGACCCTCGCGTGCTTCGGACCTTAGCTGATGCAGAAACCTATCTTGATAAGCTTTCAGGAAGCCGCGAGGCGGCAGAGAAAGTGAAGTCCATTCTTGAACATGAACTTGAGAGACAGGGAGTTCATGAAAGAGCCCTTGTCGTTGAGGAATTGGGGCCCCAGGGCGCTGCTCAATCGAATGGGGCAGCCTCTAGCTCAACCCAGTTTCAGCTTCGCGTAGAAACGCGCCTCAAGGGCTCAGCTCGATTGACCGTCCTTTCAAGCGAGATGCTGCAAAGGCCTGACATGATAAGGCTTCGTAAGCTCCTCCAAGAGGCTAAAAAGATTGGAAATCCGTCTTATCAGGCTCTTGATACTGAAAATGGCGAAGAGCTTGGAACCTTTGGTTCCTATGAGGAAGTAGCTGATTTGATTGATAAAAGAGGAAGAAAAGGCCTCACTATCACGCGCTACAAAGGACTAGGCGAAATGAACCCAGAGCAGCTTTGGGAAACTACCATGAATCCTCATAACCGCGTTTTGTTGCAGGTGCGCGTAGATGATGCTATTCAAGCGGACGGCGTTTTCACTGTTCTGATGGGCGATGAAGTTGAGCCTCGGCGGCAGTTTATCGAAGAAAACGCCCTGAAGGCTAAGAACCTCGACATCTAACGAAAAATCAGTAACCCTCTGGGGCCTCAAGTTCTGGGACCGCAGCTTTGACGGTGCTGGCTTTTTGAGGCAGTGCCTTGAGGGCATTAGAGGCAGCTGCATTGGAAGTAGCTCCCGCGGAAAGTTTTTTGAAGAGAAGATTGTTATGGCATCACCTACAAAAGTTACCTGGAATAGAAGAAATCACCGCGACGCCAAGAATTTGAAGAAGCGTCAGTTGAAGATGCGCCGTGAGCAAAAGGTCACGGAAGATAAGCTTTCTAAGCTTCTTGCTAAGTAAGCTGATGCTCGCCCTCCTTTTTTAGGAGAGGCGACTTTATCGATTATTGTAACCCGCCTTCGAAGCGGGTTTTTCTATTGGCATTGTCGTCAATCGCTTTTTCCTCAAGCGCATTACCATTAAAGAAAAACGCCCTCCCGGTACAAAGTACCGGAAGGGCGTTTTCTAGAGCAGTATTACAAGTCTCTATCTTGAAGAGCGCCCGGAGGATCTCTCAGAACGGTAGGATGAACTACCGCCGCTGTGCTGAGATCTCTGTCCTTGAGGAGACTGTCCCTGACTTCGGGTTCCTTGCGTCCTTTGCCCGCGGTAATTACTAGAGCCCGCGGGTCTGTGACCGTCTCTTGAAGATCCGCCCTGGAACCTATCGCTTGAACCAGTTCCTGCTCCCCGGCGCGAATCTCCGTCGCGAGATCCATACGAGCCAGAGCCACTTTGCCCAGCGCGTGGCTGATAGGAGCTGCCACCACTGCGGTGGGCCGGCCTACCTCGGGTCGCGTCGCCATTTTCAAATCGGCCTTGCGGACGATATTCAGAACGACTTTCGCTGTTTCCTCTTGCCTCACCGCTGCTCTCCGCGTTGTCAGAGGCGCTTGAGCTACGACCAGCGTAGGGGCGATCCGACTGCGAGCGGCCAGCGTAGGAACTTCCTCCTCCGTAGGAACGTCCGCCGTATGAACTGCCGTTGGATGAGGGGCGGGATGAGGGGCGATTGCCGTACGAACGTCTTTCGCCACCTTGTTCGCCGCGAGCGGGGCCGCGAGCAACTTCAACCATCTTGTGCTGCTGAGCGGGGAGCGCAACCTTGCGGCGCTCAATCTTCGTGCCGAGAGTGCGTTCAATATCACGCACCATAGGCTCGTCTTCGCGACTCACAAAGGTAAACGCATCTCCCGTTCGCGCCGCACGTCCGGTACGGCCGATGCGATGGGTATACGCAGCAACAGTATCTGGTATGTCGAAGTTTATGACGTGAGAAACACTCTGCACGTCAATACCGCGTGCCGCGATGTCCGTGGCAACAAGCACCTGGAAAGTACCATCGCGAAATCCCTGCATGGCTTCTGTTCGGCGGCCCTGTGAAAGATTCCCTTGCAGCGAGGCCGTTTTGTAACCAGCGCGCTCAAGTGTCACGCCAAGACGCTTCGCGCGGTGCTTGGTGCGGGTGAAGATAAGCACTGACTGCATGTCGAGACCTTTGAGGATCTCAAGGACCAAGTCTACCTTGCGATTCTGATCGATGGGGTACAAGGCATGCGAGATAGTGGTGAGAGCTTCCTCGTGCTTTGCTTGAATCGTTACGGGATTACGCAAGATTTCAGTAGTAAGGTGCCGAATCTCCTTAGGCATCGTTGCTGAGAAGAGCAGATTCTGACGCTCGAGCGGAAGCTTCTTCATGATCCTTCTCAGGTCAGGAAGAAATCCCATGTCGAACATTTGATCCGCTTCATCAAGGACAAGCACCTCAAGCGCCTTAAAATCAACGGTGTGGCGAGCCATGTGGTCAAGAAGTCTGCCAGGGCACGCAACGACAATATCAACACCCCGCTGGAGGCGTTTGACCTGACCCTGCATATTGACGCCGCCGTAAATGGTGCAGCTGCTAAGGCCAGTTTGAGAGCCGTATTCTTGGACGCACTGATTAATCTGCTCTACGAGCTCACGAGTGGGAGCGATGATAAGCGCGCGGACCACTCCGCGAGGTCCGTTCACAATTCTATGGAGAATGGGAAGTACAAACGCGGCTGTTTTTCCGGTTCCCGTTTGAGCAAGGCCAAGAACGTCTTTGCCTTGAATTACAGAGGGAATTGCATCGCGTTGAATGGGCGTAGGCTCAGTATACTCTTTCGGGATACCAGCATACACGCGGGCATCAAGCCCGAAGTCTTGAAATAACATTAGGAACTCCAGTTCGCCGACATGCGAGCCAAGGAATTCCTAGCTCTAAAACATAGTTGGACTTTGCTGGGGGTTATAGCACGCCCCTTGCAGTTAAGCGAATTGATGCATTTTGCGAGCGAGAAAATGATTCAATTCTTAAGCGAGTCGAAGAGCTTATCTGTGGTTGTCTTTGCCGCGGGCACACTCGTTTTAGCGCCCATAAGCCGTGCAGAGAGAAAGTCAGCATGCTGACAAAGTGCCGAACTCAAAACGATAAGCACCAAACCTACCGCGAGCGAGAGAGTAAGTCCGCTCGCGTCAGAATACAGCACGGAGATAATGAGGGCCGAGAGAAAGGGAAGCACATACATAATCGATGCAATTGCCGCTGGGTTAAGCTGCTGCACTTGAGCAAGCCGATTGGCCCTTGTCCACGTATAGTAGCCGAGGCCTTCCATGAGCAGAGAAAGCGCAATGGTGACCAGTACGATCTGAAATGAGGGCAGAGGCGCATGCAAGATTTCATAAGTCGCCAGAGGTGCAAGAAATAGAAATCCAGAGAGAGAGGCAAGGGTAAGAAAATAAAGCTGCTTGCCACTGGGAACTGAGGAGCTGAATGCGCCGAAAAATCCATAAGAGGCGCCCGCTCCAATTCCCCACGCCACCGTTGACCAGGGGACATCTCCAAGAGACTGCACATTCCCTTTGGAGATCACGATCAGCACCCCAAGTAGGCCAATAAGCAACCCTACGATACTCACCAGTCGATTCAGTGGGCTGGTCCTTCTTGTTCGGAAGAATGCTTCCGTAAAAAGGGTGGTAAAGAGTGGCCATGTATAATTAAGCGTTGCAGGGAGAACCGTTTCATTCGAGGAGCGGAAGCTTTGGGCATAGCAAAGCCAGTACACTCCATAGCCGAATAGAGAAGCGAACCCCAATTTGGAAAAGAGTTCGCGGGGCGAAATCGAGATCCAAGTGCCGGAGCCAATACGGTGGCTTACTTGAAAAGCCACATACGTCACCAGCATCGACAGGGCAAAGAGAGAGAAGCCTGAATGGCTTGAAATCAGCTTCGCGGACGCTGCGCCAAATGACCAAATGAGGACAGTCGCAACGGCAAGGCCATGTGGGGAGCGTGAAATCATAAGCAGCACAGAGTGCTAAGGCCGGCTCTTTTTCTTGGTCATAATTTCACGCTTACGCTGGCTCCAACCAGCCTTTGAAAGCTGTGGGGCTCTGGTTACGGCAAGCGCATCCTTCTCAACGCGCTCAGTTATGACTGAGCCAGCCCCTACGGTAGCCCCGTCCTCGATAGTGACAGGCGCAACAAGAGAGGAGTTGCTGCCAATAAAGACGCCTTTTCCAATCGTGGTCTGATACTTTTGATAGCCATCGTAGTTACAAGTGATCGTTCCCGCGCCAATGTTCGTTTCCTCATCGATGACGCAGTCTCCTAAGTAAGTGAGATGAGAGGCTTTCACCCCTTTCTTGAGGACCGCCTTCTTTGTCTCGACAAAATTGCCAATCTTTACCTCAGGCCCAAGGTCGCTTCCTGGGCGAATATGCGCAAAGGGACCCACGGAGGAGCCAGCTCCAAGGGTGGCGTCTTCCGCCACTACGCCAAGCTTTACATGCGCGCCGTCATGTATCTTGCAATTAGTAATAGTGGCAGTGCCATCAATCACGACACCGGCCTCTAGGGTACAGGCGCCTCGAATTTGTACGTTTGGTCCTAGAATGACACCGGGAGCAATTGAAACAGAGGCGTCAATAAAAGTTGAAAGGGGGTCCTGCACAACAACTCCCGCGCGCATCAAGGCCCGAACTCTTCGTGCGTTCAGTTCTTGATTCACGAGCTGCATGTCATAGCGATCATTGACACCAAGAGCTTCCGCTATCTGAGGTACGGGATAACTTGCAACTCTTTGGCCCTCGCTTGCAGCCTTGGTAACGACGTCAGTGAGATAGAATTCTTTTTGTGCATTATTGTCTTTCAGTCCCTCGACCGCGGGCCAGAGAAAGGCAGAATCGACAGCGTAAGAACCCTGACATATTTCCTTAATAAGTAGCTCTTCAGCCGAGCAGTCCTTGGCTTCTCGAATGCTCGTCACCTGATTTGTTTTTGGATCACGTAGAATTCTCCCGTAGGAAGCGGGATCGGGGAGCAAGGCCGTAACTAAAGATGCAGTCGCCTTTGATTCCTGGTGGAGCCTCAGTAGATGTTGAATGGACTCGGTGCGAAGTAAGGGGGCATCTCCATAGAGAATGACAATGGTACCAACGAAATCAGAGAACAACGGGGCTGCCATCTTAACCGCGTGTCCGGTCCCACGTTGCTCAGCTTGGTACGCAAATTTTATAGGCGCATGTGGATAGCGTTTTGCGAGCGCATCCTCGACAAGCTCTCGTCTATAGCCTGTGACGACCGCGATGCGATCTGGGTTCAGTGGCAAAATAGAATCGACCACGTGTGCGAGGAGGGGACGCTCCGAAGTTTCATGTAATACCTTGGGTAATTCACCGCCAAGGCGCTTACCAAGACCTGCCGCAAGGATAACAACCGCAATCTTTTCCATGAGTTCAGTACCAAGAAGATTACCTAAAGCCCTTAACTCTGTACGCAGAACGCACGATACACCATAGGGGTTAAGTCTTCCTCTGCTTGCAGCGAGGAAATGAGACGGAATAGGGCAGCTTGCAATCTGCTCGCGCAGATCGCAGATAGGCTAGTAATTTCATATGGTTAGCGGCGAAGATCAACAGAGAGGTCGTCCTGGCAGCAAAGGACAGGCCAAGGGTTCTACGAAGAACCCCGGTACCCCCTCGCCCTTTGAGCGCCTTGATTTACGAGCGGAGCTCGAACGTCTGGACAGCATGATCTCTGAACTTAAAGTCCTATACGAGCAGTATTTCTCGGGCCTCATGCCCCTGGCTCCCGAAAAACCGCATGCAGAAGTTAAGGCGAAAATTCGCCAGATTCGAAAAGCACCCTTCAAAAGTTCGGCCCTCAATTATCGCTTGAAGGCGCTTGAAGTTCGCTACAGCACTTTGAACACCTATTGGCAACGCATCTTAAAGCAGCGGGAAGAAGGAACGTATTCGAAAGATATCTTCAAGGCCAATTTACGCGAACGATTAGCTGTTGAAGAAGCATTCTCGAATACCGCTGAGGGTGCTGCGGAAAAGGGCATGCGAAACTTGTTTGATGCCTATCGTACGGCCCTTAATAAACAGGGAAGTACCCATGCCGAGATAGATTTCGGCGCTTTTAGAGAATCACTGCTCAAGCGCGCACGCGATTTTAAAGAAAAGCATAAGGACAAAAAACTTACCTTTAAGGTCGTGGTAAAGGACGGAAAGGTAATGGTTAAGGCGACGGCTAAAGACTCAGCGGCAAAGGGAGCGGGAGCATAGCATGGACGGAGGGAGAATTCTGATTCGAGAAAACGGTGGCCGGCGCGGAATATCTGAGGCCATCGCCCATGTTGGCAAGGGCTGGTTCCCTGCAAACTCGTCAGTGATAAGCCTTGTGCGTACTCGAGCGCGCGAGGGCAGTTACGCGGGAAAGGTAAACCTGCTCTTTTCTGATTTGAAAAAAGATCTTTCTTTGTTCACTTTCTGCCTGAAGAAAGTGGGCAGTGTTATAGATGGGCCAGTCAAGCATCGTTCCCCCGCGGAGATTCTAGGCTCCCTTGAACCGGAGAAGCTCGACGAAATTGTCCGATCCGCTGACGGCGCTCTCGGGCTCCATTCTATCGATCCCACTCAAAAAGCACAGCTCATGCGCATCAGGCATTCTGTGGTGAGTTCTTCAACGGCGGAGCTTTTGGCCGAACGTTATAAGCTCGACCCTAATCAGGCCTTCCTCTTGGCGATGGTTCGTCAACTTGGTCTTAATCTTGTGGCCTGGAATTATCCCCGTATTTACTCAAAGGCTCTTACTTCAGCGAGTAAGGGGGAAGGTGAACTTGAAGAGCTATTATTCAAAACACTTGGATACTCTCCTCTTGAGCTTGGAGTTCGCTCTTCGCTTGATTGGTGCCATCACGCGGATACGCAGGCAGTGCTTGGAGTTGAAGACTTTCTTGGGGGCTTGGGCTCCGATCCCGACATCACGCAACAGGCGGAGAAGTTCAGAGAGTTCTGTGAGGCAGGCGAGGTTCTCGCAAAAATGCACGATCCAGAATATTTTCCGAAAGCAATATCACGTTGGAGTAGAGTTTCTCGCGATATCGAAAAGTATTTAGGGCCCAGCGGGCTGCAACTTATACAAGCTCGCGTCGAGCAACAGGGCTCCGGATATCTTTCGCTGGTTCCTGCGGCGCTCAAGCTGGATCTTAATCCAGAGAACGCCCTGAAAGTTGCAGTAGGAAACATTAGCGAGAGACTCTTTGAGGGCAATGGCTACGCGGCCAAATGCCCGACCTTCTTCGCAGAGCAGTTTCGCAACCTCTATCGGCACATTGTACCTGGACAACCTTCTCCTACTGCCATCAAAGAACTCGTCGAGCATGTGATCCCGAATGTCGGATTCCTAAGGGGCTGCGTCTATCTTGTGGATCAGAAGAAACTCCAAGCGGTGCCCATGCTGCGAATTGGGGATGGTCCAATCGACCGCTATCGACCACTTAGCTGCGGTGATTCCGGGCGTGCCCCGCATCCAGTGGTCGAGGCGCTAAGTTATAGTGCGCCAATTATTCAAGAGGACGCGTTTCTCAATGGTGGGCAGGTGTCGCATGTGACCGGCGTTTTCGGGAACGAGGAAAAGCTCGGAGTGCTTTATCTTGAGATGTCGCCCTCTATGCGAGCGGGAGATCGTCAGCAGGCGATTTTGTATTTTAAAGCCGTGCGCGAGGCGCTCAATGACTGCCTCAATATGAGAGGGGCAGGTTCCTAGGGCGTTAAGGTCCTGTTCTAAGTTTCTTATCATGCTATTATAATTCTCGATGAAGCTGATATTTGAATGGGACGCTGCCAAAGCGCGCGCCAATTTTAGAAAGCACGGCATTACCTTTGAAGAAGCGACGACTATCTTTGGCGATCCCAGAGCAATAACTATTACGTCACCGAAGCCCAGCGAAGAAATTCGCTTTGTCACGATGGGCCGTGCTGAGTCAGGAGCACTAGTAGTGGTGGTGGTACATACGGACAGAAATGATAGGATACGTATTATAAGTGCCCGACCAGCTAGTCGCGCAGAGAGGCGACAGTATCAAGGATAACGCTATGAAGCAGGAATATGATTTTTCGGATGGAGTTAGAGGCAAGTACCTCAAGCGATACCGATCAGGTTCGAACGTTGTGGTTTTAGACCCCGAGATCGCCTCCATTTTTACCAGCTCAGAGGCTGTCAACGAAGCGCTTCGAACCGTTATGCGCGTAGCGGCACATAACAAAAGGCAACTTCGCTCGCGCAAAACGCGCCGCAAAGCCTAATCGCTGCCGTTGCCTTAATTGCTCACGGGATCCTTCGAGTCCAATCCTAATCAACCTCTGCATGGCCTCCATCGTTAGGCGATCGCTGCGTACCTCATCGGTGAGTTTGGTCATCAATTTGTCGCCGCGGAGGATAGGGCGGGAACAAAGATTTCTCGATTAGTTATCTGTCCAAATCAATTGCCGCGATGAGGCGGGCCTACTACAGACCCCTTGAGCACGATCCCAAGTGTCATAGGGCCATCAATCGAAATTTCCACCTTTCCTTCCGGGCTATAAGTTCCTTCGATGGTCCAATTGAATCCAGCAGTACGCTGTAGTTACCTGCGATAGCCAATTATCCGGCGTATCTCCCAAGGTAGGTTCTCCGCTGGGCTGTCCCCCTCGCGGCATCCCGTTTCTGCCACATGTAGAGCTGGGGTACTGAGCTGAAAACCCGCACGACGAAGCGTTTCGGAAAAATGTATATTTAAAAAATCATCGCGCGGAGAGCTGGAAAGAAGACGCGGAGAGCTGGAAAGAAGAAATGCCACCACAACACTAGAGATTCCGCCTAAGCTGTCAAAGACAAGGTGCTCATCCTCTGAGACAACTCTGAGCGCCTCTTCCCCGAGGCTCGTAAGGAGTTGCGCATACTGGGAGGACATGGCCAAGGGGCAGTGGCGATGGGGTGGGGGGGCCTTAGGGAGCAGCGGCTCATGTGCATGGCTTTCAGATTCGCTCGCGCGCTGAAGAATCAAACCACGCATCGAACAGTGAAGTCCCTTGCGAGCCTCGCAGCGCGGCTGCCACCGCTTTGCTCCTGGGAGAAAGCTGTCGGTAAGGAGAGATGCGATTGGGGGAAGGTACTCGCCTCGATCCTCGATAACTTTTCTTAAGAAGGGATAGAGGCGCGTCATGCCACCAAACTCAACAACAATCCCTGCGGCGCAATCTGAATTGAGGAAGCGGGGGAAGGACGCTGAGTCAACAATGCGGGCCGATGACCGAGTCATTGGACGCTGCTTCTTTTCCGACAATAACTCTGCAGGAGCATGAATCGCTCGAGAGGGGGTCGTCAGAGAACTCGCGAGTACTAGTTGCTGGCCAAGGGGCGACTGTTGCAAGGAAGAAAGAATCTCCTTCCCGCTGGGGCGCTGCCCTGGAGACCCACTCGTGCGATGAGGATTGGAACCGTTTAGCATAGCGAAAAACTCTATCACTACATGCTGTGGTGGCGGCGGGACAGCCCAACTACGGATTGTGTCCAATATGAATATTTATGTTTCTACGGGACACTCTCCTAGGCCGGCCGCCCACGGCATCATTTAGGCAGACTCAATCTTTGTTTCTGAAAGAATTCTTTCAATCTCCGACATCGCTTGGGAATCTAGCTTGGCGACTATCTTCGTGGCTTCTAGATTTTCCTGTAGCTGCCCTACCGCAGTCGCACCCGTAATCACCGTGCTTACATTTTTGTTTTTAAGACACCAAGCGAGAGCAAGCTGGGCCAAGGAGCACTCAAGCTTAAGCGCAATTTCTTGCAAAGCTCTTGTCGCGGACTCAATTTGCGGCGAAGCAAATTTATCTTTGAGCCACTCCATGCCCTTGAGAGAAAGGCGAGACCCAGACGGCATTCCTTTAAGATACTTGCCAGTCAGTACTCCAGAAGCAAGCGGGCTCCATATCGTAGTTCCTAAACCGAACTCGCTAAAAAGGGGAGCATACTCAACTTCAACTCGGCGCCTGTGGAAGAGATTGTATTCGGGTTGCTCCATGACCGGCTTTCGCAAGCGGTATTTCTCTGCAACAGCAAATGCCTCTCGAATTTCCTTTGCGCTCCATTCCGAGGTGCCCCAGTAGAGCGCCTTCCCGCTTGAGACAATGTCGTGCATAGCCCAAACTGTCTCCTCGATTGGCGTCTGTGGGTCTGGGCGATGACAGAATATTAGGTCGAGATGGTCCAGCTGCAGGCGCTTCAGTGACCCGTCAATTGCTTCAAGAAGGTATTTGCGATTGAGAGTGTTCTTTTCGTTAGGGCCCTGGTGAAGTCCCCAGAAGAATTTTGAAGACACTAGGTAGGAACTGCGGCGAAACCCGAGTTTCTTGAAGGCTTGTCCCATCAATGTTTCAGACTCGCCAAGAGCGTAGGCTTCGGCGTTATCAAAAAAGTTGATTCCAGCGTCATAAGCGGTCTTGATGCATTCCATTACCATGGAAAGATCAATCTGCTTTCCAAAGGTGACCCAAGAGCCGAAAGAGAGCTCGCTTACTTTGATGCCTGAGGCCCCGAGTCGTCGATATTCCATGGCTAGTTCTCCAGTCCTTTGTGTAGCCACTCTACTATGGATTCAATCAAAATCTTGCAGAGATTAATCCTTTTCTGGGTCAAAAATCATGGCGGTGCACAGGCACATTTCTCGCTTAAGTCGTGTAAGAATGTCGTGATAAGGGCACGTGATGCAGCCAGCCCAAAACTGCTCGTCTTGAGTGAGATCGCGGTAACTGGTGGGATGATATCCCAGGGAGGAGTTAATTTTCATCACGGCAGGGTTCGTGGTGAGGCCAAAGAGTTTAGCCTGCGGATACTTCGCGCGCGAAAGTTCAAAGGCTTTTTCCTTAAGCCTCTTTCCCACACCAAAGGCGCGGAACTCTTTCCTTACGGTCAGACCTGAGTTCGCGACATAGCGACCGTCGCTCCATGTTTCGATGTAGCAGAATCCCGCGACTCGAGTTGTTTGGGCGGTTTGCTCTAGGCAGAGAACCGCCTTGCCCGAAATGAGCTTCTCGCGGATGTATTCGGCTGAGCGCTGAGCGAGTGCGACGCCAGGCTCCTTGGCCGCCTCCTCAATCAAAGAGGAGATTTCCTCGGCGTAGCCCGAAAACTGAGGGTCGCTAATATAATACTCAAGGATGCCAGGCACCTGTCTCCTTTTGTGATGGTAGGAAAAGATTTAGCTCTTGTGATGAACTATTTCAACTATTTGGACGGCAGCAGTAGGAGAGCAGAGGGTAGATGGATCAGCGGTGGAGCGCTCTATTCTTAGCTCGAACCTCCGATTCCCTTAGAAGCGGGCGAACGGATTGAAATTGTGCTACTTTGCGCGAAGCTTAGGGAGCGAGGGGGCAGTTTCTTTTATGGAACGACCTCTGTGAGAGAGTGACTGTACGCTTCTATAGCAGGCTTGGCGTAAAATTTCTGCTCAGAGTATGAAGCGCTGGAACCTGTCATTCATCGTGGTGTGCTTCGAGGTCCTGCGGCTGCTAAGTGGGCAAGCAGCGTATGCCCAAGATCTTACGAGGCTTGGCGGCGATCTTACCACCGATCTTCCTGGACGTTTTGCCCTTCAGCTCCCTGCGCCCAATGTCGTTTCTCAGGCGCGTAGAATTCAGCAGCTGAGTGGATTTTCGACATTCCACCGAATTGTGCTCGCTTCTGAAGGTCTTGGCCCAACTTTTGTAAACCGCTCTTGCGGAGGATGTCACGTCGACAATGGGCGTGGGCCCGTGGGGTTCCCACGAGGGGTGTTCGAGGGGAGTCCGATGATTGTGAAGATAGCTCTCCCTAAATTGAAGCGAGACGGATCGCCTCAGGAAGTTCCCGGCCTTGGATTTCAGCTGCAGAATCATTCATTAAAGCGCGACGAGCGCTTTCGAGTCTCCCTTCGCTGGCGAACCCATCGCGGGAAATATCCCGATGGGACCCGCTATAGCTTGCGTAGTCCAAGGCTTGGTTTCAGTGCCCGAGGATATACGCATAGAACGGTCAGAAACTCTTTGCGAATGAGTCCGCTGATTATTGGAGCAGGCCTTGTTGAGGCTATCCCCGAGGAGGCTATTCTTGAACGCGCGGATCCCGGGGATGCGAATAGAGATGGGATATCAGGGAGGCCCAATTTTGTACCAAATCGTCGTACTGGCTCCCTCGCAATAGGGCGCTTTGGTTTCAAAGCTGCTCACCCCACCGTAGAGCAGCAATCAGCTGCTGCTCTTTTCTTTGATATGGGCGTCACCTCCGAACTTTTTAAGAAGCAGGATGGTGACGTCGAGTTGCCGAACGAGGAACTTGATAGGCTATCCGTGTATCAGACAATTGCAGGGGTTCCGCAGGCGAGAAGCCTCGCGTCTCCTGAAGTGGCTGCCGGCCAGGCGCTTTTTGTGTCGACAGGCTGCGAAGACTGTCATCGCATGACCTACACGACAGGTAGCGCATCGCATCCCGAGCTTGAGAATCAGGTGATACACCCTTTCTCTGATTTTCTGCTCCATGACATGGGCGCAGGACTTGCGGACCGTAAACCAGAGGGCGAGGCCAAGGGATTTGAGTGGCGGACGACGCCTCTTTGGGGGCTTGGATTCTCTTCGACTGTCTCTAAAGTTCGGCCGCGGTATCTGCATGATGGGCGAGCGCGAAGCATCGAAGAAGCAATTCTTTGGCATGATGGAGAGGCAAGATCCTCTCGAGAGCGCTTTATGGCTCTTTCGAAGAACGAGCGAAGTCAGCTCTTGAGCTTTCTTAACGCCTTATAATTTGAGGTGGGCCGAGGGATCCTTGCGGAGGGTGCCTGTGCTTTCGGCGCCTAGCATCGATAATAAATGCCGCAAAGCGGCATCATGTCGAACATATAAAAAGCTCTAATATCAGTGCCTTAGCCGCTATTTTTATAGATCGTTTTAATGGTGCCGAAAAATGGGAACCAATTTATTGGTCACCTCCGAGCGCCCCGGGAGCCGGGCGCCTGGCACCGCTCTTGCCATCTCTTCCCTCCAGTCTCTGAAAACAAGAGCCGCAATGAAAACTCATTGAGTAGGTATCTGTCGCAGAGGTGCCGGTCCCATTTTTATAATAATTATAAGGTTAGCTGGAGGTTCTGTTATGAAAAATATTATGTGCAATGTGTTCGGAGTTCTCGCATCGATCTTTTTGGTAACTGGAACGGCTTTTGCCAGCTCTGCTACTTTGACATGTCACAGTGAGGATGATGGCAGAATGGAAGCTGAAGTCGAGCTCGACCCGATTTTCGATTCTTCCGATAATCTTCAAGGCTACGCGCTGGAGACGGAAGTACTGGGTAAGATGGATAGGACTGGAGTTCCCGTCAGCCTAGATGTTGAGCTCTTTCTCGCAGGAGATCTTGTGACCGTGAGTGAGCTCGCGGTTGGGTTCGGGCGAGGAGCAGAGAGAGAAGAGATTCGAGCTTCCGGATATAATGTCGCACGTGTCGGCGCTCGTATTGCGCTTTCGCATAGCGGCGCCCAGGTTCAGGACCCAGAGGGCATTCGATGCGAATTGACTTTTGATGCTCGTTAATTAAGGGCAAGAGATAAGGCGGCGGTTGCGAAGGTAGTGGGATTTAGAACTAAATTCTGACCCTCGCAACCGCTCTGCTCACGCCCATAACGGCATTATTTGCTGGCAGGTTGGGAAACCAAACTCAACGTATCTCCCGCAACCTTCACGAGTTGCGCCTGAGGTTCAAACGCAAAATTTGATCCCGCACTGATGGTGCCACAAGCTCCCGAAAAGTTTTGCTCCGCTCTCATTGCCGAAATCGCCCGCTCTACATCTCCGGACTTTGCATAAGCCTGCTTAAGCAAGGTGATGAGGTCGAATGAGTAGGCAGCATAAGATTGAGGAGTTTCTCCGTAGGTTTTGAGATATGTCTTCGTGAATTCATCTGAAATGACTACCTTTGAGAAGATGAGACCATCGAGCGCGCCGCCCGCAGCTTTTATTTCATCAGCGTTTTCTGCCTGAGCGAAGGCAAATAGTGGTGGCGACGAGTTCCGAAGTTTATATTGTTTTGCAAAAGTGGAGAGGGAAGGAGGAAGGAGCGAGAGCACTACTGCGTCAGGCTTCGCAGCATGCATACGCTCTGTCGTGGTTCTAAAGTCAGTTTCTCCCTTGGGCACATCCTGAGAGAAAACAATATCAACTCCATAGCCAGGCGCGGCAGCCGTTATTGCACTGAGATACTCCAGCATTGCCTCGTGAGTAGTGCCTAAGAGCGCGACTCGCGTGAGCCCCTGTTGCTTTAAATAACCAAGGAGAGAATCTGCTTGCGGTTTTGCCCCAAGGGCAAGGCGTACCGCATGCGTGGTATCTTTTACAGACTTTGGGTCAGTAGTTACCACAAGAGAGGCAATTTTCTCGCGTTCGGCAAGCGGAACAACGGCATGCGCCGACTGCGAGCCAAAGACAAGAATTGCCCGTACCTGGTCTATCGCAGCTAATTTCTTGTAAGCAGTCACTGCAGCTGCGGCATCGAGATGGTCGTCCTCGACAATAAGCTCTAAAGAGGATCCCTTGGGCGCTGCGAGTCGGGCGCCATTTTGCAGGTGCTTGCCCCATGTTGCTCCAGGTCCGGTAAGCGGAAGTAGTAACCCGACCTTTAGAGGCTGTGTATCAGCAAGGGTAAAGACTGGGGAAAGAAAAATAAAAAGAAGAAGGAGCGAGAGTTTTTTCATAAGGACCGATAGCTTTTTTACCACGGTTCTATCCGGAGCCGCGTCAACGTTCTTGCGGACCTGAGCTTCAGGAAGCGGGGGTGATTTTTTCATAGTTTGCCTAGAGGTGCCCCTCATTCTGTATGTGCGATTCGAGATACCCTAGCATAAATAATGGTAGCCTGCGGATGACTTGGTTGTCCCCGTCACTCTCCGATGCGCTGAGCTCGTCAGCAAAAATAATTTTCTGAAAATCCTTCGGTGAGTTCTTGAATTGCTGAGAGGTTTTCCCAGCCCCGCCGATCTCTACGACGAATGTTTCGGCGCCATGCGAAACCAGATAGTCCGGAGTCTTCGCGCCTCGTTGAGATTTAAGATACGTGAATGCCATTCCCGTTCGGGACAAGCATTCGACCGCAAAATCCTCTCGCAAGCCACCAATGGCACGAGCTTCATCGAGCTCGAGCAAGCGAAAGGGGAGCGTTAGCAGGACCTTTGGCTCGCGCAGGACGTTGGTTCCATTCGGATACACTTGATGAACCACAAAGGCCTGCTCTAGTAATTTTAAATACTGCTGGGCTTTGTAGTTTGTAATGCCCACGTTTCTACTCACACTTGAGGGGCCGATGTCGGAGACCGGTGAGCGCGCGATAAACTGAAAAGTTTTTTCTATTAGTGCCAATTCGCTCACCTGAACGTTCTGAAGAACTGGAATGTCGGAGCTAATAATTTTTTGTAGCACTGAACGAAGCGTCCCAAGGACATCAGTCACATCTAAGCTCAGCGGATAATTTTTCCCACGTAGATACTCCCGAAATCGAGCGCCCCCTGCGATATGCTCGGATCCAAACTCTGCTCGCATCAATTCAGGCCACGAGAGCGGCGCAGGGACATGGTAGCCATTAAATGAGAGGAATTCGCGATACGAAAATGGGGGGACGGATACTAATTTTACACGACGAGAAAGATCGTAGGCTGACTCTACTAATTTGAGCGCGATCGAACTCGTGAACGTGACCTCGACGGAAAGGGTGTCGAAGATCATTTTCAGGTGTTGATTGATAGTAGGAAGAAAGTGAACTTCATCAAGGAAGAATCGCTTGAACCGGAACTCGGAGCTCAGTTGCCGAATTATCTCAAACAGATCCACTTCACGATCTAGTGTATCGACGGATATATAGATGGAGTCGGCGCTGGCAGCATGCAGCTGTTTCAGCAGAATGGTTTTCCCCACGCCGCGTGGACCCAGGAGTGCTGGAAATGTGCGGTCTCGGTGAGCAAGCAAGCGGGGAAATAGGTCTCGTCGACGATTGGACTGACCGCCGAACTGCTTCGCGAGTTCGCTCATCTCGACAAGCTTCTGAAGATTCATTCGTGCATTTTATTCAGTCATTAGCGAAAATGCAACGCATTTTATAAAATGGCTATATAAAATGATAGGCAATGGCGCGTGCCTGTGCATAAGCATCTGAAATCTATAGGATAATGCTGATGGCGCACTTGTCCTTTGAGCGGTATTGGCGCCGACACTCTTATAGGAATAGGTGGGGACACCCACATTCCGCCAAGGTCCCCAAGCCTCAGCCGTCGTTGCCCTGGCTAACCCACTGAAATTACCAAGCAACGATCGGTGTGCCGGAAGGGCGGCCCACCATTGACTGGGTGTCCCCGCAGGGTCAGGCCTGTGGGGTCTCTGCACGAAACTCTCTAGCGAAAGCCACGATAACCATGGGTCTCAATCGGCCAATTCGGGAGTTCTTCACAAAACTTATCAAATATGATAATTAATGAGTTGAGCATTCGTGAATATGTCACGCCAGAGGGTTTTAACCCTTTTCGAGATTGGCTAAGCGCCCAGCACCCACAAGTAGTTGCGCAGGTTCATGCCAGACTACTAAGAGCCGAGATGGGAAATCTTGGTGATACCCGCCCCGTAGGGCATGGAGTGCAGGAGTTCCGCTTCCATTCGGGGCCAGGTATTCGGGTTTACTTCGGAAGGCGCGGCAAACTACTCGTCTTGTTACTTTGTGGAGGCGACAAGCGAAGCCAACGAAGGGATATTATCCAGGCACGTCGCTATTGGTTAGCATATCAGGAGAGAAGATCGAATGGCACGTAGAACCGCTGATTGGAACGAAGGGCTTGCCCAGGATCTTAAAAAACCAGAGATCGCTCGAGAGTTCATATTGGCTGCAATTGCCGATGGGCTCCCTCTTCAAAGGGTACTCGCGAAAGCAGTACGCGCCTATGGCTTAAAGGAATTTGCAGCTAAGGCGCGGATGGCGTCATCTAACGTACATCGCACCATCAATCCATCACACAATCCCACTCTATCGAGCTTGAACCGAATCTTGAAAATATTTGGTCTTAAGCTCTCGGTAGCTCCGGAAAAGCGGGATTCAGGGAAACGCCAAAAGGCTGCGTAGTTGCACCTCGATGGGCGCTCCTACTGCGCTGCTCCATTTTCATAGACACTGCGCCTTATATATATCGATCGAAGTGGCGGGAGATCCCCCTCGACTTTTATCCCAATTCGAATGGGACTCACCGCATACGAGTCATTGCCGATACGAAATGATTTCTCTTGCCAAGACCCATTGGTTGGAAGTGGGAACTTTGAAAGTGGAGGAGCGATCGGATCTTCGAGATTTCGCACGATTACCGTGAGTTCTTTGAGGCCAGCAACTGGCACGGCAGACAGCTCCAACGTTACGACGCCAGACGGGTAACTCGGTGCAAGCAAAATAGCCCCGTCGGTATCGAGCACTCGGGTGCCGATATACTCAATGAGAATGTTTCCCTCAGGATCGGTAGCAACTTTTCTTAGTGAACTTCCAAACTCAGTGAGCCGCTCATCCAGAGACGTGAGTGCGTCGGGCGACATATAGCGGCGGAGGACGATAACAAACCTAAGCCCTACAAGCTCAGACAAACTTTTAAGCGCTTCTGCAGAGGGAAAATTCGCCAGACGCCCTGGCCATTCGCGCATGAGTTTTGTTCTCTGGCCGCTATATCCGTTCACTATTCTCAGATTCTTTGGCAGTGCCCAGCGCATGGCGTTAACTTGCAGGCGAGCAAATTCACTCCAACTCTTTACCTGCCGGTCTTCCGTCAAAGAGCCGGAGAAGGGGAGTACGACAAGAGACTCTCCCGGCTTTACCCGCAGCGCAGCTTCATCAAAGATCTGAGGGGGCGCAGGAGGTTCTTCAAGGGGATAGTCGCGAACAGTACTCTCAAACGACACAATGGCGAGAAGGATAACTGCAACGCCGGAGGGGAAGTTGGTTCTCCGCTGCAAGAAGGCAAAGCTTAAGCCTGCGCCCACATAAAAGAGGAAGATCACGACCAATCCGAGGCGCCCTACGGCACGCGCCGCGCTAAATCCAGGCATGACTTCGTACCAGAAGCGGTACAGGGCAATCGCGGGGCCGGCCTCAGAATAGCCGCGTGGGCCGAACGAAATAAGAAGAAGAATAAGCGCAGCTGCTCCGAAAAGAGCAAGCAGAGCTCTATTACTAAGAAAGGTAGTCGCACTTACTCTTTCGAGTCTTCCTAGGGAAACAAGGAACCAAATGATGGCAACCGCGCTGCACCACGTTCCGATGGCGCAAATAAAATCGGTGGTGAGAGGTGAGAGAGGCGTGAGCGAGGGCACAGAGGCAATGAGGGTGAGAAGAAGTGAAGCGCCGACCGCAATTGCCTGGTTAACGAGATGTTTCGTAGCAAAGGCCTGGGTGAGTCCAAGAACAAAGAGTAGGCAGAGCGCAATGCTTCCATAGAGCTGAGCCTCTGAGTGGCTCAAGGAAGATGTTGCACTTAAAAGAAGGCTAAAAGGAGAGCTTGCCACAAATGAGAGTGCATTTGCGGAAAAGAAAAAGGGCTCATGCAAAAAGCGCTCGCCAAAGGTTCCTTGAACTGCAAGGTAGGGCGGAAGGAAAGGTAGCAGGGGAAGCGCGCCGAGAAGTAAGCCTCCTAGTCCGGGAGCGGTTACTTGCTTCAGTATTCTCTTGGGCCTAAGGGCGGCTATGCCAATCGTAAGAATGAGGATTAGCAAGCAAAGAAAAACTGAGTAGTAGACAGTGGTAAGAAACGCGCCAACAACCACGAGCGAGAGAGTTATCCCTCGGACCAGTGAGGGGGAGGCGAGAAATGAAAAGAAGGCGAGTAGCCCCCAGGGTATGAAAAAGAAAAACTGAAGTTGGGGGTGACCAAGGTGCGCGGTAAGCGCAGGGCAAAGGAGAAAGGCAGCTCCTGAAAGAAATGAGGCGGCGCGATTCCCGGTCAACTTGAAGACAAGTTGGTGTGTGGCATAGCCATTAAGGAGCTGGGCGAGGAGAAGGAGTAAGTTGTAGCAGACGATTGGCGAGGCGCCGAGTGCGAGAGCAGGCCATAGCGCAAGGCTAGGAAGGAGGAAGTTATCACTCCATCCTAGGCTGAGACTGTAGGGGTAAAACGCAGGAGTATTGAACCAGGGTTCGGTGAAGAGAGCTTTTTGATGGAGCTCCACGAGCCAAAGGTACAGACCTGCATCACGCTCCGCGCCCCCAAGGATGTGGGTAGAGAGTTGAGAGAAGACAGCGAAGCGACTTGCAAGCACGAGGATAAGAAGTCCAGCGAGGGCTTGAAGCTCCCAGACCCATCTTGTTCTACATAAGAGAATAAAAGGCGCCTCTTCCGCCGAATGCTTTGCACCAGCGGTCCGAGAGGTGGCTCTCGATGCTTTTGCAAATGTAGTTGCTTGTGCCATACGCGGTGTTCGAAGGTTGGAGCCTTGGGGTGAGTCATCATGCCAAATCAATGGTCGTGTGTCATGAGAGACTCTCTGGGTAGGGCTTGCCGCGCCCCGTCTCATTGAGCGAGCTTTTAAGATTGCCCTAAGAAGGGGGTTTTTAAGAGCTTCCTTCGCAAGTACCCTCGGTTTCTGTTACAAGGAAGCCCTCGCGCTTAATTCTGGCACCCTCATTTTCGGCATTTTCATGAATATTGAGTCTCGGCAGCTTCCCTCCCCTGATTCCTCGAGCCTTGCCGTTTCAGTCAGCGCTCTCTCAAAGTCCTTTCGAACTTTTGCGCGCCGAGAGGGCATTTGGGGAGGAGTGAAGGATCTCTTTCACCGCGAGTATAAGAGCCTGAACGCAGTTGAGCAGCTCTCTTTCGGGGTCCCGCGAGGAGAAATTGTCGGATTCATCGGTCCTAATGGAGCAGGGAAGTCGACCACCATTAAGATGCTCACCGGCATCCTGAAGCCGAGCTCAGGTGACATGCAATGTTTAGGCTTTCATCCGTACCGTGACCGCAAGCGCTATTGCTCTCATATCGGAGTAGTTTTTGGCCAAAGAACTCAGTTGTGGTGGGACATTGCGGTCATTGAATCCTTTAACCTGCTGGGGAATATCTACCGCGTGCCTTTAGCCGATTATAAGAGGCGCCTTGAGCAGCTGACTGAGATTCTTGAACTTGGGGAATTTCTACATACTCCAGTTCGTAAACTCTCCCTCGGGCAACGCTTGCGAAGCGACCTTGCGGCGAGTCTCCTGCATGGGCCTGAGCTTCTATTCCTTGATGAACCCACCATCGGAGTTGATGCGGTTGCGAAAACAAGCATCAGGGCTTTTTTAAAGAAGATTAATCGGGAACTCGGCACTACCATCATTCTGACGACGCATGACTTGACCGAAATCGAAGAGCTCTGCGAGCGCATTGTCATCATTGATCACGGTAAACTTGTCTACGACGGCAGTCTTGAGCAAATTCGAAGTCTACCGGGGGTAAAACGATCGGTGATCGCTCAGTGTGCCGGTTCTATAGCCACCGCCCCACTACAGGCAAAGCTTGAGAAAGCAAGTATTCGCGTAGAGGGTAATAAAATTTTTGTCGATTTCATCCCGCAAGAACATGCCACCATTGAAGTGGTGCGGACGATGGTGGAGACACTTCCGATTGCTGATTTGTCAGTGAGCGAGGCTTCCATCGAGGATATCCTCATTCGAATCTATAAAGACGGAATGCCGCCGGCGAGCTGATATGAAAACCGAGACGATGAGTCCCTATATCGCTTTTGTTCGGTCCTCTCTACTTGGGATGTTGGCCTATCGCCTGCGGTATGTGACGGGAATTCTCACGTATCTTCTCTATATCTCTATCCAGTATTTTATCTGGCAAGCAGTTTTTGCTCATAGCGATTCGGACACCCAAATTAACGGTTATACTCTTCACGAGATGGTTACCTATGTCGTGATAGCCTGGATTTCCCGAAGCCTGTGTTTCTCGAACCTGGATTGGGACATTGATGAGATGGTGCGTAGCGGTCAAGTGAGTGTGTATCTGCTTCGCCCCTTAAGTTTTCAGATGTTGATGTTGGCCCAAGGTTTTGGCGAATTTCTCTTTCGGTTTATCTTCTTCACCGTTCCTATTTTGTTCGTGGTGCTGCCTTTTTTTGACGTGGCATTGCCAGCCTCCGCTTTTCACGCCGCTCTTTTCGCGTTCTCTACGTTCGTGGGCTTTCTTATCTTTGCGCAGATAAACTTTCTTGTAGGGCTCGTGGCCTTCTTTACCAAATCTATTTCCTCACTGATTCAGGCCAAGCATTTTGTATTGCAACTATTGTCAGGGCTCCTTCTCCCTTTAAGCTTTTTCCCTGGTTGGGCCGAGGAGCTTCTCAGGCTTTTACCCTTTCAGCTCATCACCTTCCTCCCGATGCAAGTTTATCTTGGGAAGATTGACCCCGCGCAGCTTTGGAGCGTGCTCTTCGAGCAAGTGGTGTGGATTGCCGCTCTGCAGTTCATGGGAGTATTTCTTTGGAGATGCGCCGCAGAGCGCCTTACGGTGCAGGGCGGATAGAACGCTCCGAACCTTGCGATATTTGCCTAGGAAGCCTCTGAAAAACCCCGATATTTTATCTTTTTTCTCTGTGAACTCTGTGTCCTCTGTGGTTTTTCAAAAATTTGAATCAACCACAGAGGGCACAGAGTTCACAGAGTGGACTTATTCAGAGAATCCCTAGGTAAAACTCCTGGAGAGGGAACCTCGTTCCCCATGCACGCGTCATAGAATGTCTGGTCTTCCCATCTCACCTCACCCCGCAATCTGCTCATAACTCTTTCAACCAAGGCGCTCTCTCCAGTGCGCCATGCGCAGGAGTTGGTGAGTGAGTTCGGGGAAGATAAGCGTGCAGAAATCAAAGAGATCATACTTCCCAAGAATTGGAGGGGTGGGTTGGGCCGCGCTCGAAGGGGCTAATCGCGCGAGCTTGGCTGCCGTATCCAAGTTACTTGGAGAGATTGCGAAGACCGTCTCTTGGTGCTCGCTACTCGCCGCGTTTTGCGGCGTAGTTCAGGCTTTTCATGGCGCCTTATTCTTGCGCTCGGAGCCGCGCGAGTGGCGCCCCAAGACCATAAAAGCAATTGCCCTCTACGGAGTATTCGCCCTCGGGGCTTTGTTCAACACCACGGTAGGGGTGTATGTCTATAGTCTTCCGGGGGCGGATATCGGCGCCTCGACATTTCTCCGAATGTTCTCAATTGTACTCGCAGCTCCTGTCGCCTGGATTCTGTTTGGTGAAAGACTTCGGCTTCACCAGGTCGTAGGGATTGTTTTGTTTCTTGTCGCCGGGTGGTTGTTTGTGGGGGCGCCGTGGAGTAGCTCGATTCTCGAAGTGCCGAGGTGGGTTTGTCTTAGTCTCTTGATTTCTGTTTTCTCAGCAATTAATGAACTTGCGACTTCTGCAGTGAGTAGAATTGATAGGGCCTGCGGCGTCCTAGAGGAGACGGGGAGAGCGCGTTTTAATCTATGGGTCGGTGGAGCTACTGCGGCTATTGGGCTTCCAGTCTGTTTGTTGTTCACCAACACTGCGGCAATCCCACTTACTTCGGTAGGGCTTGGCGCAGGGCTTCTTCTATGTATTGGGGTCGTGGCACAGCTTAATTGGCGCTACCTTGCATACTTTGACCAAGGAACGATTGTGATAGTGAAGAAGTTCTTCACTATGAGCGTTTATTTCTTGCTGGCGACGCTTTTCGGGGTGGTGTTCCATGCCGAGTCCATTTCGCTCCAGAAGCTCCTCGCGGTAGGCACTGGTGTGGCCGCGTTTCTCCTCCTTGACGCCAAAGCATATTCTTGCCTTCTTGCATTGGCAGTAGGCCGAGTGCGCACTCGTAGTCCGCAGCCATTGTAACCACCGCCAACCCCGTCCCTACCGATCCCCCCTCTCCTCTTGTGTGCGCCGCAGATCGAACGCCCCCACGGTGTGAATCTCCCCATATTCCGTGCGCTCAATGCCTTGAGGCGCGAGATGCCAGAGCCACGAATCTTTCTTTACTAAGTTAAATCCATGGATAGTGATGTCGCGTTCAAATCCGAGAGCGGGTTCTGTGCGCCAATCAGATTGGTCTTTGGTGTAGTAGTGAAAAAGAAGATCGCTAAGAAGGACTATGCGGCTGGTGCTCAGGCGTTCTAGCATCGAGAGATGCTCATCAATAAGCCGGCTCTTGGTTTCGGTGAGCGCCTGCTCCAAAGGGGGAGCAAAGAGATCTTCTGGTCCTTGGGCCAGGTGAGGCCATGCCGCACGCACCCTGTCTTCCCAGAAAATTGGAATTTGACTGAGAAGATTAACTGAAACTACGCACTCCGAGGGTGAGGCAGGTAGGAGGGGAGGCTCAGAAGGAGCAAGCAGGGAGCGTAGCGTCTTCTCCGCGGCCTGCAGAGAAATATCTCGGGGCTGTGCGGATAGCGCCGCAGTCCAGCGGTCGAGGCGCCCACTAACGTCGGCAAGTATCTGACAGAGCTCCGTCGTCGGAGGGACTTTTCGCTGGGCTGCTTTCCATGATGAGACTGCCGCGGGATCGGCATCAACGAGCGTGATGCGCCTTGCGTGGGAGCTCGCCTGCAATAACGGGACGTCCAGCAGTCTCCCAGCCCCAAGAATTAAAATTTCCGAGCGTTCAAGTCCGCCAAGCGCGGCAGCAATAAATTCCTTAGAGAGCTTAAGGTGCGGCGCCCAATATCTTTCGCAGCGTTTATAGCGCTCCGAGATGCCATAGCCTCCGTTAATAAAGTCCTTGCGAGTCGGATTCCGCCAGGACTCAATATGATAGCGCAAGTATTCGATTATATTCACAGACTAGCTTCTAGACCGATGTTTGTGTATGACCTACCAGGATGAGGACGTTTCACGATCAGCTGAGAAGCCTTGAGGCTACCCCTAGGAACCGAGCCCTTGTATCTGGTCCCGAAGATTCGCCCACTTTTGGCCCCCTTCGCTCAAAGTTCCCCGGATTCTCTCCCGAAGCTGAGCGCGGCGAAACTCCCCGAGAAAAGGGAAGGCTGAGAAATACCGACTCGAAAGGCAGTGATTTTTTTGCGTCATCCTCACCGAATTCGAACTCGGCGCGCCCACAAGGTGCCTGGCAGCTACTTACTCCTTATACCGTGCTGCTTTTCTCTTCGATTGTTCTTTCGCAGCAATTTGGAAGCGCGGCAGGTTCTGGAGGACAAATCCTACCGTCCCTTGTCGGGGCGACTCTGAGGAGTTTACCCGAATTGCATGCGGCTCAGTCCGGAGCTCCCGCCTCTGGTACTTCCCAAACCGCACATCACCCCTTCGGTGATTCTCATGAAGAATCATCAAGGGATCGAAAACTTCAAAACCGCAGACTCTCCAGTGTGCTGCGCTTGTTAAGGCGCGCGGAGAAAGCTCTCGCGTCCATGGCCGAGGATGGGGAAGAAAGAGTGGTGCTTCTTATTCGCAATGTGCTTGAGCATCTCCCTCATCTTGAAGAGGCGCATCGCGAAATCCTGAATGGCCCCTTGAGGCGATTCGCTGAGCTCGTATCTCTGCATAGGGAAGTATACGGAGATACTCCGGAGCTTAAAGGCGTGCAGGATGCTCTCTTGGCTGTTATATAAGGGGACTCTAACCTAAGGCGGCCCATTCGACCGAGGCCGCAGATATGAACTGAATGCGAAGGAGTTAAGATTCTCATGCACTCCATACGAATTTATCTCCTCTATTTCGTGCAGTTCTTGAAGGCGCGCCTTAGCTATCGCATGGATTTTTTCTCCGGTTTGGTGGCGAGTCTTTTCTCCGCCATTGGGGGCGTTGTTTTTATATTTCTGCTTCTCGACGGCAAGGCAGTCTCGAACCTTAAGGGCTGGGACCGGGAGCAGGTGCTTTTCATCTATGGCTACTCTCTCATTGCTACGTCTCTCTTCGGGCTTATCTCCGTTAATCTGTATCGCTTCAGCGACAAGTACATCATTGAGGGACAGTTCGACCGCGTCCTACTGAGGCCACTGAACAGCCTGTTCCAGGTACTTTTTGAATCATTCAACCTTGAGAGTATTGGAGCGCTTCTTTTGGGGGTGGGAATACTTTTCTACGCGGCTTCCGGTGCGCAACTTTCCTTTGGCTTCGCTGATATTTTGTGGCTTGTGGTGAGTCTCTGTTCGGGGGCGGTTATTTTAGTTGCCGTGTTTACTACAGTAGCTACTGCCTCATTCCACTTCGAGGACAGGCTTGGACTCGTCCCGCCGGTCTACAATCTTGTATCCTTCAGCAGGTATCCGCTGCCGATCTTCAATCGGTTTCTGCAGATCTTCCTGAGCTGGATAATCCCCTTTGCGTTTGTCTCTTTCTATCCTGCCACGCATTTCTTCGGGCCAGAAAAGAGAGAGGCGCTGGCTTATGCCTCTCCCTTGGTGGCGCTTGTCAGTTCAGGAATCGCTGCCCTTTTTTGGAGAATGGGCGTGGCCAAGTATTCCTCAACGGGAAGCTGAGGTGAGCGAGTAGTACAGGCTCTCAAATTGGGAGGCGAGTAAGTCTTTCCCGTATTGTGAGACCACGAGCTCCCGCGCACTAAGAGACATGCGTGAATAGAGAGCTTCATCTTTCAGGAGTGAAAGCGTGTGAGCTGCCATTTCTTCGACGTTATCTGGCTCAGCGAGGAACCCAACTTTGCCGTGAAGCACGACCTCAGGAATTCCTTCCACTCGCGAAGCGACGACAGGGAGGCCGCAACTCATTGCTTCGAGGGCTGCCAGTCCGAAGCTTTCGTTCTTGCTTGGCAGAAGAAAGACATGGGAGCGCTGCAAAATTTCTGCAATTGAATCTTGTTTGCCAAAGAAACAGACTTTGCTCTTTAGTCCGAGCTCTTTAACGAGCGCTTCAACGGTTGAACGCTCGGGGCCGTCGCCAACAAGAATCAGATGGCACGGGATCTGCTTCTGGACAAGGTTAAAGACCTTAACGACTTGGTCTACCTGCTTCACCGGGCGGAAGTTAGAGACGTGTATGAGAACTTTTTCATTTGTCGAACACTCCGAGAGCTTTGGCCTAGGCTTGCACGGGTTTTCTTTGCAGAAGGGCTTAAATTCCTCAGTGTCTACAAAATTGGGGACGACAAGAATCGAGCGATCTGAGGAAACCCCAAGCTTTTGATAGGTCGCATCTTTAAGAAACTGAGACGGCGCGGTTACTTCGTCGCTCTGTTCTATCGAGAAGCGAGTTATCGGAAGGTAGCTGCGATCGTGGCCCACGAGGGTGATATCGGTACCATGAAGAGTGGTCAGAATCTTTGGTGCTCGAGCCCCCAAGATCTGTTTCGCAAGGTAGGCGCTCGTAGCATGAGGCACTGCATAGTGAACATGAAAGAGGTCGATTTTCTCATTGGTAGCGACGTCTACCATCTTTGAGCACAAGGCGAGTGTGTAGGGCGGGTGCCTAAAGACGGGATTATCGCGCAGCTCAACCTCATGAAAGAAAACATTATCAAGGAATTGATTGAGGCGCCGCGGAATGTCGTAGGCAATAAAATGAACGCGGTGACCGCGCGCGGCCATGGCCATGCCAAGCTCGGTGGCAATGACGCCGCTTCCGCCGTAGGTTGGGTAACACGTTATGCCAATGTTCAGGGGGCGTTCGGAAGTCATGGTGCCTCAGGAAAAAACACAGCTCCACTTACGGAAGCTGAAGAAAAGAAAGCCATGGGATCTTCTACTTTAAGGGGCGAGGCGCTTCGTAGCGCCTCGCCTTGAGCCGTTCCCACCATTGCTCCTGCAAGTACGTCTCGAGCCTTAATAGCCTCCAACGTCAGAGGGGAGCTCATAAGAGTTTTTGGGCCTGATGAGTTATCGAGTCCAAGCTGCGAGCGATAGGCTCGAATGGAATCTAATTTGCGTTCGTAAACGGAAGAAACGTCGACTACTAGCGAGGCAGAAATTTCTCGGCGAGTCGGGTATTCAAGAATCGTGGGAGCTGAGAGTGGGTCAATCGCATGCGGCGTGCTAAACTTCCGAAGACCACTAAAGAAAAGCGCACGTTTCACCAGTTGATAGCCCTCGTCATGATCGGGATGTCTTCCGTCAGGCGCCGCAATAAATACGAGCTTGGGTTTAAGGCGCCGCAAACACTCTACGATTGAAATCATTTGGGAGTCGTCACGTGCAGAAAGGTGACCATCGGGGAGTCCTAAATTTATTCGCGTGCGCAGGCCAAGAATCTTGCTTGCCTCCGCAGCCTCGGCCGCACGCATTTCTGGCGTGCCTCTCGAACCAAGCTCGCCCTTGGTGAGATCGACAATTCCTACGCCGTATCCACGGGTGCTCAGCAGGGCCAGGGTGCCTCCGACTCCTATTTCTGCATCATCAGGATGAGGAGAGATGGCAAGAGCGTCGCATGTGGTCATGTGAGATTTCCTTTTGATTCTGGGGGTATGGTGAGAAGCTGGGTGCTCAGGGGAAAGGGGAAGGTAAGGCTTGAAAGAACTTTCTTCACGAACGAGTCTCCTTCGAGAAGATAAAAATGGGAGAACGAGATGATGCGCTCTTGAAGCTCGCCTTTCGGAAGGAGCAGCCTTTGAAGCTTCTCCGCTCTTTGCGTGAAGGTCTGATGTCGTTCGGTGAGGGTTCGTAGATACTTTGTCTTAAGTTTCTCTAGATTATGACGCATGGCTTGACTTGTTTGCGTGAGTGATTCGCGCAAGAGCTTGCTATCAAGGTGGCTAAACCCGGCAAGCAGCTCTGATTCAAGAGCTGTAAGATGAGTGTCTGCGGCCTGGAACACGCGCTCTGGGCTTTCGGCAGAGCCGGCAAGGCGGAGCTCAAGGAGCTTCTCAAGAGGGAGCTGCACTTCGGTTAGAGAAAGTTTCTCCTCTTCTAATATTCTTGCTCTATTCTCAGGCAGCACCGCAAACTTGCCGCGAGGTACCACCACGGGCATCGGAATCTTAAAAAAGTCATAAAGGCCCGGAATCTGCGCCCAATAGTTAAACTCGGTTGGGCCAGCCACGTAGGCAGCGGTGGGAAGCAAGAAATCTTGAAAGAGAGGCCGTGCGAGAGCGGAGGTGGTGATGATTTCAGGCGTGCGCTCAACTTGCTGCGAAAGCTCTGCGAAGCTCAGTGGGCCACGCGAGGTAGTAAACGATCCTGAGGAGGCCCGAATTCTCTCGCGTTTCCCATGAACTTCAAGAAAGGGGAGCGGGTATCCTTGTCGAAGGGGTACGGTGTTTGTAAGTCCTAGGGTTGCAAGAAAGGCAGAGCGATCTTCAAGGAGCGCTTCAATCGCTGAGCTCTCAGTAAAAAATCGTAACAAGTGGGGAGCGGCGAAGTGTTTGAGCTCTCTCGTATTCGCATCAAGAACAAGAAGTGGCGTGTCGCGAAAGCAAGTTTTAACCAAGCTCGCCATAGCCTGCGCAAGCGTTTCTCCTTCACGGTAACAGTGCGCGACCTCGTCAATGCGCCCAGCGGGAGCACGTCCGGCATAGTTGCTGGTGAGAAAAGACCGCAGAGACTCCGCAGTTTCATGAGAAAGTACTATTTTTCCAACGGGCCCACCTATGCCGGGGGGACTTTCTGGTAATGCAAATTCAACCGGGTCACTGTCGCGCGAGAGAATGTGTGTGTTTCTGATTTCAGCATAGTCATGATCTTCGGACTGCAGCCAAAACAGCGGGAGCACAGAGATTCCAGATTCAGCGCTTAGAGCCTCTGCAACTTTTATTGCGCTCGCAATTTTATAAAGAGTAAAGAGAGGGCCACCGAGGACCCCTAATTGCTGCCCGGTCACTACAAACGCAAGCGCACGGCCGTCGAGAAATTTAAGAGAAGCTGCCCCATGGTTCTGAGAGATGAGGCTGGCAATTACCTCAGGTGTAAGGGGACGCCGGCTAACCTCGGCAACCCGAGCGAGGCGCTGGGCCTGCTCCAGGTACGAATAGGGGAAAAGGCGCTTTGCCTCCGCGCCAGGCTGGTGAAAATATTCAAATACGGTTGCCATGTCGGGGCATGATGAGGGGGCTCGCCTCAGAAGGGAAGGGGGGAGGAGTCTGTCCCGTAAAATTCCTACCACTACATATTGTGGTGGCAAGGCGATAGCCTACCTACGGACACGCTTCTGGCCAAGATGTTGAATCCTAGGGATATTTCAACTCAAGTCCCGCCCTTTCCTTGCCTTGCTCCTAAGGCCACAATGCGAGCGCAATGAAGAAGCAATTTGATAGTTTAGGAGTCCTTCTCCTTATCTGCGCCGCAGTCCCGCTCCTTTTTGGGGCCTACGCCCTCTTTCATTCCATTCGGTTTGTATCAAGAGCTGAGAAGGTCGTTGGGACTGTAATTGCAATTCATGTCGAAAAGCCCTGGCCGGGCAAACGAGTGGGCTCTTTCCCTGTCACAGAGTTTGTTGATGCGCGGGGCGACAGGCACGAGGTCGAGCTTAGGTCCTACGCATTCCCCGTGATACTCGAAGTCGGAAAGACGATAAATTTACTCTTTGATCCCGCCTCGCCCAAGGAAGCAATCCCAGACTCGTGGCGCGCGCGCTGGGCGCAGCCATTTATCGGGATTGTTTTTGGTGCCATGCTTCTCGGAGCAGCCTTTTTTATCGGCCGCACGCCACTTGCGGCTCCGAAAAATGGTGCAGCCGGAGATTAAGTCGCTCGGCTAATCATAATAAGTCGTGGACTTGACGCAGAATAGGGGGCGCCATCAAAGTCGCCGTGCCGTGCGTCGATGCGAAATCCCGCTACTTTCAAAAGGCCGCGAAGTTCTTCCTCGGTATACGCTCTTACCGACTCGCGGTAATTCCGAGCCGTTTCGGCCCCGTTTGCTCCAGGTGAAGCGACTTTGATAGTTTTGTTTATTCTGCCGGTTTCTTTATCGTATTCTCTGCGTTCAATGATGGTTAAGTCTCCTACGGTGCGAGTGGTCTCGGGAGCGAGACTCTCAATAGTGCGGGCGGCATTCAGAAAGTCGAGTACAAACGTACCTCCTGATGAAAGTGCCTGCCGAATTTCTTGAAGCATAGCCACATGCTCCTGGTCCGAGTGAAAATACCCAAAGCTCGTGAAGAGCAGCATGATATGGCTAAACGTTCCTTTGCTAAAGGGAAGTGCTCTGACATCGTGGCGAGCGAGTGGCAAGGAGCCGAATAAGTCTCTACTCGCCGACAGGAGCTCTTTTGATAAATCAGCCCCGATTGTGGGGATCCCTAAAGATTGCAGCGCAGCCACATGACGACCATTGCCGCAGGCTGCATCAAGAACCAGATTTTTGCTGGAAAGGCCAAGAGCCGTGGTGAGCCAGCGGGCCTCGCGTGCGGCCAGCTCTGGGGATCTATGCCCGTATATCTTGAGATAGTCCTCGCCAAAGGCACTTTCATACCAAGGCGCAGGTGAGGGATTTTGCTCTGAAGTCACTTTTGTCATCCTGCTTCGGCGTCTTTGTATGCTATCATTTCGCCGTCTTATCTCTACGAGAAGGTTGCTATGGCACTAAAAAAGCTCGACGAAACCAAATACAGTATCCCTACTCGCCTCATCTACGGCAAATCTTTCACCGAAGAGTGGGATTATTCTCACCATGTTATTCCTCCCATGACCGCATCGAGCACGTTTCGGCTTGACTCCTCCCAGCGAGGCGCAGATGCCTTTGGCGCCCTCGGTAAGCTGCCGAGCGGGGGACCTGATGCGATGTATGTGTACGACCGCATGGGCGAGCCTAACAATAATATGCTGCAGTATGCCCTCGCGCTCGCTGAAGAAAGCGAAATGGCCTTTACCTTTGCCTCCGGAATGGCAGCAGTTCAAGCCGCGGTCATCTTTCTGTTGGACGCGGGATCGGAAGTTATTTCGCACAGCATGGTGTATGGCTGCACCTACAGCCTCTTCACTGAGTGGTTTCCGAGGTTTGGATTTAAAGTCCAGTTTGCCAACCTTACGAACGCAAAAAGTTTTGTTCCTCTCGTTACGGAGAAGACTCGCGTGCTTTATCTAGAGTCTCCTGCGAACCCAACGCTTGAGCTCCTGGACCTTGAAGCAATCATGAAGGAGGTGCGCGAGATTAATAAGTCTCGGCCTGCAGATCGCAAGATTATCACCGTTATGGACAATACTTTTGCGACCCCTTGGTGCCAAAGGCCCGCGGCGTTTGGCGTTGATGTTATCGTTCATAGTCTTACCAAGGGGCTCAGCGGTTTTGGCACCCATATGGGCGGCGTGGTGGTTACTCGAAAAGAGTTCCACGAAAGACTCTTCAAGATTCGCAAAGATTTTGGCGGAACACTTTCTCCGCAGACCGCGTGGCACATTCTTACGTATGGCGTGTCTACTCTTGGGCTTCGCGTGCCGCGTCAGCAAGAGAATGCTCAGAAAATTGCCGCCTTTCTCGAAAAACACCCGATGGTGGAGAAATGTCGCTACCCAGGGCTTGAATCCTTCCCGCAATATGAAGTCGCCAAACGTATGCTTCGGGACTATCAAGGGAACTTCGCCCCTGGCTTCATGGTGTACTTCACCCTGAAGGGGAAAGACCCCGAGCAGTCACGGCAGCGTGGTGCCAAGATGATGGATTTTGTTGCGCAGAACTCTTACGCAGTCACGCTTGCGGTGAGTCTGGGTCAGCTTCGGACATTAATTGAGCATCCGGGGTCTACTACGCATGTCGCATACCCTGCTGCTGAGCAAGTAAAGGCGGGGATAGATCCGGGAGGAATTCGACTTGCGGTTGGTATTGAGAATCCCGACGACGTCATTAGAGATCTCTCCGCGGCTCTGGACGCGGTCTCTTAAGAAGACTTGGTGCTCTCATGGACTCCCCTGGAGGACGTGAGATAAGGTTAAAATTCTTTAGGGCCTCGTATGAAAGCCAATAATATCCTTGAAACAATCGGAAATACTCCCCACGTCCGTATCAATAAGCTTTTCCGTTCAGACGTAAGCGTCTGGATGAAGTTAGAAAGAGCAAACCCAGGTGGAAGTATTAAGGACAGGATTGGGCTTGCCATGGTCGAGGATGCCGAGCGACGTGGGGTTTTGAACGCACACAGCGTGATTATCGAGCCCACCTCAGGAAATACTGGCATTGGTCTTGCGATGGCGGCAGCGGTAAAGGGCTACAAATTGATTCTTGTAATGCCGGAATCAATGTCCGTAGAGAGGCGTCGCTATATGGCGGCACTTGGCGCAACTTTTGACCTGACGCCGAAGGAGAAAGGAATGCGAGGCGCGATAGAGCGCGCGAAGCAGCTTGTCTCTGAGACGCCTGGTGCATGGATGCCGCAGCAGTTTGAGAATGAAGCCAATATTGAGATTCATCGCCGGACAACCGCGCAAGAGATTCTGCGCGATTTCCCGAACGGCATTGACTACCTCATCACGGGCGTGGGCACGGGAGGGCATATTTCGGGTTGCGCAGAGATTCTGAAGGAAAAGTTTCCGAAACTTAAAGTCTTCGCGGTCGAACCGGCCAAGTCGCCCGTGATTAGTGGGGGTCAGCCTGCTCCTCATCCTATCCAAGGCATTGGGGCTGGGTTTATTCCTCAGAATCTTAAGAAGGAACTCCTTGATGGAGTTATTCAGGTCGAAGCTGAAGAGGCCTATACCTATGCGCGCCGCGCGGTAAGGGAGGAAGGGATATTTATTGGGCCCTCTTCAGGTGCTTCGCTTGCAGCGGTTGCAAAGAAGATTTCCGAAATCCCGGCAGGGAGCACCGTTCTTACGTTTTGCTATGACACTGGTGAACGTTATCTCTCTATTGAGGGCTTGTTTCCTCTTTAGTTAGGTAATCTCTGAAAAAGCCTGCTCTGCGAACTCTGTGGTTGATTTAAACTGTTGAAAAACCACAGAGGACACAGAGTTCACAGAGAGAAAATATAAAGCATCGAGGTGTTTCAGAGGTTTCTTAGTTGCAACTCGCGCGCATCCTGCAGAGGCGCAGCGTTCTAGTAGAGGAAATCATTTGTCACAGCCCCTCCAGATCTTTCTCGCAATGGTGTGCGGAATCCTTTGTGGCTGGACCTTTGGTCCCGAGGCGGCTCCGCTTGGGCTTTTGGGGAAGGTTTTGATCGACCTCATCAAGGCGCTCGCTATTCCCCTAGTATTCTTTGCCATTCTAGATGCCCTTGCGACAACTCAGATTCCTCTAAAAAAGGCGGCGCATCTCTTAAGGATTGTGGCAACTAACGCAGTCCTTGCGGCAGCCCTTGGACTTACTCTTTCTAATTATTTCCATCTTGGTTCCACGCTCACGGTGCCAGATGCGCCTGCGGGGCAGGCAGAACTCTCGCAATTCGTGACCAAAAAGTTTGAATTAAGCGCCGCATTGATGGGCTATCTTCCCAGCAGCGTCATCTCGCCCTTCGCCGAGAACAATGTGATTGCTGCAGTGCTCCTGGCGTTGCTGATTGGGCTTAGCATTCGCTCAGTTCGCGAGAAAATGCCGAATAAGGAACTTCGAGTTGAAGAGTATCTCCAGTTCGCACTGCGAGTGAGTGAGCAAATTTTGCACTGGCTTACTCGTATCGTTCCCCTTGCCGTGTTTGGAGTCGTAAGTAAGACCGTCGGCCAGTACGGTTTTGCCCCCTTCCAGGGATTGTTATGGTACGTGCTCATTTGCACGGTAGGGCTCTTTCTTCATTGCCTCGTTGTCTATCACGTATGGATTTGTCTTGTGGCTGGCATGCCGCTTCGAAAGTTCTGGGCAGCCGCCTATCGTCCAATGATCCACGCCTTTGGTGTAAATAGCAGTCTGGCCACACTACCTCTGACCCTTAAGGCGCTTGACCGCTTGGGGATCTCTAAAGCTTCTTCGCGGCTTGGTGCGTGCGTCGGAACTAATTTAAATAATGACGGAATTCTGCTCTACGAGGCAGTCGCCGTGCTCTTTGTTGCTCAGGCGTATGGGATAGAATTGTCAATGTATTCTCAAGTTGCCGCGGCACTTTTGTGTGTAGTTGCCGCGATCGGCGTGGCGGGGGTCCCAGAAGCCGGCCTTATTTCGCTTTCGCTAGTTCTCGTCACCGTAGGCCTGCCGATTGAAATTCTGCCGCTGCTTCTCACGGTGGACTGGTTTGTGGCAAGGCTTAGGTCAATGACCAACGTGATGAGCGATCTCACCGTCTCGATTGCTCTTGATGGCAAGGTGTCTGGGGCAAAGGTGCACACCGCTCAGTAAAGATTTGAGAGGCAATGCTTATATGAGCCTGGACCCGCCCCCGCCCCGCCGGGCCTCAATCTCGATTTGGCGAGCCCGTCCTTTGAGAATTGCTTTGTTACTCCTTGCCAATGTGGTGCTCGGCTTTCTTCTCCTTACTTCCCTTTGGCGCGAACATAGCTCTACTCTTATCGAGAAAGGGCTCACTCATCTTGCGCAAAAAGGTGGGTGCTCATCGCTTCGCGCTGCGAGTATTGAGCCTCATTGGCGTGGTATTCGCCTCGGCGACCTTCAAATTGCTTGTGGGCAAGAGCAGGCGAAGCTTTTGGCGGATATTTCACAAGTAGAAGTCCACTTCGATTGGCGTAGCTTTGGTTTATCATCCCTCGCGCTCACAGGTGGAGAAGTGAATATTCTCCTTCCCCAAGCGCCTCCTCTGGACTTTTCGGTCTCGTTGCAGCTTGTGACCTCCAACGATGCCTTGCGGGGGACTTTCCAGATTCCACAATTTGCCCTGCGCCTTGGACAATATGACATTCCTGTCCTGGATTGGAGCGGTGAGTTCTCTCTTATCAATCAGAACATCGAAGTGACATTCAAAGCACGGCACCCAGCTCTTGGAGAATTCATTGGCGGCTCGATATCGCATTCCCTCGAAACGAAAATGGGAGCGCTTGAGGCCTCAGTTAAAGAAATTGATTTCGCAAAAGCTGGAGTACCGCTTTCTCAGATTCACCCAGCCTGGATTCTTCCACTTGATCTTAGCGAGGGGAAACTAAGCGGCTTTGTTAAGGGGAGCTGGGGCAAAGCCTCCGAATTCACCGCCTCAGTGGTACTTCGCGAGGGGAGAAGTTCGTTTCAATCGGTTGAGGCAAAGAACATTGGGGCAGAAGCCTCGTTTGAGATTTTACCGGCGCTGCGCACCGTGCGGCCCGCGCGAGTCACCATTGGCAACCTATTTAGCCCGGTGCCACTGACGGATCTACGCGCCAATATTTCGGTGGTATCCCCAAAGGAAGCCGAGCTTTCTGAAGTTGGATTTGAAGTACTTGGTGGAGAGGTGAGGATTCCCAAGGCTTCTTTCCCTATTGATGGGAGCGATTTGTTAATGCGCGTGCCGATACAAATAGAGAACGTGAAGCTCGCTGAACTCTTAAAATTATACCCTCAAGAGGGCCTACGAGCTGAAGGCAGCATCGATGGGGAACTCGAGCTGCACTATGATAGTGCAGGGCCTGCAATAGAAAACGGAAAACTCAGGGCCCGCGAGCCTGGGGGGTTGATTGCGTACGAGCTTGCCGGCGCTAGTGCAGAAGACACTCCTTCCGCCCTGGCTCTATCGACTGAGGTTTTGCGCGATTTCCGCTATGATTTCCTAGAGTCTTCTGTTGCGATGACTCGGCAAGGAGATCTCACGCTTGGCTTGTCCCTACGCGGGCGAAATCCTGCCTGGCAAGGAGGCCGACCCGTAAACTTGAACATTGATCTTCACGATAACCTGTATTCGCTTTGGCGCAGTCTGCAACTTGCGCGGGGAGAAGGACCGGAATTTAAAAAAATTACAGGCGAGGTCGGCGCTTCGCGGAAATGATCCTGTGATGCATCTCACTGGCGGTCTTCCCATAAGTGCAGTAATCAAGAGGATATGAAAGCACTTCTTCCCTTCATTCTCATAGGGCTTGCCTGCACCGCATGCACACCTCGAGTCGAGGTTTCTGCGTCCGATAAGCCGATAACAATCAATCTTAACGTGAAAATTGATCACGAAGTGCGGGTCAAGGTAGAGCGCGATCTTGAAGAAGTTATCAGTAAAGACAGTAAATTATTCTAGCAGGTATATGACCAAAATATTTCGTCCCGTTACATTTCTCGCGCTTTTTCTTAGTCTCCTTCTTGTTGTTTCGAGCGCGTATGCCCTCTCATTAGATGACGCCAAGCGTCAAGGATTCCTCGGCGAGACTCCGAGCGGGTATCTCGGACTCGTGCAGGCAGGCAATGCCGAGGCCGCAAAAGTTATGGCGGATATTAATGAGCAGAGGCGCGAAAAATATGCAGAGATTGCCGCAAAGAATGGCACGGCACTTGCAGCCGTTGAAAGCCTCGCAGGCAAACGAGCAATTGAGGCAACTACTTCAGGTAACTTTGTGCAGATGCCCGATGGTAGCTGGCGCCGCAAATAACGCGGGCTGTGCTTTTCTAACGAACACTCCGCTATGTTGATTGCAGTTTTGCTCGTGCTTGTGGGCACAGGCTTTATTCTTTTTGGCGATGCAGGCAAGAAGCGTCTGACCGAGATTGCTCCCAATGAGGTAGTGGTGGTGAGCAATCTCCTGATTGCCATTCCCATGAACATGCTTTTGCTAGCGCTCATGCGCCCAGAGGTGCCTGCTCAAATGCATGAGGGGTTTGAGCGCTGGGTTCTGCTTGGAATTGCCGCCCTTTGCCTTGGAGAGTTTGGGTTTGTAAGTAGCCTTCGACGAGGAGAATACTCACTCGTGATTCCCCTTGTTTCTCTCGTGCCGCTCTTTGCCATTCCCATCGGCTACTTTGTGTTAGGTGAGGAGGTTAGCTGGGGAGCGATTCTTGGTGCGGGATTTGCCGTCGTGGGCGCTTACCTAATGGGGATGACCACGGATTCCCCGGAAGCGCGAAGTGGGCTCGCGCCACTTAAGGCAATTTTCAAAGACCGAGCTGCGCAGTTCATGATTCTCGCAGTAATGATGGCTCCCCTGATTGGCGCCGCCCAGAAGATGGCAGCTCCGCCGGAACTGGGGCTCCAATTTCTTACCTTTGTGATGGTCGGAGAATTGGTGGTGTATGGCGCCGTAATGGTTTTTCGGGGCAACTCGCTGTTCGCACTTTTTAGGAAAGCGCCAAGGCAAGTAATTATTACAGGCATCATCTGGTCAATTGGTTTCGGCGCCGTGGGACTTGCCAATAGTTTTGCGCCCCTTGCGATCGTGGCGACTCTTCGATTGATACATCCCCTTGCTGCGCTTCTCGTGGGCCGCTTTGTATTTAACGAGACCAAGGCAGCCGCGCGGGCGCTTCCTGTTGTCCTCATCGTTGGGGGAGTGCTTCTAACGCTCTTGTTACGCTAACCCTTCGTAATGCCCTTTAAGAATGAGGCAAAGCCACTTGATGCGTATGCGGTCTTTGGGCTTGGGGCAGGGCCCCATAAGCCAAATGCCTAGGGAGCCTCTGAAAAACCGCGATATTTTATTTCTTCTCTCTGTGATCTCGGTGTTCTCTGTGGTTTTTTAACTTTTTGAATCAACCACAGAGTTCACTGAGCAGACTTTTTCAGAAATTCCCTAGTGAATTTTACTTTGCATTTAACAGAGCCCGGATTATTCATCCTTGGATGATGCAATCCAAGACTTCTCTCGGTCCTAGGCAGCATGCGGGGGCAGTGATAGGCGAAGTGACATCCCATAGTCATACCTTAGCAAATGCCGCAAAACATGAGCGCGTTCGAAATAGTGTAGCCGCCGCACAAGAGCTTGTTGCTTCTCTGGTTCCTTGTATGGGAACTGCGAACCCGGTAAGGAAAGCCCCCTACGCTGAGGCGGCTCTGCCTCAGTATCTTCAGACAGTCATGGCAGGAGCGCAGTATTCGCGTGATCGGCTTGCGTTTCTTGCTTCGATTAGTCGGTATGCGAAAGAAAACGGAGTGTGCGCGATTGTCATCCACAACCAGCGGCGAATAGATACTGAGACCTCAGAGATTGTTTCGCTCAAGGGCGGAGATGACTTTACGTCGGCGTCGCATTTCCATTATAGCTTCCAGCATTGGTACAGTCTTGAACTTCGCGCTCCAGAGAAGGGCGGAGCTTCTTCGGTCTTCTCTTCTTCGCCTGCCGAGAAGCGCGAGCCGCTGTGCCCCCGCCCTGGGCATTTGGTGTTTGGACATCGAACGTGGACCTCGGTTTTCCACTTTGATGGACTATTCGGTGAATACGAGCGGGGGGGCTCTCGAACTGTTTTCCCCGACGGGGCGGGAAAGATGATTTTTAATCTGCCTCTCACCCTTAGGCCTGAAGAGGATGAGCGCTGGATTTATGGTGTTGAGAGAGCGAATTGACGCGAGATGGCCATCAAAAATACGGCCTTAGATGCTTTCGCTCTTTCTTTAAGCTGGCGGGAGAACTTGGTTTCGTTGCAGTAGATAGCTTCCCGTTGTAGTCCTGTAGCCCCTTTCTTTTAGAGCCTGCTTAGTAGCTCGCTAATGAGGTATTTTTATGTCTACGGTCCCCTCTTGTCCTAAGTGCAACTCCGAGTATGCGTACGAAGATAGAAGTCTTTTCGTCTGTCCCGAGTGTTCTCACGAGTGGTCAATCGAGGTAAAAAGCGAAGTAAGTGAGGCGGCACGAGTAGTGAAGGACGCCCACGGAAATGCACTGCAAGATGGAGATACGGTGACCGTCATCAAAGACCTTAAAGTCAAAGGTTCCTCCTCAGTCGTGAAAGTTGGCACGAAGGTGAAGAATATCCGCCTGGTTGATGGGGATCATGACATTGATTGTAAGATTCCTGGGATTGGAGAGATGGGACTTAAGTCTGAGTTCGTGAAAAAGTCATAATAATCCCTGTCGAAGGAAGTTCTTTCTCGCGTGCCCCGGTGGGCCTGGATATTCTCGGAAGCTTCTTTAAAAAGAAGCGGTAAGGTTGGTTCCAAACCAGAATCGATTATCTACTAGATCGTCAATTCCAAACGTGTAGTAGAGTCCGGGTGAGATACTGAGCGTTCCAAGCGGGATGCTTAGCGCAACGCCGGTAGTTATCTGATCGAATCCACCATTATCAGCGTAGAGATTCTCCGTGTTCGAACCAAACCCAAATGCGATGGAAGGCGTGAGGGTAATGTCTTCGGTTTTTGCACCTGGCAAAGCAAATTCATGACTAAGCGCGAGCTCGTAATACTGTGCATGGAATTCGCGGTAGTCGTGATAAAAACTAAACGTTGGTGAGAGAAAAACGTCTGCGGCAACAGTCGTGTAAATCTCGCTTGTATCCGCAATGTCGCTTCCGTCTCCGTAGTCGCTAAAACTATAAAATACATGTCCTATGGCTAAGGTGAACGGCCCCACGGCATGTGAGTATTCGAGCGTGCTATCAAGTTCTGTAAAGCGGCCTTCCGTTCTTCCAGTCTCTGCGGAGAAATGCATCCACTCTGAGACGGTGAGAGAGCCAAACCCAGTATCGTAGCTAATGGTTAACGAAGGCTGAATTGATGCTCCTTCATACAGGAGAAGACCTCGGAACATGTAATCGCTAAAGAGATCGACTGAAGTGTCTACCGACCATGCGCTTTCTTGCTCCTCTTGGCAGTGAGCAGGAACCACGATGCAGAAGCTACAGAGGATAAACGCGAGCGCTTTGAAAGCCTTTTTGCACATGAGTGGCTCCCTGGTTAGTTGTGCAATGTCGCGGATTAAGATGCACCCATGGGGCGTGGAGATTGCGAAGGTCGGGCGTAGGGAGCGCTATAGAGGATGGGGAACGTTGTTTGGGCGATCTGCTAGGGAACCCCTGGAAAACCTCCATTCTTAATACACCTCCGTGAACCTTTGTCTCCTCTGTGGTGAATTCCTTGATGAAATTTCACCGCGGAGGACACGAAGGTGCGCAGAGGTGAGTTTTTCAGAAGCTCTCTAGGCTTGCGCTTCTGAGCTGCCAAAAGGAAGGCTCGCCGTGCTGCGCACTTGGTTTGAGGCGCGCGAGGACGCTCGCAATACCTGCCCCCAACTCGTATCTGCTTCTTGTAGCTGCTTGGGGCAGCCCTGGAAAATGACTCGCCCTCCAGCCTCCCCAGGTCCAGGACCAAACTCAATCACATGGTCGGAGGCGAGCAGCATGTCACGGTCATGTTCGATCACGAGCACTGAATTCCCGCGGTGAACGAGTTCTCTTAGCGTGGTAATGAGACGCGCCACGTCACTCTTGTGAAGCCCTGTCGTTGGCTCGTCAAGGAGGTACAGGGTGTGACCGCGGCGCGTGCCTGCAAGCTCCGCTACAAGTTTAATTCTCTGACTTTCTCCGCCCGATAGCGTCGTGGAGCTCTGTCCAAGCGTGAGGTAGCCAATGCCAAGTTCGCAGGCGAGATGGAGCGACTGATGAACTTTGCGGTGGTTTGCAAAAATTGTCTTTGCTTCTTCGAACGTGAGCTTGAGCACGTCACAAATAGACAGTCCTAAATAACGAACCGTAAGAGCCTCATCAGTGTAGCGCAAACCCTGGCAGGTTTCGCATCGAACTTGAGCATCGGGCAGAAAGCTCATTTCTAGCTTAATCGAACCCAGTCCCTTGCACTCAGGGCAGCGGCCTTTTCCCGAGTTGTAAGAAAAGTGCCCGCTCTTCCAGCCCCGGGCTTTCGCCTCGTTGGTGCTCGCGAACAGTTCGCGGATTTCATCGAATATTTTCAAGTAAGAGGCCGGCGTAGAGCGCGAGTTAATGCCAATGGGTTTCTGGTCGACCTCGAGTATTCGGTCAATCTGAAGAGTGCTCGAAAGGTGAGAGCCCTGGAAGTGCCATTCCGTTGTTGGTTTCTCAGCGGTTTCTAGTGCTGCGCGAAGGATGCCGTGAACGAACGAGCTCTTGCCTGCGCCTGAGACCCCGGCCACCGTAACAAGTGAACCGAGAGGGAGAGTGAGGTTAAGATCCTTGACGGTATTAGCTGAGCCGCCCTTGATGGTGAGAGTTCCTGGGAGTGCGGAAGGCGGAGGGAGGGGGGCCTGTAGATGCTCCGCGCGGAGGCATTCCGCCGTGACTGATTTTCCTGTCGCGAGAAATGAAGCAGTTGAACCTTCGTATACTACCATTCCACCGTTTTTTCCGCCCCCGGGACCAATATCAATCACGTAGTCAGAAGCTCTAATGCTATCGCTATCATGTTCTATCATGATGATAGAATTGTCTTGATTGAGGAGCGTTCGCAGCCGTGACAGCACCTTCTGATTATCGAGCGGATGAAGTCCTGCGCTAGGCTCATCAAAAATGTACATGGCGCCGCTCAACGTTGAGCCCATCGCGGTGGCAAGCCGTAGTCGCTGCAGCTCTCCGCCTGAAAGCGTTGCGCAATCCCGCGATAGTTTAAGATAGTCCAGTCCCACGCCGCGCAAAGTCTCAATTTTAGTAAAGAGCTCTTTAAGGACCGGTTCGGCGAGTGCGTGGTGAAATTCAGAGAAAATGAGATCCTTCAACGCTTCTTCTAGTTCGTGGGGAGTAAGTGCGGTCGCTTCATGAATCGCTCGGCCTCCAAGCCGTAGATTCCGGCCGAGTGGGCCAATGCGAGCGCCGTGACAGTCGGAGCAGACTTGCGGCATAGGTTCTTTGCCGCGCTTCGAGATAATCTCAACGCCACTACCCTCGCAGGTTTTGCAGCGCCCTCGGCGCGAGTTGAAGGATAGATCTTCAGGGTCTGGTTTAAAAAAGCCCTGTTTGCATACGGGGCAGGTTCTATCGGTGCTATAAATGCTTTCACCCTTTTCGGTCAGGACAAGGATAGTTCCGCCACCAAGACTTAGGCCTTGAGCTACCGTTTCAGTGATAAGGTCTAGCCCCACATTGGCGGGATTGAATTTGCCAATGACGAAATCTATTGAGTGCACTTTCGTTTTCTCTAGTCCACCGCCTACGTTGATTGAACTTGGCGATAGAAAAACTCCGTCAACTCGAATTTGCGAAACCTCAGACGCCACCGCGCGTTCAAGCACCGCGCGATGATTTCCTTTCTTGAGCTTAATGATGGGAGCAAGCACCCGAATACTCTTTTCGGGAAGTCTTTTAATTGTCGCAGCGATGTCTTCTGGTGAGAGAGGCGTAATACGGTGCTCGGGATGATCGGGGCAGTGTTGCACGCCGGTTTTGGCGTAGAGAAGTCGCAGGAAGTTGTAGACCTCAGACATGGTTGCGACCGTCGATAGTTTCGACGGTTGAAAGGTGTGCTGATAGACACAAATCGTTGGTTTGACATTCTTAATGTCATCTATCTCTGGCTTCTTGAGCTCTTTGATGAATTGCCGAGCGTACGGCGAGAGGCAGTCGAGATAGCGCCTCTGGCCTTCCGCGTAAATGATATCTTTGGCGATAGTAGATTTGCCTGAGCCGGAGACACCAGTTAATGCAACGAAGGTGTTAAGGGGCACCCCCAAGGTGATTTCTTTAAGGTTGTGCTCTCTTGCCCCAATAATCTCGAGCTTTTGGTTTGTGCTTCGGTTTTTGGGATTTTTTGCTTCAGGAACCTTGTTGAGACGAGGACTCGTGCCTTCAATAAAGGCTTTAAGATGCCTCGCGGTATGTGATTTTTTTATCGTTTGCGAGCTGCAAAACGAGGCGGGTGTGCCGGTGGCCACCAAGAGGCCCCCTGCTTTTCCGCCTTCAGGTCCCAGATCTATGAGCCAATCCGCGGCGGCGAGTAAGGCAAGGTTGTGTTCGATGCAGAGAATGCTATGCCCTTGAGAGGTTAGATTTTGGAACAACTTCACCAGGCGCATCACGTCGTGGTGGTGCAGTCCGGTAGTTGGTTCATCAAAAATGAGGAGCGACCTTCTTTTATCCTGAGCCGATTCGCTTTTAGTTCCGCTTGTATGTGACTGGTGTAGAACAGGAACCAGTTTAAGTCGCTGAGCCTCGCCGCCCGAAAGCTCGCTTAAAGGGTGACCTAAGGTGAGGTGACCAAGTCCAAGGTCACACAAGATTCGCGCGGCAAGCCGAATGCCTTCCTCCTTCGAGAAGAAGCTCACGCATTCTTCGAGAGACATTGAAAGGAGTTGGCTTACCTCCTTACCTCGAAATTTTACCTCGAGGACGGTCTGCTGGAATCTTTTCCCGAGGCACACTTCGCAAGGAATGTAGACGTCACTAAGAAACTGCATGTCTTCGCGAATAAATCCCGCGCCACTACATTCAGGGCAGCGCCCGCCGTCGACATTAAACGAGAAGGCGGACTTCGAGAGTGCGCGGGTCTGGGCATCGTCTGTCGCGGCGAGTAGAAGTCGGACGGTGTCCCAGATGCCGGAGTAGGTTGCAATATTCGCGCGCGGACTCTTCGCCAGCGGAGCTTGATCTATGACCAGTACCTCGCGTACCTGCTCGAAACCATCAACAAGATTTTCGGTTCCTTCGGGCGCAAGCCCAATGCGAAAGCGTTCATACGCCCTGACAATTACTTCGTGTGCGAGAGAGCTTTTGCCGCTCCCCGAAACTCCCGTAAGGCCAACGAAGCGGCTTAGAGGGATTTCAAACGAGAGATTCTTGAGGTTTCTCGCGGCAGCGTTGGTGACGACGAGCTTCTTATCTGAGGCCTCTATTGTCGAAGCGGCGCCTTTCGATGTGACAGGGGTAATCTCAATTCCTTTCCAGTTCTGCAAAGGGCCAGAATAGGTAATTTCGCCGCCGTGTTCACCCGCCTTTGGCCCAACTTCAATAATGTTGTCAGCGCTGCGAATAAAGTCGAGGTCGTGCTCTACGACGAGCACACTATTGCCGCGCTCAGAAAGAGTCCTCACGGAGCGTATCAGGCGCTCCGTGTCCCGGGCGTGGAGTCCCACCGATGGCTCATCAAGGACAAACTGGGTGGAGATAAGGTCGCTTCCAAGCGCTGCCGCAAGGTTTACACGCTGTGTTTCACCGCCCGAGAGCGTCCGGGCTTGGCGCTCAAGAGTGAGGTAGGAAAGTCCCAAATCGTTAAGAAAGCCAAGCCGGGCAAGGAGTGGGGAGAAAAGCTCATGAAGTGCGCGGGGCAAGTCGCGCGCACTTTTCCGCTGGTCCCGGACGTGGGCTAGAAAATCAGTAAGCTCTCCTATGGGGAGATTCCATAGTTCGGGGAGCGTTCGACCGGCGACCTGGTAGGCGAGCGCTTCCGGCCGAAGTCTGGTACCCCGACACGTGGCACAGTCTGTTTGGCTACGGTAACGCGAGAGAAAGACGCGTACATGCATTTTATAAGTCTTGCGCTCGAGCCAGGTAAACCAGGGAAGTACTCCCCAGTAGTCTTTGGTCTTAGTTTTAAAGATTTTCTCTTTGTCGCTCGCCGAGAGATCGTTCCATGGAATAGTGGTTGAGATTTTTTCCGCCGCACAAAACTTGAGAAGGTCACGGTACTCAAGCTTCGCTGACGGGCCTGCCCAGCATTGCAGAGCCTTTTCTTTAATCGAGAGCATTGGGTTCGGGACACATAGTACGGGATCAACCGTCAGTGTTTTTCCGAATCCCTTGCAGTCGGGACATGCGCCTATCGGATGATTGAAAGAAAAAAGAGATGGCTTCGGGGGAGGAAGGCTCAAGGTCCCTTCGGGGCAGCGGTAGACAGGTGAGAATTCGTGTAGTTCGTAAGGTAGGGCACGAGTCCCTCTTTGCGAGGTTTCAGCAAACCCGGAGGGGGCGTGTGAGATGCGCAGAAAGGGTCTGCGAGTGAGACCATGGGGAGAGTCTGCCCGCGAAGTTTCCGCGACGATACACACCTCGCGGGCATGCGCGCCGCTTACGAATCGATGGGTATGCAGCTGGTAGGCTTGTTCGACTGACTCTTGGACTCTTTTGCGCTGAGCGGCATTCGCAGGTGACCCTCCCTTAACCCGGTCCAGGACCACGAGTAATCTTCTGCCAGGGAAGACGACGCTCGTAGGCGCCTCTTCAAGAGAGTGGACTTCGGCGGAAAGTGGCTCAAGAATTCGGCTGTATCCGAGAGCGAGCAGTTCCTGAATCGTTTTCTCGATAGAGGCTGGGTCTGAGGTCTCTTCGTTTGAAGGATTGTCGATGCGTTTGCTGATCTTTTTCTTCGGTTTCTTGGGACTCGTGCTTTCAGCATTTGCTCCGCGAGCACTAAGAGATATCTCGGCACATATAAGGAAGGACTTTTCAGGCTTGAGAATGGTCCATTCGCTCAGGACCTCTGCAAGTCGGCGCGCGGAGGTGCTCGAGAGCTCAATCCCGCAGCTTGGGCAGGCGGGGCGAGCAAGGTTGCTCCACAATATCTTGAGGTAGTCGTTGATGTTGGTCATTGAGCCAACGGTGGAGCGGGAACCGGTTACCCTGTTTCGCTGCTGAATCGCGATGGCAGGGCGGACGTGGTGTATTGTGTCGACGTCGGGCTTCTTTACCTTGTCAAAGAACTGCCTGGTGTAGGGGGAGAAGGTTTCGATGTAGCGCCTTTGCCCTTCGGCATAGACCGTATCAAAAGCCAGAGATGATTTTCCCGAACCAGAGAGACCGGTTACGACAGTCAGTTTGTCGTGCTCGATATCAACATCGATGGATTTGAGGTTGTTTTCGCGGGCTCCGCGAATGACGAGAGATTGAGAGGTTCGCTTCACTCGCTGACTATAGAAATTCAATCGAATACAGGCAAACCGCCCTTGAAAAATTCTACCTTCGATTGCTCCCACCTTCGACGGACTAAGCGCAGTCTCATGGCCCTTGGGGACTGCGGGCGGTGAGACTTCTTGGGCGCAGCTCCTCGTCTTTTTTTAAATAAACGATCATAACCTATTGATAAGAAAGTTTACTTGCCCTACTAAGAAATATAGGAAGCCAAGTGAATCTTTTCGAACTCCCTCGGCATCGCAAGGTTGCATTTAGACTGGGCTGCATTTTTAATGTATCGCTTCGCTCGTAGGCTGCATTTAGAAAGGCTTGTTTCAATGGGGCTGCTTACAATAGGTGACAACCTTAGAGCGCTTCAATTGCCGGATTCCCGGCTCTCGGAAGTGAGCAGTTGCCAAGGGTATGCTTCTTCCGCCAGCGTCTCTTGCACAGTTCCACTCTTTTTGGGGGGGCGCATGCAGCAGCAGCAAGGGATGTTACCGGAACCGGCCTGGTACAGACATAACGGTGAGGCCCCCCGATGTCGCAGGTAGTTGGTTCTTCTCATTCTAAGAACAGCTCTTCCCGCGAAATTCGGGGAGACGGGCAAGGAGAAAATCCTAGTTCCTCTCTCTCTCGATCAGATAAATCTAATCAATTCAGTGCTTTCGAGCCTGTCGAGCAGCAGGAGCTTCTGCGTGGGGGCTCTTTGCTTTCGGGTCCTCCACTTGCGGCCGAGTTGCTTACTCTTGACCAGATTACTATGGGCGTCTCCGTTTCACCTCAGATTGAGGTAAGGAACGGTGACGTCGAGGGCTTTGACGCGCGAGATAGTGCTGGCGTCGAATGGTTGGTACTGCTCTATAGGGCTCCTCTTGCCGACCGTTCTCTAGATAACACCACCCCCCCACTGACGCTTTCCATGGAACGCAAGGATGTTGGGGCCGATGGGCGATCTGTTGAAACTCTAGTAAGGCATTTTGATATTGTTTCAACTTTAAGCGACAGGGAACGGGAGCTAACTTCGGAAAACTTGGGCCGTGCGGCCGAGTTGCTCAGAGTGCCCGAAACCTTCGAGCAGGGGCTCTGTGCCTTAGATGATTTATGCGGGAGGGGCGAGCTTGTTTGCTCGACCTTTAGGCCCGCCTTGAAGACGTTCGAAGCTCCTCTGCCGGGAACTCCAGGCTTTAACCTCAAGGATTTCGAGATTCGGCTAAAGGTTTGGCTGCATGAGCAGGGAGTGCATTACGAAACCTGGGGCCGGGGAGAAGCAAAAGATATTGAGGATCTGGCTAAGGAGCTGAGCGAGGGTGAGGGGCTCCTGTCAGTCGAAGATGGTATTGTTTATTTGGAGAACAAGGTCGTCTTGCTCTGGCTTGAATCTCCCGATGGAACTCAGCGCCTTTTCGAAGACTACCAAGAGTTTTGTGATGGAAGAATTCGTAGACGCCGCAACCTAGGAGCACTGCCCGCAGAGAAGGCGATGCTTGTGAAGGCGAACCAAGTCGAAAACCGATATCCGAACGAGTCGTTGACCATAGGAGGAGAGCATCCGGTTGAGGCAGTGAGGCGCTTACTCGCAGAGGAGCTCGGTATTACTCGCTTAATAAAGATAGAACGTGGGGATGTCTCAGTCCGCCTGGAGCCTTCCCAATGTTACCCTGGTCTCTGCAAACGCAATACCTATATCGTTCACACCGCGCGGATAGATGAGCGCGACTATCGACCCTCATATGAGGAAGTCGGGCCTAAGAGAACTACTAGGTTTGTCTGGAAGCCAAATCCTGCGTTCGCACAAAGCGGTCCTGCAGAGGGGATCAAAGATAGGGGTGTTGTGCCCGCACAGGTAGACCTTGCCGATTCATATGTGGGCTGATTCATATAGCGGCTGATTCAGCTCGGGCCTCCAGATTCGGAAACGGCAAAATTCTTCGACACATGGCAGTTGCTTATCTGCCAGTCGCTTACCTGCCAGTCGCAGCGAGGAGTGCCTACCGCGAATCTGCCTGATGCAAGTCTCCCTAGTAGTATTCACCCTTGGCGCAAATCGGTCTCGCACCGCTATAGTCCACGTCATTATAGGAAGTTCTCTCCCTTTAGAAGCTCAACTATGCGCGTAACTACCACGCTGCCTCGGTGTGCAGCGGCTCTTCTCGTATTGGCCGAATTTCTTTTACCTGCTCAAAGTTTTGCAGAGGTCGGTGAACACGTTTATTGCGCGACTGTCCAAGAAGCTCGAGCCGTGGTTGAGGATACCCGGGGAACGAAATTTAAAGGCGATGTTTCGTGCCGAGTTCTTAGCAAAGCTGCTATTGGCCAATACGTGAAGGCTCGTATCCAAGAAGAGGTGGGGCCTTGCGATCTGGAGTTCGAAGGGATTGTTCTCAGAGCTTTGGGGATGTTCGCTGAGTCCTTCAATTATCCTCAAGCAGTTCACTCGGTATACGAGTCGGCGCTTGGTGGCTTCTACGATCCCCGCACTAAATCGTTTTCCATGGCCGACTGGACTCCGCCTGCTTCGCAGCGCGGTGTGGCGGTTCATGAGTTGGGACATGCGCTGCAGGACCAGCGCTGGGACTTGGAACGCTTTGTGAACTCCAAGGATTTTACGGGTGATGAAGTTCTTGCGCGAATGAGCCTCGTGGAGGGAGAAGCCACGGCTCTGGTCTTGGATGCGGAGCAGCGCTCGGCGGGGCAAGGCGCCCTCTCTGAAGTGGGGCTACAAGCCGCGGATGGATTTGAGGACGGATTTTCAGCCCCCTTTTCTGCCGACTATCCGGAGGCGTTGCAGCAGCTCGTGCAATTTCCTTACACCGCTGGGCTTCGATATGTCACCGGGCTCCTTCGCAAAGAGGGGTACTCAGCCGTTGATGCGGCCTTTAAGTCGCCACCTCGGAGCACTGAAGAGATACTTCACTCAGAGAAACGGGCGGAGGGCGCGCCTGATTTTAGTATTCTACCCGAAGCAAGCGTTCCTCCCGAGTTCGGCGCGAGTCTGTATCATGATACGTTAGGAGAGTTTGTCACTCGCGTGATTCTTCGAGAAACATCCAAGAAACTTGAAGCAGCCATACAAGGTGCTCAAGGGTGGGGAGGCGATCGAGTGGATCTCTTCAGAAGAAGCGCTCGTCCAAGCGAGTATTTAATTGTTTGGCAGACGAATTGGGATGCTCAATCTGATGCCACCGAATTTTTGCGTGCATTCTTGGGAGAGAGCTTAGCCGGACTCGGAGTCAAGCGCAGACTGAGCCAGTATCGTGACCTTGTAGTGAATGGCCAGCCGTCGGCATCGAATACTCGGCTCGTAATAAAAGTGAAGTTCGTCGACCCTTTGATTTTATCAAGGGGGCACGAGTGCCGCGCGCATTAACGAGGGCCAGGCTCTCCACCCTTGCTATGCAATAGGCACAATTCTGTTGAGCTACGGTTTTCGCTTCCTGATTTTGAGGCCACTATTTCGAATTCGCCACTATTTCGAATTCGATGGTTTGAGGAGGCCGAACGAATAGTTCAAGGCGTCATCTATCGTTCTGCATCGAAACTGATATCCAGATTGTTCCACTTTTGCTGAACTCACGCGGGCACTCGCAAAGAGAGCTTCCTTTGCCATCTCACCAAAAGCTATATCTGCAATAAAGCGAGGGACGGCAAAGGCGGTTGGGCGATGGAGGGCTCGTCCAAGAGCTTTAGTGAAGTGGTAATTTGTTACAGGCTCGGGCGCTACCGCATTATACGGGCCATACAGCGCATCGGTGCAGAGCGCGTGTTCGATTATCCCGAGGACGTCATCGAGACCAATCCAGCTCATCCATTGAGTCCCAGATCCGAGCGCACCACCAAGGCCTAGTTTAAAAGGGAGAAGCATTTTCTTAAGCGCGCCGCCTTGAGGGCTCAGCACTACTCCAAGCCTTAGGTGCACTACGCGAATTCCTGCGTCGGCTGCGATATGAGTTGCCTCTTCCCATTCCTTTGAAACGCTTGCAAGAAAACCCTCTCCAAGCGTTGAGTCCTCTGTGAGAATTTCATCTCCGCGATCGCCGTAAATCCCTACCGCTGAGGCGCATATCAGGACCTTTGGCCGAGGAGTAAGAGCAAGCAGAGACTCGCAAAGGCTGCGGGTTCCCTGCACTCGGCTATTGCGAATGCGAAGTTTCTTTTCTTGGGTCCATCGTCCGTTCGCAATGCCGTCCCCCGCAAGGTGTACCACGGCATCAATTCCAGTCAGGGAGGGGAAATTCACGTGCGCGCCGGGTTCCCAGCAAATCTCATCAGGCGCACGTGGATGCGGCGTTCTCACGAGGCGCTTCACTGAGTGCCCCGCAGTAGAGAGGTAGGCAGCGAGTTGGGAGCCCACAAGTCCAGAGGTGCCTGAGACAAGAACTCGCAGCCTCGGCAGCTGTGCATATCGTTGATGCGAGGCCAGATCGGCAGTGGTTATGCGGTGCCTATAGGCAAAGGCCCGTGCAAGTTTTGCACGAGTGAATGAGCCGCCGAACCATTCTCCCAGAGGTGCAAGCGGGAGCTTGTAGACAATTCGGTCTTCGAGAACACACTCATTGGGCCCCTGCGGTTCGAAGCGATGGGTGTGTGCGTAGGCGGAGAAGGGGCCGCGCACCTGCACATCCTTAAATTGAACGTTCTTGATGTAGTTCTCGTGCCTTAGTTCCCACTTGAGGGCAAAGGGTCCAAGCGGAACCGCGAGTGTTACCTGTGCATCGTCGCGAATTCCCCCCGCTCGGGTAAGTACTCGGACGGGATCCCACGGCGGGTTGAGACGCTCAAACGCGCCGCTTCTTTCGTGCCATGCGAATGCGGTTTCGGCAGAGCAAGGAAGCGAGGTGCGTGCTTCAAAGACGCGCTCAAAGAGCCGCTTGGGAGGGGTCCTGTCGCTCATCCAAAAATCTTCTTGCAGAGGTCGCTGGCAGTCTTTGAGTCATACTGTCCGCTAAACTTTTCTTTGAGACTCTTCATAGCCGCGCCCATATTAAGTCCGGGCGTCGAGGCCTTGAGATCCGTGATAATTGTTTCAAGCTCTACCGAGGTAAGCTGTTTCGGGAGAAAGCCCTCAATGACCGCGCTTTCTGCTTTGAGCTTCTCGATGAGCTCGGCGCGACCTGCCTGGACGGCGAAGTCAATCTCTTCCTTGCGGCGCTTTAGTTCTCGCTGAAGAACCGCGAGAGTTCCTTCGGTAGATAGGTCATCAACCTTTTTCTCCATGGCTTCGTATTGCATCGCGCTAAGCACTCCTCGAATGGTTTCGAGGGCGACTTTCTCTTTCGCTTTCATGGCCACTTTAAGCGCGTCTTGGAGTTGTTGCTTCATACGTCTTTCCTTGTATTCAAATTCTGCCTCTTCCTTTACTGCGGTGCGGCCTCGGCTAAGTTTTGGCGAAGACGAGGAATCTGGGGACACGAAGGAAGAAAAAATGGTACTACGAACTGAGGTTTTCCAGAGCCTCTCTAGCTGTTTTTTACCACTGACTTCCCTGAGCTCGAGAGCGAGTCCAGATATTTTTCCATCTTTTTAGCAGTCTCCGCGCTCAGTAAATGCTCGGTCTTGCAAGCATCAACTTCAGCTTGTTCCGGAGATACCTTTAAAACCTCGAGGAGAAATCGTTCGAATACCTTTTTGCGAGCGACAACCGCACGCGCCAAAGCTTCTCCCTCTTCCGAAAGGGTCAGGAAGCGATTGTCGTCTTCGATAAGAAGGCCTTTGGCTTTTAGGCCCTTAAGATTGGTGGAGGCGCTCCCCGTAGTTATTCCCAGATGTTTTGCAACGTCGGTAACTCGGGCATACCCACGCTTGTCTCGGAGCTCAAGAACTGCCAACAGGTGATGCGCCGCGCTGTGAGTAATTTTATTCTCTTCAAATTGCTTCCAGATTTCACCGGTCATGCGCGCCCTATTAGTTTGAAGGGTAGGAGTGTGTCCCGTAGTAAAGATAAATCTTCACCTTGAACACCATTCGTAGGTAGGCTGTCCCGCTGCCATCACAAAGTACAGTTGCCACCACAACATGTCGTGGTGAAAACTCTCTACGGTACAGACACACCTATGAGGAGAGACTTTAGGGTAAGTTTACGGGCACATGTTTGATAGGTCAAGTTTATGCTCGGTCCGGTAAGCGTCTATTTGGGCAGGCGTGCTTTTCTTCTCTCGGGATCGTTTTGGAGCCGTAAAAATTCCAGCTGGGCGCCGAAGGTGGCAATGGAGACCGGCTTTCGGGGGGATAAATTATCCACATAGCTTGTTTTTTGGCTATTTATAGGCCGGAGCTGTTCCCTTATTTATGCAATTGTTTCAGTATCATAGTGGACTTCTCCGAAGAGGTGCAGACTTGTTGAAAACTTGTGGGGAAAGAAGCGGCCAGGCTGTGGATACTTTGGGTATTTCCCGCAGAGATAGGGCCACTCTGAAAAGGCGCTTACTCGCGCAGTGCCTATGCATTTGGTTTTTTTTCTCTCTAGCAGGCTTCGCCTCAGCAATTGAAGACCCGGCAAGTAGCTTGGAGAGGATAGGACTAAACCCTAAGTTGGCTCAGCAGGTAGAGCTAGGTTTGGAGTTTACAGATTCAGATGGTGTTAAGGCCAGTCTTGGCAGCTTCATCAAGAAGGATCAGCCCGCTATTATCGTTCCGGTATACTACCGCTGTCCAAGGCTATGCGGTCTTTTGCTTTCCGGGTTTATCGATCTCCTTCGCGAGCTCCCCCTCAAAATAGGCAAGGATTTTCAAGTAATTACAGTAAGTTTTTCGCCTACCGAGACCCCCAAAGATGCGGCGGAGAACAAGGAGCGTTACGCCTCAATGCTCGGTCTTACGAATGAACAGCGTTTGTCTTGGCACTTCTTGGTGGGCACCCAGGACAATATTTCAACATTAATGCGGCAGATTGGATTTAACTATCTTCCCGACGGGGTTGATTTTGCTCATAGTGCAGGGCTAATCCTTCTGACCCCGGGCGGGGCGGTGGCTCAGTACTTTGCTGGTATCGAGTTCGCGGTTTTTGACGTTAGGCTTGCATTAGTCGAAGCGTCTCAGGGGAAGATTGGTTCGGCTCTCGATCATGTAATGCTCTTTTGCTTCCGCTTTGATCCGACAAAGGGGAAGTACATGTGGGTAACAATGGGAGCTCTCCGAGTCGGCGGGGTGATTTCGATTGCGCTGCTTGGAGGATTGATTGTGGTGCTCGTCTTGCGAGAACGTCGGTCGCGCCGTCGGCCAACAACTGGGGGCTGAGCATTGCTTCCTCTCGTTCGAACCTATGGCGCGGAGGGAATGTTTTGTCGGGTGATACTTTTTGCGCTCAATTTTATCGTGGTCAGTTTTATCTTGGTTAGGGACCAATTCTAAATGTTTCGCTTTCTTCCTGAACAAGCTTCCACTCACGCGGCTGATGTCGATTGGATAAACCATCTTATAACAGATTTATCCCTCTTCTTTACGGTCGCGATCGTTGGCACCATGATCTATTTCGCCATCCGTTATCGGCGCAAGGGAGGGGTAGACCACGAAACTCCCCGTATTGAAGGAAGCCACACGCTTGAAGCAATTTGGACCATAGTGCCCACGGTCGTATGTATCTTTATCGGCTACTACGGCGTTGTCATTTACCAAGATATGAGAACGGTTCCCCAGGACGCCATGAGCATCACGGTATGGGGACAGAAGTGGCAGTGGGATTTCGAATACGAATACAAGGACGAAGAAGGCAAGCCTCAGGTCAAAAAGATCGGCGGCAAAAATGTAGAATGGGTAGTTCCAGTCAATAAGCCTGTGCGCCTTGTGATGCAGTCTCGCGACGTACTGCACAGCTTCTTTATTCCCGCCATGCGCGTCAAGCGCGACGTTATTCCAGGCCAGTGGAACTACCTGGTGTTTACTCCCATAAAGACTGGTCGCTATCCCGTGTTCTGCACTGAGTATTGCGGGCGTGAACACTCGAACATGATGGCGAATCTTACGGTGGTTTCAGAGGCCGAGTTCGATCGCTGGGTTAAAGACCGCAGCGCGGAGATGGTCATGGCTGGCATGGCGCCTAGTGAGCGAGGCAAGAAGCTTTACGTTGATAAGGGATGCAACGCTTGTCACAGTCTCGATGGTTCTCGAGTTGTTGGCCCCTCGTTCCTTAAATCCTATGGCGCTAAGCACAAGATGGCCGACGGAAGCGAGGTCGAAGTGGACGATAACTATATTCAAGAGTCGATTCTACATCCCGCTGCAAAGGTCGTGGCGGGCTATTCTCCGGTCATGCCTAGTTTTGATGGTCAGCTTAATCCTGATGAGATAGCTGCCTTGATCGCATTCATTAAAGCTCAGGATGGTTCTGCTCCTGCCCCAGTAGCTACGCCAGCTCCTGCTGATGACGGGTGGGATAAGCTAACCCCCGTGCAGCGCGGAGAGAAATTAGTCAAAGCCAAATCCGTACCCGCGTGCACGTCTTGTCACTCGCTTGATGGCGGCAAGCTTATAGGCCCTTCGTTTAAGGGTATCTATCAGCGCGAAGAGGAGATGGAGGGCGGAGCAACGGTTAAGGCCGACGATGCCTATCTTGAAGAATCTATTCTTAATCCGGGTGCTAAAATTGTGAAGGGGTATCAGAACATGATGCCACCAGTGTACGGCACTCAGTTTAAAGAGCAGGACGTTAAAGACATTATTGAGTATCTTAAGACGGTGAAGTGATCTCACTTTCCCCATCTTCGATCTTCCCTTCTGGGGCCCTTGCCGCTGTGAGGCAGTGAGCCCTTCCTGGGTCGGTCCCTTGGAGGAACGAGTGAGCAGTTAACAGTTGTACTAGGAACGAGGACTCCACGATGAGCGCGCATGCTTCTGTCGCATCACATCACGGTGATGGATCTGAATTGAACTATCTTAATCACCAGCGAGGGCTTTGGTCCTGGCTTACGACGCTTGACCACAAGCGCATCGGTCTCATGTACCTCTACGCGATACTTTGCTTCTTCTTTGTGGGAGGTGTCGCTGCCCTTATTTTGCGAACCGAATTGGCGAAATTCTGGGGTACTGGCAACGTTAACCTGGTAGACCCTGATACGTATAATGTGCTGTTCACCGTTCACGGCGCGGTGATGATATTCCTCTTCATCGTTCCGGGGATTCCCGCCACGTTAGGGAATTTCTTATTGCCTCTGATGATTGGCGCAAAGGATGTTGCCTTCCCGCGGCTTAATTTGTTGAGCTGGTACGTTTACATGGTGGGCTCTTTCATGGCCCTCATTGGACTCCTTAAGCCGATTGGCCCAGCATTTCTTGAGCGCTTCATGACCGCCATTGGCGTGCACGGCCCTGTTGATACTGGTTGGACCTTCTACGCTCCCTACGCGCTGGATACCGGAACCTCAGTAGTTTGGATGACGGCGGCCGCCTTTGTTCTAGGCTTCTCGTCTATTCTTACTGGTCTTAATTTTATTGTAACTATTCATAAACTGCGCGCGCCGGGCATGCGTTGGGATAGACTGCCAGTCTTCATTTGGGCGACTTACGCGACTGCCGTAATTCAAACCCTTGCTACCCCGGTAGTTGGAATCACTCTTTTGCTCGTAATTCTTGAGCGTGGATTCGGCGTGGGTGTTTTTAACCCCAAACTTGGTGGTGACCCTGTCCTGTATCAGCATCTCTTTTGGTTCTATTCCCATCCGGTCGTGTACATCATGGTGCTTCCGGCGTTTGGAATCGTTGGCGAGATCATTCCTGTATTCTCGAGAAAGCCCATCTTTGGTTACAAGGCGGTATGCTACGCCTCGCTTGCGATTGCGCTTGTTGGATTTTTCGTTTGGGCTCACCACATGTTTGTGGCGGGTATTTCAGATGCTTCCGCTATTTACTTCTCCGTCATTACCTTTGCGGTCGCGGTACCAACTGCGGTGAAAGTATTTAACTGGGTGAGCACGATGTATAAGGGCTCAATCAGTTTCAATACTCCGATGCTGTATGCGATGGGATTTGTATTCCTATTCATGGTGGCGGGGACCACGGGCATCTACTTAGCTACCGTGGCGGTGGATGTGTACTATCACGACACCTATTTCGTCGTGGCGCATTTCCATTACACGATTCAGGGCGGAGCGGTCATTGGGCTCATAGCTGGCCTCTATTACTGGTTTCCGAAGATTACCGGTAAAATGTATAACGAGACGGCAGGAAAAATTGCCTGGTTCCTCGTCTTTGTCGGATTTAATTTAACGTTCTTGCCTCAGTTCGCTTTGGGAATGGAAGGCATGCCTCGTCGTTACTACGACTACCTCCCGCAATATCAGCCGCTCCATATTGTTTCTACCGTCGGCGCCTATATCAACGCCCTTGGGTATACCTTTGCGCTCTTTAATCTGGCGTGGGCGGCTCGCTTTGGGAAGGTGAAGGCTCCCGCTAATCCCTTTGGTGCCTTGTCCTTAGAGTGGACAACTTCGTCGCCTCCTCCTCACGAGAACTTTATCACTACGCCTACGGTGACCACTGGTTCTTATGACTATGGAACACCGGTGCGAGGAGCAGCTGCGCACTAGGCAACTGTTACGCGATGGCTGCGCCAGCAGCCGCCGCTTTCTTGAGATTTTTGGCTCGTTGTTTGCTTCGGGAGATAGAGACGAATGAATGCTTCTAATCATAGCGCCTCGGTGGATGGTTTCATCCCAGGAGAGCCGCCCCATATCCACCACATGGATACGCCCACGGCCTATCAGTCAGCGAAACTTGGAATGTGGCTCTTTCTTGCGACTGAAATTCTCCTTTTTGGCGGACTCTTTACGGCCTTTGCCTTGTACCATTGGGCCTATTTCGAAGAGTTTCATCACGCTTCCAAGGAATTGGACTGGAGATTCGGCGCATTTAACACAGCCGTACTTCTCTTCAGCAGCTTTACCGCTGCTCTTGCGGTAGATGCCGCCCAGCGCGGAGATAATCAGCGCTGTGCCAAAAATCTTCTTGTCACCATCCTTTGTGGTGGCATCTTCATGGTGATTAAGGGAATTGAGTACAGTGGTAAGTTCAGCCACGGCCTTTTCCCTGGAACCGAATTCTGGAACTCCCCTGAGTTTACCCAGCAATACAAAATGTATTTTGGCCTCTATTACTGCATGACTGGCTTGCATGCCTTGCATGTCATAATCGGAATGTCGCTGCTCTTCTGGGTCTACATGAAAGCTCGGAAGGGAAGATTCTCCGAGAAGTATTATGTTCCGGTTGAAATGGGCGCCCTGTATTGGCACTTGGTTGACCTGATTTGGATTTATCTTTTCCCGCTACTTTATCTTGTCGGGTAAGAGGCGACCAGGTTCATGCTACGAGCGCTCGTGTAGTGCAGGATAGCAGTTCTAGGAATTTGAATTAAATTTGGTGGCACATGGGACATTCTGGACATCACAATTTTGAGAAGATGCTTACCGAGGACCATTCGGACGAGCTCGGGCATGCATCACCTTACTCCACGTATCTCTACATTTTTATCGCCCTGCTGGTTTTGACCGTTCTCACGGTGGGAATAACCCGCTTTGATTTTGGCTCGTGGAACCTGGTGGTTGCCATGGTCATAGCCTCGGTAAAGGCCATGCTTGTGGCTCTTTTCTTCATGCATCTTAAGTATGAAAAGCTCACCACGTGGCTCTATGCGGCCTTTCCTATCATTCTGCTGGCCGTCATGATGGGGGGAATATTTCTAGATAATCCTTTCAGGCACTCAGGTCGTGAAGTCGAGGCTGAGGCAAAGCCTCCTCTAACTTCTTCATCTCACCACTAGCCTCAGTTAGTTAGTGGCCTTTGAGATAGCCCTGAAAAACCTCGATAGTTCAGCCCCATGCCGAATGCGAGGATCGTGCCCACTTTCGAGGGGCGCTTTGAAGCTGCTGCTATCGGCACCGGCTTCCTTCTTAAACTTTTGTCTAGAGAGGAATTGCCCCGCACTGAGAGGTATTCTCTCTGATGAGATCGATCTTGTCGGACATCTTTTTGAGCTTAGTTAGATATACACTCAATTCTTTATCTCCGGCCTTTATTAAGCCCTTGAAGGCCTTTGCGGTCCTCTTCGCGCTCTTTTTCTCCTTCGCGCTTAGCGCTTGCGGGGCTCGAGGAAGAAGGAGTTGCTTCATAGCTTTGAGAAGTCTCCGTATACTCCAAGGACTACCATTTCTTCCGGGAGCGATAGTCGATCGAGCAGTAGCGGCAAGATCCAAAATTAGTTTTGTTTGAGTTCCCTGATCAAGTCCAGCAATCCCAATAGAATGCGCTTGAACGTCGGCAGCACGAGCGGCCGCTAGGTTCTCTTTCGCCTTTTCAATTCGGCGCAACTGCCGACTATAGAGACGTCGGCCTTCGCTACCTTTTACTTCGCCGCGGAGAAGGCGCTTTGCCTTCTTCATATCTGTTGCAACGCGATTCAGCGTCTCGCCGTAGACTTTGAGGAGCGGCTCCAGATCCGGGACGTCAATGATGCTCTCGGCCACACACTGGTCTATGCCATATCCGATGGTGATGGTTGCGCTAAGGCTTCGCGCAATGGTGCGGCTAATGAGTCCCTCTACCTGAGACTGATATTGCACAAGGCGGCCCGTAGTCTCGCTGAGCGTGAAATACACAATGTACTTCCCGATGGTCTGTAACGTGGAACCATCAACATCAATGAAGTATCTCCAGCGTTGCAAGTTCTGATCGAACTCACTTCGGAACGTAATGCCGCTTGGAATCGATGCATGCGGAGTCCAGGAAGGGTTTGGGTTTACCCAGGCAATGGAGTACGGGTTCTTGCTGGGATTATTTAAAGAGTTGAAGCTGTCGGGATCGACGGGGGTTATTTCAATACTTCTTAGGGAGTTTTTGAGGACCTCGACGTAGAGGTTGCCCCCTTCAATTTGAAATCCAATGGAGCTGCCATCAACAACTTGCTGCTGCGCAAGGGCTCTTAGTAATGCGGGGTTTGCGTTAAGCGCGTTGACAAGTCCGAAGGCAGAGAAGTTATAGCTACGAGTGCGAAGTGCGCTGTCTTGAACGAACTCAGAATAGTTGTCGTTTTCCAAACCGTACGCCACTCGATAGTTGTAAGTCTCCTGAGTGAAAGAATTATTGAAAGCATCGGTAAATGCGCTGCTAGGAAGATTTGCGGTGGTATCTCCCGGAACTGAAAGAGCAGTAGCTCGCTGGCCCTGGGTCGCTACCTTTCCTTGCACGAATTCTTCACAGGGGATTCGGCCGGGAAGTCCTGGGTAGCGTGGCGGAACGAATCCTGTAAGGTTTTGACAGCCGCCTTGTGAAAGCCCCGAGAGGCTCATGCCATGAATAGCGCCGCTTTGCGCATGTACGTGGGAAGTGGAGAGAAGAAGAGCCGCAGCTACAAGGATGGAGGAAAGGATAGAGCCTCGCATGGAACAACCTCTCAAAAAGAACAAAAACCTAAGGACAGTGACCCTAATGTTATTCTGCATCTGAGGTCTGTGTGCTTCAGGTCTTCTATCTTGTTGAGATTGTTAATGAAAAGCCTGTTCTTCTGCCCGCCGAAGTAGCGCTGCAATCGGAAGCTGGGGGCAGTTCTTTCCGATATTCACTCCTGTGGCGTGGAATAGTGTTTCCTCATGGCTGAGTAAGCTCGTTTGTCTCTGTGTGTTAGGAGCTCCGCTGGCCGTGCGCGCAGAGTCGCTTCGGATTGTATCGATTGATACCTTCGATCGCGGGACGATAAGTGAGGGGGGCTCCTCTGACATAAATGTAGATCTCACGCGAGGACTCTGCGGCGAGCCTCCTACTGAGACCGACGAACCTTTTCACGATACCTTCGTTGGGATTTCAGTGAGAAATCCTAGGCCCGAGGAAATTACTATTCGTAGAGTGCGCTTTCGTATGCGCGTGTCTCCCTCCAGCCGGTCCGTACTTTCAAGACCTCTCGCGCCACTTTTCGGAAATCCTATCTCTAGGGATTCTACTGGGCGAGTCGTCGCGCTGTTTCTTAAAGCTGATGGAGAGCAGAAAAAATTCTCATCTTCTGCTTCGTATCTCTCTCCCTCACTTGGTGTTCAGAGCTTCTCTGTGATTCTTGACGGAAAGACAAGCAGTGGAAAAAGCTTTTCACTGCGTAAGCAAGTTTCGATGGCTTTCGCGGACTACGACCGCTGTGAATAGCGTTGCTCAAAGTCCAGCTTATGAATCGTCGTCAACGGCAATCACATCTAAGCGACCAGCTGACTAATGCTCAGAGGACTGAAAGGGGAACGAGTAGCGAAAGGTATATTCTTGAGGCGAATCGCCGGCTTTCGTTAGTTTCACTTCTAGCGAATCACCTATCGCAAATACCACGCCTTTGGGTAGCGCGCACGAATAGCTGTCGGGGCTAAGAACGCAGGGGAGCGGGGAACCCTCTCCGGCAACGCCCTTCGGTTTTAGGGAAACCTTCAGAGAGGTCTCCTTCAGAGGGAGGTCAATCCACTGTGCATCAACAAAGTAGAGCCGAATTCCCGAGCCCGGCCCGAGGAGGAGCTCACTTTGAATGTCCTTAGTCCCACGCATGAAACCCGCGCGTGGACCATGATCATATTCTGGGCGCACGGTCGGTGGGGCATCGGTTGGCGCAGGAAGGGGAGAGGGCGCGTGTTTGAGTTGGCCAGAGTTCGAGACGGCCGTCGTGCCAGGTGCTTCCGCACCAGGCGCAGCAAATACAGTTTGCGGAGCAATTGAGATATACGCCGTAGCTGCGAGCGCGATGAGGAAAGGGATGTTTCTCATAAGTAGCCTCTGTAATAGCCGCATCATGGTAACGAAATGCAATGCAGCACAAGCGCGCGCTTTTCCCTAGGAAGCGCTCGCCTCTCGCCGCTTCGCAAGCTCAAGCAGAATCTCGCGATGTTTCTCGGGCGTCAACGGATATTTGAGGGAAGCCCAGATGCTTAAGGCAAGAAGAATTGCGGGAGCAAGGGCGATGGTCAGTTTGATTCCGAGCACTGCCTCGGAGGTTTGCACCTGGTTGGGTATATACCCGACTAAGTCAAGAATAGCCCCGACCAGGAAGATTGCGAACGCAGAGGCAAATTTATAAGCGAATGCGGAACCGCCATAGAGGAGGCCTTCGCGGCGAGATCCGACGAGTAGCTCATCGTATTCAACGACGTCTGGGATAATGCTCCATGGAATCATGAGGGCTGCTGAGTGGAAAATTCCTGCACATATCGCTACGGGATAGATCCACGGTGTGGCGTGAGCCGGAAGGAATACCAGCGCAGCAAGAACCGCAATATACCCGTACATCGCAAGTCGGTAGGTCTTAGCCTTTCCATGATTGCGAGCTCGAATAACCCAGAGGGGGGTTGTCACGATTGCAGCAGCAAAAAGGCATGCAAGTACAATAGTCTTTTGGCCGGGCATACCAATTACGTAACTGAGATAGTAGGGGATGTTAACCCCAATGAGCGTTGTCGCGCAGGTAGAGAGAAGCTTAATCATGAGCGACGAGCGAAACGCTACGTTGGTCTTACAGAGCCGCGCAAGATCGGGGACGTAGGAGAACGGATTTGCGCTTACATGGGCGGAGTCTGCGCCCGCAACCCGCTCTCTTGTTCCGGCGAAGCAGATCAGCAGAGAGACAGACATGAGAAGGCTAAGTCCTAGCGCGATTATGAAGTAGGCCTGCCGCGGAGTTCCTGCCCAAGCTCCAAAGAGTGACTGTACTCCCAAAGTATCAAAGAACGCTCGGCCAGGTTCTGAAATAATAAGACCTACAAGAAGGGGAGGAAGGGCACCGCCAATCAAGTACGAGAGCTGGCTAAAGGTCATGCGATAACCAGTGAGGGCCGTGCGCTCATGGTAGTCGTTTGTCATTGCAGCGGTGAGCGAAGTGTAGGGAATAAAGACAAAGGCCAGTGCTGTGTTAAACGCAATAAAGGCGATGGTGATATAAAGGAATCTGGACTGCTCGGATTCGAACTCCGGCATGACCCAAAGAGAGAAGAAAGTTGCGCTATAGGTTAGTGCTCCAAAGAGAAGGAAAGGGCGTCGTTTCCCCCACCGCGACTCCGTCTTGTCGCTCATCCACCCAATGAAGGGATCGATTAGAGCGTCCCAGGCTCGCCCAACCATGAGGGCGATGCCGGCTAGGGTTCCAGGAAGCCCCGCGACATCGGTAAGGTAATACAGCAGCCAAAAGGCGACCGAGGAAACAGCAAGCCCATTGGATACGTCTCCAATTCCATAAGCAATCTTTTCCCGAAGGGGAAGCTTTTCTGAGGTTGTGGTAGTTGTCACCATGCGCGCCTAGATCGTCCCGACGTTATATGAAGTGAAGGCATACTGGCAGAGCTGCTGCGCATTCGCCATAGGCTCCTCCTCTCGTGCCACACTCCTCCTCTCGTGCCACACTGCCTTTAGTGCCACTACCCCTCGAGCCTGATAAGATTTCAACGGCCTTGAGTCCTTCAATCCCACTGAGCCTCTCAGGCCACTGAGCCTCTCAGCCCACTGAGCCTCTCAAACTCACATAGACCTTCAAAGTAAGGCTGACGCAGGTGGTCTCTTGGGTTACCATAGTCACGCTCTCGTCGTCTACATACGCGGAAGCCGCTCCATATCTGTTTACGCGGGGGCCGCTCTAAGAAGAACGGAGAGCGACGATACTACAAGAACCTTTTCTAATGAGTGAGCGCTGTGTCGGTAAATCACGAATCTTTGCCTGAAGACTCTAACCCCAAGTCTATTCTTCGTGATGCGGCTCGTGCGCCCAGCCTTCTTTTCCTCTTTAAAACATTTCTTAAGATTGGGTCCGTCGCCTTCGGTGGATATTTGGCGATTGTTGCGATGATTGAGCGGGAACTCTCTGAGCGGCAGAAAGTCGTACAGCATCAGACTGTTTTGGATGCCGTGGCTCTTGCTTCCACCCTTCCTGGGCCGGTAGCTGTTAATGTCGTCGCCTATCTTGGTTATTCCTTGCGCGGACTTTCTGGGGCACTAGTCTCAATTGTAGGCGTAATACTTCCTTCATTCTTTCTTCTGATTGGTTTTACTTTGCTGTACCAGCGCTTTGGAGAAGTTCCCGCGGTAGAGAGCATTTTTAAAGGATTCTTGCCGGCCGTAGTTGCCATCGTGATAGGCGTCGCGTGGAGGCTAGGAAAGCAGAGCATCAAAAAGCCTCTCCAGTGGATCGTTTTTGTATCGGTTGCTTTAGTTTTCTCGCTCCTAGGCGGATTTCTAACCGCGTTGCTTTGTATTGTTGCCTCGGGCGCTTTGGGAGTCCTTGCCTTTCGCAAGGAAATGAAAGCGAGTGTTAAGGGTGATGAGGCCCCTGGCCAGGCTGCGCATTCGATTGTTCCGGTCTTGTTACTTGCCTCATCTTTAACTCTCGCCACGCTTGCTCTCAAGTTCCTTGCGCCGCCTAACATGCTTCGTGAGCTTTGGCTAAGCTTTAGCGGGATGAGCCTCCTGATGTTTGGGGGCGGCTACGTGTTTATTCCCATGATGAAAGAGGTTGTGGTTCATCAACATCACTGGTTGCAAACCAAGGAGTTCGCCGATGCCATTGCGCTTGGGCAAATCACTCCGGGGCCAGTAATGATAAGCGCTACCTTCATTGGGTTCTATGTTGCTTCCTTTTGGGGAGCGTTGATTGCGACCATAGGAATATTTCTTCCACCAGCGCTGCTCATTACGCTTTGCAGTAATTTACACCAGCGAGTAGCAAACTCTCCTTGGGTGAAAGCGGCGTACCTAGGCATACGTCCTTGCGTGGTAGGGCTTATAATTAATGCGGCCTATGTTCTTGCGAGGGCCTGCGATCCTTCTGTGGTGAGTGCTCTCATTTTGGTGGGAGCGCTTGTGGCGACTCTAAAATACAAGCTGGATTCGATTTACGTAGTTCCCGTTGCCGGTCTTGTCGGATTTCTTTTCCTCTGAGTGCCCTAAGATATCAGTATTATTAGCTTATCCGGCCTAGGCTCTAAACGATACGTCTTTTGACCAAGCTCCGCTCCTCGTGAGAAACTCCCCCAGGCTTGTTTGGGCACAGAGCGGGGCCGGTATAGGGGGCACCCGCACGATGGGCCGGCAGAAAGGGGCAGAGCGTGCGATTAATTTCATGCCGCGCTAAATCCCTAGCGCTCGTGCTTGAGCGTCGCCTAAGATTTTGTGGCATTCACCAAAAAGGAACTCCATGTTGGAAAAGAAAGGTCTCCTCGTTATAGGGACGCAGCGCTCTGGTTCAAATCTTTTCCGTCTCATGCTCAATCAGCTGCCAGATGTGGTAGCGCTTCATCCCCCGCATATTCTCCAAACTTTTATGCCGCTTCTTCCGCTCTATGGAGATCTCTCGGAGAAGTCGCGCTTCGATAGTTTGGTTGAGGATGTGTGCCGGTTCGTGGAGCTGAATCCAGCGAGCTGGGAGAACATCGCCCTTGACCGGGGAAAGATTGCAGCGCGAGCGGGGCGACCTTCTCTTATTAGCGTCTACCGAGCCATTCATGAAACAGCTGCCGAGGTTCACGGGAAATCCATCTGGTGCTGCAAGAGCATGGCAAACCTTGCCTACATACCTCAGATCGAAGCCGAGGGCATGAAGCCATTTTATCTGCATCTCTATCGCGATGGACGGGATGTCGCGCTTTCCTTTAAGAAGGCAATAGTTGGTGAAAAGCACATGTTTCACCTCGCGCGCCAGTGGGGTAGCGACCAGGAACTTTGTCTTTCTTACACCGCAAAATACGCACCGGAGAGAACTCTGCAAGTGCGTTATGAGGAGCTGCTCGATAACCCAGAGCTTATTATGCGCCAGATTTGCGAAAAGATTGGCGCTCGCTTTACTCCTGAAGTTCTTCAGTATCACAAGTCGGAGGAGGCGCAGAATATCGCGCAGGCCGGTTCCATGTGGGCAAACGTTGTGAAGCCCATCATGACTAATAATAGGAATAAGTTCCTTAATGAGATGTCCTCAGAGGAGCTTGCGATGTTTGAGAGAGTCGCGGGTTCCACTCTTAGCAAGCTAGGATACGAACTCCACGCTGCCAAGGATTCAACCGGCTTTAGCCCTGAACAAATTGCCGAGTTTGATAAAGAGAATGCGCGCTTGAAACAGGAGTTCCGAGCGAAATTGCCGCCAGAAGAGCTTGCGAAACGTCGTGGGCAAGAGGATTTGGTGACGGAAATTAGAACCCGTTTAGCGAGCAGCCGCGCGGCCAAGCAAGTGGCGAATGGCTAGTAAGTTTCTGACATAGTCTAGCTTCGCGCTTTCTGCGTTCGTTGATTTTTTAGAAGAACCACGAAGAACACAGAGACCACGAAGGAAAGGGGAAGTTATGGCTGGAAATCTTGCACCTAAGGAAAACAGTTCTTTCGGTACCTCTTCGAGTCGCCCTCTCCCTCGCCCCGATACTTCCTCGAACGCAGGCGCGGATTCTCGCGTGTCAGTAAGGCGCAAGGGGGCCTGGGTTCGCGCGATTGCAACACCTCGTCGCGTAGTTGCGGTTGGTTTCATCGCCTGCGTGCTCGCGGCAGCAGTCTACGGAACTGACCAGCTTTCCAAGATGCCAAGAGAGCGTGCTCAGCGCGGTTATAATTATCCCGAACGCGTGTGGTACGGGCTTAAGATGGTGTCTCGCATCGCCATGCTTCATCTGATGGCCGAGCCAGATCCTTATCCCAATACTCAGCTGCCGGTTATCAGCCTCGAGGTGGATAGTGCTATTCGGAGCGCTCTTAATGCGAAACTTCCCGAGAGTGGGAACACCCGTCAGCCTGGGGCCCTGATCTCCTTTGGCGAAAAGACCTACCCGGCTGAGGTTCGCTATTCGGGGATCTCCGTGAACCACTGGGGTATGCCGTGGAAGTCCTGGGGCGTAAAGATTACGGGCGGCGCCTTCGACGGTATGTCGAATATTACTCTCATGATGCCGCGTGCTGATACTCAGTTCGAGAATTGGCTTGGCAACGAGATGGCTCGTCGCCTTGGCAATGTTCTCACCCCGGATTCTGAGTTCATCCATTTTAGATTAAATGGCAAGCTTAATGGGGTTAGGCTTCTTACCGAGCCCGTGGGCCCCCAGTTTCTTAAGCGCCGCAATTTGCCATCGGGAAAGCTTTTTAACGGAGATATTTCGACCGCTCAAATTTATAGCGGTGTTCCTCGAGAGAGATTGTTCTCGGAAAAAGAAGGATGGGAGATCGATTCACCCTTCCCGGGTGATACCTCGGGCGATGAGATCACGAAGCTCATAAACGTCGTACAGCGCCTCCGCAACCCTTATGAGTTTTACTACAATCTCCCCGAAGTGATGGAGGTTGACTCCCTTGTCCGCTACATGGCGATTCTCGAGATGGTGAGCTCAGTTCATATTGACGAGACCCACAACTGGAAGCTTTACCTCAATCCAGAGACGGGACGCTTTGCCCCAATTATATGGAACTCAGTTGCCTATTATTGGAAGAACACGAAGTCCATAGATCTTGCGCCTAACGATCTCTTTCGCGTGGTCCTTAGTAATCCCGGGCTTCGAGAGAAGAAAGATCACTACCTTTGGGATTCTATGCAGGGAGTACTTTCTGAAGCGGCGCTTCAGGAGCTTGTGGCCTCGGAAGTTTCGCGCATTAAACCGGACATGCATGCCAGCGCGCTTAAATGGGAGGCCGGAGATAGAGGGATTCGTATCTTAACTAATGCAGAGTGGGATGAATCAATTCGCTCTCTGCTTCAGATCATCCAGGAGCGCCACAATTATTTGCGCGGCGAACTTCGCCCCACTGATGCGCGCTACCGGATTGCCACAGCGAATAAGAGGACGGAGCTTGGGATAAGAGTTGCTTCGCGTAGTGGTCTCTTTCTCGAGGCGCTTTCTCTGTCTTTGAATCCACCGCGCGCGGGAGTTCGTGTGACGCTTACCCGCAGAGGACTTAACGATCTTAAAGCGCCGGTGAGAGCCGATAGGCAAAAAATAGTGGCAGTTTCAGGTAAAGATGGGGTCGCACACTTGGTCGTTGGTGATACCTTGACCTCTAAGCGCAGAATTAAGAAGCAGGAGACCGTCGAGGTGGTACCCGCTACGTATGTCTACGAGATTAGTACCCCAGAGGGAGTTTCCGTTTCTTCCGTAGCCAAAATTCAGGCGAAGAATTCAATTACGAAAGAAGCCTATGTGCCGGTAGAGGATGCGACGCTCGCAATTCCAGAGACCCACGTGCCTAATATTGTATGGTGGGAGCCGTCTGAGTTCCTCGCCCAGGAGAAGTAGATTTATGCCGCACTCCCTAATTCCGGGGGTTCTTGCCCTCTGCGACCTCGCTTCTGCAGCGATTCTTGAAGTGTATCATAGCAACGATTTCGGAGCCCAACTGAAGGGAGATAATTCTCCTGTCACCAAGGCAGATATCGAAGCAAGCCGGATACTTGTTAAGGGGCTAGAGGCACTTTCTGGTGATCCAGTGGTAAGCGAGGAGGCACTTGTGCCCTACGAGAAGCGCCGGACCTTTGAGCGCTTTTGGCTCGTGGATCCCCTTGATGGAACGAAGGACTTTCTTGAGCGGGATGATGAGTTTACGGTGAATGTGGCCCTCATCGAGAATGGTATCCCTGTACTCGGCGCAGTTGCGTCGCCTGCGCTTGGGTCTGTGTATTATGCCGCAAAGGGCGAGGGGGCTTTCCGCCGGGATAGCTCAGGAACAACTCCCATTCGCTACGCCAAATCACGAGCCTCACTTATCTGTGCCGATAGCCGATTTCACTCCTCTGAAAAGATAAAAGAGTTCTGTAGCGCGAATGGAATTTCTGAAATTCTGCGCAGCGGCTCAGCGATTAAGATGTGCAAGCTTGCCGAGGGAAGTGTAGATGTGTACCCGCGCTTTGGGCCAACCATGGAGTGGGACGTCGCGGCGTCTGATATTCTTGCAACGGAAGCTGGTTGTGTGGTGGTTGATCTCATCGACCGAAAGCCGCTTCGCTACAACAAGGAGGATATGCGAAATCCTGGCTTTATCGCTTATCCGCTCGGACTTTCTTTGGTCTGGTAAAATCTTTTGGACGCCCACTCTTATAGTGTGAAGAAACGCCATTTTCCCTAGTTTTCCCTGCACCTCTGTGTACCTTCGAGCCCTTTGTGGTGAATTTCTTCATGAAAATTTCACCACAAAGGGCTCGGAGGTACACAGAGGTGGATTTTTTAGAGGTTCCCTAGTAGGGGGGGCTCAAGTCGCCGCGCTGCCTAACCACTTGAAATTACCCTTGAATATGGCGATTTTCTCGGAGCGGGCGTGGGGAAGTGGCGTCATGCAGGTCTCAGGGCACCAACCTTTTCCGAATACCCTTTAACTTAGCTCTCATCCAACCCACGTGTTCTTTTCGGAGTATGTCCCGCAGAAAATTTCCGCCACTGCATGTTGTAGTGGCAACGGGGCAGCCTACCTACGGATTGTGTCCAAACTGAAGATTTATGTTTCTACGCGACACGCTCCTAGGAGGACCTTTGGGTCCGGACGGTAGAGCAGGTTTTGGGAATGTCTTTGAAAGCAACGCTCAAGTCATATCGTGCCAAAGGTAAAGCACTAGGCGGCGCTTCGCAGCGCGAGCCGCCCGCTCGTGCGGTACCTTCTCGAAATGAAGTGCCCCTTGAGTTCAGGGCCAGCTTTTCTATAGAGAGAGAAACTACCTTCTTTATTACGCGTGAGGCGCTTGGCGCTTCGGTTTCCCTCAAGTCTCTTCCCGTATCACATCTCACGCAGCATTATTTCCCAAACCGGGCCGTCGAGTTTGTCAAACGATACGCGCTCATGCTCGCCGCGAAGTATGGCGCACACGATATCTACCAGAAGATTGAGCAAACTAAATTTAAGTCAGGAAGACTGCGCCGAAAGAAAGAAGGTATCTCGGTAGTTCATACCCTTGAACTTAAGGGAGCAAGAAGCGGCGCAGATCGAAGTCGACCAGAGTTAAGTATTCAGATAGATGCATCAACGTACTGTGAGCTTCTTGATCATGCGAATGAGGGATCTCTTGAAAAGCTAAGGCATCGCCTTCACGGTAGGCTGCATTCAAAATCAGGAAAAGGAATCAGAGTGCAAGCCGAGATTGATTTTATCGTCGGTGCCGGCCAGCCACGAGGCGTAGACTGCAAGCCGCCGACTCTCCAGGTCCCGTCCGACTTTGCGCTCGTGGACATTGAATTCCCCGCAGAGCTGCATGCGGAACTTGCCAGTCGACATTTCCACACGTTCGAATTTCTAGCCCTGCATGGAGTGGAGCTCACCAGAGCTCCGCGAGATCTACGCAAACCCCTTTCGGCGCGTTACCTCGCGCGAAATGGGGTCACGAGAGAGACGCTGGTTTCGGTGAAGCGCTTAAGAAAGCTATCGCTCCAGAGTGCGCTGACGCGGGCTGCTTCAAAGGCGTAATTGTTCAGGCTCGGAAGGCTGACGTCTAACCAAATCAAATAACCCCATGGAGCAACGAACGAAACCCGCAAGCACCTGGGTTGAAGGTTTATGTTGCCTTGGCGTTGGTGCGCCCCAAGGTCTCGAATAGGTTTCAACTCTCGAAAATCGATGCCATCGCGTGGCTCGGTTGAGTATAGCTATTCTGCGTGACTTGGGACGCGCCAATATTAAGTCTTCGAGGACGCTCTCTATACCTCAATACGTGGTAGCTGCTTCAAAGGATCGGTTAGCTTCGTGCCGTCCGCTAACTGGTAACAATAACCGATGGCTTCTGGTGCTACAGATCTATATTTTGGCTCATCCCCTTCTTTCTTTCCTGGGATGCGGACTGCCATGAAGCCACTATTGTACTTTGCACTACCCGCATGTGGTCCATCGAGAACCTCCGCTGCTCCTGAAACATACACCGCAAAGGGCCCAGGTTTTTCAGCTTTCTCGAAATACCCAAAAGGCCGTTCACCTTCACCAACCAAGCCTGCTTGTGGCCTCATTGCCTTGGCCGTGTTGTCGGTGGAGTTATATGTATCTTTGATCCCGAGAGTGTCGTGTATATAGCCCAACAGGGCAGTTAGTTTCGCGGTGTTTAGGGATTCCACCCCACCGAGCTCTTGAACCTTAGCCAGAATATTTTTAGCAACTGCTGGCCCGTCCTGTTTCTCAGCATCAATACCCACAATAATGATACCTTGACCATTGCCTTCCACGGCTTGATCCGAGCCATCTGTGGCATTTTGAAACTTGTATCCGACTACAGTTTGCGGGATGCCCTTCCAGTCTTTTACGGTGTGACTCTGATTCTCAGATCCCAGGTCGGGCACTGGAATGACGAATCGAAAACCTATTCCTTGAACTGTGGGGGCGTTAGAAAAATTAAGGTCAGCCATTCTCACCTGTGCTAGGCATGCTCTTGGCATGTCAGTATGCGTGAGAATATCAGCCCGTAGTCCACCATGTTTTGCTTCGCCGGTCATATTTACTCCTCTGTAAATTCAAAAAGTTTGAGCGTTGGCGCCCGAATGTGTTATTGGCACATTGCGCGCCGAGTGCCGTAATAAGGCCGGGAGGTCTCGTAGTTGCTGTAATTTCGGTAGGTTGAGTCGGATCTGGGGTCTTCGAGAGGAACGAGAGTTTGGTTCGTAAGGTGAGGTTGACCAATACTGGTCTGTAGGTCCTTAGCTTGGATGGCGTTAGCAAATCGCGACCATCGGGAGCGATGTTGAAAATCGGCCCGGCCCGCCTGCGCCAAAGACTGCGGCGCAGCGCTTTAGGCGCGGAGACGAGATGGCCGATTTTTGAGCGGTAATCTCACGGACTCGAAGGGATCCCGTGAGATAAGACGGTTAGTCTTCTTGGAGAGAATCGCAACTGTGCCCTTGGGAACTGAACCAATACTTCGCTTGCAGCTTGCAAAAGTCATTGTGCCAACCGAAATCTCAACGCTTCTCCAGGAACGCTCCAGGATCGTTGAATTCAGAGTCTTAAAAAATTCTGAGAACAGCACTGGTAGTTTAGTTTCACGATTTGAGAAAGTTGTAGCGGGGCTTTCTAATCAAGCCGAGCCTAGGATTGTAGCCACCCCCTCAACCATTTCCATTTGAATGTCGTACCAGCGGTGTGCTTCAAGAGAAATATCGCCTGAAAGTGTGCCGCTCCAATCGGAGTCAATGTTCCAGCTAATTCCCACTACCGCTACCTTCTGAGGTGGCGAGAATTTGTTACGGAAAAGATTCCTAAAGAGACGTGCCACTAAATCAGACAGAATCCCTTCCCTGAGTTACCTTCAAGAAAGCGCATAAACCGAAACGAGTGCTGCGGGGCACCTCCGCGTGGCACCCACGCAATGAGGGATGACGTTGCCGCCATTCCAAAATCATTAGGGCTGTCGCCCGCGACAAGAACTGGGGTTCCGTATCCAGCCGCAGCAATTACTTCCGCCTTGCCTTGGAAAGTGGAGACGGGGCTCTCTAGGTCAGGCGAGATCTGCTCATCGAGTGAAGTGCGAGTTAACACTGCGTTGCGCAGTCCTTCTCCATTGGCAAGCACATTGCTGATTCCCCATACGTTTTTTAGGTCTATCGCGTTGGCAATGCCGTACCTTTCTAGGGCAGGATTGATTACGTTCGAAACAATCCATGATACGCAGGCTTGATTTGAGGCCGACACCACCGCGACTTGATGGCCAATTTGGATGAGGGATACAATTAAATTGAGAGCTGAAGGGCGAAGCGAGATTGCATTCTTGGCCCATACTGCCTGAGTGGCAGCTTCAATTTGTCTTGTCGTGAGCCCGGCCATCGATTGATTCATCCACGCATATACCGCAGCAGTAGTACGGTCAGGATTTGCCGAACTTGCTGCCATTTTTAGCGCGCGGCGATACACGGCCGAGAGATTTTCATCCTCGACTGGGATAGTGAAATCTTCACTATAAATTGCGTCACTCACTGCTCTTATGCGAATTGGTAGACGGGGAAGGGCTTCACGAGCAGCCAGGTATTCAAATACAGACTCACCGATATCTCCTTGAAGAATGGTGTTGTCGAGGTCAAAGACCGCAGTGCCAGGTTTTGACCGAGGTAGGCGCAGCCGAGCAAGGGCATGCTCAGTTGCAAGAAAGCCGTTCGTATGCCGAAGGACGAGCTTGCGAAGGGCTGTTTCAGTGGCCGCGTGTGCAACCGCCTCGCTTGCGCCTGGCTTTCCATTGGCCCTTGCTGCCGCTTGTCTCTGGGCAAGACCGTGCGGGTCTTCGAGCAAGAGGTCCACCTTAGTCCCAAGCTGTTCGGGGTACCGGCAGCGAACAGAGGAGCCGTTCTCTAGAAGAAAATCGGCATTTCTCTCTTCTTGACCAGGAATGGGGTTGATTAAAACAAGAGCAAGTCCAGCAGAAAGAGCCTCAGAGGAAGTTAATCCCCCTGGCTTTCCGACGAGAATATCGGAGGCAGCCATAAAAAGAGGCATCTGGTCTGTAAATCCAACGACGGTAAATCGTTCCCTCGAAGAATCGGGGAATGAGGCCACGAGCTTCTCGACATCTGCCTTTGCCTGTTCATTCTTCCCGCAGACTACGATGGTATGAAAGTGACGCTGCGCCTGAGCAAGCCCACGTACAAGCTCTGGGTAAGGAGCCGCTCCTAATCCCCCTAGGGTGAGAAGAACGAGGGGTTCAGCGTCATTCCTTCCCAGGGAAGCTTTGGCATCTTTTCGTGACGGAAGGCTTTGGAAAGCCTGACGAAGTGGAATGCCTGTTAGGGAAATCTTATCGGAGCGAACACCAAAACTTAAAAGTCTATCTCGGGCAGGCGTAGCCGCGACACAGTAATGATCGACCTCAGGGGCATACCATAGGGCATGCGCATCAAAATCGGTGATAACTTGAACGAGTGCGCATTTCAGTTTCCCTTTCTCTTTGAGCGCGCTCACTACTCGGGTAGTGAGGAAATGAGTCGAGATAATTATCTCGGGCTGGCGGCGGAGAAGGTGCCGCTCAAGACGACGACAAAGAGCACTGTCTAGCTTTTGTGCGGTGCCTTCAAGAGAGCGAGGTGAGTCGGATAAATCGTACAATTTTCCAATCAAGCTCGGCGCCATGTTTGTGAGCTTGAGATAACCATCCCTGTAGACCTTGCGAGCCAGAGGTCGCATGTACTGAACCACGTCGATTATTTCGACAGGATTCGGGGCGCCCTGAGAAAGTTCGTGAGAAATGGCCTCAGCTGCGCGGTGGTGCCCCATTCCAACCGAGGCGGTAAGAACAAGGGCGTTGTCGCTCCACCACTTGGGTGTGAGTGACGGCAGCGAGGGAAGCGGAGCAGGGTGAAGGGAGTTTCTATCACTTTGCGGGATTCCGGGCTCTGTTGAGGCAGCTACGAGTCCGATTAACATTCTTTCTCTCCTTCATGATATGAGCGTATCGAAAGTTCGATACCAAAATGGTCGCTGATAATTTCATGAGGCTTAACGCAGGTACGCCGGGCGGTGAGATCAATCAGATCGGGCCTAGGAAATGACCCAAAGCAGTAGTCGAGCCTTGCTGATGGGGTGCGCTTTGCCCAATGGTTCGTTTTTGGGTCAAAGGTAAGTCCGACTCTTCCTTCATATTCTGAAGGTGATTCCAGGCGAGACACTAGTGGTAGCCGCTCACGAAACAGGTCAAGACCGAACTGCTCTTGGAGAAGGTGATAGTGCGGCGAGTCTTCTGGGCAATTAAAATCGCCCATTACTATCATGGCTTCCCCGGGATTTCGCAGCGTTCGTAGCCACTCTCCAAGTTCAAGTATTTGCTCTACGCGAATCGCATCTGCGCGTTCTTCAGAGCAAAGAAAGCCGCTTCCCCTTTCAGGGGGAGATTGTAAATGAGTATTGGCGAAAAGGACGGTTCTGCCACTCGGCATCTTGAGGCGGGTGGCAAGTGCGCCCTTAGCTACGGCGCACTCCACGCCCCCTCTTCGGGTGAACGTGAGCTCTTGAATATCAGTGAGGGGATGGCGAGAGAGGGTCACCAAACCAGAGCGAGCGGCGAGGCCAGGAAAGCGCGCGCAAGTAGCGAAATGAGGCATGCTACTTTTTGCGAGTATCACCCGGGAAGAGGGGTCCCACATTTCTTGAAGTGCCACTCCGTCGTAGCGTTTGTCATGAAGCATTTGTGCGATGCGAGGAAAACGCCAAGACTTCCAGCCAGAAAATGCGGGGACACCCCAGACATTGAGGGAGAGAAGACGCATTTCATGTTCGAGCTTCGGTGCCGGTTGTGGGAAGCGCTTCGGGCGAAACGGTTGCCTATCAAGAGTCGATAACTCTAGGACCCTGTTCCACCATCTACTTAAGAGGGGCAGGGACGCCGTAGCTGAAAAGGATTGAATGGCTCGGTCAGAAAGCTGGTGGGGAGCTTGAAGAGGATACGCGCCCTCTGCAGGGGCTTCGAAAGGAGCTACTACGTTTGAGATTCGATAACATTCGAGGGACGGAAGAGATTGAAAGAAACCAAGAACTAGTTCTCTTCCCTTTGCCGACTTTGATAGTGAAACGATAATTTCAGTGAGAGCAATCTGGCTTCCTTGTCTTTCAGAAGCCTGGCTTGTCGCAGGAGGAGCGGAAAGAATCGATCGTGCTTGAGAATACAGTGGATGGTGAATGGCTCCCCGGGCGAAAAGCAAACTCCAGAATTCTTCAGGGGAACTTTGGTGAGCCCACCTTCTCTCTGCACGTGGGTCCAAAAACGTGAGAATAGAGGCGAAATGCTCACGGTTGGGAAGTGCTTCGTCCGCGAGAATGTCAGCCGAGCCTAGCCGACCAGTTATCTCTGGGACATGCTCTGCACGTGGCGAACTCCTTCGAAGCAGATAAGGCATAGTGTCTTGGAATTAAGATGAGGGAAGACTGGCTGGGGGGCCAGCTAGAAGTTCGTGTGATTCAAGTTAGAAATTGACTAAGAAGTTTAGGAGGGAGAACTCTGACCTAATTTTCGAAGGACGCGCGGGGAGAGGTGGAGCAGTAACTTTCCTGCGGGCAGGTTTTCCCGGTTTGTGGGGATTTCTATCACACAAAGAGCCCCTTTCTTGAACTGAATGGGGAGCTGCTGCCCTGGATTAAGGAGCAAAGAGCTGGCGAGTTGGCTCAAGTTGGGTTCATGTCCCACAATGACCACATGCGTTACATTCTTGAGCGACCTAAGAGTACGCGAAATCTGAGTTGGGGTGGCATGGGCAGCAAGTGCCTCTGAAATTTTGACTTTCCTTCGAAGTGAGCATTCTTCGAATATCACCTTCGCAGTTTGCCTTGTTCGCGTGGCCGGGCTTGTGAAGAGTAGCGCCGAGCGTGGGATGAGATGCGCAAGGCCACGGGCCGCAAGCCTCATTTTACGAATGCCCAGTGGCGTGAGGGGTCTTTCCGCATCCTTACTTCTGGGGGTTTCAAGAGGTGCCGCGATGCCATGGCGAATGAGATAGAGGCGCATGGAGAGCAATTTATTAATAAAATTGAGTATGCGAGAAGATCCCAAATAGCATAATCTAAAGCCTGACGGGGAAGAGAGCTTTTTATGACAATTCTTGCGGCTATAGACATTGGCTCAAATGCCATGCGCCTTGCCCTTTGTACGGTGAGTAAGGACGGAGAGATAGAAGGCCTCGAGAATTTTCGTGAGCCAGTGCGCCTCGGGCAGGATGTCTTTTCCAGTGGAATAATCAGCGATGAAACTGCAAGGCGTGCCATTGCAGCGCTCAAGCGTTTCCAAGAGATCATTCGGGCACATAAGGCAGCCGCAACGCGTGCGGTAGGGACGAGTGCCCTGAGAGAGGCAGCAAATCGGCAGCTCTTCGTTGATCGAGTAATTGAAGAAACAGGGCTTCATATAGAGGTAATTCCTGGGGAAGAAGAGGCGCGGCTAGTCCATCTCGCCGTTTCTCACGCGGTAGACCTCAAGGGAAAAACAGCCCTGCTTGTTGATATCGGCGGGGGTAGCGTCGAGCTTTCGCTTACGAAGAATCAAGAAGTGGTGTTCTCTGACAGTGTAAAAATGGGAACGGTAAGGCTTCTGCATTTACTTGGAGAGAAGAAGCATACTCCCAAGACTTTTGGTCGACTCATTAGAAAATATGTCGAGAGCATCCATCGTCGTTTGACCCTTGAGCTTGAAAAAACGCGCGTCGACTTGTTCGTGGGTACCGGTGGAAACATTGAAGCTTTTGGAGATATTGCCGGGGACGGAAAATCTAAGACTGGGCTTTGCCGTGTCAGCTACGCCAAGCTGGGCGAAACCATGGAAAAGCTGGTCCCCATGACGGTCGAAGAGCGCATGCAACATTATGGCTTTCGGCCGGATAGAGCCGATGTCATTGTCCCGGCAGGTGTCGTCTTACTTGAAGTAATGAAACATTGGGATGCAAAGGAACTGGTGGTGGCTGGCGTTGGCCTAAAGGATGGAATCCTTTGGGATCTTCTCCCGCAAGTAGCGGAAAGCCGTGCTGCCTATCAGCGCAGTCAGGTCATCGCCTTCGCTCGAGCCTTGGGGCGAAAGTATCATTTTGATGAGGCTCATGCGGAAAGGGTAACAAAGCATTCGCTTGAGCTTTTCGATCAGTCCACTAAGTATCATGAGCTAGGTGTCGATGCGCGACTGCTGCTCGAAGTGGCGGGTCTTCTGCATGATATTGGCTGCGTCGTAAGCGTGAATGGGCATCATAAGCACTCTCAATATCTTATTCGCTCTGCTCCCTTTGTGGGACTCTCGAAGCGTGAGCGGGAAATGGTGGGCTGCGTCGTGCGTTATCATCGCAAAGCGCTTCCCAGCGACGATCACCACGAGTACCAAGAGCTTTCGAGCAAAGACCGTGAAACGGTACGCAAACTCGCCGCATTTCTTAGGCTGGCGGAAGCCTTCGAGAGAGAGCGTGGCGGAGAGGTTTCCAAAGCGACGCTGCTCTGGCAAAAAGAGCGCGTAGAACTCGTTCTTGAGGGGCAGGGCGATTTGCTTTTGCAGCGCTGGGCGATAGCTAACAAGGCGGATCTATTCGAGAATGTCTTCAAAAAGCCTTTGCTTGTTCCTGAAGTACGGGGCTCTTAGCCCCCAGGCGATCCTAATGAAATTTTAACATAAGACGACGCTAGAGATCGGTGCCAACAGTTGTTCTGCGTGGCAGACTATCTGCGTTCAGAAATTTTGGATTTGGTTTTTATGTGGGAAGACTCTGGCGGACAGTTGGACGGCAAGCTTATTGCCGTTGAAGGCCTTGATGGTTCAGGCAAATCCACGCAGATAGCGCTCTTAAGGCGCTGGCTCGAGCTTGAAGGGTACAAGGTCTTTTTCACCGAGTGGAATTCTTCCAGTATTGTGAAAAAGGCTACGCGCAAGGGCAAACAGAAAAAGCTTCTTACCCCAACTACCTTTTCATTAATTCACGCCACCGACTTCTCCGACCGCTACGAGCGTCAGATTATGCCGCTCCTACGGGGGGGGTACCTAGTTTTGGCCGACAGGTTCTCCTTCACTGCCTTCGCGCGAGATGCGGTGCGAGGCTGTGACCGTCAGTGGCTTAGGACTCTCTATAGCTTTGCGCGAGTTCCCGACATTACCTTCCTGTTCGATGTGCCATTAGAAGTAGCGCTGAATCGAATTCTTACGGGGAGGCCTGAGCTCAAGTACCACGAAGCGGGAATGGATCTTGGACTCTCGGATGATCCCTTCGAGAGTTTTCGGCAGTTCCAAGGTTTGATCTACGATGAATACCAAAAGATGCGGAAGGAATTTAAGTTTATCGTAATCGATGCAACGAAGCCGCCAGAGGAGCAGCAACAGCTTATGCGGCAGATTCTCTTAAAGAACATTAAGCTTGATGCGTTCAAGCGCCACACTCCATTGGTAGGTGTGCATGAAAAAGCGTAGTTTTTATGGCAAAGGGATTCCTCACATTGACCCGAGCGACCTCACCGGTTGCTTAGTGGTGATTGAGGGCGCGGATGGCTCGGGACGTTCGACTCAAGGTCAGCTGCTGAGAGATTGGCTTGGGAGACTTGGTTATCCGAGCACCGAGGTCGGGCTCAAGCGCTCGACGTTGGTGGGGCCCGAGCTCGAAGAGGCAATGCAGGGCAATACGCTTGGGCCTAGGACCTTAAGCCTCTTCTATGCAACCGACTTTGCAGATCAGCTTGAGCACATCATTATTCCATCCCTGCGAGCTGGATTTGTAGTGTTGGCGGATCGCTATATATACACGCTGATGGCCCGTGATTTGGTGCGCGGAGCGGATCCCAAGTGGATTCAATCCGTCTATGGCATCGCGCTCGTGCCAGATCTGATTTTTTACCTCAAAGTCCCTCCGCTTCAACTCGCCGATCGAAGCTTTACAAAAGATGGATTCCTTGATTATTGGGAATCAGGCATGGATATCGAGCGCTCAGGCGATATGCATCAATGTTTTGTACGCTATCAAGGGCGGCTGCAGCGGGAGTTTGATAAACTCTCAAAACAATATGGGTTCAAAGAAGTAGATGGAACTCGAGCACCGCATCTCGTTCATGCAGAGATGCAGAAAATTCTTGAACCACTCCTTGCACGGCGAAAGATTCAATCTCAAATGACTATGCAGCAGGGTGCTGTTCAGCAGTCTCTTCCGCTTAAGGCCCCTCTCGCGTCGCCTATTCTAGAGCTCGGAAAGCGAAGACCACGCAAGAACGCGAGAGTAAACTCGCGCCGCGCCGGAGAACGAAGTAAAAGAGTGGGGGGATTGAAGCGAAGGTCTCGGAAACGCTAGGGAAACTCTTAAATACCCACCTCTGTGTACCTCCGTGCCCTCTGTGGTGAAGTTTTCGTTGAGTAATTCAGCGCAAGTGTTTCTTCAGTGTCTGGGAAGCCGGCAGCCTCTTCAGAGAATGCAGACTTGGGAAGAGATAAAAGCAAGGATGGTTTGAATATGAAGCCAGAACTGCGAGCCTTCTTCGAAAGCGAAAAAAACTATCCCCATCCCGCAGGACCTATTCAGCATATTGAGACTCATATCTCAGACGTTTTTCTGACCGGCGAATATGCCTATAAGATAAAGAAGCCCCTCAATCTTGGGTTTCTTGATTATAGCACCCTCGAGAAACGCCGCTTGTTTTGTGAACGGGAGCTTTCTCTCAATCGGCGCTATGCGAAAGAGCTCTATGAGGCGGTGATTCCCATAACTCAAAAGAAGAGTCTCCTCTTCTATGGAGGAGATGGAGAGGTCGTCGAATACGCGCTCAAGATGAGGCAGTTTCCTGAGGGCGCTCTTTTTAGTGAGTTGCTCGCGAAGGGGGCTCTCACTGAGGAATTGCTTACCGCAGCAGTGCGAAAAATTGCTCAGTTTCATAGGACTGCTGAGAAGACACCCGAACGATGGAGCCCATCAATCGTGCAGCGGGTTCTCGGCGAGAATCTGGAGATAACCTCTACCGCCGAGGTCCTGCAAGGAGAGGCGGTTCAAATTACACAAATCAAAGCTCTTTTTTCTGAGCAGCTAAAAGTGAATTGGCAACTAATCTCAGACAGACAACGAAGTTTCGTGCGTTTTCTGCACGGAGACCTCCATCTGAGAAATATCTGCCTCTATAAACAACAGCCAATTCCCTTCGATGGAATTGAGTTTAATGACGATCTTGCATGCTGTGATGTGTGGGCAGACATCGCCTTTATGTTGATGGATTTGCACTATCGAGGGAGAGGCGATTTGGCTTCACTCGCGAGGAATATCTACCTTGAGGAAACAGATGATTTTTTAGGACTCGCGCTTTGCCGCCTCTATGACGCGTACCGAGCTATCGTAAGGGCGAACGTGAGTTGTCTTGAATTCCGCGTCGTGGAAACGACAGAGCAGAAGGATCATGCAAAGGCTTCGGCGCAGAATCACCTCGCCTTGGCCCGTAAGTTCCTTCAAGAATCCAAGCCTCGGCTGATTGCAATTGGGGGCTTCTCAGGCTCTGGAAAATCAACCCTGGCAAAAGCGCTTGGGCAGTCGCAAGGGGCAGTCATTGTTCGCTCGGATGTCGTCCGAAAGCATCTCATTGGTCAGCCCTTGCATGTGAAAGCGCCACACGATGCCTATGCCTCGGGCAAATCCAAAGAGGTGTATCGTGCGGTGCGAGAAAGGGCTCGTCTGGCCCTTCGCGCAGGCTTCTCCTGTATCGTAGATGCGGTGCATGGAACGGAGGAAGAGCGAGAGGCTATCGAAGACCTCGCTCGCGATTGCGCGGTGCCATTTACTGGTGTTTGGTGTCAGGTGAAAGAAGAAGTTGCATGCGCACGCGTAACGGCGCGAGTAGGGGATGCTTCCGATGCAGATGTGAGGATCGTGAGGCAGCAGTTTCAAACAAATGCTGAAGTGAGTGGTTGGCATCCTCTGTTTACCGAGGAATCGGTTGAGAAGAGCCGCAACGTAGTTGAGTCTTTGATTGATTGGGAGGCCACATAGGATATCGCCCATAGGCCGTGTAGTTTTAAGGACGCTGCATCTCGCCTACGCGTTGGTCTCGTCCCAAATCGTCTCCTCGTCGGGGAGGTTCAAATGAACCGCGCTAAACCCCACGTCATCATCCTCGTACAGCAAAGAGAGCCAGCCCTCTTTTATTGCACCATTCGAATCTTGAACTTTGATTCTATAGGTCTCTCGCTGCTGAATGGAGTGTGAGGGGATTGGCTGAAAGGGAGAGGCCCACTTCGAGGTCCATCTCGCCGAAATAACCCTAAAATTGTTGCGATGGGCCCAGCCGGCAATCTTCCGCATAGCACGCCGGTGACTCCAGAAAAGGAGGGCCGCAAGGAAGGTTAGGCCGCAAATTATGTAAAAAACCACCGACATGCTTATCGACTAGCACGCTAAAAGCCTGATATCACCAGGAAAGAGTTCAGATTGAGAAATCTTGTGAATTCAGGTATTTCTCTAAGTGCAAAGCCTGTTTTGAGCAGTAGAACAGAGTCACTAGCAAAGCGGTTCAATCCTGGAGCATTAGACTGGCGTGTCCCCTCAAGCAGCCCATTCTCTTAGTTACTTAGACGAGCTCGAGGCGCAGAGTATCTACATTCTGCGTGAGGTGGTCGCCCAGTTTGAGAAACCAGTACTCCTCTATTCAGTGGGCAAGGACTCTTCCGTTTTAATTCGTCTCGCTCAAAAAGCCTTTCGGGGAAAAGTCCCTTTCCAGCTCCTGCATGTTGATACCACCTTCGAGTTCGAAGAGGTGTATGCCTTTCGAGATTGGTTCGTTAAGGAAATTGGCGCAGAGCTGATTGTTGATAAAAACGAAGAAGCGGTCGCTCAAGGAGCAAATCCCTACGACCTTGGCACGCAGCGTTGCTGCGGTGTGCTTAGAACTGAGGCTCTACTTAAGGCCTTACGGCGCGGTGGTTATGACGCAGCGATTGGTGGAGCACGGAGGGATGAGGAGCGGTCGCGTGCAAAGGAGCGGGTGTTTTCCTTCCGCGATAAATTTGGTCAATGGGATCCTAGAAATCAAAGACCAGAGCTTTGGAACCAATATAATGGCCGAGTCGCACCCGGCGAATCAATTCGAGTATTTCCTCTCTCAGATTGGACAGAGATAGACGTGTGGCGCTACATCGCGAAGGAGCAGATTCCTATTGTTCCGCTCTATTTCGCCATGGAGCGAGAGGTGGTGATTCGAGGCGATCAGGTAATTCCCTTGCAGACTTCTTCGAAGCTGCTTCCTGGCGAGAAAGCTGAGCGGGCGTTGTGTCGCTTTCGCTCTTTAGGCTGTACGCCTTGCACCGGCGCAATTCGCTCTACCGCACGTACCGTGCCTGAAATTGTTGAGGAAATGCTCACGGTTCGCACCTCAGAGCGAGCAGGCCGGGTTATCGATCATGACACCGATGGTTCCATGGAACTTAAGAAACGCGAGGGGTACTTCTAATGAGTGCTGCGCGTACACTTTCTTCTGGTTCCGCCGCGCTTGCGGTTGTTTCAACAGAGGAGTTGCATTCTAAGAGTTCATCCAGGATGAAGGATTCCTCGCTGAAGAATGCGGTTCTTCCCGCAGAGCAACGGCCGCTCCTTCGTTTCTCTACGGCGGGAAGCGTCGATGATGGAAAATCTACGTTGATTGGTCGCCTCTTACACGACTCAAAGAGCTTGTACGACGACCATATCGAATCAATTCGAAAAGCCAGCGAGCGTGAAGGAAAGAAGGGCGCCCTTTCGTTTGCGCTGCTTACCGATGGCCTTCGCGCCGAGCGCGAGCAGGGCATTACGATTGATGTGGCCTACCGATATTTTTCGACTCCGCGCAGGCATTTTATCATGGCCGACTCTCCTGGCCATGAGCAGTATACCCGGAACATGGCGACCGGCGCTTCGACGGCCGACGTGACGGTTATCTTGGTTGATGCGCGTAAGGGAGTGCTCATTCAAACGAGACGACATGCCTTTATTGCGTCTCTGCTTGGCGTTTCAAGCTTCCTGGTTGCGGTAAACAAGATGGATCTTGTCGACTTCTCTCAGGAAGTGTTCGAGTCTATCCAACGTGATTTTCTTGAATTCGCCTCGCGGTTGGGAATTTCTCGAATCACGTTCATCCCCGTTTCCGCCTTACACGGCGACAATATTGTAGAGCCTGGGACGCGTATGCCCTGGTACAAGGGGGACACGCTTCTTGATTGCCTTGAGAATGCTGAGGTTTCTTCCTACGAGCCGAATGCTGAATTGCGGTTCCCTATCCAGCTTGTACTTCGTGATAAAGCCGATTACCGAGGATATGCCGGGCGCATTGCGTCTGGCTCGGTGAAGGTAGGCGAAGAGGTCATGGTTCTTCCCTCGATGCGAACCAGTCGCGTGACCTCGATTGAGATATATGATGCAAATGGCAAAGAGGCTTTGCGGCAGGAAGCCTTTGCGCCCCAGTCGGTGGTGCTGACCTTGGCGGACCAAGTTGACGTGGGCCGCGGCAACATGTTGGTAAGGTCAGGCGCTGCGCCTGAAGTCCGGTCGAATTTAGATGCGATGCTGGTATGGATGAGCGAAGAGTCGCTCGAACTTGGTAAGCCCTACCTTCTTAAGCATGCCACACACGACGCGAAGATGTACGTCGAGTCGATTCACTATCGAGTCGACATGCGGACTCTTAACCGAGATCCTTCGCAAACGCTGGGCCTTAATGATGTAGGAAGAGTGAGTATTACTTCTCCTAACAAGCTTTTCCTCGACACGTATCGTCAAAATCGCGCGACAGGAAATTTCATTGTTATTGATCCTGCCACCAATCGTACCGTTGCGGCGGGTATGGTGGTGAGCCGTCACGATCGCGAGTTTCTACCAGAGATATCACCGCGGCCGGAGCTTCCGCGAGACAAGCCACTCTCCATACATCTTCACCGTGAAGAAGGCCTGATCGACCGCACCTTTCGTGAGCGCGCGCTTGGTTACCCGGCGCTTACGCTTTGGTTTACGGGGCTTTCGGGGTCGGGTAAGTCTGCCTTGGCGAAAGCGCTCGAGCGACGTTTCTTTGAAGAGGGACGAAAGTGCTACCGCCTCGACGGGGACAATCTTCGTTTTGGATTGAACCGCGACCTTGGCTTTTCGCAAGAGGATAGAATTGAAAATATTAGGCGAGTTGCGGAAGTGGCGCTGCTCTTTAATGACGCTGGTGTTACTACGCTTTGTTCATTTATTTCGCCCTACGCCCGAGACCGTGACCACGCCCGTAAGATCGTGGGAGGGGACCGGTTTGTTGAGATCTATGTGAACGCTTCGCTTGAAGTGTGTGAGGCGCGCGATCCCCACGGACTTTACCAGAAAGCTCGGCGTGGAGAGATTAGCGAGTTTACTGGAATTAGCTCCCCCTATGAGGCTCCCCAGAATCCTGAACTTTCAATCGAGAGTGGGCGGCTTTCTGTTGAAGAGTGTGTTGAGCAGATTTACTCATTTATTGCTCGCCGGGCGGCTCGCGTCGAAGCGTAGGAATCGGTCGTTTTGCCGCGTTTTAGAGAATCTCTGAAGAACTCACCTCTGTGTACCTCCGTGTTCTCTGTGGCGAATTTCTTCATGACGATTTCACCGCAGAGGGCGCAGCGGTACACAGAGGTGTCTTAAGATTGGAACTTTTTAAGGGATTCCTTAGGTCCCGGAGAGGGTTCGTAACGTCCTGGAAATGCTCTCGAATCAGAGCCTTGCGCTCGTCGTGGGGCGTTACTCTACTTTTTCGCAAAGCCTCATAATAACAAGCCTATACAGGTATCAGCTTCTCCTGCAATTTTTGAAAACTCGCTTTCTTCCTATGCCGGTGGCTCTCGCAAAAATGGTAAGGCCAGAAGTTCTGGAAGGCGTGGCGGACCGCGTGCTCACTACCTTTTCGCTTCCTCAGCATTGGCGCCGCGATCCAATAGCGCGAGAGGTAATGGCAGAGCTTAATGTGAGGCCAGGCTCATGGATGTACCGCGCTATTGAGGATAAGCACTTGAGAAGAGGCTGTATGCTCGCGGGCAATCCGCAGTCGGTTTGTTCGGTATTTGATCGTTACACGCCTCGTGATCCCGGAGATACAAGCAGAGGGCCACGTCTGAGATTCGCCACAAGTCTTGGCAGCCCGGGGCTCAATGTCATGGGCGGCGTGCCGAGCAGCTATTTTTATGGAGAGCCAGGTACCTCGCTTGTTCGCTTCAAGCTTGCCCATGCGCTTGACCTTGGGGCAAAGCTCTATCAGGACGCGACTAGCCATGCCATCAACGCCGCCTACGTTACTGTTCCTTTTGGCGCGAGCGTTAAGGTTCAAGTTCTACCACCCTCCTGCGTAGACACTCTTGCGAGTCTTGAACGATTAGAGAATCAACTTGGAGCGAGGCAGCGTACTCTTGCTGAAGCTCGTGCGGGGAGATCTCCAATTATCCCTGGGTCTGAGCGTTACCTAGAGGTTGTCCAGGAGTGCGATGCCTTCGATCGGGAAGCGGCTCCTTTGCGACTCAAAGTCGACCAAATTGCGAAAGCAGAAACGGCGCGACGAATGCGCAGTATTTAAGGGACCTCTGAAAAAGTCTCTCTTCGTGCCCTTCGCGATAAACCCAACCTTCTCTGGCGCACGACATCTTAGGGAATAACGCGAAGGACACGATGGACGCGAAGGGAAAATGATAGCTTTTTAGAGGCTCCCTAAAAATTAACCACAGTTGGCGCGATGGTGCACAGCCCGCGCTCACAGAGCATAGGCGCAGCAATAAATGCTTGATCTCAGGCAGGGTGCTGCATTAAATAATCGTACCGTTTACTTTTCCTTCCTAACGTAAGTCTAATATTTATGAATATGAATCGCCGGCTTCGAAGAGCTACTCTCCGAGTTCTGTCGACTGCTCTCCTTCTCGCGCTTCCCGTGAACTCATTTGCCACTCCATTTGCTTCGAGTGAAAAGCAGAGTCTTTACGAAGCAGTGAACGCAACGTGGCTTAGCGATCACCCTATTCCAAGTGACAAGCCGGGCGTAACCAACTTTAACGTCCTTCAGGATGTAGTAGACGAGCACTTGCGAGCTCTCCTTGAGGAGAAGGTCAGCGGGGAGCGCTTGAGCAAGGAGGCTCAGCAAGCAAGGGCTCTCTATTCTTCATTTCTCAATTGGGAAGAACGAGAAGATGTTGGCCCTGATGCAATTGAAGAAGAGCTCGAGGAGATAGACGAACTTAAGACCCACCATCAGGTTGCCCTGCATTTCGCAAAGTTCTTGCAGAAGGGGATCGCTTCGCCGCTCGTGTGGGTGCGAGGCCCAGACTTCAAAGACTCGAAGCGGAATCTACTTTGGCTTTCCCAAAGCGGACTGGGCATGCCAGCGCGGGCCATGTATCTGGGCGAGGATGAGCGCTCGAAGACTCTGCGAACCCTGTACGTAAGTCATCTCGAGACTCTTCTTGCGCTAGCGGAGATTGAATCGCCCAAGGAGACTGCGGGGCAGGTTATGGCTTTAGAAGTCGGCTTGGCCACTATTCAGTGGGACCCTGAGCAGACACGCGACGTGCAGCGCAGTTATAACGTGAAGAGCGTTGATGAGCTTTCAGCCCTTGCAGGAACAGTTCCGGTAAAGGAGATATTCGAGCTTTTAGAAATTCCTCCCTCGGTGCAAATAAATGTGGCTCAATTGTCTTATGTTGAGGCCTTTAAATATTTCTTTATCTCCCAGCCAGTGGCAGCTTGGAAGAGCTACCTCAAGAGCCGCCTCCTCACAAGTTACTCCTCCCTGCTCACGAAAGACTTTCATAAGGCAGATGTTGAATACCAGAAGTCTTTGGGACTGATTCAAGGAGACAGTCCTGAATGGAAGCAAGCGCTGCGATTTGTGGAGAGTGCGGCGCCCATGCTGCTCGGTAAGTTGTATGTTGAGCGTTACTTCGGGGAAGAGAAGAGGAAGGCCGTGGAGGGGATAGTTCATGAGATTCGCGGCGCCGCCCAGGAAATGATTTCAGCCTCCAAAAAAGTAAGTCCGGAGACGAAGCGCCGAGCACTGAACAAGCTTGAGCTGATGAGCTTTAACATTGGATATCCCGAAGTCTGGCAAGATTTTTTTTCTCTAAAGGTTGATGATGACGATCTTTTGGAAAATTTTCAGAAGGCCTCGCTCTATGAGTTGCGGCGTGGCTACGATAGGCTGCTCAAGCCTGTAGATCGCAATGAATGGGATCACTCGCCACATGAGGTGAACGCCTTTTACGATCCCACGATGAACAAATTTGTTTTACTGGCGGGGATTCTCAACCCTCCCTTCTACGATCCGGATTCTGACCATTCGCAGAAGTATGGTGGGATAGGGTTTGTGATCGGACATGAAATTGGTCACGCCTTTGACGATAGCGGAAGCCAGTTTGACGAACAGGGCAACATGCATAACTGGTGGACGGACGCGGATCGCAAGCAGTTTAATAAGGTAAAGGAGGCGTACATTCGCCAGGCAAATAGCTACGAAATTTTGCCGCAGATTCACCTCAACGGAGAACTTCAAATTGGCGAAATTCTGGGAGATGCTACCGGGGCGCGTCTTGCGCTTCTGGCGCTGGACAAAGTGATCGCCTCACAAAACCTGGATAAAAAATCCACTCATCGGAAATTTTTCGAGCAATTAGCCAAGGTTTGGCGTGAGAAGTATCGCCCTGAAGTTATGACTCTTCTTATTGCCACCGATCCGCACCCCCCGGGAAAGTTTCGCACCGACGGCATAGTGAGGAACATGACCTCGTTTCATGAGGCGTTCGAAACAAAACCAGGAGATAAGATGTATGTGTCTCCGTCTTCTCGCTTGGGAATTTGGTAAGGATCGCAGAAGTTATTTTATTAAGGTAAGTGAATTATGAAGGCATCATTCTCTCGCTTGGTGACGGCATGCGTCCTGTTCCTCATTCCGTGTAGCGCGAACGCGACGGACTATGTGGTGTGCGAGTCCGACGGCGATCATTATCGCACATGCTCGGTGCCGTCTTCCGTGGACTTGCGCGATGCTTCCGTCCGAGTTGTTTCTCGTTTTAGCAAGTCTGCGTGTAACGAAGGATTTTCTTGGGGCGTGAATTCCGGCCGAAATGAAATCTGGGTCAAGAATGGTTGCCGTGCGCGCTTTGCGGTCGATTACGATAGATACGGCAGTAACCGCCACAGTTTTGACTGGGATCCGCACAATAGGTACGAGCGGCACGATAGTTATGATCGCTTCAATCCGCATTCTCGCTATGACGATTACGATAGAACGAGCCGCACGGAGCGGGAGTTGTCCTATCAAAGAGAGCGCCTTGAAAAGGAGCGCCTACAACTAGAGAGAGAGAGGCTCGAGCGTGAGCGTAGTAGGCTCGACCTTGAGAGGCAAAACGCCGCCCAGCATTCGGCGCAAAGAGCCAATGACAACATCTGCCCACCGGGATCTCGTCCGGGAAGATGCTCGGACAAAGACCGAAAGCATGGGTGCCGAGATTGGCGGATACCAAGTGGCCTAGGATGTCGTTCAAATTGAAGCGCTTAGATCGGGAGTTGAGCCTGCATTCATTGAGGAGAGCCATGAGGCGATGGGTCACCTGCATCCCAACCGTGGTGTTGCTATCTTCCGCCTTGGTGTTTGCAGAGGGCCCAACTTTTAATTGCAAGTCCAAAGACCTTGGTTCCGTCGAGCAGAAGATATGCGCCGATGCGGAACTCTCGGACTTGGATAGAGAACTAGCGGTGGTGTTTGAAAAGGCTCGAGCATTAGACGCGAAGTCGGTGCAGGGCACTTTGCCGGCTGAACAACGCGGCTGGATTAAGGGCAGGAACGAATGTTGGAAGGATAGCGACTTAAGGGCATGCTGCTTTAATTCGTATGTGCGCCGTATTTCTGAGTTGCAAGCGCGCTATCGCTTGGTCACGCCTGACACGTCAGTTTCCTATATTTGCGACAACAACCCAGCTCATGAACTCGTAGTCACTTATTTCGCAACGAAACAAAAGGTTGCAGTTGTCGAACACGGGGATAGTGCATTTACACTTTTTCTGGATTCTGGTGAGAACAGCAACCGCTATCAAGGGCGTAACGAGACCTTAACCCTTGAGGCGAGCTCGGTTCAGTTCGTGCCAGCTTATGAGGCTCCGCCTCTTAGGTGCGTTTCGCGCTAGGAGTGTGTCCCGTGGAAAGATGCGAAAAATATATGCCAAGTCTTTTAACATCAGGAGCTACTGGTACTCTCGCACAGGACGTTGGATGTGACTAAAGTTCTCTAATCTTATCGTCAACGGGGATTCGCCTGTACTCAAGAGCGCACGAAGCCATGGAACGCCTTGGGTTCCTTAGCTATCAAGCTACTAATTTATCGCAGGCAAGTCGTTACTGAGCCGATGTAAAGCCGCTCACTGTTACCGGAGAAAACTCACCGTTTTCATTCGTCGTTCCATTCCCAGCCTGGCCGTAGGTATTGTCGCCCCAACATTGCACCGCCCCGCTGCTAAGTACCGCGCAGGCCGAGAGGCTTTTAGCTGCAATAAAAGTTGCGGTAGCACTTAAATTTTGGACCTGTACTGCAGTGCTGGCCGTGGTTGAGGACGAAGAGCCATCGCCGAGTTGCCCTTTGCTGTTGGTGCCCCAGCAGAAGACTGCTCCCGCTGTGCTCAGCACGCACCCGTTGTTATTCGACATAACAAGTTGTGCCGCGCCAACCGGTACTCCTGTTGCAGCCAGAGGGGTACTTGAGAAGCTAGGAGTTGCTCTTGCTAGTTGTGAGAGATTATTCCGCCCCCAGCATTGCACATTTCCATCGCCTAAGAGCGCGCAGGTAGAAAAATAACTGCCCGCGACTCTTGAGACTCCAGAGGTAAGGCCCGAGACAGGGGCCGCAGTGGTGCTTTCCGTGAACGAGTTGATTCCGAGCTGTCCGTCGTTATTCCATCCGAAGCACGAAAGAGCTCCTCCCGAACTAACGGCACACGTGTGAAAAGCGCCATTAGCGAAGGACGCTACGCTGCTCCCAAGCCCTGTGGGGGTGGAAGGAGCGACGACAGAGTCCGTTGAGCCAACCCCACATTCTCCGCTGTCATTTCGACCGAAACAGGTGAGGCCCCCTGAGGATTTGAGCACGCAGGTATGATCGTATCCGGTGGCAATCTGAGAACCGCCGGAAATGTTGCTAATGCTGACAGGGCGTGAGGCAGAGGCAGGAGTGGATTTGCCGAACTGCCCAAAGTTATTAGCGCCCCAACATTTTACCGTCCCGCATTCCAATAGAGCGCAGGAGTGATTCTCTCCCGCTGAGACTGCTACTACTCTGCTTAGGCCAGAGACTTTTACAGGAACCGAAGAATCGGTGGTTGAACCATTTCCTAGCTGTCCCCAGTTGTTGCGGCCCCAGCAATACACGGCGCCCTCGGGAGAGGGGGTGATAGCGCATGCATGAGAAACGCCAAGTGCGAGTGGCGTTACAACATCGAGGGCTCCCGTGGGGGTAAGGGTTCCACGCGTGCAGCTTTTGAATTTAGCGAGCAACGCTTTTGCAGCCTTAAGCTGCTTGGCAATTTTTGCTTTAGCCTTCTTGGAGGTTGCGGCACTCAAGGAGGTGGTGAGGCGAGAGATGGTAGCGGTCTGGGCAGCAATGGTCTTTTTACTGTTTACGACCTTTGCGCTGTTGCCTGATATGCGCACAATTGCGGCGCAGTCGCAGCGGAACTTGCCGGCAGGATCGAGCAGTGTCTGAGCGGAGGCATGCTCGCCCAGACTCAAGGCTAGTGAGAGAAGGCTCGCTGCGAATACTCCTCGCAAGAGGCTGAGGAATTTTGGGCGGTGTGCTTGAAGACCTTGATTATGGGGGGACGTGCCTTGGAAAACTGATTTAAGCCTCGTTCTATAAAGACGACGAATGGTCTTCATGGTTGCTCCACTGATTGCGATTGGTTGAAAGCGATTTGTTCGAGGTGGCATGACTGCCTTGAGGTTGCCCGAGGAATTGCCCGACTGCAATAGCTGCAAAATGGTTGATTCCTTTGAAAAGAAGCCCACTATTTTGAATTCTAATCCTGGTCATACAATCGGTCTTGCTGTTGTTTGAGGACTATACCAGTCAGCCCGAGGATATGAATCGAAGAAGAATCTTTGCGGTTGCGAGCTCAATTCTCGCTTGTTCCATCCTTGCGTGGTGCTCATTTCGAGGCCCCTCAAGCCCAAGGACTTTAGGCGCTCCTCAGCCTATAGCTCACCCCGTGGTAGGTATCTTTGCTTTTGGTGAAGTTGAGCAATCGTATCAAGCTCTGGTAGTAGGCCTCATTCAGGGCCAGTTGGGCCTTGAGGTGGTGAAGCTCCAAGATCAAGCCTTTCCAGAAAGTGCACGCGCAGAGCGCCCTGGCAGATTTCGGGCTGAGCTGCTCTTAGAGCATGCTCGAACCCTGCGCGTTGCTCCGGTGACGCACGTACTGGCACTTACGGCTGCCGACATCTCAACTTCTACAAGTCGTGGGCGAGATTGGGGGGTGTTTGGAATGGGAGTTGACTATGCCGCGGTTGTTTCTTCCTTCAGGCTGCTACGCACGGGGGAGCCCGAGGAAAAAAGACTCGAGCGCCTCAAAAAGGTTGCGCTTCATGAATTAGGGCATGCGTTTGGTCTATCCCACTGCTCATCCCCAGGCTGCGTGATGCAAGTTGCGGAGGGTAGCCTCGCCAACCTTGATGTTCTCTCTGAGTCCTTTTGCCGTACTTGCCAGGGCCTGTTTCGGCGCTCGGATGAAGTGAACTGAGGGGGATATTGAACGTAGAGGCTCTCCCCACTCTTTGTTCACCCACTGAAATAGCTCTTGAATTTAAGGGCTTATGCCACTTGTCATTGCCGCGTCACGTTACACACAGTTTCTTTCATAACTTACATGGGTTTTTAAGGGAGTGATTCAAGCTCCAAGGTTGTATCGGGTTCATTAGTGGGTTGTCATGAATGGCCTTGTTTCCAATAACTGCCGCGCAATTCTTGCATTTTTGGCTTTGATTTCAACGCTCCTTGCGGCCAGCTCAGTCTATGCGTGCGGAAACGCCATGGAGGAAGCTGCGTCAGGTCCCGCGGCTACCTTTGGCTTTTTCTACTTCATCTTTATTGTTCTTGCGGGCTTTTCTCGCTCAGGTATCGCGCGGTGGATCGTATTTCCCATTTTTTGGCTCTCTTCAGTTTTTGTGTATGGATTTTTTGGGCTCTTCCTTCCCTTAGGTTTGCTTATTCTGGGCGTAGCCCTGACAGCCCAGCTATTGTTTACCGCTCGTGCGGGGCTCTCTATTGCAGCGCATGATGTCCCTTTGGCCCTTACGAAACCTGGCTTTAGTAAGGCACTCGCACTTCTAAGGGCAGCGTTACTTTTTGTAACATGGAGTCTGGCAGCTTGTATCATGGGATTTGCCGCGGTGGGTGTAGGCCTAGAAGGGTTTGGAGGTGGGGCGGAAGGATGGCTCGGCGAACTAACAGGCGAACTCATGTTCGGCAGTGCAGTGATAATCGGGATACTCATCGCTTTATCCTCTGTTGCCTATTTCCTTTTACTCCCCGTTGCTGCCTGCGTCGCGCTTTTTCCTCGGAGTCGATTTGCAGAGATCGCCAGACGCTACGCTGATATTGATTCCGAGATAGTGGCGCTGGGCAGAAAAACCAGAGCGTGGGTTGGCGGATCCAAACCAAAAGTGAGGGATATTATTTCCCCGCCGATCGCAGTTCCTGCGAGATAGAAGGGCTGCCGCGACCTTCGGGAAGCTCAGAAAAAGTCCGCACTGTTAACTCTGTGTCCTTGTAAGTTCCTATTTGGCAGGTACCACCGGTGCACGGTAGGTATCAGATGCCCGCGGTGTGGGAGTTCGATCCGTGTCCGGAATATCTTTGAAGAGAGTTCGGCACAGAGCGCGAA
>JBIKWF010000038.1:0-34805 GCA_044356455.1 Bdellovibrionota bacterium | reverse complement strand
GTCGCGGTTCCCGTCTCTAACGGAACTACCCTCGCAGGTATTTATCAGGGTTTTGAGAGGCTCAAAGCCTTGGGCCGAACGACGCGAATTCCGCGCATGGTGGCGGGATCCTCGCGTGGGAAAAACCCGATTATAACCTCCTTCCAGAATCAGGAGGCGCGCTGCGTCGATCTTCCTCCCGAGAGAATTCGGGAGTCGGCGATCAACGAACCACTGGTCAACTGGCATTCCTTTGACGGGGATCTGGCGCTAACCGCAGTGCGCTCAAGTGGCGGCTGGGCAGCGGGCGTGAGCGATAATGAGCTTCGCGATCTTGCGCTCGTGATGCGGCGCGCCGAAGGTATCGATGTCCTCCCGGCCTCCTTGGCGGGAGCGCTCGCTCTGTTTGGCCATGCACGCGACCGTGGGATTTCCCTCGCCGCAGGAATGGGGCGCGGACTGGCAGAAGGGTCCTACGTCATCGTCTTAACCGGGAGGCGCGGGGCGTAACGCCTAGGCAGCTAGGGAGCCTCTTAGAAACTTCCCCTCCACGTACCCCGCGTTACCTCAGGAAGCTCGGAAAAAGTCTGCTCTGTGAACTCTGTGCCCTCTGTGGTTGATTTAGATTGTTGAAAAACCACAGAGGACACAGAGATCACGGAGAGAAAAAAAATAAAGTATCGAGGTTTTTCAGAGGCTCCCTAACAAGTATTGTATAATGCGGAGCCGGCTGCGCCGAGCCAGGCTTAAGTGCGGCCGCGGCGCAGCTTTGGCGGAGCCGGGGACGCTGAGTACGCGGAGGAAAACAAGATAGAGGAAAGTCAGTCCCTGGTTTTTATAGGTTTCCTAGGTTCTTTACATTCACTTCGCCGCAGTCCCTTTTTGGAAAATGGTGCTCATGAGGGCATTGCCTTTCGTGGGTATCACAAAGAATGAGATAGTAATTTCATGAATTCGAAATCAAACAACAACGTAGCGGGCCAAAAACCAGAGGGTCAGGCCGTTCTTTATTGTCAGAATGCGTTTCACACCACGGACGGAAAAACGACCCACGGGCTCGTGCGTTTCTGTTTGCGTTACCACGTGAGAGCCGTCATTGATTCAAGCGCGGCCGGAGTTGACGCAAGCGAAGCCCTAGGCGGCCCAAAAAGAGATATTCCCATTGTTAGCTCACTTCGAGAAGCAGAGGAGCTTCTTGTGCCCGATGAACCACGCTTTTTCGTGGTGGGCCTGGCAGTTCTCGGTGGTCGCCTCGGGAGTCAGCATAGACCTCACGTCGTAAACGCCATCAAGCGCGGCTTCAATATTGTGTGTGGGCTACACGACTACCTGAGCGACGACGCAGAGCTTGTCTCGTTAGCCACCCAACATGGCGTAAAGCTGATTGACGTAAGAAAGCCACGCCCTAAATCCGAGCTGCATGCCTTCTCCTGCAAGATTGAGGAAGTAAGCTGCCTTAAGGTGGCAGCCTTAGGAACCGATTCCGCCATCGGAAAACGCACGACGGCGTGGAAGCTCGTACAAGCCTTTCAGGCTATCGGAAAAACTTCCGAGCTCGTCGGCACGGGGCAAACGGCCTGGATGCAAGGCGCTCGCTACAGTCTCTGCTTAGACACCCTGATCAATGACTTTCTCGCTGGAGAGCTAGAACATTGGACCTGGCTCGCCTGGAAGGAACAGAATCCAGATGCAATCGTAATTGAAGGGCAGGGGAGCCTGCTTAATCCTGGCTACCCGGGAGGCTATGAGATTCTGGCCGCGTGCAGACCTGATTTAATCGTAATGCAGCATGCACCGCGCCGAAAACACTACGAGGATTTCCCCAAGTACCCAATTCACCCGCTCAAGAAGCAGATTGCTGCCATGGAGCTTATCTCGGGAAAACCTGTGGTCGCCATCACGCTCAATCGGCAGGATATTCCGCTGGCAGAACTCGACCAGGTCAAGAAAGAGGTTGAAAAGGAATGTGGGCTACCGTGTTACGATCCGTTTAATGAACAGGAGATGCAAACCCTTGCCCGGAAACTGTTGTCTCACAGGTAGGGCGCCCTGTCCTCAGGGTGCCGTGCTCGTATAACCCGGAAAGTTAGGGCATCGGAATGTTTTCACCACAAAGGACGCAAGGGACACAAAGGAATACGTTGAAATTGCTTTTTTTAATTGAGCTTTCTTTGCGTCCTTAGCGTCCTTTGTGGTCCAATAAAATCTTAAGTAATTTTATCAATTTACGCCGAACATCCTTGCGCCCTGCCGAAAAGTTTTCGTGTACGTGTTTCGTGAATTTATTGCCACGGTATTTGCCGATAGGTAGTTTCCTTTTTTCGGCGCCCTGAGGACAGGACGCCCTACCAGATGATTCACCTTTATCCACCAGCACTATTTGCTAGCACCTCACCTCTTAGTAGAGGAACCGCGCCCGGCGGCCGACTCCTTTACCTCTCCTTCGAAGATGCCCTCGACGCGCTGCTCGAAGCGCAGGTGCCAAAAGGCGCAGCGGTGCTTGTTCCTGCCTTCTACTGCTGGTCGGTAGTAGAACACCTCGAGTCCAAGGGCTGCAGAGTTATTTCATACTCGGTGCAAGAAGACCTTCAAACAGACCGAGCGGCCTTTCAAGAGGCGCTTGATGCTCATCAGCCTGACATGATCATCCTATTTCACCCGTTAGGAATGCGTTCTTCACTTGTTCAAGATGCGACGTGGGCAGCGCGCCTCGCTCCCAAGACCATAGTGCTTGAAGACTATGCTCATCGCCTCTTTAATGAGCGAGACGACCACCCCTTTGAACGCTGGATTGCCATCAATAGCTTTCGCAAGCTAAGCGCGGCTGAAGGCGCGTGGGTTTGGGGAAGTAGAGAGGTCCTAAGTTCTCTAAAGGCCTCTTACCGTAGCTCTTTAAGCACCTATAGACTCTCGGTTGCTCTGCGCTTCTTGGCCTGGAGATTTACTCTTGGCGCCGCCAGTCTCTTCGAATCTGAACATCTTTTTTCCCTAAGCGAGTGGCTCTATGCCTCTCATGAAGCTCTAATCGGCGCCTCTTCGCGTCCCCAACCGGGGAGCCGCTGCCAGGCCTTCTGGTTCTCTCGCCTTAGCGTGGATCGCCTAAAGGCGCATCGTGTTCAGCTTGCCCAAATCTATACGCGTGCCTTCGAGAGGGCGGGCCATCTTGGGATAACGCTCGCCCCGATTCCTCAAACGCAGTGGGGAGAACTCAAGTTCTTTCCTCTAAAAATGAGCGCGGCTCTCGCGCAAAAACTCATGGGGCGTCTTGCGAAGAGGCGCTGCTACCTTGATACCCTTTACGAGGAGAGCCCTCATTGCTCAGATTTTGTGTATCTGATGCTTCCCCTTTATCCAAGCATAGAGGAAAGTCAGGCGCGCCACCTGGGGAATTTGATTCATGCCGAAGCCGTCTAAGCAGAAAAGAATGCAGAAACAGGGAAAAGTTGGAGTGCTCCTACGAGCGCTTGATCCGCTTTTTATAGAAGCTCAAAACCCGAAGGCTGAATTATTCTATTTTGTTCTAAGAGGCGGGCGAGACGCAGAGCTTGCGAAGCTGCTGCTTGATGACTCTCATATTATTACCCTCACGCGCAGACCAAACGCACCTTCTTGTGCAAGTCTCTCCACAGGGGAATTGCTTGCCTGGACGGATCTTAAAGCGAGAGCAAAAAAGCATGACCTCGATGCCTTTCTCCTCTCGCACCGCGGGACCAAGGCCCTAGATGCATGGAGTAAACATTCCCAGATAACCCTCGTCTCTACCCCCTTGGTGGATCAGCTTAGATTCGAGAACAAAATTTGGTTCGACTCTTTTCTTGAGAACCACCAGATTCCCAAACCTCGATCTCAAGTTATCACCGTAGCCAAGGGCTTCTCACTTCCATTTCCCGGAAAGGTAGTCCTGCAAAAGCCTCTTTCGTTCGGCGGTGTGGGAACCTTTTTTGTTTCCTCCAATCGAGAAGTCTCGGGCCTTTTGCGAAAAGGGGCCTTCTCACTTGGGGAGCAGCTCCTCGCGCGCGAGTTTGCTCCTGGGCGCACCTATGGCATCACGGTTTGGGTAGGACCAGACACCATTGCCTGCTCAGCGGCCAGAGAACAATGCTTCTTTAGGGATCCTCCTGCGCCGGCTCCGAGACTCTTTGCCGGAGTGCAATGGGTTCCTGCCTCAAATTTTGCGCTAAAGACGAGAAGTCGCATTTCAGATGTTTTTACCTCTCTTGGCAGGCTGCTTCACGGAGAGCGTTTTTTTGGTTTCGCAAATTTTGATTTCTTAGTGACGCCAAGCGGCAACGTGCTCGTTCTTGAGTGTAATCCCAGACTTTCGTCGGCTACTCCCCAGCTGCTCTTAGAGCCGAAACTTATCCACTCACTACCCGTGGGTAAGTGGTTTATTGAGCAGGCGGGTAGGCCGCTGCCGTATAAGAGGGCCCCAAGAGTTCTTGGGTTGCCCTCTGGAGACTACGCGGGAGCTCTTTTTGATATCCCCGCCCAAGATCCTTCTGGTCCTTTTGCTTGCTCTCCGTCTGAGTTAGGGCGCGAATGCACCAATGGGTGTTATGAGGTAAACAAAGGTAGGCTCTCGTACCTTGGACCTGACTATAGGCGCTTAAGCACTGAGGGGCTTCAGTTCATGTTTTTTTCGGAGCACCGCACGGGTGAGCGTGTTGCGGGAGACGAAACCACGGGCACCATCATTTCTCACACTCCGCTTTTTACGGCCCGAGGGTTTCCAACGGAACGAGCCCGTGGGCTTATGCGGCGATTTCAAACCGCGCTGCCTCTTAGAAAGAAGATGTGATAGGTAGAAGCTGGAATGAAACAATCTGACCTGATAGCGAGTCTTAAGAAAAATATCACGCTGCGCGCCAAGGAGCCTCTTCCTCCGGTAGCGGACCTGCGACATATCGTTCGAACTTTTGCAGAGAGAAGAGACGAATTTCTTGCGCTTAAAGACAAGACTCCCTGCTATGTACTCGATGTGAAGGAGCTCCGCGCCGCTCTAGAATCCTATTCCTCAGCATTCTCTTCCTTCGTTCCAAGGCACAAAGCCTATTACGCTTTAAAGGTGAATCATCACCAAGAGCTCGTCTCTCGCATCGTCCAGGCGGGATTTGGAATTGACGCCTCCTCAGCTCGGGAGATGGAGATTGCACTTGCGGCAGGCGCGACCGACATTCTTCTTACAGGCCCGGGCAAATCGGAAAAGGAGCTCAGCAAGGCGCTCCAACACACCGATAAGGTGCGCATCAATATCGATAGCTTTGGAGAGCTCACGCGCCTTGGCAGCCTTGCGCAAAAGCATGGAGTAGTGGTGAGGGCTGGAGTTCGCGTGACGGGCCGCTCCACAGAGCGCTGGAATAAATTTGGCATCCCTCTGTCTGAGCTTCGCGCCTTTTGGGAGAGCGCGCGAAAATATCAGGGGAGCTTAAAAACCTCTGGGATAATTCTTGAAGGCATCCAATTTCACTCAAGCTGGAACCTTGACGCCTCTCCCTACGCAGAAATGATTGCGGAAGTAGGGGAGTACCTTAAGGCATCTTTTCGTCCGGAAGAGCTGAGCTGGATAAAGTTTATTGATTGTGGCGGAGGCTTTCGTCCCTATAAGTCTGAGGGAACCTACGCCTGGAAACTTCCCCAAGGCGCGGCTCATAAAGCACTGGATCCTGACTTTGAGCTACCAGGACCTTTTGCGGATCGCGTCTTCGAGACCGCCGCTTCCACTCCAGAAGAATACGCGCGCGGAATAGGAACAGCAGTAACGCGAGAGCTATCCTTTCTCGGGGATGTGTCGATCTACACGGAGCCCGGCCGTGTGCTTTGTAACAACGCCATGCATATTTTGCTGACGGTGGTCGATAAAAAGGCCGCTGATGTGGTGATACTGGACGGCGGAATTAATCTCATTGGCTGGGAACGATTTGAGCATGACTACTTTCCCGTCATTAATCTTTCCCGTCCCGCGACAGAAGACGAGGTCCCGTGCCGCCTTTATGGCCCCTTATGTATGCCTCAAGATCAATGGGGCTTTGGATATTATGGGACGGGGATTGAGGAGGGGGATTTGCTATTGGTGCCTTACCAAGGGGCGCTTACCTTTTCTCTGGCGCAGGAGTTTATTCGAGAAATCGCCCCGGTAGTTGTTCTTGCCTAGGGAATCTCTAAAAAGTCCGCTCTGTGAACTCTGTGCCCTCTGTGGTTGATTTAAATCGTTGAAAAACCACAGAGGACACAGAGCTCACTGAGAGGAAGAATAAAATAGGGATGCTTTTCAGAGGTTCCATTGTTAACTCGCAGAATCATTTCGGGTCCACGAGACGTGGCGTATCGCCTACGTAAAAACACTAGCGTTCAAAATCGGTAACATTGCACCTGACTCCGGTTGTTCTGCGACTCTAAGCGGCACCTACCCAATGGCCGCGAATACCCTTGATGGTAGTTGTAGCAAAAAGCTCTCAGCGAGCATTGATCATCTATTGGGTGGGGTTACAAATGGTTTTTCATTCTTTTCGCGTAGACTCAGTCCGCGCGCTTACATTCTTCGCAACTGGTTTCGCCATCATCTTATCTTTCGGAGCGGTTACTCCATCCGAAGCTCAAGAAGTCGCGCTCTGTCAGCGCAAGAATAATCAAAAGCAGTTCAACGACAGGACGAGAGTCCAAGCAATTAGAATTTATCAAAATGGGAAATGCCCGAAGCGATTTCGCCTGATTGGAATGCTGCCTGGGCCACAGCCACAGGCCAAGCAAGGAGTTCAAGGTCTTCAGGGGCCAAAGGGAGAGACAGGCGCTCAGGGGCCTGCCGGTCTAGATGGCGTAAGCGGACGTGACGGGGCTCAAGGTCCACAAGGTGAGCGCGGGATCCAAGGCCTTAAAGGCGATAAGGGCGATACCGGAGAAAGAGGACTTGCAGGCTTGAACGGAGCGGATGGAGCACAGGGAATTCAGGGCGAGCGCGGCCTCCAAGGACTAAAAGGAGATAAAGGAGATGCCGGTGAGAGAGGCGGCGCGGGGCGAGATGGTATTGATGGGGCCCCTGGAATTCAAGGCGAGCGCGGCATCCAAGGTATTCAGGGCGAGGCTGGACCGCGCGGAGAACAGGGTCTGCCTGGCGCTATAGGTCCACAAGGACTTAAGGGCGATCGTGGTGATGCTGGTCCTCAAGGCCCGATTGGACTCACGGGGCCTCAGGGACTAAAGGGCGATGCCGGAGAACAAGGCATTGCGGGAAGAGATGGCATTAATGGAGCGCCAGGAATCCAAGGCGAAAGGGGCCTCCCTGGTGTGCAAGGCGAAACCGGACCACGCGGAGAGCAAGGGCTACCTGGCGCAGCTGGGCCACAGGGACTTAAGGGCGATCGCGGAGATACTGGCCCTCAAGGTCCCGTGGGCGCCACAGGGCTCCAAGGCATTCAAGGAGCAGCTGGGCAACGCGGACCACAAGGATTGAAGGGGGACCGCGGTGACTCTGGACCTCAAGGAGCGGTTGGCCCGCAAGGTCCGATTGGTCTCACTGGCCCACAGGGAGAAAAGGGAGATAAAGGTGATCCAGGCCCGGCTGGCTTGGATGGCATGAATGGAGCGCCAGGATTAAAGGGCGAACGTGGGCTTCCAGGTGAAACTGGTCCGCAAGGAGAGCAAGGGATAGCTGGCGCGCAAGGGCCACAAGGCCCTCAGGGCATTCGCGGAGACACTGGTCCACAAGGAGCTATTGGCCCTCAAGGTCCTATTGGATTGACCGGGGCTACAGGAGCTCGTGGCCCTGCAGGACCTGCGGGAGTGGCAGGAGCACAAGGCCCGGTTGGCCAGACTGGGGCTACAGGCCCACAAGGACCACTTGGACCGAAGGGCGACAAGGGAGACCTTGGACCAAACTTACTTACCGTATGGGGACGCGACTATTTTGATTGGTGGGACGCGGACCTAAACCCAGCAGACTACCCAAGGCGGGATGGTTTGGGTTACTCAAACTTCTATCCGGGCTGGAGCCCGTCTGAATCGTGGAAGTGTATTAATGACCAATACTTTCCAAACACGACAACACTCTATGGGAGCTCACAAACTGAGAACACAGGGACTTCGCTGGGAGATCTTGTCCAGACTTACACATCAACGGCACAATCAACGCACCGCCTCGTCCCCGGAGCCGTATACTCTATTACGGTAACAGGAGAGACCGAGCCAAGGCTGGACCCTGGGGCCACGGCCTACCAAACCTGGGTTGCGATTTCTGACTACCAAGGCTTGGATTTGAATGGAAATCGAAGTTACCTATGGAAGCGCGCGGGTGCTCGAGGCAGAACGACCACTCTTGGCCCTGAGCCAATGCCGTTTTCAAGTTCCGTCTTTGCCACGGCGGATCCCGACGGGGACATCCGCATTATGATGAGATGCCAGTGGGGTAAGTTCCACGGGCTTCAATTCCAGAGAGTGCGGTAGCTTCCGGATAATACGCCACGGCCAAGAAGGTGCCAGGTAGGAAGATCTTCCGGCACCGCGAGGACGCGGCGCCCTACCGTGAACTCTATTGCACTCGAACTCATAGTTGGGGGTGAGTGCGGAGGCAAAATAGAATCACTGACCACACCGACCAAGGAAGTGGGAGGGCATACAGTTTCACCTCTGCCAGCGAGCGGCAGCGAGACTTGCCTGAGCGCGCCTAAAAAGGGTCCCGTCTAACGAGACAATGTCCGCTCAAAGGCTCTCAGCCCCACGCGGAAAAAGTCGAGCAGCTTCCGCCTAAGGAACGGCGGTAAGTTTTTCTCAGACTGCAACTTCACAAATGAGGGTAGCAAACTCTCCCAAGTCGGAAGCCCCCGCTTCTTTCTAAGAAAGTCTTTCCGATAAACACCAAGCAGCCCCTTTCTTTCCAGCGTAAGAAAGGAGAAATCAAGCTCTGCCTCTGACCCAAGAGCAAACTTCTTACCAAAATAATGATCAAAATGTCCTGGCTCAGCGAGCAGATCCCGTTTGAACCCTATAGAGAAAGGATCGATCTCTGTGCAGCGCGCAAAAAGAAACATGCGCGCACATTTATAACAGGAATGACACCACTGGGAGCCCTTGAACAGTGGCCGCTGGGCCGAGCAAGAGAACTGCTTTTTACCAAGCTCTGGAAAATAGTGTTGTAGCAGAAAGAAAATTGCCATCTCCTGAAGAGGCTCTAGCGAGCTATAGACCCGGCAGCCTCCACCACTAAGCGCCTGAGTCATGAGGCTTTGCTGAACCGTCCACTCACTTGATTGGTCAAAGGAGAGCGCCGCTCTCCACCCACCGTAATCTACCGCTTCGTTATTGGTGCATTCATTTCCAATAAGAACACTGGATGCTCCGTGCGAATAAAAAAGCGGCACGGCCAGCACTGCAAGCTGGGTAGTCTGCGCCCCCCAACCGATCTCTGTCTCCTGCGCGATACCCAGACTCTTTCCGTAGCGAATCCCTCCCAAGGAATTCCTAAGCAGCACCGCGTCAATCCCAAGAGAATGCGAAAGTCTCTTCAGCTCGCGACTTTTCCAGGCCAATTCATAGGGGTGACTTGGCTCTTCAGAATAAAGAAGGACCGGAACAAGTCCAAACTTTTGCATAAGAGCGAGGGTCAGCATGCTTTCTTTGCCAAAAGTAAACGGGACGCAGACCCGTGAATCCGATGCAATACTTCCCAGGCGACGCGACCGCTCCTTCAAAGCGGGAATTACCGGCGCCACATCCCCCTTAAATGAAGTTGCTTGATTGAAGAACGACCTCACATACAAACCAGGCCGAGCTCCATCTGCCAATTCACAGGCAGGCAAATCGCGTAGGGTATTTTGGAACCAAAAGCTTTCTAAAGAGGGACACGGAAATTCATATGAGATCTCATCTCTCTTAAGCATGAGTGGGACGAAATGAGTTCCGGCGTAGGCAATATTGCGCGCAATCTCCGCTCTGATTGGGGGCGGCACCTTTGCCCATATGCTTCCAGGATACCTCACGGCAAAGGTCTGCCCCTTAGCGCCGCTTTGCATGCGCACTCGAGTTGAGAACCCATTCCGCAGAAGGGAGACTGAGACGCTGAGGGGAAGGGGCTTTGTAGTGACCACAGACCGAATTTTAGTTCGCATACGACGCCGTGCAGACCTGGCTCTTGCAGAGAGATCCTAGCAGAAATCTTCCCTCTCAAAAGGAGTGAAGTAGAAGACCTCTTGCCAAGCAAAAGGAAAACCACCGGCGGTAGCTTAGGTGGTCTTCAAGCCTCGAGGAAGTGCTTTTTGGATCTCCTCCCGGAATCGTCCAAACCTCTGCATTTGCCCGGGCTGCAAGGAAGTAAACCGACAAAGCAATCCACGTCTCAAGAATCCATGCGTGGTTAAGGGATGCTTGGCGAACTCCGCGTCTATCGTCTTAAGGAGAGCTGTATCGTCGCACCGAGCCTCTTGCACTTTCAAGGAGCGGCGAATCGTAGAGATTTGGCTCCTAAATCGCTCTTGCGGGGAGGGATTCAGAGTCATCCCTAGCCCGAGAAGCCAGCCGACGTGCGGGCATTCCTGGAGCTTGAAGCGCGACATGATTTCTTCATACCTAGCCGCGAGTGAGGGCCCATCGACTGGAATCGGCGCCCTTCCATGCGCTGCCGCCTTCTGCTCGGCGCGATCGGAAGATGCGGTCATAGAAGCCCTTATGGCAAGCCCGCGGTACACGGAAAGGGGCTGCCCAGGCAGCAATCTCTGAAGCGCCCGATATTCTCGCTCAAACCCAGAAAGCAAGTTCTTGGCGAGTAGAACGGGATTTGCTGCAACGCCCACCGTGCGCTGAAGAATATCTGCGCGAATCTTATGCCGATCAGCGCGGCCGTCTTTGGTGAGAAACGCTTCTAGAGCGGAAAGCTCACGAACTATCCCATGGCGCTTTTTTAGAGGCCCATAGAATGAGCGTGTGGCGAGATGGCGAGCTGAGCGAAGGGAAGCCTCTGGGAGATGCTCAGTAAAGAACTTTACGTCAGACAAGAAGCGCGAGAGCAGCTTTTCCGCAGCTCCAAATGGATTGTTCTTAGGTTCACGTTTACGAAAGGATTTACTGGCGATGAGCACCGATACCTTTCCCGCTTTAAGTCTTACACTGTTCTTGGGGTCAGGCCGCGCTCCATTCGCCAGAGACGCGCTCTCCATTTCCGCCATGCGTTTTGCAATCCACGCCTCATGAGCAGCCCTTTTCTGAGCAAGCTCCATAGCCGCTTTCAAGGGAGAGGGACGCGTTAAGGCTCGCTCGATGATTGCCTTAGGATAGAGACTTGAAAGCTGAGCAAGATCCGCCAGAGTTACCTTATGAAGACTAAGATCTACCTCCCTTGGGGTGAATCCAAGGTCCATGGCAAGCTTTGCTTCGGCCACAACTTGACGGACAAGTGCTTTTTGGGCCGTTGCCCCAACAAAAATGGTAGCTTTATCGAAGTATACCAGGCGATGAATCAGGCGCCTTAGAATCTTTTCGCAGGAAGCCTTGGGGATAGGCAACTCGTCCTCGCTCGGGACAAATTTTTTCGTCTCGGCAAATAATCGGTCTCGAGCCTCCTGCTGGTGGCCCTTAAGGGTATTAGGGACCTTTGTGGCCTGCTTAACCTCCTCAAGTAGCACCTTAATGAGCAGAGGAAGGGGCTGAGCAGCGCTTAGCTCTTGGGCGGAGGGCGAAGGTGAATCGCGCTTTGTCTTGTGAGTTGACGGAGTCATATTTCCGAGGTTCGCAAGTGGGGACCAGACACCGTCCCAAGAAGGCTACTGCCCGACGACCCCCTGAAGCATCTCGCAGTTAACCCTAGCGTGCTGTGGGAACTTCGAGCTGGGTTCTAATCTTTGAATGCTCTCTAAAGAGGTCGCAAACTTGGTTAAATACCGCGAGAGCGTCAGCCCCATGCAGCTCTGTCCCGAAATTGGCGTCGACATCGACATAGCGCTCGGCCTTAAGAACAAGATCCTGTTGTTTGGTACTAGGATTCCACCAAGGCTCAATAGAGAAAGCTACTCCTGCCACTCGCCCCTCGACAATCGAACCTGTACCACTAGGGTTCCTCAAGGCCCTGACGTAATCTTTCGCACCTGGATCTCTCTCGCCTGGAACTTCAGCATAGCCCTGATGGTTGCCACTTGCTGGGCCGTACCGATTCTTTTTAGCGGGATCGCTAAAGATCTCTGCAATATGGGTCTTGAGATTGGCAACCACTGCCCCAAAATTCTGCCGAGCTTGCTCTATTGCCTCCTTGCGGTGACCTACTACTTTTTCAACGATTCCTTGAGCAAGAAAGCCAGGAATTTGAACGCTACCTTGAGAGGTCGTTAGCGTTACGGCGGGCATCCCTGGGCCCATATTTACTCGAAGAGAAGTAAAGGGGTCCGACTTGAAATCAAGCACTCTCCGGCCGGCCTCAAGTCCTGGCTCAATCTCCATGCCACGCCCTTTACCCGCATCGGCTGCGCGATTTGCAAATAATGTATGAGCACCAGACATTCGAAAGTCGGAAGTAGAGGAAACCATAGGTAATCCTAAAAGAATCAAACAACTAAGATTCTTAGAGGTTATGGGGGGCTCAGCTACCAATGTGTCCTTACACTCCTAAGAGACAGTTGCCTCACTCAGGAGCAAACAAATCCTATTAATATGAAGAACTTAATTCGTCTCTGCTGGAATTTGTTAAGAGGTGCTCACAAGCAAGGTCACGATTTTTGAAGCCCTATTCTAAAGACCAAGACCCAGCCCTCCGAAAAGACTTCTGTTGGCTAAACGCAACCTTTTTAAGGGTGAGGGATTACCAGATGGATTACTCGAAGATTGCACTCGCGCTTATTGCATCATTTTCGTTTGCTCAGCTCTCCGTGGAGAACACAGCTCTGGCAGCACCGAATGCGAAGGCACTCGCGAAACTCAAAAAGAGCTTCAAAACTCGTGGTCTTGTCAGACTTCCAGAAGCCGAGGATAGCGTTGCAACTCGCTCGTCAAGGCGCCTCGGTTCCCTCGCCGTCTCGGGAGAAGCTCCCGCGCTCGTCGATCTTCCGAATTCCGATATCGCCAACCTCTTCTGGCGCCCTGGAGTGGTGAACGCGATTGCCTCTGGCAATGCGACCCAAGAGCAGTGCAATGAGTTCTTCTCAGGCAACGAAGACGGCGCCTCAGGCGGTTTTGGTGCCTGCTTCCTTGCCGAGTCCGTTGGTCGAGGTCTCCAGCAGCTCGGTGAGGGCGGCGCGTCTCTTTGTTACATGAAGAACTTCCCGACAGAAGCAAATCTCGAAGCAGGAGGTGTGACCCTCGATGACGGAGAATTCCCTGGGGGTGACATCACCAAAATATTCGCAACGCCGTCTGGCTCTAAAGCGCGTCTTGTACGTGTGCACGTTACAGGAGCTCCGCAGGGAGATCAGGGTGGGGGAGGCCAAAACGACGACGGGCCTGGAGCACAGGCGAATGCCGAAAACGACCAAACTGAGGACGTAAATATCAGGGTGTATCCTACGAGCGATAAATTTCTTTACCGCGTAGACCTCTGGTTCTGTAAAGACGGTCAAGTAAGCGGCAGAGACGCTATCGCGATTAAATCTGACGGAACTTTTTCCGCTGCGAACTTCAATCGAGCTCAGGGACAAGAAGGCGCTTACTCCTCACGAACTCTGGCAAAACTTACCTTCAAAGGCGGGGTCCCCGCTTTCGATTTAGGGACGCCGAGAAAGATTCGCTCAGAGTTCCGGCAGGGAGACAACGCCTTTAAATCACAAGTGGTGGTAAAAGGAAGCACGATTGAAACAAGGACGCTTGATATGTTCGGTAGCCAGAGCCGCAAATCGAACATGATCACACGTTTCTCTGGAAGTGCACCTGAAGAGATTCGCTTCCTTGATGGGGCGTTTGCCGTAGTGCAAGAGCAAGGCGGAAACTTTCAAGGGAACATAGAATTTCGCGACTCTTACTACGCAGCAGCGGAGGAAAGCGATTTGGCATCGAAGCTCGATTCGCTTGATGAGGTTGCGGAAGACAGTTTCTTCGAGGAACTTCCGGAGGAAGACTACGACCTCTCAAACCTATCATGCGATGGCGCGGTTGATGTAGAGCTGAGCCTTGATATGAATGACGCTACGGTTCAAGAATCGGTGCGAGAGTGCGAGGAGCGCGCGTTCCGGGACATGCGCTTTTGCTTCGAGAATGAACAAATTCGGGCAGCTCAGGAGAACTACTTCACGGCTTGTATGCCCCAAAACCCAGGTCCTGGCGGCGGGGGAAATGGTCCGCAGAACTAACTTAGAAAACGAAACACACAACATACTACAGCACTAAAGAAAAATGGGGCGGGGAAGAGGGGAATTAAGACGCCCCACTTCCCCGCGCTTCTTGATCTTGCCCCTACAAGAGAACGCTTCAAGTCAGCGCAGGGAAGCGCCGTTCCGGTGAGCTTTGAAAAGACCGAGTCGTTCGGACAGTATTTTTCTTTCCCTATTGAGCTCAAGAACGCGCGCGCAGCAAGGCTCGAGGAATCCGTCCACTAGGGAACCTCTGAAAAAGTATGCTCTGTGAACTCTGTGCCCTCTGTGGTTGATTTAAATTGTTAAAAAACCACAGAGGACACAGAGATCACGGAGAGAAAAAAAAATAAAATATCGAAGTTTTTTAGAAGCTGCCTAGAAAATCGCAACCACCACATGCGGCGGTTTGCAATTGAGACAGCCTGCCAGAGCTACATCTTCTCTTCTCTCTGCGCCAATGGCTCAGAGGCCGGCTCTCCTGCCAACTCTTTGGCCTTAGCCTTTACGGCCTGAGAAGAAGCTGAAGTGCGCTTCTGAGGCGCGAACGCAGAGAGATCTGCCTCCGGCGCGTGCATGGTAGTCCATAAGCCCCGGAAGAAAGCGGACACATTTCGTCCTAGGTCTCGAATGCGGTAGCCACCTTCTTGTACGACGACCGTGGGAATCTTAAGCTGGCCTATAAGACGTCCATTTAATTCGAAATCTTTCGCCACAAGATTCCAGGAACCAGTCGGATCGCCTTTGGCCGTATCGACCCCAAGCGCTACGACAAGAAAGCGCGGCTTGAAATTAAGAACTCTCTTTAAGGCTCTCACTAAAGCCACCCGGTAGCGCTCTCCGTCAATATCATGCTCGGGGAGGGGAATATTAAGATTATACCCACGACCTGGCCCTTCCCCGGTTTCATCATCGAATCCCGCGAAGAGAGGATAGGCGAAGCGCGGATGGCAATGAATTGATACCGTCAGGACGTCGTCCCGGTCATAGAAGATGTCCTGCTGACCATTTCCGTGGTGGTAATCGACATCGAGAATAGCAACTTTTCCGTAATCGCTTAAGAGGTGAGCCGCAATTGCACAGTTATTGAGATAGCACGTTCCTCCAAAGTTATCGCGCTCCGCGTGATGCCCCGGCGGGCGAACGAGGGCATAACTAATCATGGCGCCATCGAGAACCGACTCCGCCGCCGTGAGCGCACAGTCGACTCCAGCTCTCGCCGCAAGAATTGCCCCTCGGCTAAGCGGCGTAAAGGTATCGATGCAGTAGTAACCTACCTGATCAGGCAAATCTTTGGGGCGACGATGCACGTTCCTCAAAGGGAATACGTAGGGGTACTTTACCTCTCCATCCTTAAGTTTCTCCGCCATTTTTTTGAGGTACGTAACAAAGTCAGCGTCGTGCACTGCCCTCACATGTTTTTCGGGAAAACTCCAAGGTTCAATCTCCCTGCAGAGATTAGTTTTGCGAAGCTCTTCGAGAATCTTTCCTACGCGCACCGGAGACTCTACCCAGCCCCGCGAGCGCACGTGATGTATAGAATGCTTTTGATTGACTACTACGGGGATGCGCTGACTAGGGGGAACCGATGGCCGAATTGGCGTAGCCGCCTGCTCGGTGGAGTAGCGCGGCGCGCGAAGCTTTACCGGATCGTCACGGAAAGATTCGACGACGTCTTCAACATACGCGGCAGGCAGCCCCTTGCCATGTTTTCTTTCAAGTATGGCGCGCGCGATTTTTTTCCCATGCTCTAGAGAAATGTGCGTTCCCTGGTCGAGATCGTCGAACATGAGATACTGAGAGTCATCTGCGTCGGGAGTGGTAGGCGCCTCGAACTTGGTGCCCGCAATGGGAAGGGCCCAATATCTTTCGTAGAACCTTAGGCGGGCGATATTTTGCTTTAATTCGGCAGGATTTTTTACAAGCGCAGGATCGTCGGGGAAACACTCAAAAAAGAGTCCTATACTACCTGCAGCAAGCGATTCCTCTCGAACCGACTCGTAAAGAACGCTCCCGACGCCACCGCCGTGAGTACCGTTCGAGACCGCGATAAAATCGAGATAAGAGATCTTTAGGGTAATATCGTGAGACACGCTCGCAAAACCGCGCACTTGGCGATTCGCCCCCTCGGCGACAATAAGCAAGTGGCGAAATCCATCCTTAAATGGATTGGCAATCTTGAGAGGCAGCTCATTGAGATCTTCTTCCTCAAGGTAGGGGAACTGCCTCCGGAGAATATCCATTACCTGAGAGAGGGCGCGCTGATCTCGCGCGAGAGTGATGTCATGAATTCGGCGAATCTTAAGCATAACCTCGAGTCACTGGTACCAGGGCTCATCATTCTACGGCAGCGCTACTCACTCAGAAAGCAATCAAGGCACCGCAGTGATGGATATCGGCGCATTTCAGGGCGCAATAAATCGAACTTTCAAACCTTCAGGCAGGCCCTTAACATGACTGCGCAGCAACGAAAGAAACGCCGTTTGCGAACTTTTGAGCGGGCAGGGGAGCATTTTCCCCCGTGGCGGGCTTTATTTCGTATGCTAGCATGCCGACGCGTCTCATACGACGTTTCGACTAACGATTAGGCCGCAATTCACCGTATTTGATTCGGCCCTTCATTTAGGTTGGTTTGCTATGCGAATCTCACGTCTTTTCGCGACTTTTCCAAAAGCTATTGCGGCATCAAGCTTAACGCTCTGCGCAGCAGCTGCCCTTGGAGGACTAAATCAAGCGCAGGCACAAACCTGCAACAGGGGCTGCTCACCGAATAGTAGAGTAATAGGGATAAAGTCGAGCAGGCAATTCCTTATGCCAAACGAGATTCGACGATTTAAGCGCCGAGCGAATGCAATCGCAAACGGGTACTCAGCATTCATAGCCCCAACGCCCACGGCAACTCCGACCGCCACAGCGACCCCATCAGTCTCAAGCTATCAAGGCCGCTACGAAACCTCAGACAGCTCGCCGCTATTGCGAGTATCGGCAAGCGACACTTGCGCCGCTAGCGGCTTCACGCAAGCGACCGCAATATCCCTCGATCTCGTGGTCCTACACACTGCCGGCTCTACCGAAATCAAAGGCGAGCACGCGCTCACGCTACCGTCGGGACTCGCCACGCCAACACCAACAGGACAAAGATTCTTCGGCGATGCCGATGGCTCAAGCTTCGACCTAAAGGGCGCCTACACAGCAACCTCCGTATCTGGAATATCTTGCTCAACTCCAGTTATCGAGACGACCTACTCAGGCTCCTCGGTAACCTCAACAAGCGCCGTAATACGCCGCACGGACCGCATTATCTGCCCAGGAACCTCCGTAGTGGACTGCAGGCAGGTATGGGAAGCCACGGTATCGAAGACCGCCTTCTAAGAGCTGCATAGCTGGCCTCAATAGCCACAGCATAAGCGGCGGCTTCGGCCCCCAGCTCCCGCCCCCACCCTTAGAAAACCAGAAATAGAAAACTGATTTTCTAAAAGAGGGGGTTGGGCTATGCTTAAGGCTCTGGGCGGGCTTCGCAGAACGCGCCAAAGAAGTAACGCGAAGGACGCAGAGATCGCGAAGGAATGGAGAAATCCCCTTCGCGTTAATTCTCACTTTCCCGAGCAGCTCCCGATGCCACGACCAAAGCCCAATCAACTCCCGGCCATCCTCCCAAGAGAATCGACGAAGAGCGATCCGCCCCCATCCCGGCACATGGTCTGGCTCCGCATCGCGGCCTTTCTCTCGCTTAAGGCGCCAAACACCGAACTGACCTACTCAGGAGTTCTTCGCGAATACTGCGAGTTTCTCGGCGCGCCATACCTCTCAAACGAAGCAGCCGAACGCATCCTCAAGGCGCAAGATCTGCACGCCATAGCCTTCAAATCCGTGCTTGAAAAGCGCCCGGGCGAAACGCCGCGAGCGGCCTCAAGCAACTCAAGTGTCCGCGCGGTCGACACAAGACGAGCCAAACGCGAAAAGCGCACAGGACTTGAAGCGACCCAGTCAAATGCCACGATAGCCAAAAAGTTCGCCGTCCTAAGGCGTATTTACCGCATGCTTATTGGCGCTGACCTGGGCATCACCAAGAACCCCTTTGATAGCGACACAGTCCCGCCGCCACCTAAGGATTCAGGGCGAAAAAGACCGACAAAAATGCTCGATTTTACGCTCGTGAAAAAGGTTATCGCGCACTCAGACGAATCAAACCCCAAGGGCCTGCGCGACAAAGCGATCATGTGCGCGCTCTTTGGCGGCGCGCTAAGACGCAGCGAAGTTATAGGACTACGCGTTGGAGACGTTCAAAAGACCCCTTCTGGAACGACGTTTCTTTACTTAAGGGCCACAAAAGCCAAAAGAGATGCCCAGCAAGCACTTCCCAAATGGGCAGCCGACGTACTTGTAAGACTGGTAAATCAGCGCGCCTCCGAAGGGGCCGCTCCAGGAGACAGGCTCTTTATCAGCTACACAGGAAGAGGAGGAAAGATCTCCACCAACTCCCCTATCTCACCTTCTGGGATTTACTCACTCTTCCAGCGCTGCTGCGCCGCCGCCGGAGCAGGCCCGCACCTTTCTCCGCACTCTGCGCGCGCGACAGCAATCACACGGCTCCTTGCCGAGGGAATCGCGCACAGAGAGGTACAAGAATTTTCGCGCCACGCGAGTATTCAAATGGTGGAGCTCTACGATAAACGCAGAATCGGCGTCGACAAGAATCCAGGACGTGGACTCGACTACGATTAGAAAAATTGCGGCACCGCGGGGACGCGGCGCCCTACCAAGATGCCACGCCCATGGGCAGGGCGCGCCGTCCCCGGCGTGCCGAATAGAACGCCGCGGGGAGATCCATGAGTCGCCGTGTTCGCAAGATCTGCCAGATCGACAAATACAGGCCACGTGCCAGAACGGAAGATCTTGCGGCACCGCGGGGACGCGGCGCCCTACCTAGCTGCCGCGCCCATGGGTAGGGCGCGCCGTCCCCGGCGTGCCGAATCGAACGCCGCGGGGAGATCCATGAGTCGCCGTGTTCGCAAGATCTGCCAGATCGACAAATACAGGCCACGTGCCAGAACGGAAGATCTTGCGGCACCGCAGGGACGCGGCGCCCTACCAAGATGCCACGCCCATGGGTAGGGCGCGCCGTCCCCGGCGTGCCGAATGGAACGCTGCGGGGAGTTCCGAGTCGTCGCGTTCTCAGGATCGGCCCGGCCGACAAATACAGGCTACGTGCCAAGACGGAAGATCTTGCGGCACCGCGGGGACGCGGCGCCCTACCTAGCTGCCGGGCCCATGGGTAGGGCGCGCCGTCCCCGGCGTGCCGAATCGAACGCCGCGGGGAGATCCATGAGTCGCCGTGTTCGCAAGATCCGCCAGATCGACAAATACAGGCCACGTGCCAGAACGGAAGATCTTGCGGCACCGCAGGGACGCGGCGCCCTACCAAGATGCCACGCCCATGGGCAGGGCGCCGAAACAAACCTCCTGAGCCTCCACCAAAAAGGCTCGCGGCTAGCACCAAAGAAACTCCTACGAATCCCCCCTGCCGCGAGCCACACCACTAACTCGTAGCCAGAATAGTTGCGTTAATATCAGAGAATTTCCCTGATATCGTCTGCCCAAAAATCTGCAGGGTCGTAATCCCTGCGATCGCAATAAGCGTGACGAGCAAGATATACTCAACAAACGTTGCGCCTTTCTCCTGCTTCTTCGGTTTTGGTTCCTGAGGCGCTGGAAGACATATCGGGGCGGAACCGCTGGGCTTTGTATCCATAGTAGAACCTCTCTTTTTGCACTAATTGCCAATTAGTAGCTACGCCGCACTCAAGGAAACATCCCTTAGAATGCCGCAGTTACTAGCGAGAATTATGGGTAGAAGATCTCACGCAATTCTCACGAGAGGCTCAAATAAGTCTCAAATAAGATGAGGTGCCGCAGGAATTGCGTCAGAGCGCGCCAAGCGCCCGCGCTTGAGCAGCGAAAACGGAGGCAACTTGTTTCTTTACCGATTCATCGAGAACTAGAAAGGCGTCAGATACCGCGCGCAGAAACTCGCCCTGCCATAGCATAAGGAGCTCCTGATGGGGCTCGAGGACAAGAGCGAATGTCTGAATCCCAAGAAGCCCGCGGTGGTAAGCCCGGTCTAAGGCTGCGCGCTGAGGCTGCGAGAGGGGCGTCTCCCCTACCCCAATCTTACTGAGAACTTCGCTAAACTGAGCGGTAAGTCTTTCCACAAGATCGGCCCCAAGTTCGCGCTTGGAAAATCCCTGCGAATCACCTAACGACTCATCGCTTCGTGAACTACCCCCAGCACGAGTAAGACCCGCTCCCAAAACAGTCGAACCCTCTGAGGACAAGGTGAACTTTTTGCTTTGAGCAAAGGTCTTTGCCACCTCAAAAACCAGCTGCTCTGCCGACATATGCCTTTTCAAATACCTGAGCACTTCACGCTCGGAACCGAGTCCAAATCTTTCTACAAGCTGAATCTCACGCCGATTGTAGCAAGCGCGCACTTGGGGAAGTATCTCTGAAATGATTTTCTGAACGGGCGCAAGATCAGCAGTAGCTTTTTCGAGTGCCATTTTTCGAACTTCAGCAGAGGAAGAAGTAGCACCTGCCGGTCGGCCCACTGCGAGAGCGGCTTGCCAGAGTTGAACGAGGGACTCCTTAAAATCTTCGAGGCTGTTCCGGGCTTTTTGCGCCCGAGCGGTGTACTTGTCATGCATTAGGTCCAAAGTCGGAGCAAGCATAAGATGCGGCTCGACATCCCAAGGGGTGTTGGCTAACTGCTCTGCTTGATCGAGACGAAGGGAAAAGGCCTCACGGTAGGTGGTAAATACTCGCTCGCTCCATTCGTGAGCCAATTTCGCCGCAGGATCCTTTGTTAGGTCTTTCCCAAACTTTGGAACGAGGCCAGAGAGAGCCTCCTTAAGCTGAGCGAGACGAGCCTCGACGCTCGTGCGAACCTCGGCAAGAGAAGTTGCCTCGCATTCCGATGGATGAGACGGGCCTGTCCCTGAATGCCCTGATACGTGAGAAAGCGACTCATTCATGTGAAACTACCAACGATTTAACGAAGGAACGTGCCGACCGATGCATAGTAGAAGAGTAACGCATTCTGAGACGCTAACCCACGCTTCCCAGAAAAGTCCGGAAACGGAGACTAAACAGTTGAAACATATGAGAGCAGTTGGGTGAAATTTTTTCTCTGGGCGGTTCTCCCAGAAGTCTTCACTTCAAGCAGTTCCAGAATTCGGCGGCAAACCCCAATCCGCGCCTCGACCGTCAAGTTATCGCTCACCGCGCCAATCTCGTCATCAGCGCTGGTAGGTGAAAGACGACTCTCGTAGCCGGAACTACAATCGCTGCAGCAGGCGACACATATTGAGATAGCCAAGTCGAAATTGCTCAAGCGCAAAGGACTCATTTGCCTCGTGAATTAAATCCTCAGAAAGGCCATGCCCAACAAGCAACGGCTGAGCGCCTGCAATCCTCGCGAACTTTGCAACTACCGGAATAGAGCCTCCACTCCATAGTAAACGCGCGGGCTTACCCGTCGAAGCCTGCAACACTTCCTGGGCGAGAAGAACAAGTTCTGATTTTGCATCAAGAAGCAACGCGGGACCGCCCACGCTTGGATCCTTAATCGTAAGAGTGAGCCCTTCGGGGGCGACAGATTTTAGATGTTGCACAAGTCGCTCGAGGCAGGCCTCAGGATCTTGGGTTCCCACAAGCCTCGAAGTTATTTTGACAGAAGCTTCCATGGGAATTATCGTTTTTGGGCCCTCTCCATTCCAGCCCCCCTGAATCCCGTTCGGCTCTATCGTGGGTCGAAGCGCGACTCTTGCTTCTGGTGGATAGGATCGTTCTCCTCCTCTCGGGGGAACCCCTGTGCGCTTTATGAAAGCTTGCTCATCTAGCGCAGATATCGCGAGCGCCGCCCTCTCGACCTCAGTAAATTCAGGCACGCCTTCATAATAATTGGGAACTGCAATTGAACCGTCGGAATTATGAAGCGTCGCAATCATCCGCGATAATTCGGTGATGGGATTTGGGGCTGCCCCACCGAACTTCCCCGAATGAAGCTCTCCACTAATACCCCCGAGATAGACCTCAAGCGCGACAAGGCCACGCAATCCTAGCGTAATACCTGCGGTTCCAGGCTCGGTCGTTTCAGTGTCACAGACAATAAGCACATCCCCCCGCGGCTTAATCGTGGGAAGGGCGGCCTCGATTCCAACACTGTGAGACTCTTCCTCGCCTTCGATATAGAGCTCAACATTACAGTTAATTGTTCCCTCGCGAATGGAGGTCTTAAGGGCAGAAAGAAAATACATGAGCTGCCCCTTATTATCTTGGGCACCTCGAGCGACTATTCTTCCATCTCTTTCGATCGGCTCAAACGGGTCACTCTGCCATTTTTCCTTCCCTGGAACCCAATCAAGGGGAGCTGGTTGAACGTCGTAATGGCCGTAGAAAAGAACATTTCTTGCTGAGGGCGATTTAATAAATTTGGCATGCACAATCGGCTTGCCTGAGGTTTCAATTAGGTGGCATTCAGACAGCCCCATCTCCTCGAGTTTGTCCACCAACCAATGCGCGGCGGTAAGACAACTATCGCTAAACTTTGGATCTCCACTTATGCTTGGAATTCTAAGAAGAGCCTTCCAATCTTCTATGAAACCACCGGATTCTTTCTGGAATGAGGCGTCAAAAGTATCGAGCGACATAACTACTTCTCGCGATAGGCGAAGGAACTTGTGTCATGAAGAACGTCAAGTTTTCCGCAACTGGGCCAAATTTTTCCGGAGCCTAGCAGCGTTGCTGACCGAATTGCAATCAAAAATGTATGAGCTTAGGCCCTGATGCCAAGGTCATCCGAGGGAGATCGATCGTCTAGCGTGCATCACTCGAGTGTATTTGAGGTGACAACAGTTACCGTTTTTTCCGTGAAAGGCAGACCCGATCCGTTCGCATCTTTAAGCACACTACCTTTCGCATACGTCACTTGAATGCGGTGGGTTCCCGCGAGGAGGGGCCGCGCAAGCTTAAGGCTCCAGGTCCAATCACTCTCTATACTGGCGCTGCCGCTTGGCTCCCCGTCGATGAGTACCTCAACATTTCTGCCATGCTCTCCAAACCCATGCAGGGTCTCTAACGCACGCACGTTGCCCCTCCAATCTTTTGGAATGACCACCTCTGGGGCGAGACGCAAGTCTTCCTTCTCTTGTGGCACCTGTAGAGCAACGCGTGCCGCGCCCTTGTTCCAAAAGTGCGCGACTCCAATAGAACCAAGCATAAAAGAAGCGCTAAGAAGAACGGCTGATATTACAACAGAGTTCACGAGCCGCGACGAAGCGAACATTCGCCGGCACTTGTATCCTATGTTCTCCAATGATCCGACCACTATCAGAGGAAGCGCGGCGCACCAACCAAAAACAGTTCGCTTTTCTGTCGCCTGAAATCCTCGACTCTGCACCTTCTTGCCCTTTACGCGAACTACTTGCTGCATGAAGTCGTCAGCATCCGATTTGCCTCGATAACCCGGCGCGGCCTGAGGCGCAGACTCACGCTCGTGGCTACTGGTGCTTCGTGAGCTTACCGCAGACTTTGGCGCCGAGACCGGCTCCTCGGCCAGAGCTGAACTGATGGTGGCGAGGAGCAGCTCCTCTGTTCGAATAAGGCTCTCGTCGAAAGAAACGCCTGTGTTTTCGCACGGCTCTGAACTGGGCAGGCTCGCCGCAAAGGTTGCAAGCACAAAAGCTGAAACCATCTTTGCGAATTCTATACTCGCTCTTTGCTCGGAACTTTCTGCGCTCTGCACAATGCGGGGATATCGGGCGAGAGCCTCAAAAATCGCTTTTTCAATCTCGTAAAATGTTTCTTTGCCCTGTAGATGCAAAAGAAGATTTCTGACAAAGCCACGTAGTTCTGAATGAGTCTCTTTTTGCGCCGCTGCCTGCATCTCTAGGTTCGCGGCGATACGCCGAATCTCCGGCAAAAGAATGGCGAGCTCGTGAGGAGGATTTGGTGGCGGCTGCTGTTCCCTTGGAGACTGGTCCATACCTATATAGACGGCCTTCTGCGCGCATCCCTCAAGCTTCTTGGGCGAAGAGGCCACATTAATACCGAATAAAATTCAGCTACTTAGAGCGGCTCGCGGAGCAAGAGCCGGTAAAGCACCCTTCCCAAGGCGACAAACAAATTGAGATCGCGCATATTTTAGAGCCGTTCATTCTCAATTTCTTCCTGCGCTTCAAGAACTGGCAAGGGCCATGGACTCCTGACGTTTAATCCGAAGAGCACGTTGGGTAGTACACGCCGAGGCCCTCGCCCACTTAGCAGTCACCAATGAGGTTTCTCTCAAGGTTTACCCTGCTCAGTGGACGTGCGCCTCGCTTGCCTTGCTTAGCCGTCAGTAGCTTTTGCTCACTTCATCTTAAACAGCCAAGCTTTTCAGAGAGTTGCGCCATCTTTGAGTGGCATCGGGGAAACCTCTGGAATACTTCATCTTCTTGCTCATCAATGCTAGGGATCCCCCATCCCGTAATCTATTTGGGCCTAGGAGATGCTATGCGTTCTTTCACCAATTCTGGCCGCAGTTTGAAATGCCGTGAGATGCGTAACGCATTTCGCTCGCTGAGCGCTTCCCTCGCTCTTCTTCTGGCTGCGATGCTTTGTCTTACCGCTCCGGGTCTTACCGCGTTGGCATTTGCAAATACTATTACCGTCGACGCAAGCACTGACGGAACATTGAGCGCTCTCAACAACAATGGCGTATGTAGCCTTCGAGAGGCCATCAATAATGCGAATGATACTGATGGTGGCCCAGCCCCCTCACCAGATTGCGATGTCGGAACAAATGGCCCGGATACCATTCAGTTCTCTGGCGTAAGCTCCATTACTCTCACCGACGAAATTTTTGTCATCACGGACGTGCTCCTAGAAGGGCCCGTGACTCTTTCTGGAGCTGATGCCGTAAGACTCTTTGTTGTTTCATCGAGCGCCGGCGCACTTCGTCTTTCAAACGTGATTCTTGAACGCGGCAGCAATCAGACGGGCGGCGCGATACGTCAAGATGGCGGCCTTCTTGAGTGCGACGGAAGTACCTTCCGTAACAACAAGGCAAACCAAAATGGCGGCGCTATTTCGAGCAGCGGCACATTAGATATTGACGGCTGTACGTTTGAAAACAACGAAGCTGGAAATGATGGCGGCGCAATCTACAAAGACAGCGGCTTCACCCTGACCATTAACGGCAGCAACTTTTCTGAAAATCTCGCAGGCACTGACCCCAGCGGCCAAACTGACGGCGGCGTGGGCGGAGCGATTTTCGCAACCACCTCTATCTCAAATATTACTGGCTCGCGTTTTAACAAAAACATAGCGAATAGTGGACAAAGCACCAATTCGGGCGGCGGAGCGATTCACAACCGCACAGTGATGAACGTCACGGCCTGCGTCTTCGCCGGAAATGAAGTAAATGGCGATGAATGGCATGGCGGGGCTATCTTTAACGCTTCCAGCGGGAACCTTTCGCTCAACTTTTCCCACTTGGGAACTACCCCACTTCCCCTCCCCGCGCCGTTTAATACCCTGACAGATCCAAACAAGGCCAATGGCGCATCGGCTCGTGGCGGCGCGTTTCATAATTTCGGCACGGCGCTTGTCTTGGGAACAAGTTTCGTAGGGAATGTCAGCGCTAACGACGGAGGAGCGTTTGCGAATACCAGCTCCGACGAAACCACCCTCGTCGCTAATAGCTCTTTCAGTGACAACAATGCAGTAAATCGCGGCGGCGCAATCTATCATCTGCGTGATGATACGCTCTTAACGCTTCGCAATGTTACCATTGGCAACAACTCTGCTGCAGAAGGCGGCGGAATTTACAATGATGGAGATGGGGATAACCTAGGCGGAACCCTGAATGACGAAATCCTGCTTGAGAACGTCATCCTTTCCTCAAATAGTGCTGCGGTAGGCTCAAACTGCTCAGGCGGTACTACCTCGGCCGAGGGCACGAACAACGTAGTTTTCCCGGATTCGGATCCTTGTCCTAACTCGCCCGCCGTGAGCGCAAGCCCTGCCATTGGCTCGGCGGAACTTACCTTCGCAATTCCCAATATTGTTACTTATGCATTCCCGTTGGGAACAAGCAGCTCCGCCCTTGGAGCGGGAAGTGCGGCGGTCTGCGCGGGTCTCCCCATACTCAATCTAGATCAACGCGGTTTCCCTCGTCCCCAAGGCGACATTGCCTGTGATGTGGGCTCATACGAGTCCTCCAATGTAGGGGCAACTCCTACCCCCACCGCAACGTCAACGCCAACTGCAACGAACACTCCTACCCAAACACCAACTCCAACGGAAACGCCGACTCCTACGGAAACTCCGACAGCAACGGCGACCTTCACCCCGACCGAAACGCCAACGGAAACCGCAACAGCGACTGCGACCGCAACTCCTGGTGGCCCTACTCCCACCGAAACTGCCACAGCAACGGCTACGGCAACTCCGACAGAAACTGCTACCGAAACTCCAACGGCGACAGCCACCCCCACTGCCACCGAGGAAGCAACGGCCACCGCCACGGCTACGGCCACTCCGGGAGAAACTCCTCCTACAGAGACCCCAACAAGCACCGCAACTCCTACGCCTACGGACGTAGCTACCGAGACACCAACCGCAACTGCCACTTCTACGCCAACGGAAGAGGCAACTGCGACTTTTACCGCGACTCCCACCAACACGCCGAGCGGGCCCACCCCGACCGAGACGGCGACCCCTACCGCGACAAGCGGAGAGATTCCCACAGAGACATCGACCCCAACCGCGACCGCAACTCCAACTGAGGGAAGTGGAACTGAGACTGCCACTCCTACCGCAACGCCTACGTTGCCTTCACCCACAGTTCCACCAACTATTTCGGCAACACCCGGGGCCGACTGCTTGGGTATTGTCGGCGGCTTAGCGACACTCGATCGCTGCGGAGTCTGTAATGGAGACGGCAGCTCTTGTCTTGGCTGCACCGAAGTGAACATCTCAAGCGTGCAGGTGGCCCTCGATGGCCAAGCCTCAGAGCAGCTCCAGCTTGTAAAGCGAGTGCGTAGCCGTGTCCTTTCAGCCTCGGCCAACAAGTCAGTGCGCCGAAGCGCGAACAACCTCGTGCGTGATGCCCAAAAGACCTACACTCAAATGTGGACCGCAATTTGGGCTTATGAAAGCGTGATAAGAAACTGCAGCAACTCAGCGTTCTGTGTCACCGCGGACGCCTCTGCCAATGCCGCGACCTATGCGCTTGGTTCCGACGCCCTCGCCAAATCTCTACGGACCGGCGTGCAGCTGCTAAGAAACGCGACGGGGAATCGACGCGCAGGTGCGGCGCTGCTAAGTGCCATGAATGCGCTTGCTAAGAAGAATTTAGAGGGCCTTTCAGGAATTCCGACGACAAAGAGCTCCTGCTCTTAGTATCACCCTAGATGAGCGAGTACGCTCCGCGGCGATTTCTTCGGCGCCCTGAGGACAGGGCGCCCTACCCATGGGCACGGCTTCTTGGAAGCGCGCTGCGTTCCGCCTCTGCCGGGAGGCGACGGCGAAACTCTCCCCGTGGCACCTGATTCGGCACGCCGGGGACGGCGCGCCCTACCCATGGGCGGTAGCATCTTGGTAGGGCGCCGCGTCCCGCGGTGCCGCAAGCTCTTCCGTCTTGGCACGTAGCCTGTATTTGTCGACCTGGCCCATCCTGCGAACACGACGACTCATGGAACTCCCCGCGGCGCTCCATTCGGCACGCCGGGGCTTGTCGCGTCGTCGCCTACCGGCAAAGGCGGAACGGCGCGCCGTACCCATGGGCGCAGGATCTAGGTAGGGCGCCGCGTCCCCGCGGTGCCGCAAGATCTTCCGTCCTGGCACGTGGCCTGTACTTATCGACCTGGCTGATTGAACAACCGCAATGACTCATGGACGGCATATTGGCAAGCCCCACATACTGGCATAGGCGGAGCGCGGCGAGCTTCCTAATTTTCGAGAGGTTAGCCTAAGACATCCACAGGCATCTCTTTGGCAACCGATTCGAAGCCCTGCACCCTTCACTATACTTTTGCCAATATTCTCAGAAGTTCTCTTATTTTCTAACAACTCACACACAAAATCGCGACGTTCTCTCTCTTACTACATTCTCAGCCCAGCAACATCCACGGAGGGAATAATGTCAGACCTCGCACCATCGAAAGAGCCATCAAAAGTTCAAGCTCAGGCCACGCTCATTGCGGATGCAATCATTAAACAGTTTGAACTCGGCAGCATCTCCGCTCCCCTGCGCCAAGAGGTACTGCGCTTCTTAGTTGAGAGAGTATGGGGAGAACTCCCACCCTATTCGACTTTGCGGATGCCCGAAATCTCAGTGGTCGCCAAGGCCACCGTCGGAACTGGAGTGGTGCCTGTATTTAAGCATCCAGTAACGAAAGAGTGGCATGCTGTCGTCGTCCGCCCCGGAACACACTACCAGGGCTCACGCTACCCCGCAGATCCCACCGAGCCCTATTTTATGATTGCCGGAGGATTTATTAATTTATCAAAAGTTCCCGAGGTGCCTGGTGTGATTCCTAGCCAGAACCAGAGAGCCGAACATCCGGCTGAAGGAGCGGTGAGAGAACTCACGGAAGAAATAGTCGATGCAGAAGGCGCGGCACTTCTCGATCCAAAACCAGAAAGACTATACCCGGTCGATACACTTACCTTATCTTTTCCAAGCGGCGAAAAGCGCGTAGTTATCGGATTTCGGCTTGAGTTAACAGACGCAGAGGCGCAGAAAATCATCGCACATGCCGACCGCGTTCGAACCGATTCCGAATATCGAAGAGCCTGCCGAAATCACACCATCAACCGGGAGACGGGCAAACCAGAGATCTGTCAAATTGACATTTTGCCCCTCTCTAAGCTTACAGAGGCGGATGCGAGGCTCTTGCACCGTGACCAGCGCAGCCTCTTTGAGAAAATATCGTTCAGCCTATCGCCCACAATTGAGATACGGTAGCCGGGCCAGAGGTTTGAGAGACGGGGCTAAAAGGATGGCGCGAAATTATGCCAAAGAGGCTCTTTGACCGAAGCAAATTGACTCCCCAAATGGTAACCAAGCCCTCGTCACGCCCGCTACTTTGTTGGCAAGAAAATTGCTTAGGAATTCTTTCGTGGGGGTGGGAGTGCGGTTTTTTTTAAGGTTGTTACGCAATTCCCTTAGATTTCCAAGACTGGAGCAGGGGGAGTTGTATGTTGTTGAAGCTTGTTCCCGAGTGCCCAAGAGGAAGAGGCAGGTGGTGGCTTCTTTGCAGCTTTCTTATCGCCGCTTTGATTAGCCTTCCTGAAGCCATCGCGGCCCCGGGTCGCCCGCGGATCTTAAGACTAAATGCGGGTAACATTCACCAATTTATCGTACTTGATTCAAGGCGAGGATTTACTTGTAGAGTTCGCCGTCCCTTTACGCGGCACAATACTCTTGGCAAGCTTACTCCTGCACGTGTTGAGACCGGCGCGAAGTTTGTCCCCATTGAGGTGAACACCCGAAGTCGCAAGCGCCTAAAGCAGATATGCGAGGAACTGCGCCGCCCTACCATTAATGAGGGCAGCCCCACACCGACCGTGCCTTCTCCTGCAAGTACCTCGACGCCCACCCCTGGGCAGCCGCCTCTCCCTCCGCCTACCTTAAGCCCTGTGGCAACACCCACCGCAAATGCACCAGAGACAGAATCCCCCACGCCTCGCGCATCGCCCACGGCGACTTCAACCGCTACGGCAACAGCAACCACCACCTCGACCCCAACCCCACTCCCACCGCCTCCCCCAGAGGCAATGCAGATTCGAGGAACGGCTCCACGCTCCCTCACCGCCGACGGCCGGCTATTTTTTGAGGTTGAATTTCTTAACTCGAATGGGAATCGCACCGCTTATCGTGATGTCATCGAAGCATCACTTGTAGTGCAATCAAGTTCCGGCACCATAGTTCGTTCGCAGCGCCTGAGAGCGCTTGAGGGGCTGGTTCGCTTCTCGGTTGAAGCTCCACGTCAGGTAGGAAGCTATAACATTTCTATCACCTCGCCCCTTATCGAAAGCGAGCTTTCGCATGCTCTTAGTGTGACCGCAGCCGAGGTCCATACCCTACAGCTCGCTTCTGAAATTCCTCGCCAGATAGATATCCACGTGGACTTTAACGTTGAAGTTGAAGCCCGCGATCGTTATCTGAACCCGTGCCCTGGGGTCGCGCTCAGTCTAACCTTACTCTCAGGCAACGGCACGCTGCGCGGACCAACACAGGCTGTCGCTACTAATGGCTTAGCTGAGTTCACTGGCCTTCGATATATCTCGGGCAACGACGCACAGCTAGTCATCAGCGACGCGACAGGACGCGCCTCTCTCGAGCTTCCCTTGCAGGCGATTCGTAGTTCCGAACGCAAGGGACTTGCCTGGTCCAGGGAGAACACAGAGGGGCTCGACAATATCCTGCCCTGGTACACGGTTCGTGAGTGGACGAGCACGGACTATCCTTATGCTTGCTCGATGCCTCAGTTCGTTCGCGAGATAAAAGAAAGGGCGCGGCTCGCCAAGGAACATACAGATCGTATGCCGACAGGATTTAAGTCCATCATGCTCTTTTGGGAACTTACCCCTCTCTGGGATGACCCACGAGACTTTGTGAAAGACTCCCAAGGCCAAGTTCAGGGATGGTCGGATGAAGCGGGCACTTTTCATCCTTACCTTAGTCCCTGGTGGGACAATGCCGCTCGGGAATCACGCTGCCGGATTGAACGATTCATCAACGAGTTTCACCGACTCGGAGGTCAGGTTGACTATCTTGTGCTCGACACGGAACGCACGATGACCAACTGGCAACTTGACAACTTTGCCCGTGATCGCTACGGAGCGGACCGGCACGTAGTTGGTGAGGCGCTCGCTGAGCAAAGGCGCCTTAGGTATTATCAAGCAATTGAGAACGACCCTCGCATGGATCGAATTGACTCAGGGGAGTTTGGCTTTACCCAGACGACAAGCCTTAGAACACAGCTCTCGGAAGGCTCCCTTACGGCGCATGTGGCGAATTGGTTCCCCGTCCGAGCGGGGCCACACCGGAATGCTTATCTTCAATGGAATGAACTAATGGGCCGACGCGCGGCAATCTATAAGCGCTATGCAGTAGAAGCGCCCATAGCCGCTTTGTACCCACAAATAAAGATGAGCGAGTACGAGTCGACTTACTCCCATCCTAGCCACAATTTGCCGGACGCCTATGGGCATCGCGCGTCGCTCTTTGCAGATGAGGGACGGGTGCTGGTCGGCAACCGCCAGGCGACACCCATGTATGGATTCCTTCCTGATATGGCCTACTATTACGTGCGAGATCCCTGGCTTCGATACCTTGGGACAGGATTTAACGCCGTGCGCGCTGACTTAAATGTGCTAAGAAGCGGCACCATCGCACGACCGGATGTGCCGTTTCAGCCTTGGATTGCCTACAAGAGTTTTGGCTCACAGCCTAATGTAGATGCCTGCGGCAACTGCCGCTACGACGATAACGATTACTACTTCGAGCTGCTCTACCACGCTTTACTTTCTACCACGGAACCCATTCTTTTTTGGAATCCGGCTGGACTAGCAACTCGCTCGGACATGCAACTTTTTAGCGAGGCTTTGCGTACCTATGATAGCACCATGGGATACTCTGTGAATCGTCAATCACAGATCAGCGATCTTATCGGATGGGAGGACGACTATATCCTTACCTCCCAGGAATCGGACTATGCCACCGTATACAGATTTACCCCCGACATAGCCCCTGAAATCCCGCTTGAGAATAGCATTATTAGCACCAGTCCAGCTCTTTTAAGAACCCCTTCCGGTCAAATCCTCACGTTCCCTGGTGGGGGTGAAGTCGTGAGAGACTCGCTCTCTAATAGGGGCGTGTGGGTTGTGGTGCATAGGTGAATGGGTGCCTGAATTAAAACTTCTCCCACTCCGCAGTAAAAGCCCCTCCGGCGAGTAAGCCAGTTCTTTTTGTCTTGGGGCAAGCTGCCCTAAAGGTTATGGTCGAGAAATCGAGGGCGGAATCGCCGCCAACTCCTCACAAAACACGGAGGCACCTCACATCCCTTTTTTTCTTTTGGCCAGGAGCCCACATGCACACCGCTCGCTTCACCCTCATCGCCTTTTCTGTGATACTGCTTGCGCTTACTGCCCCCTCCCCTAGCTTTTCTCAGACCATCGTCTCCGTTACTAAGGTCTCTAAGAACGAACTTGGAACCAGCGGAAACAACGACAGCTCGTCCCCCGCCATTGGCGCCAACCGCGGACAGGTGGTGTTCCAGTCTAGAGCCTCTAATTTGACTCAAGGAGACGGCAACGGCGTCAGCGATATTTTTCTCAAGCGAGGGCTTTCTGAAACTATCAAGCGCATAAGCGAAACTCCCCTCGGAATTGGGGGAAATGGTCGCTCGACGAACCCTTCCCTTACCCCCACGAGCCCGGGACGTTTTTTCGCCGTCCTCTTTGAGTCGGTGGCATCGAACCTCGTTAGGCGATCCGACTTATCCGATAGCAACGGCGTCATGGACATATTCATGCACGTCCCTACTCGCAATTTTACCGAGCGTATCTCCGTGGGACCTCAAGTGACGGAAGCGAATGGAGCGAGCTCGGAACCATCCGCAACATTAGTTCCCGAACCAAACCGGGTTCTCGTCGCCTATACCTCCCTTGCCTCTAATCTTGTTGCTAATGACACCAACGGTGTCGCCGATATTTTCTTAGCAACTATCGTGAAGCCCACCGAGGACGGCTCCTTTCTTGAAACTGGCCTCTCTACGGTCAAAGTGAGTTCCGCGTTTAATGGCTCCGATGCAAATGCGGCAAGTTCCGCCCCACGCATCAGCCGCGACGGCTCAGTAGTAGTTTTTGAGTCGGATGCCACCAATCTTATTGAGGGCCTTACCCCTTCTCACCGCCAAATTTATCTTTATCGTGTCGCCACCGGAGAGCTTGAGCTCGTGAGTAAAGACGCGAGTGGCGCCCCAGGGGATGCCGCAAGCTTCTTCGCGGCGGTGAACTATTCTGGAAATGTAATCGTATATGCCACGCGCGCGAAGAATATTCTCGGCGATGGTAAAACGACGCTCGACGACGCGGTGCAGATTGTGCGCTACGACGCCCGAACTGGCCAAAGCACCCGCGTAAACATAGCCACGGATGGCAGCCCTGGGGATGGAACTATTGCAACTGGTGTGACAACAGACATCGACGCGAGCGGACGCTTCGTGAGCTTTTCTGATTGGTCCACTAACCTTGTGGCTTCTGATACCAACGGATTGCCCGATGTCTTCCTCTCAGACTCTGAAACAGGAGCAATTGTTCGCGTCTCTCAAAGCGCTCTTGGCTCACAGGCTGATCAAGCAAGTGCGAGCCCTGTTCTTGCACGCGGAAGATTTAATTCCGACGACCTCGTAGTGCTATTTGTCTCCAATGCGTCCAATTTAACGGACGACGCGCCCGAGAGCACAACCGATATATTCGCCACCCGCCTCACCGTTCCCCCACGCCCTCTTTCGAGAAACACCGCCCTCGAAGTCCCTCCAGATACCGATATAGAGGGAGAAGACGCGAGTTTCTCGCTAGAAGCATTCGCCACCACCACAGCCTCTGCCTTTGTGACGGGGGCTCCGCTGCCAGCAACAAGAAGACAGACGTACTACGATATTCGCATCACAAGAGAAGGACGCACGGGGAGAGCCGCAGACAATCGCAGAAAACTCACCAAAAGGAACGAAATATCCTTTAAGCGCCTCAAGTCTGGCACCTATACCGCGAAGTATCGCGTCATCGTAAAGAAAGGCAAACGAATCGTCTCTAAGACCAAATACAGTCCGGAACAGCGATTCTCTAAAGATGACATTGAGGAGGAATGAGCCTCGCTCGCGTAAGAGCCGAGGAGCCCTTGGTCTTGCGGAGATTCCCTAGATTAGTCTTCGTCGGCGAGAGTGACAGAAGCCCGCGTTCCTGGAGGATAGAAGGCCTCGAACGAAGGTCCGAAAAAATCCCGTGCTCGCGTGACTCTGTCCACCACTGCGCGAAACCGCAGCTTCTTTTCTGCGTCAGGGTCATGCGGGATCTCATGACTAGCCTGATTCACCGCCGCCTCCCAGCGATGCAACAGGCATAGAGACGTCCGAGCAGAACAAAATTCGTCTCCGGATTCTGAAGTAGGGACGAACTTCCCTTTAGCAGTGAACATCGCGTCAAGAGTGCTCTTAGGAATACCTAAGCGCCTGCCCACATTTTCACGTAGGGCGGGATTCCCCATCAGGGATTCAATAAATTTGCGGTCTTCTACCGTCATCTCACCGGGAGCTATCTCTGCCTGTGCTCCAGAGACGGGTGGCATGCGAGGCGCGTCGTTCGTGGGAGAACGGCGCACGGTATGCAATCGGTTGCCTGTCTGAACCTCGAGGGCGCAGGGCTCTCTTGTCTGCGGGTTAAGCGGAGTCGCCTTCCCAGGACGATGCGACGGGGCATGCATAGAATCTCCAAAGTAAGGTCTGTAAAGCTACCTTCTCCGCA
>JBIKWF010000142.1:0-9452 GCA_044356455.1 Bdellovibrionota bacterium | reverse complement strand
ACAAGCTCACCGCAGCCGCAAAGATTATGTCGGAGAGCCCGGCGACGATACAACTGCGCTATCTTGAGACGCTCAAGGGAATTGCAGTTGAGCACAATTCAACCATTATCTTCCCGGTTCCGATGGATATTCTTGAGGTGTTTCGGAAAAAGTTGAGCGAGTAGTTGGTCTACTAGAACAACCACTGAGAGCACTCATGAGAAGAGCCCCTTTCTCTTTGTGGTCTCAGTGTTCTTAGTGGTTGTCCCTTCAACAAAGATTGATTAAAGCGTTCGCTCTCTTCTCGTTATCGAAAAGGCAGACCCCCAGCGCCCAAACGTCGCAGCTCCCACCAGGCATCCGCATCCTCCCACGACAAGTGCTGCTTCTGGTCCCATATGCTCCGCCAGGGATCCAAGAGTCAGAGCCCCTAAGGGCACTACACCTAAAAACGCCATGCCATAAATGCTCATGACTCGGCCGCGTTTGTTGTCTTCTACCACGCTTTGCACGATGGTGTTGCAAGATGCCAGCGTAAAGATCATGCCAACCCCTATGCCGAAAATCCAAGGGGCGGCAAGGAGGGCGGTAGGCGAGAGCGCAAGCCCCAATAGGGCAAGGCCCACAAGTGTCATACTAGGAAGTATCACCTTAGGGAGATCTGTTACATTCCGCCTACCCGCAAGCAGAGCTGCTCCGACAAAAGATCCGGCGCCGCTGAGGCTCATCAGAGTACCAAGCAAGGCGGGACCTCCTCCAAACATTTCTTTTGCGATCGCTGGCATCATGGTGCCGTACTGCATGCCAAAAAAACTCAAGATCGCAACGATGCCTAAGGTTATTCGAATGACAGGATGCGCGAATGCGTAGGTCATCCCATCTTTGACCTCTGTCCAGATTGGCGCACGGTCTAACTTCTCTCCCGGCGGCCGAGAGGAGAGGCCTGCCAGTATTATGAGAACGGGGAAATAGCTCACTCCGTCAATAAGGAAGCACCAGGCTTCCCCGGTGAAAGGGATAATTAATCCAGCAACCGCAGGGCCAAGCAGCCGCGCGAGATTAAACATAGCGGAGTTGAGCGCAATCGCATTGGCGAAATCATACCTATCGGGGACCAAGTCACTGAGAAAGGAAGTGCGCGCAGGAAGGTCGAACGCATTTACAATTCCTTGGAAGACGGCGAGCAAAAGCACCATCTCAATGCTGGCTTCCCCAAATAGTGTGGCAAACCCCAGTGCAAATGACTGCGCCATCGACAGCACTTGCGTGACCAGAAATACACGTCGGCGATCCTGTCTGTCCGCAACTACCCCGCCAAGTGGTCCAAGAAGGAAGGAAGGAAACTGTGAGCAGAAAAAGGAGAGGCCAAGCATGAACTCAGAATTGGAGAGTCGGTACACAAGCCAGGCAGTTGCTACCGAAGTCATCCAGGTACCAATCAAGGACAGCAGTTGTCCGAAAAAGAATCTTCGGTAGGGAGGATGACGAAGGGCCCGAAGAGAATGCTGCAGATTGGATTTCACATGGGGATACTAGCGGATCGCCGCGTAGAGTGCACCGGGCGCCATAGCCTCTCCCTCACTTAGGGAACCTCTGAAAGACCTCGATACTTTATTTTTTTCTCTGTGATCTCTGTGCCCTCTGTGGTTTTTCAACAATTTAAATCAACCACAGAGGGCACAGAGTTCACAGAGCAGACTTTTTCAGAGGTTCCTTAGTGGTTGTTCTCTCAAACGCTCTTAAACCACTAACTAAGAGGCAATAAAAAAGCCCGAGCTGGGGGTCACCAGCTCGGGCATAGGCGAGGAATGTTCGAAGCGATGGAGGAGATTTTTTTGATTACTGCTATGTCTTTCTGGAGAAAGTATGTTTGTTCAATCCAGACTTTCGTAGCGAACTAACCCGTCCAACCTCCCCCGAGGTTACATGGTTTGTATAAATCCTTAATTGCAACTCGCGTGCCGAGCTCTCGCGAATAGTATGAAAAAGAGGAACTAGTCCATGTGGTGACCATGCCCTTGGCACTCTAACTGCCTAGAAAAGCGAATGAATTGAGCAAGTCTCACGGTGCTTTCGCGTGGGCTGTGCGTGTGGCGCGCGGGCTCTAAGTTGGTTACTCTGCAGGGCCTTGAGCGAAGGCCGGACAGAAAAGACTTATGGGAGTCGAGTGAGCGTGGCTGCAAGTAGTTCCACTGGCAAAAATGTAGGGACCATCTTAGGGGAGGCTGTTCCCGTTGGTGCGTCTGGCTCACCGACTGAGATGCTACGCCCTTTTTCTTACGACCTTCCTGAGGAGCGAATCGCGCAGAGGCCTGCTGTCCCTTACGACACCGCGCGCTTGCTCGTAATCAATAGAAAAGCGGGGAGTCTTAAGGATTCCGTATTCACCCAGGTCTGCGAGGAGATTCACTCGGGCGATTTGCTCGTATTTAATGACACGCGTGTTCTGCCCGCGCGATTTTTTGGTGCCTTTCGTCAGACTTCTCAATCTCCCGGAGCAGAGCATGAGTCTCCCGCCGCGGTGGAAGTGTTTCTTATTAGGCCTGAGCCAGTGAGTCCGCGCTGGCGCTGTATTGGGAAGCCCCTTAAAAAATTTAAAGAGGGCCGTGTTATCGATTTCGTCTCAGGCTTGTCGGCCACAGTAGTGAGCCGACTTTCCCAGGAAGAGGTGCTGCTCGAATTTAGTTCGAATAATCAAAATGAGGAACTTGAACCCCTCATGCAGCGGGTGGGGCGTATGCCGATTCCGCCTTACATTCGGGGAGGGCGTGCGGATGATTCTGATACCATCGACTACCAGACGATGTTTGCGAAGGTGTCGGGGTCAATTGCCGCGCCCACGGCCAGCCTGCATTTCACACCAGCCCTCATCACCTCTCTTGAACAAAAGGGCGTGCGCCTAGAGTTTCTTACTCTGCATGTTGGAGCTGCAAGTATTCGTTCCGTGGTCCGGGATGGACAGGTTTCTCCACCTCAGCCTGAAAGCATGGTAGTTCCAAAGAAGGTTCTTGAAGAAATCGCAGCAACCAAGGCGCGAGGGGGGCGTGTGATTGCAGTGGGCACCACGGTCGCTAGAGCGCTCGAATCTGCCGCGCGGTCAAGCTCGGTCTTGGAGAATGAAAATCCGGACTCGGAGGTGATTTCAGGCGAAGCTGATATTTTTATCACTCCAGGATTTCAGTTTAAGGTGCTTGATGGGCTCTTTACTAATTTTCATCAGCCGGGCACGACGCATCTTTTGTTAGTTGAAGCGTTTATGGGGCGCTTGCTTGTAGAGCATAGCTACGCCCATGCTCTGGCGAATGGATATCGCTTTCTAAGCTACGGGGACGGTACTCTCATTCTTTAGGGGCTAGGTTCAAAGGTAGGGCGTCCCTGTCCTCAGGGCGCCGAAAGACGAGTGTGCGCCATTGGCCGAATCTTGCACGTACAAGGACGTGCCGGGTTGAGAGATCTTGCGGCGCTGTGAGGACACAGCACCCTACCTAGGGAATCTCTGAAAAACTCACCTCTGTGTACCTCTGAGTCCTCTGTGGTGAAATTTTCATGAAGAAATTCACCACAGAGGACACGGAGGTACACAGAGGTGTCTGAAGAATGAAGGTTCTTCAGAGGTTCCCTAGTTATTGTTGCTCTACTCATTCCGGTGGTGGTGCGTATTCGGCAGGTGAGTGCTAAGAGTGAGTGACCAAAAGGTTAATTCGCAAATGCAATTTAAGGGATAGATTGCGGATGCTAGAAGTGCTGATTTACTCAGCGACCTTCAAATTGAGAACAAGACCATGAGTCGTTTTACGCTTCTAAAAAAAGAAGGCCATTCACGCAGGGGCACCTTCCGCACCGCGCACGGGACCTTCGATACTCCTAACTTTATGCCCGTGGGCACGCGTGCGAGTGTCAAAGGGGTAGATTGTGAGCGCCTTAAAGAGCTAGGTACGCAAATTACACTCGTGAATACCTATCACTTATGGCTTCGCCCAGGGCCTGAGCTCGTGCGCGACGTCGGAGGAATTCACCGCTTCTGCAATTGGCCTGGGCCAATTTTGAGCGATAGCGGCGGCTATCAAGTGTTTAGCCTGCGTAGTATTCGAAAGATCTCAGAAGAGGGAGTTGAGTTCCGCTCACATCTTGATGGAGCGGCGCTTCTTCTTACCCCTGAAAAATCAATTCAGATTCAGGAGACGCTTGGGGTCGATATCGCGATGGTGCTTGATGAGTGTCCGTCGCCTAACTTGCCTTACGCCGATCTTGAGAAATCTTTAGCAATGACGAGCCGCTGGGCGCGTAGGTCACTCGCAGCGCGCCAAGATAGTGAGCGGCTCTGTGTCTTTGGCATTACTCAAGGAGGAACCCATCCAGAGCTTCGCGCGCGCGCGGCAGAAGATCTTGCCTCCATTAATTTCGACGGCCTTGCAATCGGCGGACTCAGCGTGGGAGAGCCGAAAGATAAGATGTATGAAGTTCTGAGCTATCACCCGCGGCAACTGCCAGAGGATAAGATTCGCTATCTTATGGGCGTCGGGACTCCCGAGGACATAGTGCAAGCGGTGCACGAGGGGGTTGACCTTTTCGACTGCGTAATGCCGACCCGCTCAGGAAGATTTGGCCGTGCCTTTGTCTCTGGGGACGTCCCTTATCTTAACATCAAGAATTCACATTTCGCCCGTGACTTGAGTTCTCTAGACCCTGAGTGTTTGTGTGTGGCCTGCCGAAATTATTCTAAGGCATATGTGCATCATCTCTTTAAGGTCGGGGAGATGCTCGGCCCACAGCTACTTAGTATTCACAACCTGACGCATTACCTCACTCTGATGAGGCGAATTCGCCGGGCCCTCGAAGAGGGAAACTTTCACGGGCTTTACCGCGCCGAAAAGGAGCGCTGGAAGGGCGTCACGATTGGGTCAGGAGAGCAGTCTGGAAAGGGAGACCTCAAAGCATGAGCTTAGTACGCTGGCTTAGGATGTGGGGTGTGGGGGTGTCCTGTTTGGGAATGGCGTGGTGCCTTAGTTTTGCGCCCCCCCAGGTCTTGGCTCAGGCTCCAGTGACGGCACTGATGAGCCGGCCCGTGCTGCAAAGGGCCGAGCTTAAAGTGAGAGTCGAGCTCTCGGTAGAGCAGGGGTGGCAGGTGTACGGACCAAGCGCAGCAGCCGAACTTGGGCCTATCTCGATGGCCTTAGACGGCGCGCCTGATCATGAACTTTTGAATGTTGCTTGGCCGGAGGAGACCCAGATTCAGGCTCCGGAAGGTGCCCTCACCAGAGGCTACCCCAGTAATTTTAGTGTCGAAGCGGTGGTGAGGATGAAACCAGCCCAGGCGGGAGAGGGGGTACCGTCTGGGGGTGGGGACTCAGTTCCTGCGGCAATGGGGGCGGCGCCCACTCTAGCCCAAGAAGAGGAGGAAGCAGGGGAGGATTCTTCCCTCAAAGAAGTGCCCCCTCTTAGAGCCTCTATAACGATGGCATGGCTTGCCTGTAACACTGAGCGCCTTAGAAAAAGCAGCTCCGCTTCAAGCCTGAAAGCGGCCTGTATTCCTGGAGAGGCGCTTTTTGTCCTTAAAACTCTCCCCCTCGCTCAGCCTACCGCGACTCCTCGCCCAACTCTTGCCGCACCAGTGGCAAAGGTAATGGGAGCCTCAAAATCGAGCTCGAGCCCTCCTTCCAAGAAGGCTACTAATTAGTCCGAAACCCTCGGCCAAAATTGATTTTAGCGCCGCTTGGGTGTAGAGGAAGAGGCGCGTTATTTGGAGGAAATGTGAACTATATTCGGTTGTTAGCTAGATCGATCTGCCCGGCTCGTCAGATTACGTCTCTTACTCAGCGAGCCCTCATTGTTGCTGCATTCGCCTTTTTCGCCCTCGATTTTGGCAGTGCTTTTGTGGGGGCCTCGGTCGCTAAGGCGCAGGAGGGACAATCCTTAGCGGCTGCTCAAGTAGATCCTGCAACTTTGGGAGCGATTTCTCCAGAGCAAGACCCCAATCAGCGTCCTGGTTTCGGGGATGTGCTCTTTAAGATGCTGCCCATGTTTTTTATGGTCTTTTTCATCTTCTACTTTATGGTGATTAAGCCCCAGCAGCAGAAGCTTAAGTCTCAGCAAGACCTTTTGCAGTCCCTTAAGAAGGGGGATTCCGTGGTGACGACCGGAGGTATCATTGCTAAGGTCGCTGCAATCGAGTCTGACCACGTCATGCTCGATATTGCTCCTAATGTGAGGCTCAAGCTTGAGCCTTCACATGTGGCTAAGCGCTTCGAGAAGAATCCGCAAGAGAAGGACAAGGCAGCAGCATAGGTAGGCAGCATAGGTAGGCGTCCTAGGTAGTGAGCGGCTTAGTCACGCGGCAGTTGGCGACGCGCGTGAGCCTGGTAGCGTAGCGCAGCCGGGATAGATTTTTGAACTGGAATTTGTATGGCAATGAATGAAGGTCTTCGCAATCGACTGCTCGTAGTCATTGGCGCCGTAGTTTTTGCTGCGGTCTGTCTCCTTCCAAACCTGGATCCCCAGAAGTTCAAGGATGAGAAGGGGGAGAGTCGCTGGTTGTCTGAGCCAATTAAACTCGGCCTTGATCTCCGAGGCGGTGTTCATCTCATGTATGAGGTTCAGACCAAGGAGGCCGTAAAAAGCCGAATGTCGAGTGTCATACAGGCGATTCGCGTAGCCTTTCGCGATGATAAAATTGCCGTTACGCGCGCGGTGGTAACTGAAAACAATGGAATTGAGATTACGCTTCTTAGTGCGAGAAATGTCGAGCGTGCCAAGCAGATTGTAACTGAGAACTACCGTGATCAACTATCCTTTGTTGAGCAGCGCGCCGCCGATGGAGAGCGTGTGACCTTAGTTTTTAGTGTGCCGCCGCTGGCCTCAGCCCAAATCGAAAAAGACTCAGTCCAACAAGCAGTAGAGACTCTTGAGCGCCGCGTCAATCAGTTCGGCGTTGCAGAGCCGCTCGTCCAGAAAGTGGGCGAGGACAGAATCATGCTTCAGATGCCCGGCGTGCAAGATATTGAGTCGGTAAAGCGCGTCGTAGGAAAGCTCGCGCAGCTTGAGTTTCGCTTCTTGCCGGCTCCTGGCGCGTCATCCGGATCTATTAAGCTTAAAGACCGTGAAGGTGGCTCTGTAAATGTAGAAGAGTCAGTACAGATGACCGGGGATGCGGTGCAGAACGCGCGTTGGTCAACGGGTTCCACCAACCAAGTAGTAGTCCTGCTCACGCTTACCCCCGAGGGAACGCGTACGTTCCGACGCGTGACTACCGACAATGTGGGCCGAAATCTTGCCATCATTCTGGATGGAGTTGTGTATTCGAGCCCCAGCATCAACGAGCCGATTATAGGAGGACAGGCGGAGATTACGGGAAGCTTCAGCCCCCAGGAAGCTTCAGAACTCTCTATGATTCTTCGAGCTGGCGCTTTGCCCGCCTCTCTCAAAGTACTTGAGGAACGCACCGTGGGCCCAACTCTTGGTCAACAATCCATCCAGTCAGGAATACTTGCGAGCATCGTAGGCGTCATCGGTATCGCGGTATTTATGATTGCCTACTATCGCAAGGCAGGAGCGGTGGCGATGGTTTCAATCTGCATCAACGTGTTTATCCTCTTGGGCGTACTTTCTCTGTTTGGCGTGACGCTCACTTTGCCAGGTCTCGCGGGTTTGGCTCTTACGGCGGGTATGGCGGTGGATTCCAACATTATTATCTACGAGCGTATTCGCGATGAGCTGAGAATAGGCGCGGGCAGGGACGCTGCAGTAGCAGCTGGGTTTGATAAAGCGTACACCGCCATTATGGACTCGAATCTCACTACGATTTTAGCGGGGGCGATTCTTTATGCCTTAGGGTCTGGGTCGATTCTCGGGTTCGCTTTGACGTTGTGTGTGGGCGTGCTCACCACGGTGTTCTGTGCCGTATTCGTGTCTAAGATGTTTTTCGATCTCCTACCGCTCGATGGCGCTCGTAATGGACTCTCCATTTAGCCTCGTAGGATCTTACGTAAAGAAAAATAAAAGTTAGAAAACAGTTTCACTATAGAAGACTCTTGGGAGAACCTCATGGCTGGCTTATCGCATGGAACCTCAAACGCGAAGCATTTCGATTTTATGGGCAAGCGTATGCTGTTTGTCCCATTTTCTATTCTTCTAATCGTAGCGACTGTTTACATCTGGTTCGCACGCGGAGAGGAAAAATATGGCATCGACTTCGTTGGCGGAAATAGCATTATCGTCAAGATTGAGGGCGAGGCTGACATGGAGAAGATGTCACAGGCGCTCTCCGCTGAAGGACTTCCCGATGCGAGTGTGCAGTCCTTTGAAGTAGGCAGCGAGGACTACTCGATACGTGTGGGACTGATTAAGGGACTAGAATCCAAGCAAGTAAAAGAGAAGGTAGAAGCTGCGCTAACCAAATTGCACCCCGGGGCTTTCGAAATTTTAAAGATCGACTCAGTGGGCGCAACTATCGGTGAAGAGATGCGTAAAGATGCCTTGATAGCCATCACTCTTGGCCTCATCGCCATTACCATTTATGTAACTCTGCGCTTTGAATTTGCCTTTGCATTGGGTGCTCTTATATCGCTCTTCCACGATGTGGCAGTTGCCATTGGAGTTTATCTCTGGTTTGGCCACGATCTTAATTCTGCGGCACTTGCAGGAGCCCTCACCATCGTTGGTTACTCCGTAAACGACACGATCGTTATCTTTGACCGAGTGCGAGAGGAGATCCGAAAGCATAAGCACTTTAATTTGGAGAAGATTCTCAACGAGAGCATCAATATTTGTCTCTCTCGAACCATTATCACCACTCTCACGACCCTTTTCTTGGTGACGTCTCTGCTCGTTCTTGGTGGTGGTTCGATCCAAGACTTGGCGCTCTATTTGTTCGTTGGAATGGTGAGCGGCGTCTATTCGACCATCTACATCGCTTCTCCTGTGGTCCTATGGTGGAACAAAATTCGCCCGGGCAAATTGCTTGCTGGGTCAGATGAGGCTGTTGCTGCCGCGGCCTAGGAGTCTGTCCCGTAGAAAATTTCTACCACTACCTGTTGTGGTGGCAACGGGAAGGCCTACCTCTCCTGGTCCGGTACTTTGGGCGCTTGAGCCCAGCCCAGGAGGACAAATCGTAGTCTTATGCGAGATGTTTCCTCGCCCTTGGTAATCGATACCCTCTGAGGTTGCAGTTCCTTTCTCTAATACCTGTGAATTGCTGGTCTGTTGGTATTGGAATATCAGCGGACCAAGGACCTAGCTGGCTTAATCGAAATGAGAATCGAGTGACAGGGCTACGCTCCCTGTGCAGGGTAGATTGATTCTTGAGTGGTTCCCGGAGCCGGGACACTAATATGTTCTCTTCCTACTTGAATGTTCGAGGAGACTCTGTAGATGGGGTTAAGAGGGGATTAGCGCGGAGACACGGAGACCGCGGAGGGGAGATAGAATCGAGATTTTGCTCAGCTCTGTGCCTTAGTATATTTGCCAGCTATCCTGAA
>JBIKWF010000037.1:0-35141 GCA_044356455.1 Bdellovibrionota bacterium | reverse complement strand
CGTTGTGCGTTTTTCGCCACCTCCAAGTTTGCGTTATTACCGCCGCATTTGGATTGGACCGTACAATTGTTTCGGCACGCCGGGGCGCGCGTCGCGCCGTCGCCTACTGGCAGAGGCGGAACGGCGCGCCCTACCTGGCTGTTTTGCTGAGTTTTACCCGCAGGGACTCTTTGAGCTCTTCGAGGTCCTGATGATCTTCCGAATCAGGGTCGAAAAGGGGAAGGGCTTCGTCAATTGCTGAGACAACCCGCACCGCGAGAGCCTGAACTACCGCGGCCTTAGTTGAGAGCGTGGAATACATGATGCGCTCTTCAGCCTCGCTGAGGTCTTCTCGTTTTGCGAGAATTGAAAGTCCAATATTTTGGTAATCAGATACGGCCTCTAGGTGTGCGATTCGAATCTCTGAGAGATGGCGGAGGATCTCCCCTCTTTTGCTATCGCTTTCATACTGGGAGCGAAGCGTGGCCAATTCTGCTTGTAGCTCAGAAAGATCTGAGGCTGAAGATGAAGTACCGGACGATTTCGATGAGGACGTGGTTGGAGTCGTGTTCGAGAGCACGCCGGAGGCGGGGGTGCGGCGGATGAGGGTTTCGGTGCAGGCGGAGAGTGTGCCGCAAAGAACCAATCCTAATAGCAACGGCCGGATCCTTCTCCCTATCATATTCACCAATCTCGGTAGGGCGCGCCGTCCCCGGCGTGCCGAATAAACAATCCCGCCAACGTGGCCACCGCAACATTCCCGTTTGGCGGCAGACACAAATCATTAGGGCAGCCCGAAACATTGCACGGCACGCCGGGGACGGCGCGCCCTACCGGGCGAAACTTTTTTGGGCGGGGCTCGATAACCCCTGTAACTTCAACTCAGAATTCGTTATGGCACAACTCCCCGAGAGAAAGCCCCTAAATCATGCACTTCCTTGGTTTTTATCAAACTCCCTGCACTTCTTCTTTGTTACCGTTTGCGCGAAGCCACGCGGGACGACCCTCCTGATTCAGCCTCACGTGGCGCCAAGGATATTGGAGGCTGCGCGGCACTATCACGAGAAACATGCCTGGGGATGCTTGTTAATTCTTATCATGCCCGACCATATCCACATGGTTCTCTATGGGCAGACTGTGCCCGAGGAGACCATTCGTTATTTCAAGGGCTGGCTTGCGAGGGAACTTAAAATACCTTGGCAAAGGCGCTTCTTCGAACACCGCATCCGAAACAACCTACAACTTCAGCACAAAATCGAATACGTGCTCGACAATCCTGTTCGAGCCGGGTTGGTACCTTCTCGGGATGCGTGGGGGCATCTGGCTTGGTTTGAGGGGCCGTATTCCTAAATTCTCTGTTTAATTCCCTAATGCGCAACGGTAGAATCCGAATCATTTCCGCCCGCGAAATGAACCGCAAGGAGAGAAACATATATGGCGCCTAAGAAGCTCCCCCATTTTCCAACTGAAGCAGCTGAACAAGCCTTCTGGGCACAACATGATTCAACAGATCTAATTGATTGGTCTAAGAGGCATATAGGGATATTCCCAAAGCTTAAGCCCTCGACCCGCACCATTTCACTCCGATTGCCCGAATCCATGCTAGCTGCGCTAAAGGTTCTCGCAAACAAAAGTGATGTGCCCTACCAGTCCCTCATGAAGGCATTTCTGTCCGAGCGGCTTAACCAAGAGCTAAAGCCGACTCGTTCAAAGGAGTCAGGACAAACAATGAGGGGGAAAGGAAGCCGGGCTACGGGATCAAAGAGAAGGTAAATCACCGAACCTCCTTACATTCTGGCTGCGCCCTGATGCTGCGGCGGTGCCACGAAACTTTACCATTGATTCTCCGATAAAGGTCTCGCCGCCTTTATTAGGGAGATAGTGTATGGCAGTAGAAGTGAACACCAAACAGCCTGTGTATCAGTCAAATCCTCAAACTTCCCCCACTCCGGGAGAGCCCCCTCCTCCGCAAGATCCGCAGTATTGTGAGTGCGCCAAAATTGGGAAGCGCTCACTCTCATGGGCTCCTTGGCTCGGGATATTATCGAAGAATGACGGGTCGTATTTGGATAGGCACAATCTTGAGATAGCGCATGAGCACATCTTTTTTGAGCAGTCGAAGGACAATGTCGGCTTTAGTCCCCAGGGGCTCTTTCAGGAAGATGTTGAAAGCCAAAACTACCGTTTTGACGAGCGTTGTTATGACGGCACCGCGATGAGGGAAACTTTGAGGAGAATTGGAGACGCTGGTCCTTACAATTTCTTCAAGAATAACTGCCAAGATTTTATGGCGCGCGTGAAGGAGACGTATAGTCGACTTTCCAAGTGGTAGGACTCAGACCGCTTCAAACCCAACGATTTCACCTTCCTAACAGGTCGATTGATATCTGTGCTAGCAAAGAGACTGTAATGACGGTATCCTCAAGTAATGCTGCATCGAACTCGCAAAAAGAAACCTAGCATTCGAAGACTCAAACTGGGGCAAGATGGGAGCGACTTCGATTTGGCATTCTGGGGTAGGCTTGGTGCCAACGCGCGGTTTGCAAAGGCTTGGGAGCTTGCCATGCTACCTTTTCTTATGCGCGGGATGAAGCCACATGAGCTCAGACTTCAAAGATCTATTGTCGCTCTTAAACGACTACCGCGTTAAATATCTCCTGATAGGTGGATATGCGGTCATTTTCTACACCGAGCCGCGCTACACTGGGGACATCGACTTGCTTGTCGAGGCTAGCCCGAAGAATTCTGAGCGACTATTTTCAGCTCTGAAGATCTTTGGTGCGCCGCTTTCCCGTTAAACACCTGGCGACTTCGCCCAAGAGGGATACTTTTTTCAGATAGGTATCCCACCAAACCGCGTCGACATTCTTACCTCAGTAAAGGGAGTAGCGTTTCCAGATGCTTGGCTACGGCGGAAGCGGATTTCGATCTTGGGAACTCGGTGCAACGTCCTTTCCCTGGCTGACCTGATAAAAACTAAGAAAGCAGCGGGTCGCAGTAAAGATAAACTGGACCTCATACAACTGCGCCGCGCGGCAAAACGCACTTAAGCTAACCGCTTAAAGAGTGAGCGCTAAAGGGGAAGAGGCTCTAGGCGCAAACGAGAGCTATAAGGTTCTTTCATACGTGCCTACTCCCGAGAAGCGCCAGCCCAGCGGGGGATATTCGGAAATAGGGATAGAAAGAGCACCGCTGACGCTGCGACGAATGGCACCATTTGCTCCGGGTCCTTGGAATGATGGGCGACCATAAATCCAAGAATTGAGATCGCCTCGCTGAGAGCGCAGGCTACGATAAATAGAGGCAAGAGCTGAGCGGCTCTACGCTTTGTCTGCTGGGCCTCGTCGGCGGAAGAAGCCACTACGGAGCTCTGCTGGGGAGGCCCAAGCCCTCGCCCGCTCACGAGTCTTGAACGGAGCCACAGAACGAGGAGCGAAAGGACTGCGGCGACGACCGTAAGTGGCTCTGAGAGACTCGTGGGAGCAGATGGTGTGCTAATTTGAGCGGAGTTGCCCTTAGGCAGAACGAACATAACAAAGGTTAGCACTCCCACGCCTGAAAACATGGCGCACCAAATCAACTTAGGGACAAACGCAAGCGCTCGTAAACTTACCTCTTGTTCTTTCCTCATCATAAGCCCCTTGCCTCTTTTGCTATGTATAGCAATCACCGGGGGTCGCCGCACCCTACTACCTTCGCACGGCACGTACTCTGCAACTTGTGCCAGGCAGCATTTATAGCTAACACGTTCATAGAATTATGCTCCCAAGGAGGCTCCTATGACCCGTTTTGGCACCTATGCGATTGTTGCTGGCTTAGCTCTTACTATTGCGCTTGCGGCTTCGTGCTCGAGCCGCTCATCATCAAGTAAAGAATCTGAGCTTCCCGCCGACTGGAAGCCTCAAGCGAGCGCAGCCGAGCAAAGCGCTGAGCTAACCCCCGACCTTTCCGGCCCGGTCCCTACTCGTCCCCCAACAAATGAAAGTGTAGGGGCGAAAATTGGGCGAAATGTTGACGTCGCTGCGGAGACCGCGGGTGTGGAGCTTGATAGAGCCGGGAAGGCTATTTCGCGTGCTTATAAATCTACCAAGCAGGCTGTGGGGGAGACTTTGAAGTCCGCGGGGGAGACTCTTTCGGGGGATGAGAAATAGTGGGAGACGGTTCTCCACCAGTGCCGCACCAAGATGGTGCACCGCAAGGTAGGGCGTCCTGTCCCCAGGGCGCCGAAACAAATGCCGCGGGGCATCCGCGGACCGTTTCTTTCTCGCAATCAGTTCGGTGGACAAATATAGGCCAGGTGCCAGGACCGGAGATCATGCGGCGCCCTGGGGCTTGTCGCGGCGCCGCCTACTGGCAGAGACGGAACAGGGCGCCCTACCAAGATGCCAAACCCCTAGGTAGGGCGCGCCGTCCCCGGCGTGCCGAATCAAATGCCGCGGGACTTCCACAGACGGTTGCGATTTCGCGATCAGTCAGATGGACAAATATCGGCCACGTGCCAGGACGAGAGATCTTGCGGCGCCCTGGGGACAGGGCGCCCTACCTAGATGCCGAACTCCAAGGTAGGACGCGCCGGAATCCGCATAACCCCCTGAACCTATTCACCTCAGCCCCTCAAAGAAAAATGAAAAACCAGCCCCCTCCCCCGGTCTAATCCCCGAACGAGTTGAAGTAGAGATATCACTCATGGCTCACCCTGTACGCGTTATCGATGCTGCTGACGAGGCTGCTTTGATTAAGCGCATTACTGCGGGTGCGACCGAGGAGTTTTCTGTGATTGTGGAACAATATCAAAACCAGGTGTACGGCGTGATTCTCCGGCAAGTGGGGAATCAAGCGACGGCTCGGGACTTGGCGCAGGAAACGTTTGTTAAGGCCTACAAGTCTCTCCATACTTTTAGGGCCGAGAGCGCGCTTAGCACCTGGCTGACTCGCATAGCGCTCAACGTGACGAGTTCTTACTTTGAGTCGAAAAGCTACAAGCAAAGCCTGGCTTCTGAAGAGTTCACCCCGGAACGCCATGACATCGCGTCCACCCCGCCAGACACCACTACCGAGAATCAAGCTACAAAAGTACGAGCGGCAATTTCTACTCTTCCCGCAAAATACCGGGACGTCGTAGCCCTTCTCGCTCTCGAAGAGCAGCCTCGTGAACAGGTTGCAAAGACGCTCGGCATCCCTGTCGGCACCGTGGCCTCCCGATTCCATAAGGCCATCGGCCTACTCAAAAAGAAGCTCTCTGATGGAGGTGCGATATGAGCGCCCAGAATGACATGTTCTTCCAGCTCTGGAGTGGTGGAATGAATCCAGGCGAGGCGTCCGCTCTTCGTGCGAAACTCGAAGCTTCGGCTTCTCTTAAGCGCGAGTATGAGGACGCGTGCCAAGTTTTTGAGGCCCTTAAGTCAGCATCGCAGGTTGATGCGAAGCTCGACTCTGCTTTTAGTGCTCAGGTTATGTCTCAGGTTTATGCAGTTGGTTTAGTGAAAAAGGAAAGGTTGTTTATGAAGACTCGCAAACTGTTAGTGGCTCTCTTGCTTGTGGGACTTGGCGGGGGAATTCTCTTGGCAAGTCCTGAAACGATGACCAGGCTTCTGATTGTTGCAGAAGGAGGGCTCGGCGCCCTTCTCATGATGCTACTACTTTTTGCGGGTCTCTTTTCTATTCTAAGGCGAAACCTTAGGTTCGCCTCCGGATTTTGCACGGCTGCACTTGCGCTGTTCGTTATGCGAAGCCAGCTTGGAACCTTTTACAACTCTCAGGGCGTGGCAAGTACTTCCCCCGAGGGAAGATCTGAGGCGGCGGCGAATCCAAGTAGTGAGATAAAATATAATGATACGCGCATATCTTCCGGAGTTAACTCCTTGCTCGGCGCCTTGGATTCTTTGAGCAAAGATAAGAAAGAAGACGCCCCAGCCGCCTCGGCGCCCCTTGAGGAGCCAGCGCGAAAGGATTCTTCTCGCGCTAAGGCCGCCCCTCAAACTGAAGAGAGATATTCGGACCTACTCACCCGGTTTAATTCCGCCCCGCTAGCCGTAGTAAAGGGAGGTCAGAACGAACCTCTACAGCCTGTGCTCAACGACTCAGGGGTCACCGATGCTGAGGTTAGACAGCAGCAATTTGAGAAAGAAACAGCCCAAAAGTTTAAGGGTGTACTTGAAAGGATGTCTGAGACGGAGGCCTCCGTTATCGGAAGTACCAGCACCGCTCCATCCAAAGCCCGCGAAGGCGCATCTGCTGCTGCGGGCTTGGGACGCGGACAAGGATTTGCCGGAGCAGAGGCTCCGCTTGCTCTACAAGCCCCAGCGCCTGGCCTCGCGCCCTACGCAGCGGTTCCAATGCCCTCCGCACAGAATACCGAGCGCTACGGAAGTTATGAAGAGAACGTACGAGTAGCCGTACAAACCCAGTCGTTCTCAACTTTCTCTGCCGATGTAGATACAGGCAGCTACTCTAACCTTCGTCGCTTTGTATCGGGTGGGTCTCTTCCTCCCGCGGACGCGGTGCGGATTGAGGAGTATGTGAACTATTTCCCTTATGGTTACAAGACGCCTTCCGATGCGCCGCTTGGCGTGGACTACGAAATTGCGCCCTCGCCCTTTGATAAGAACCGCCACCTGGTGCGTTTTGGTGTAACGACGAAGAAGGCTTCGAGCCAGCAATCTACCCCTTGGAACTTGGTCTTCTTAGTCGATGTCTCAGGGTCGATGGATGAGCCTAATAAACTGCCGCTCGTTCGGCAGAGCCTTAAGGTATTGACCGAGAATATGCGCCCGGACGATCAGGTAGCAATTGTCACTTACGCAGGAACTACGGGCGTAGCTCTTGAGCCAACCCTTGGCCGCGACAAGGCGCGCATTCTTGATGTTATCTCAAGACTCGGCGCGGGCGGCTCTACAAATGGGAGCGGCGGAATCGAAGCGGCTTATGCCCTTGCCCGCCAAAGCTTTGTAAAGGGCGGAGTGAATCGCGTAGTTCTTGCTACGGACGGCGACTTCAACGTAGGCACGACTTCCTTTAGCGAGCTCGTGAATATGATTGAAGCCAAGCGCAAGACTGGCATTACGCTAACTACTCTTGGCTTTGGGACGGGGAATATCAATGAGCACATGATGGAGCAGCTTGCCAACAAAGGTAACGGCAACTTCTTCTACATTGATTCGTTTCAAGAAGCCGAGAAGGTCCTTAAGAAAGACCTTGTTGCGAATATGCAGGTGGCCGCTAAAGACGTGAAGCTCCAGGTTGAGTTCAATCCGCGCCAAGTTAAGGAGTATCGTCTGATTGGGTTTGATAATCGCAAACTTAATAAAGAGGACTTCACCAATGACGCAAAGGACGCAGGCGAGCTTGGACTTGGACATCAAGTAACGGCTATCTACGAGGTTTTGCTTGCCTCTTCTCCGATTGAGCCTGACTCACTTCAAGGGTCGCGTTATCAGCGGCCTGAGCAAATAAAGGTGAATGAGGATCATGCGGCAGAGCTTGGATTCCTTAGGATTCGCTACAAGGAGCCTGAAGGTGAAATCTCGAAGGAGCTTAGCTTCCCTCTTGCCACACCGAAAGGAACTGAGTTTAGCGAAGCTTCTCAGGATTTCCGCTTCGCCGCCTCGGTTGCTCTTTTTGGCCAGGTGCTTCGCGAGAGCCGTTATGCAACTGGGTACTCTCTGCGTGAAGTGCGCCGCATCGCGGAGAGTGCTCGGGGAGATGATAGCTCGGGACTTCGCAGTGAATTCTTGAGATTGATGGACTCGGTGATTGCGCTTAAGGGAGAGAGTGCTGGAGAAAGATAGTTACGTTAGAAGTTACTGAGTTTTGATAAGCCACAGAGTTTCCAGAGAGAATGATATCTCTGGGCTCTGTGGTTTTTTTGCGTGGGGGGAGAGGCGAACAATTGATTCGAATCCGCGGGGCATTCACAAACGGTTACGATTTCGCAATCAGTGAGGTGGACAAACACATGCCACGTGCCAGGACGCAAGATCTTGCGGCACCGCGGGGACGCGGCGCCCTACCAAGATGCCGAACCCCTAGGTAGGGCGCGCCGTCCCCGGCGTGCCGCATCAAATGCCGCGGGGCATCCGCGAGCCGTTTCTTTTGCGCAATCAGTTCGGTGGACAAATACATGCCACGTGCCAGGTCGAAAGATCTTGCGGCACCGCGGGGACGCGGCGCCCTACCAAAACGCCCCCCAGGCAGGGCAATGCCGCGGGGCATCCAAGGACGGTAGCGATTCTGTAATCCGTGAGGTGGACAAATACATGCCACGCGCCAGCACGAGAGATCTTGCGGCGCCCTGAGGCGCGCGTCGCGCCGTCGCCTACTGGCAGAGACGGAACAGGGCGCCCTACCTTGTCTGAGGAGTTTGCTCCCTTGATCCCGCGGGGACGGCAAGATCTTCAAAAGTAGTTGCTCCCGGAGCCCCGGGCGAAGAGAAGTCCCAATTCGGTACTTCTATAACCTTGGTCGATCTCGCTGGGCTAACAACCTCCTTCAAGTGAGAAAGGTCAGTAAAGCCCCCACGCACGACGAGATATCCGGCAGCCTTCATATCTCCCGTTTCTGTAACTCCAATCGCGTCAAACCCGAGCGTACGAAGGGAGCCAACGACCTTATCGAGCATGACGCGCGATACGCGCGCATCAATAAGGAATTCTTCGGGATCCGTGAATCGAGAGTCGTCTTTGTCTTTGAAAAACTTACCGAAAGTGATCGCATCAACTGATAGCGGTAGTCCGGCGAGAGATGAAATCTTTCCCTCGGTCGAAACCGAGCCCGCATTGACCCGGCCCTCTAATTCCTCAAGAAGTTTTGCGGTTGCTGGTAAAAGATACGCCGTCTGCGGATAGTCCTGTTTGGGCGCGCCCGACACGAGCCTAAAATCAGCAGTAAGAAATTTAAGGCTCGAACTAGAAACCCGGGTTTCTTGGGCTTTGATCATAGAAAGAACCCCACGCGAAACAAGTTGAGTAACGCTAAGGTTTAGAGTACCACCTCTTTGGCGATTAGCCTTACAGGAAGAACACCCACTCATGGCGCGCCCCGAAAGCCTACTAAGCTACTGGAACTACCGATGAATCCGTCCCCCTCGCCTGAGGAAAGAGCTACCACTCCAAGCACAAGACAGGCATCCGCCACTGTGCTTGAGTGCCTTGGGAGTCATCCCGAGTGGCTCGCCAATTCCTTAAAAAGGGAGGTTGAAGATCTTCTTCTAAGAATTCGAACCGCGCCCTCCATAATGACCGTGCTCGAAGAAGAGGCTGCAAAATCCCCAAGACATAAGATTCTTCTTGCTGCTTTGCACCTCCACGGAGCTACTTTTGAGAGTACTCCCGAATCTGCACTTTCCCTTCTTCTCGATGCTGAACGATGCGGAGCTGAGGTCCCTCCAGTTCTCTTGCATGCCGCAGTCGAACTAAGCCCCCTTACCGTTCAAGCACTATGGGCTACGCGCGCACTAGAGTCTGCTCCCTGGACTGAGATCTCGCGCGATGGAGCGGCTTTGTTTGAGCGAGCGGTGCCGCTTTCACTTTTAGTTCCTCAAGTGGTATTCGGCAATCCGGGTCTCCGAGTTGAGCAGCTCGTCGCCCTCGCGTTGCAGTATCGCTCGGACATACGCCAGCGCCTCCCAAGCGACCATCGCCCAAATTCGGTCGTCTCTATTTCGTTTTCATTCGAAGATTTAGGAAATGGACAGGGAGTGTTTCACTTCACTTCTCCTGAGGCGAGCGATGAACTTTGCGTGAAGTTGCCGGAAATTGTTCTCGAGTTTTCTAGGTTTCTAGCTGAAGGATGGAGAGCTGGCCCGGGGGGCGCCCTTACCCGTACCTTCTCCCCCTTTTCGCCTCTGTGTCTTACGGTCTTCCATGCGCTGAACTGGGCGTCGTCAAGATCGGAAGAAAATCTTATGAAGTTCAATCTCTTTGAGAAAGGACTCGAACTCAAACTCCAAGACATGGGCTGGGGCGGAATGGCGAAGACTCTTGATGGAACTCCTCCGAGCCAACTCTCTGACCATGAGATGTATCAGCTCCTCGCTTTTTTTGTTGATTGTGGCTTTGATATGGCGAAATCAATTCCAACCTCAATCCACAGCGCGGTTCTCGCTTTTGCCGAGCAACGTCAGCTCACCGCCGAGCTGACGGTGCCTCAGTCTCTGGTGGCCCGCATTGGAGTATGTCAGGAATTCTAAAAAACGTCCGGGAAAGACCCTCTTCGTGGTCTTGGGGACAACCCCTCAAAAAACATCTCTAGCCAAACTATTTACAAAGCGAACTCAAGTCCACCGACGCATACGTTGAAGGTTTGCGCACCTTGCCACGCGCATCTTTTCCGACGGCGAAGGGTTCTCCTTGATACTGGACCACTTCAACCGTGACGACTTCTTTAGGCCACGTCACACCTAGCTTACAGTCCCATTCGCCTTGCTCTAGCGCCGAGCGACCAAGCGCCCAAGAACCGAGCTTCACAAATTTTTCGAGATTATTATCACAGACCAGGTCATACGCAGCCTCAAGGGGCACCCCGAAAGTCTCAGAGTTCCAGTACATAGTGTACGCGACATCAGCGAGGCCATCTACCATTTCAAGCTTATCGGGCTCCGCCGCGTTGTGATAATGCAGCGCATCGGGCGAGGTAATGCGAACTCCATTTACTTCTGGCTCAACACCGAGTCCGTGAACAACGTACTCAAGCACTTCGGAAAGAAGCAATTGAGCGCCCAGCTTACGCTGCTCTGGAGTTCCCACGATAAAGTCTTTCGAGGCGTTTTGACCTGCGAGAGAGATAAACTTATTAACCTTGGCACTCTTCATAACAACACTGCTCCCCAAAATTCTTTTTACTCACGGACAGGATTCTTTCAGCTATAAAATTACAACTCTATTAATGCGCCCCGGCGTCTGAAGACCGCGCTCCAAGGTCCCCTACTTTATTCTCTCCCACCTGCGAAACCGCCAAATCTTCCAAAAAGAACGCTGAGAGGCCCGAGCGCCCATCCACCCCAGCCTTGGAATAGACCGTGGCGGCTTGTTGCCTAACCGTCCGCTCGGCGGTTGAGCGGAGCGTCGCTATTTCTTTATGCGAGAGTCCTTTGAGGAGCAAGAGAGCCACATCCTTCTCCGCGTCGGAGAGTCCCCAGGCGATAAACTGGGACTCGATAGCTGCCCCTAGGCCTTGAATTAACCTTTTCGCTTCTAAGCGCCAGGCCTCGCTCTCTTGGCGCGTCTCTGCAAGCCGGTGCTCAAGGGCGCCGCGCTCACGCTCAAACGTCCCGACCATCTGACGAAGAAGCAGGCCACCCACCGCGAGAGACAGCAGAACGACAAGAAGCTCAACAGCGATATGAGCAAGCGCAGCCCCCTCCCGGCTGTCCGTGATAAGATCGAGCGTAATAAGTGCTGCTATTCCAAAAAGTGCGCCTACCGAAACACGGTCGAGCCATGGCAACTGCCTGATTCCGGTCTCGGTGCGGTTCTTTAACATATTAAAAAGTAACGACAATCAGGGTCTAAGGCATTTGCCGGATAGAAGCAAAGCCCCATAGGGGAGCACTATGCAGAAAGAAAATAGCCTCTAGGACGACAGCTTACAAGTTGCTGCCCAGCCTAACCTTAGAAGCCTTAACGGAGCTAACCATATGAACTTTGCCCATGCCCACCTTATCCTAGTTCACCTCCCTATAGTGGGGATTCCTCTCGCGGCCTTCGTCCTCGCCGTAGGCCTAAAAACGAAACAGAACGGCACCGCCGCCCTCGCCCATGTCCTCATTTTTGGGCTTAGTCTAGCCGCCGTCGCTGCCTTTCTCACGGGAGGCGAAGCGGAAGAGATTGTTGAGCACCTTCCTGGGATATCGGAGCGCCTCATAGAGGAGCACGAGGAAATTGCGGAACTCTCCCTCTGGATAGTGAGCGCCGCAGGACTTATCTCACTTGGCGCTCTAGTCGCCTTCATGAGAAAGAATACGACGCTTTTCTTGACTGCCTCGCGCGTTGCGCTTGTTGCAAGTCTCATTGCGACAGGATTTTTGGCGAAGACTGGCCTAGATGGGGGCAAGATTCGGCATCCTGAGGCGTCAGAGGCTTCGAAGACATCTGCGCCAGAAAGCGAGGAAGGAGATTCGGACTAAAAAAGTCCCCCTTAGTGGTTGTTTTCTAGGACAACCACTAAGAACACTAAGACCACTAAGGGGAAGGGACACGTTGACGATGGAAGTAGCTGACACCCCCGCATACTCGCTATGAGGAGGACTCGACATTGAGCGCCGGCTCAGAAACTCCCTGACTTCCCTTGTGAAGCCACACCCAAGGACCATAACTAAAGCGCTCATGATAGTCTTTAAGAACTCCCGCCGGCAGTTTCTCAAAGTCCTTTCGTTTTACGAGCACATCCTTGAGAGCTCCCACATCACTCTGATCAAGAAAGGTGATCTTCAGCGGCTTAGAAAGCTCACGCTCGGCCGCAAGGGCAACCCAATAATGTGAAAACGTGTTGCGCGTAATAACCCCTATCTCAACCTCGTCGCCGGGAATGTTGGCAAGCATTACCTTAATAATAGTCTCAGTCGACCCAGACCGATTCATATAGGGAGTTGCTACGAGCATGGCGCTCAAATACAGGGCGCATAGAGCTGTCGCGAGTACTCCAAGACTCATGGAGGGAGTCGTCGACCAGCTTGGCTTTTGCTTGAGAAGAAGCCCAAGCCCAAGGAGCACAAGCACAATCATAAATATCGGCGGGATGTGGAATGGATGCCCGCCGCACACGTGCCCAAGGTCCCACGCGACGGCACCCGCTGCAAGAAGCAGCGCCCCTAGGGTTATGCGCCGGACAAGGACCATCCACTTTTCGCTGCGGAAAAACTCAGACCTTGAGTCTCCAGAAACGACATCGGCGAGCAGCAGCGCAAAAGGCGCTACACTCGGAATGACATAGCCAATATGCAGCTGCCTCACGAAAGAAAAGAAAACAACAGACGAGAGCCCCCAGGCCAGCAAAAAGGCACGCCCTTCGGATAGATTTCCGCGGGCCCCGCTGCGTGCAAGCGGAAGACAAGAGCCGCGGGCACGCCAAAGAGTAAATAAAAGAAGCGGTGTCCAGGGTAAAAGGGCAAGAAAGAGCATTATCCAGGCGAAGCCGCGCACGTAGCGATGCCCCGAACCGTAAAGGTCGCCGTACTCTTTAAAGAGATAACGCGCGATGTTCTCATTCCAGAAAAAGTACTTAAGGAAACCAGGATTTCTAATTTCAGACCAGGCGAACCAGGGGATCACCAGCACCAAGAACGCCAAGGCCGCATAGCCCCAGGGGAATCTCTTAAGGCTCGAGAGATCCCTCTGGAGCCACACAAAAATGCCAATCCCCACACCAAGCAGACACAGCGCTACAGGTCCTTTAGTAAGAAAGCCAAGGGCTGCTCCAACCGCGCAGGCGCACCCCCACCCCACGCGCGCACGCCCCTCGGCACCTAACCCCCGCGCATAGGACACAAATGCAAGCGACACCCCCCACGAAAGAGTCATGTCAACGATGCTTGCTCCCGAGAAGAAGAAAAAAACCGGGCAAGAAAGCATGAGCGCACAGCCCACGAGCCCCACTTCCTTGCTAAGAAAACGCTGAGCAAAAACCACCAAAAGCAAAGCGACCATCAGCGCACATAAGAAGCTGGGCAGGCGCGCTGACCATTCATCTACCCCGAAGGCGAGATAGGACATAGCAGTAAGCCAAAAATGCAACGGTGGCTTACCGAGGTAAGGCTCAACCCCCGTGGGCATGGGAAGTCTTGGAGTGACCCAGTCTCCCCTAAGGGCCATTTCTCCCGCGACGCTCGCGTAGCGCGCCTCGGTGGGGTCCATAAGGTCGTAGGTTTCAAGCGCCGAGGCTCGGATCAAGAAAAGCAGCGCAACCAAGGCTGCAAGAAGACGAAGCTCGCGCGACGATAGGAACGAAGATAAGAGCGCACGGGGTAGGGCCAAAAGCTGCATAGGGAAGGACATTCAACCGCGAGAAGGAATCAAGGTCGCCACGTACCTGCGGAAGAGTAAACGGCCCAAAGAAGGGAAATGTAGCATGGTGCTTCTAGACCCGAAACTAACCGCGTTTCGTGCATTAAGTCCCTATCATTGCTTTTCTCTATGGGTACTTGCGACATATTCTTGATGGATCCGATTTGCGAATAGCTGGTACCATCGGCTAAACAAACTTGCCTAACTTAGCTTATTTCTATGGAACAGAGTGTTTTCTTTTCCCTCAGTGAATATTGGGCCTTCTACGCCGGTTTTACGGCTTTTGTGTTTGCCCTCCTGGCCCTTGACCTGGGAGTTTTTCACAAACACGCCCACGAAGTGAAGATTAAAGAAGCCGCAACGTGGAGCGTGGTGTGGGTCGTTCTTGCGCTTCTCTTTAACTACGGACTTTACCGCTACGTGCTTTGGAAAATTGGCAGCGACCCGAGTTTGTCCGCCACTTGGGGACCAGCAGAAGCCTTTGCCTCTCAGCTGTCTCTCGAGTTCTTAACCGGGTATGTCGTTGAGAAGGCGCTCTCCGTTGATAATATTTTTATCTTCGTTGTCGTATTCTCATACTTTGCGATCCCCAATAAGTACCAGCATCGCATACTCTTCTACGGTATCTTAGGTGCTCTCTTCTTCCGTGCCATCTTTATCGCGCTCGGCTCTGTGCTCATGCAGTACAGCGCTATTGTCCTTATCTTCGGAATTTTCCTTATATTCACGGGCATCAAGATCTTCTTCACCCCCGAAAAGCCTCTTGAGCCTGAAAAGAATCCCGTGATTCGACTGCTTAAGAAGTTCCTCCCCGTCACGCCCCAGCTTGAAGGACAGAACTTCTTTGTGCGCAAAGAAGGCATTCTCTACGCGACCCCGCTTTTTGTCGCCTTAGTTTTTGTTGAATTAACCGACATCATTTTTGCGATAGATTCTGTGCCTGCAATTTACGCTATCACGCGGGAGCCATTTATTGTCTTCACCTCTAATGTATTTGCAATCTTGGGACTGCGCGCACTCTATTTCCTGCTTGCAGGGGTTATGGACAAATTCCACTTGCTCAAGTTCGGACTTGGAATGGTGCTAATCTTTGTGGGGCTCAAAATGGCATGGCTCAATGATGCCTTCGGCGGCAAATTCCCGGTGAGCTGGTCACTTGCGATTATTGCGAGCTTTATAGGCATCTCGGTCGTGCTCTCGCTTCTTTTCCCCAAAAAGCATGGGGCTACTCCAGCAGCCACGTAGCGCTCAGTCGTCCTTGCGCGCCGTGTTGTTTGTAGGCGCTTGGTTGCTTAGGGTGGGCGCTTTCTCTCTGTGGGATGATTAAATTTATATCAACCACAGAGAGCACAGAGCTCACTGAGAGATTTTTTGTTGCAGGGCAGCAAGCGTTAGGACCACACCATGACCTAGAACATACCCTCCCCTACCAGAGGCTGGCATAAGTGTCTCCACTCTCTCTTTGCATGCAGCTTGAGAGAAAATACTTACGCCAAGGACGCCTCACTTATGGCCCACCTCAAAAACCTCGAAGACTGCCTCACCCAGCAACTTAAAGATCTCTACAGCGCCGAGTATCAAATACTTGCGAATCTCACGCTCCTTGAGCAACGCGCAACAAGCAGAAGCCTCAAACAAGCAGCGCACGCACACTTGCTTGCGACCGAGGGCCATCTTGAGCGTCTTGAAGATATTGGAGTCCTTCTCAACGTCTCAGTGAGCGGCCAACTGTGCGAAGCGGTTCGCGGGCTCGTCGATGAAAGCAAAAGAATCCAAGACGACCAGTATGAGAATAAAGCCTTGCTTGATGTAGTTCTGCTGGGCGCGACCCAAAGAGCTGAAGCGTATGCTATTTCCTCCTACGAGAACGCACATGACATAGCCGTAGAACTCGGATTAGATACGGCATCTCGGCTCCTCGAGGAGACGCTCATCGAGGACCGAGCCGCTCAAAGCACCTTCTCCGCCATTTGCTTTGGAGAGATCTTGCCGCGTGCAAATATCCCAGCAAGCGGTGATGATAAGGAGCAACGCATTAATGGGTCTGCGCTACCAAAAACACAACCTCGGCGCCCCTCACTTAGCACCTCACGAATGCTAGGATTCGCAGGCTGCCTTTTCCTTTCCCAGCAAGGCGGCCTCTCCCCGGTTCAGGCCGAGACTGCGCAGAAGCCTATCCGAATCTCGCCACAGTACCGAACGATTGATTCAGTACACGGAAGCGCTCACGCGCAAGAGATTGTCTCATCCGGGGGACGCTACCACGTTACGGGAACTGAGCTTGGAATGTTAGCGAGAATTCGCAGGGATATTGTAACGAATGCCACTCTCTCGTCCAAAGCCCGCCGCGTTTCGATTGTACTAGACCAAGGGAAGATCCATCTGCGCGGCCCCGTACAATCTCTTAGCGAGAAAGATTGGCTCGGGAAAACAAGCGCACGCGCTTCGCTTGGGTATGAAGTTATTAACCACCTCCAGATCGTCCCCGGCTAAGCCCGAGGCCCCCCTACCCCTTTAACGTAACTAGCAAAGGATTGTATATGAAAACACTAAAAGACCTATTCCTTGAGGAACTCGCTGACCGATTCGACTCCGAGAAGCAGCTTGTTCAGGCCATGCCCAAATTAGCAGAGGCTGCTACCTGCAGTCACTTTAAGAAGCTAATCCAAACGCACCTGAAGCAAACCGAGGGGCATGTCACTAAGCTTGAAGGTATCTTCAAGACGTTTGGCGAGACGCCCCATACGAAGAAGTGTCAAGGCACGGTAGGCCTGATTAAAGAAGGAGAGGAAATCGCTTCTCACTTTAAGGGCTCACCTGCAATCAATGCCGCTCTTGTCTCGGCTGCTCAGAAAATTGAACATTACGAGATTGCTTCGTACGGATGCTTACAAGAGTGGGCGAAGTGTCTAGACCATGACGAAGCTGCGAAAGTGCTCAAGGGAATCCTTGACGAGGAGATTGAGGCCAATAAGACCCTCACAGAATTGGCGCGTACACGCTCCAATCAAGAGGCGATGGGCTCAGAGTCTACGCCAGGAAAGCATGCAGAAGTTAAGAACGGTCACAAATCCGCTCCCGCAGCAATCTAACCTTTGAAGACTATAAAAAAGCCTGCTCTGTGATCTCGGTGACCTCTGTGGTTGATTTAAATATTTGAAAAACCACAGAGCGCACAGAGAACACGGAGCGAATAAATGAAGTATCACGGTTTTTCAGAGATTCCCTAATTATTGGCCCTGCGGAATTCTTGAAAATGGAATTCTGTGGGCCGTCTTTTCAAGAAACCTCATGGCAAGGAGCGCTGTCGCCTCTAAGCACATCGGATTCTTTGGTCTTACTCCGATTTGAGAGGCGCACGGAACAAGCTAAGGAGTGCCCGGTGTCCAAATACCTGGGCCTCGGCAATCAGCTCTCCCACAAGCGGTCTTGCCATAAGCATAAGCCAGGCCACGGGAGTACGTGGTGCGAAGGGGGCTCTAGATTTCCGAACTCCTGCAAAGCCAACAACCCCGCCCCCAAGAAACGCAGCGCCCATAACCTTGTAGCGCTGAGTGCTTGAAAGTTGATTGCTCCACACATAGCGAGCTGCGCTCGCAGGATTGCGGACAGCGCGGCCGCTCTTCTCCCTAAGACTGCGCCCCGCAGCCACAAGGTCCAAGAGGCTCTCGGCAAGCTCGCGGCGGGACTGAAGGATGCGCTCCTGAAGTTCTTCCTTTTGAGTTCTCATGACACTTCTCTCAGCACACATAAGACGCTCTCTTTTAGAGAAGTTAGTGATTCCATCGACGATTCAGTGGACCTTCGAAGGAGGGTCAAGCCACTTATTACTAGCCCCACCACGACCGCCATAGCCAGCAGCGCGACAAGCGCAAGGGCTTGATGCTCACCGAGGGAAGGAAAGTTACTACTAAGCACTCCTGCCAGGGCCAGCGCCCCAAGCATGAGCGCCACAAGCGCACCCATCACCCCAAACGCGCACAGCAGAACAGCACCTACGAAGGTCCGCGCTCTTTCGCGAATTTCGGTTTGAAGAAGTGCGGCGTGCGCTTGCATGAGAACGGCAAGGCTGGTGAGGGCCTGCTGATAGGAACTCTTGGCACCTCGAATTTCATCTTCAATGTACATGCAATCCACCATTATTCTGGGCAGCAAGATCTCTCAATTTGGCACTCTCACGTAGCACGCCACGAGCCGCTCGTTAAGAACTGCCTCAGGAGAGGCATGATGAACCAGAGCCCAAAAAGCTCGTATGATGTAGGTCATTCTCAAACCAAAAATATTCTAAAAAATGAGCCTCCCCGTGAGCGAGATCATACGTGCAAGACCGTGGGCAGGATAAAGGTCTTAAGCACAAATCATTTACTCTTAAAGGAGATTAAAGATATGGGAACAAACACTCTTCAAGACTCAGCAAATGAAGTAAGGAAAATGAGTGGTGTTGCAATTGGTGCTGCAGAGCATCTGGGCAACGAGCTTCGTTCAAGCGCACGGCAAGTAGGTTCTGCAATTCGCGATGCAGGCTCAGCCGTGAGCACGGATGTGGGGACGGTTGCTCATGATTCGTACAACTCGATGCTTGCATCAGGAAGAGAAGGCGCAAGGCAGATTGAATCCAAAGTCCAAGAATCTCCGCTTATGGCGATTGGGATTGCTTTTGGAATTGGTTTGTTGACGTCCGCATTTCTTTCTAGACGTGCGTAAATAGCAAGAACGAACAGGAGCCGTCTCTTACCACTATCCTAGTGAGGGACAGGGTAATGAGACGGCTTTTTTTTCATATCTGGCAAGGAGGGACTATGTGGAGCTCAAATACGGAGACCGCGGAGTGTTCGCCTGCAAATTTGTAACTTTCTAGGTGTTACCAGGATTTTGTTTGCGAATGTTCAGGATAACTAGCAATTGTGCTAAGGCACAGAGCTGAGCAAAATCTCGAATCTATCTCCCCTCCGCGGTCTCCGTGTCTCCGCGCTAATCCCTTCTTAACCCCATCTACAGAGTCTCCTCGAACATTCAAGTAGGAAGAGAACATTTATTTCACCCTCAAAGAGCGCACTTAGGGATTTCTTGTTACTCAGAGAGGAAAGCAACTCAGTAGAACCTGACAGATGCTGCCGCGATAAGCGGCGAGACGGGGCAAAAGCCCCCTGGGCCGGAGCCTCGAGCGCGAAATCAAGCACTCCTGGGTGAACGCCCGATCAGGGCGAGAGGGGCGAAGCCCCTGGGCCAGAGCGCCAAGCGCGAAATCCAGCACTCCGGGGTGAACGCCCGATTAGGGCGAGAGGGGGCAGCAGCCCCCTGGGCCAGAGCGCCAAGCGGGAAACAAAGCGTCCGCGGCAGGAATTGAACCTGCGACCCCAAGTTTAGGAAAATAAGATCTTCAAAACACTACAAAAAATGGCAATCAATCACCATAAATATTTCAGAACCTTATCTTGAAATGAGAGTGGCCTTCAGTAGTCTCGTGTGGCGGTTTCATGCAGTGTTTTGGTCCCTTTTTTGGTCCTTGATGACTTGCGTCCCTCTATGGGCTACTAATCACTTGGCGACTAAGTTTAGTGGCATGGTCAATGCCGTCAGCCTAGGAGATCATATGAAGAAAATACTTCTCACCGCTTTACTGCTAGTGCCTGCAAGTAGTTTCGCCCAAACCAGCCCACCAGGAGGCTGCTTCATAGAACCAGGTGGTTTCCCCTTCTGCTCTAGCGGGGACATCCTATGCGGCGATGGTGGATTTAATAACGAGGCTTATTTCGGCCATTCTGTCGGCGAGCTGTGCGACCGATACAACTATATGCGTGAGCTCAAAGCAGGCGTTCAGGCCCAGCTTGACCAATGTACTGCTGCAAACACTCAATCGAATAATGTCCTCCAGGAGTGGGTTGCTTACGGGAAGTATCAGGCCAAGCTTGCCAAGCGGCTTAAGAAGGCATGTGGCGCAGCATGCAAGAAGATTAAGTGACGCCCCAGAACAGGGTGAATCCTGCTATCGAACTGTCAGTGGCCCCGGATACAACTCCGAAAGGTCCGCTTCTTCTGCAATAGGGGACCAGCCTAGTTCCGCGGCCATCTACTAACTGTGCTTCATCGTGGCTCCTAACGAACCATAAGCGGAAGGGCATACAGAGCAGAAAGATCGGCTTCCTCGACTAGTGGAAATACACTCGCGGAACCTGCGCCCGTTACGGCGCAGGTGCCCTCGGTGTTAACTGATGAATTGTAGGTCACTACTTGCCTCCCGCCGGAGGTTTCCGGCCGAAGCAACACAGTGCGCCCCCCGTACCGTGAGACAATGTTGGAAGCGAAAAGAGCCTGGCTATTGGGTGTCGGCTCCCCTCCGTAACCGTAGCCAGTTCCCGTACAATCAGAGGAAGTGAAGAGGACAGATTGGCTAAGCAGAAATTGAGAGTTCGCCGCGCAAACAGGATACAGCTTTCCATTTCTAGAAATAGTTACGGCTGCCGCGTCAAACACCAGCCCAGGGTTGAGTGGCGGCGGACAACCAAATCCGACAACAGGTCCAACCATCTGCTCGTTAGCATCATACAAAGCTAGGCCAGGACCAACTGGACCTATAGGACCTGGCTCTCCAGTTGGACCCTGCGCACCAGTTGTCCCTGGCTCTCCTTGAGGCCCTGCAATCCCTGCCGGTCCAACTGGTCCAGTCAACCCTGTCGGGCCAGTTGCACCTGTAGCCCCTGCGGCGCCCGGAGCACCCGCGGCACCTGGTGTTCCTGGAGCACCACGGAATCCAAGAGTATCGAGAGTCGCGGAAGTAACAGGTATCTGACCTCTACCGCATTTCGCAGCCGCAATTAGTTTTCCACTCTTATCCAAGCACACTCGAAGGGGCGCGGCGAAAGCATCGATACTTATGAACACAGATAGAAGAGTCGCAATCGCGATAGTTCTCATAGAGATTCCCTTGTTGGTGCCAGGTGTTTTGGCGTGCCGCTGAACGCTAACAGACAGCACTCAGTAGTCAAGCACAACAAGAGGCATCAAGAAGTTGGCACTCCCCTATCGGCCGCTAGGATACGTCGATGGGCTTCCCGGCGCTTGGTGTCCCTCCTTCGCTCCGCGAGCTCTTGGACATATTGATAATGAGTACCGGAACTATCGGAGAGTCGTCCGGTGAGTCCACAGGCGCAACGGGCTTACCCCAGGCTCTTTCCAAGACCAGCCTCGCGGCCTGAAGCTGCTCAAGCGGCTTACCTTCACGCATTATTCGCGTAATAACGTCGAGCGCTTCGCCCGACCTAGACCGGGCTATTTCTTGAATATCTGCCAAAGACTTCGGGCGCCCCCCGGGATTACCGCTCTTCCCGGCGGGAAATCTCCCTTTCCTGGTTCGTTGATCTCGCCTGTTACCTTCCTGTTCTGAGGACATTGATCTCAACACTCCACAAAGAAGGTCAATGAACTAAAATTGCACAAAATTTAAGAGAATTCTGAGTCCACAAATCAGGCGGTTTCTCTCCCTTCGCCAAAGACAGATACGGCGGCTCCGATGGGCGTGGCGCGCTTTCGGACTCCCTAACTCTGAAGCGGGCCAATATCTCCTCTGCTACCCTTAAGGCGCTCCTATTTTTTTGATTGGATTGCTCCATCTCCCCCCCCCCTATTCAGTGTAAGCCTAACTCGAGCGCGTTCGTTCGTTCGATTCTCTGGGTTCTGAACGAACGAACACCATTCTCAAGTCGCAACATCCTCCTTTTTGAGCATCGTGTGGATCGTGCTCGTACTCTTCCCCAAAGCAGATGCGATTTTTCGAATACTCTGGCCACTTGCCCGGGCGGAACGGGCTTTGCTCGCCCATCCCGAATCCTCGTCTGATGGAGGCACATAATCGGCCAACTCCCATTTGAGTGCTCCCTTTTCACTGGTCTCGGCAAAAGCGCTCCTTGGCGCTTGCTCCTTGCTGAGTTCCCGGGACTTCGTGAAGGTGATGTTAAAATGTGCCCCGTCCCGACCCTCATAAATGCGAGTCAGCACAATCGACATTTCAAATACCCGTACATTCTTGCTACTTCCCGCAGGACTATCTGGGGTTGTTTTCGTTGTGTGATGGATAACCATTGGGGCAATCCCTCGTGCTCGGCAGTCAAAGAGAAACTGCTCGATAGCAGACCAAAACTGTGTCCCTCTCTCATCTCCCCCCGGAAAAAGAGCATTTATGTTATCTGCAATAAGGACATCAACGTCTCCAAACTTATCCAAGAGAGGCTCCCTTTCTTCTGGATGTCTCATAGACGGAAACGGCGTTCCGCCGTCGGCGCACATATCCCGGGTATAGAGGCGAATCGTGGCTGGGTCGAACTCACGGTTCATTCCCGCTACGATTCCACCTAGGCGCTTTTGAATTGTCACGTCGAACATTTCACCGTCCAAAATGCCAACCTTAAGCGGCGCTCCAGCTCGCCAACCGAAAGCCTCTCCCCCGGAAGCTAGGGCCACCGCAACGGTATAGGCGAAAAGACTCTTCCCGCATCCAGGCTCCCCAGAGACCAGAACTGGCATTTTCTCTAGAAACCAATCGCCAAGAATTGCACGCCGTTGGGTCGCTGTTCGGTCCATGAATTGGTCCATTGGGAGAGGAACAACTAATTTCAGCTCAGTCTCCGCTTTGCATGGAATTGTCTCAATCGCTGGGACTGCGCGAGCACTTGATTTAACGACATCTCTGAGAATTTGGATGGCAGATCCACGACACTCTCCCTCAAACGGTAAGTAGCCATCCCATGAGGGAAACTTGCCCTTCAAGAAATCAACGACGTCACCTTTTTCAGGAAGGTCGGGGAGGTCAACAATCGCGCACTGAGGCGGGTTCTCAAATTCAGCGAGCATTCTCGAAATTCCAGACATCGCGTCCTTCCCGGGCGCATCATTGTCCGGGAAGAGATAGCACTTCTTGACACCTCTAATGGCAGTCCAGTCAGCAGACCTGTATGCCTTCGCGCCGCCCTGCCACGTGATTGCAGGAATCCCGAGGCCCTGAAGGGCTGCCGCGCACTTCTCGCCCTCCACGATGACCACCGAGCCCCGAGTATCTCGCGCTAAACTCTCGAGCCCGAACAAGGGCTTTGGCTCCGCATGCGCCCCCATTCTGAAACCCCCTGCATTTCCATTCTTAAAGAATGGAATTGTCACCTTATCGGTGGGATCCTTTGCGCTGTCATAACGCACGACATAACCGATTACTTTCCCCTGCCCATCTAGATACGGCCATACGAACTTGAAAACGCGGCCCTCAAACGTCTTTGGCATCCAATCTATCTGTTCCATTCGATACCCCACTCGGCACATAGCTTCTCTCTTGCGGCGGGGTAATCGAGGCCGTACCGACGCATTTCAAAGTGAATGATGTTCTTACCTTTCGCTTCGCAGGCATGGCAGAAAAAGCCACCCGATTCGGTATTAATCCCCAGGGACGGCTTTCGGTCGTCGTGAAATGGGCACCGGATAGCAACCCACTTCGAAGACGTCCTAATCGTGTTCTTGAGGTACCTTTGGTAATACTGCTCGGGAGTCAGTCGGCGACAAATCTGTTCGGCGGTAATCATTGGCGGCCTCCTTCTCTACAGGGCCGCATAACCGGGTGACGTGCGCTCGCATCTAGCAAGGCGAGAAAGCTGGAAAGGTTTGCGCGGTCCGCTTCAGTGAGATGCTCATTGCGGAGCTCCTCCTCGATAGCTACGGAAGCATGATGCCGAGCTTGATCGAGGTCTCGCAGTAATTGGAGGTCGATGATCATATCTTCCTCCCTCCCTTCTTTGCTTCTGCATTCGCTCTTGCCTGATTGACATCTCGAATCCAGCGAAAGAACTCTGCCTCATCAATCAGCACCTTCCGACCTACGCGAAGTACGCAGCGCTCGAAGTTATCGGGGCGATAGAAAAGCAGGTGTCGTAGACCTCCTATTGGCCAGGAGTGGCGCCTTGCGAAGTCTTTTACTGTTAGAAGTTGAAGGGTGGTGGGTGAAGCTTGCTGGTTCATAGTACCTCTCAAAGGCGGCACACGATTGTGCCTAGCCTCTGACTGGTACGCTGAATGGCATTCAGTTAAAATTTGGGAATTCGGGAGGAAATATATTTTCCCAGTTACCCCCCATTTCCGACTTGACCCGGCTTAACCTTGCGAGGTCGACCAGGCGCTGTGTTTAGCGCAAAATCTTTACACCACTCTTTCACCGTCTCCTCATCATAGACCCTCTTTCCATCTTCACCGACTCGACAGAGAAGCTCCTTAGCAAAGGGTTGCGCCTTTATATCGGCGAAACGGCAATTGGGGTTCTTGCCCTTAAAATCGACCACAAAGGCTCTAAACAAGTCACGGTCCTGGGCAGACCCCGCTCGTCGATCAATTCGAAGTTGCGCGTTCGCGTAGGCATACTCAAAAGCGGGAAGGACGAGAGGCACTCTCCCCTGCAACCGCCGCGCCTCTGCCGCTTTCAGTAATAGGTTTCGAATAACCTCAGGCACTTTGGTCAAAAAGGGTTCGATTTTTTTTGACCACTCAACCAAATGATTGAAATCAAGCGACTCAAGTTCGCCCGAATCCAGGGCCTCATTGAGAAGAGCGTAAATGACATACCCTCCTGAGTTAATAAACAAACGAAGTCGGTTGCGCGAATCGTCATTCAGCGCGCCTTTGGAATCATGGCGATTAGGAATATAAAAAGAGCGAACTCCAGCCAGAAGGTACGCCGCCTCCTCAATAGTAGAAGGATATGGAGAACCAGTGCCGTCGCCTATTGTCTGGAAATATGAAACTTTGTCTTCAACCACATATTCGAGTCCCAGTCGTTTTAGAAGCGGCGGCCACTCCTCGGAGATATGTACGGTCGGGATATAGTTCTTCATTTTACCCTCCTAAGCCTCGCCCCTAATTGCTCCACCGGCTGCGTCATTTCCTCAACGCCGAGATGAACATACCGCTTGGTCGATTCTAAACTCTTATGCCCAAGTAGCTTTCCGATGGTAATCAGAGGCACATTTTGCTGCGCCAAGTATGAGCCAACTGCATGGCGCAGATCGTGAAACCGAAGCTTTTCCAGTTCATTATCGCTAGCAAACGTCCTCCAAACCTGCTTCACGTCGACATAGGGCATGCGACTCCCCTCTTTGGAGGGAAAAAGCGGGCCAGCCTCGATTTTTGCAAGGCTCACATATGCTTTAATCTCGTCCGCGAGTTCTCGAGTTATCGGGGCGACGTGGGGCAAATTGTTTTTAGTATCAGGGAAGGTGACGGTCGGTCTTTCAAAATCGACATGCTCATAATGAATGGACTGGGCATTGCCTCTTCGACACCCAGTGACTAAGGCGATTTGCACTATTAACCTGAAGTCCTTGCGTTCATGAGTCTCCAGAGCAACAAGTATTTTCTTGAGCTCGTCATCAGAGAGGGTGCGATTTCGTCCCTTAGGCTCTCGCAATGCGCGAATCTTTGATACTTGATTATCGTCCGACCACTCCCAGTCTCTTACACAAACGGAATAGACATGACGAAGAAGCGCAAAAAATCGATTCGCTGTCGCATTGCCCCGGCTTTGTCCCTTGGTCGCCCCCTTTCTCCATACCTGAGTATCAAGCAAGTGTTTGCGTGCATCAGAAAGCGCGTCACGATCTACCTCGGCGAGTCGCTTCGTACCAAGACGATCCTTCCAGAACAGAAGTCTCGGTTTCTCAACCCTCTGCGTGCTCGCCTTTTTCTGCGGAAGTATTTCTTCAATATAACGATCAATTGCCTCGGCCACCGTATGCCGCTTTGGACGCGGAAGGCCCTTGCCCTCAAGAAGCTGAGCTTCTACATAGCCGATCCACTTTAGAGCATCGGACTTGCGCTTAAAGGTCTTTGTAAGAAGCGGCTCCCCTCGGCGTCGAACTCGCGCCTTAAAGGATACCTCTCCGCTCTTGCGGGAAACTTCCAGAACGTCGCCCATACGGGTGCCACCTCGCTACTTTCGCTCCTGATTGGTCCTTTTTTTGGTCCTATTGTCTGGAATTGTAGTGCGTGGCAGGAAAAAGTCTAATGAATTAAGCGTCCGCGGCAGGAATTGAACCTGCGACCCCAAGTTTAGGAAACTTGTGCTCTATCCAACTGAGCTACGCGGACCTACGGGTATAGTGTGAGGAAGGCTAGGCTGAGAGTCAAGGATAGTTCCTCTCGGTTTTAGCAAGGCCCCAAGCAAATAGCGGGCGATCCCCTAGTTTCATTCACTTACGAGGGTAAAAAACGAGGGGGTCAACCGCCACGTTTTTGCCGTCTCGGTCCTTAATGCGGGTCTCAAAGTGCAAGTGAGGCCCCGTGGCATGCCCGGTTTCTCCCACCTCGGCGATGAGATCGCCCTTTGATACTCTGTCCCCTGCTCTTACCAAGTTGCGATTATTGTGGGCGTAGATGGTAAGAAGCCCTGGGGCTTGAATAACTATCAGGTTCCCATAACCCCTTAGCCTATCGTCGCTATGCACCACTCGCCCGTCGTGAGCGGCATACACGGGGGTACCAACGGGAGCCGCAAAATCGAGGCCCTCATGGAAATTCATCCAGCGCGGACCAAAGGGCGACGCCATGCGGGCGTTCGGTACGGGCCATGCGAGCTTCCCGATAAATACACGAGCCTGGGTGAGAGTAACTTTCTTCTTCGAGCTAGCATCGGGAACAGGCTCAGCGCCGGATTCAGATTTAGGGCGCTTTCCCACTCCCTGTCCACGGTAGGGAATTTTAAGTACCTGCCCCACTCTCAGCTTCGCAGGGTCGTCAAGATCGTTGACGTCTTCTAATTCGTCCATGGAGACTGAGAAACGCCTACTAATCGAATAGAGAGTGTCGCCCTTGTGTACAGGATAATCGATATATCGGGTGGACTTTCCACCGAACAGCAAGCTACAGCCGCTGAAGGAAAGCAGAAAAAAACAAATAAGTACTACTTTGAAGCAACAGCGATACCTTGGCACATGCCAAATCCTCTTCAACTCGCTTATGACGACCTGAGCGGCCAAAAGCACTACTAGCTAGGGAATCTCTGAAAAAGTCCGCTCAGAGAACTCTGTGCCCTCTGTGGTTGATTAAAATTGTTAAAAAACCACAGAGGACACAGAGCTCACTGAGAGAAAAAATAAAATAGCGATGCTCTTAAGAGGTTCCCTAGGCATGTGACTGCCCCTCAACAAAGTTACAAGGCTCAAGCTGATACATGGCAACACCGCCGCCCTTTGCTTCCCAAAGGGTTAGAATCTGACCACGCGTGTTGCCAACGGGTGCCACCATTCGTCCCCCCGGATTAACAAGCTGCGCCACGAGCTCAGGCTCCATAGTTTCAAAAGCTGCCGAGACCACAATAGCATCGTAGGGGGCATGCTCCGCCCAACCTCGCCTTCCATCTCCTCTTCGAATGAGCACATTCTGGAAATTAAGCGCATCAAGTTTCCGGCGCGTCTGCTGCGCAAGCAGTCCCACAAACTCAACCGCAAATACGGAGGCACCAGCCGCGGCCATCACGGCGCTGCAGTATCCGGAGCCACAGCCAATCTCGAGGACACGCAGCCCTGGCCTAAGACCAATCAAGGCTAGCATTCGAGCAACAGTCGATGGCTTAGAAATAGTCTGCCCATACCCGATTGGAAGGGCGGTATCTTCTGTCGCACGAAGGTTAAAGGCCTCTGCGACAAACTGATCGCGTGGAACGGCTGAAAAAGCATGAATGAGAGTTTCGGCCGTGTCCTCCTCTATAACCCCCGCACGCTCCACGACATTTTCGGCAAAACGAATCCACCCCGGGGACAGCGCCTTTCTTCGTCTACTAAGCATGCCCGCCGCCATATGGATTCCTCTTGAGATTGGGCGCCCGCCTGACCCTAGCCTATAGTCACGGAAGAACCCTTGACCTAGGTCCCGATCGACGCTGATATTCATCAAAACTGTAGATGCTAGGGATGAATTGGGGCAATCCCCTAAATTCATTGAAAAACTAGAAATAAGAGTGGTGTTAAAAGGATAGCTGTGTCTGTCGCTCATCGAACCATACAAAACCACTACGAAACTCTCGGGGTGCTAAGCTCAGCCTCCGCAGAGGAGATCCGGCGCGCCTACCGTATCCTCGCTCGGCGGTATCATCCCGATGTTAACCCCGGCAAAGCATCCGAAGACAGATTTAAGGCCATTGCCCAGGCTTACGAGGTCCTATCCGACCCCGATAAACGCTCAGCTTTTGACAGGGAACTTGGAAGCGAAAGTGCGCGGGTCGATTTTTCGCGGTTTATGAAGTCAGGCTTCGGGTCGGCCTCGGGCGGTAGCTCGGCTCAGGGCCAGCGCGCTTACGAGCAAGCGGTGCGCAGAGCCGCCGCTCAGGACAGAGCTAAACGCAGATTTCAGCAGTCGCAAACTCAAGGCAGACCCGGCGCAGCTTCTTCTGAACATTCATCCCGCGCCAAGCCCGCAAGCAGCCCACAAACATCGAGTAAAGATTCTTCTCTCTTCTCCTCCATGGCGAAGCTTGGGGCCCTCGGCGCCAAGACCTTGCGCGGATTTGCTAGGGAGGCCCTGCGGCCTGAGACCGACAAGACGCCGCCCTCCCGGGGCGCACGAGGCGCAGAGAGGCGCAGTCTTTCAGTAATTGAAATTTCCCTTCCTCTTAGAGACGCGGTCCTTGGAACACGCAAAAGCGTTGAAATTTCTGAACCTGAGGGTCGCCGCAAAGTCTCTATACGCATCCCCGCGGGAGTGCGCAGTGGATCGGTGCTTAGGACCCGCACCAAGGAAGGCCAAGAGGAACTCGTGGTCATTGTGAGAGTGGCGCCCCATCCTTTTCTTTCGCTTGAGCCCAAAGGGCTTGTTGCTGAAGTCCCCGTAACTATCCAAGAAGCGCTTTCCGGGGCAAACGTTACCGTCCCCACCCTTGAAGAGCAGGTCGTCCTTAAAATCCCCGCCGGCTCTCAAAACGGCACTGAGCTTCGCCTCAAAGAGCGCGGGCTTGTGAATACCGATGGGACCAGAGGCGATTTATTCTTTCGCCTTGCGATTCGCATCCCTACCGCCCACCAAGCCGTAGGAATTCAAGAAAAGGCGGCTGAGCTTGAGCGCTACTATCAAGAACCGGTTCGGCAGGGGTTCCCCAAGACGCTGCTTTCAGACTCTTAAGGTGCCCAAGGGTTGCTAAACCTTCGGAATATAACCGCACGTGCAATTATCAGGGCCCTCAACCGCATCGAGATTGCGGCTCCGTGGCGCGTTTTTTCCGGCACTCCGAACCTTCTTAAGCTTTCCGCTGAGGCAGTACACTATCTTGAAAAATGCAGGAAGGACCTGGCAAGAATGTCAATGGCTTCACCCTTAAAATCCTTATCGAGCTCGCGAGTTACCACTATTCCATTTTTGGAACCGAGTGCGGCTGCGGCTTCGCGTAGTCCGCGGAACTCCCTCTCTTTCGTTGCGTTATCGTCGAGGGAATAGGCGACCTGATACAATGCGGGTAGGCCGCTTTGGTCGGACACGACGAAGTCGCATTCTGATGCTCCTTTGAAGTAACTGAGCTCGAAGCGACGGAAGAAAAAGTCAAACCAGACGGCGGTCTCTAAGGCTTTCGTTCGATCTTGATCTCCGATGATTGCCCGAAGATAGCCGAGATCGATCGGGTATATTTTCCTTTCCCCGAGCTCTCGCTGCACTCTCTTTCTCGTAAACTGTGGGAGAGTCCTGGCAAAATAGACAGCTTCGGCATACTCCAAAAATTCGTATGCGGCATCTTTCGAAATTCGGTGTCCTGCAGACTTAATTTCCTGATATATCTTGTGAACAGAAACAGGGCGGGCCGCGCTTGCGAGCAAGCGCTTTAGGAAGAATCTGAGGGGAGGAACCTGGTTGACTCGAAATCGCTCAACTAGATCCCGCACCACCATGACTTGGAAATACTCCTGAAGGCGCATCGCTTTTAGATGCGGATTGGGCTCAAGGGCAACCTCCGGAAATCCTCCAAATTCGAGGTACTCCTCGACGATAGCATGAGCTCTTGCCTTTCCTCGCGCACTGGACAAGGACGGTGCGCGCCCGGATTCTAAGCTGGCTGACTTCAGGCGAAAGAACTCACGAAACGAAAGCGGCAGAATCTCTCCGTTTATCGTTCTGCCGCGAAGAGCAGTTGCGATATCGGTGCTCAATGCTCGCGAATTCGACCCAGTAATCGCCACGTGAGCCCTCTCACCTTCGTGACATCGTCGAACAAATCTTTCCCACTGCGGAACCACCTGTATCTCATCAAAGAAAAAAGCGAGATGCTCTTGGCTCGCGGAAGGGTAAAGCTCTCGATAGCACTCTAGGATAAGACGAAGCTCGTCAGTCGACCGATCGAGGCGCTCGTCCTCAAAATTCACATAGAGAGCGGGCGTGTCAGGATGGAGTCTGTTGTGTTGCTTGGCCAGAAGCTGGAGGACCGACGTTTTCCCCGCGCGTCTTGGGCCGGTAAGGGTAGTGATGTAGCGGTTGGAGAGAGGAGGAATGGTGGACTCTCTTTCAAAGAGCTTGACCGTTGCGAGGTGCTCTGACCAATCAGAGAGAATTTCTTTTATTAAAAGCTTCCTTTCCACAAGGAAATTATGGCACACATCTTTCCTTCGAACAAGGAAAAAGTCCTCAGTTGCCTATTCGCGATCCCGACGCTAACCATTTATACTCATTGGCAATTCAGCCGCAGGAGCCCACCTCACTCGCCGCTCTCCTTGTGATTACTTTTTTTGAGTTACATGAAGCTCGGGCTACAGAAAGTGGGTGGCACTAAGCGGAAGAAGCGGAACGCTGCTTTCCGAATCTTAAGATTCTGGGAGTTACTGGGGAAAACAACCACTAAGACCACGGACACCACTAAGGGAGAGAGGCTATCCGAAAGCCTTTGGGGATGAATTTATCCAATTGAACCCAGTTCTTTAGCCTCCTACACTAGGCTCATGACAACTGACTCACTCACTGCCCCGCCGAAACGGTCGTTCTACACGAGCCACCGGGCGCCACTGTATTTTTTATTCTTCAGCATTCTCTGTCAGCTTATTGGAATAGGCATACTTTCGCTGGTGAAGGACAGCCTTGTTCATCCAGGAGCCCTGCTCTCACTGCACTCATTAATTGCATTTCTTGTCGCTCGCTGGCTCAAGCTTTCCCTGCCCTGGCAGCTCTTTAATCTGCTCCTTGCTCCGGGTGTCGTGCTGTATTCTCTTCTTGAGCTGCCCTCGGGTGTCGCTACCACTGCCTTGATTGTTACCCTGCTTCTTTACGCCCCTACTTTTTGGACTCGCGTTCCCTACTTCCCCACAAGCCCCAAGATGTACGAGCGGATCTTGGAGCATATCCCTGAACACGGAGCCGTAAAGGTTCTCGATCTTGGGTGCGGCATGGCAAGACTGCTTGGTTTTCTTTCGGGAAAGAGGCCGGAAGCATCATTCGTGGGAGTTGAGATCAGCCCCCTGGCGCTCCTTCTTGCGCGCGCGTGGATGCTGCTGCGTGGTAGAAAAAATGTGCGTCTAGAATTTAAGAATTTCTGGAATATGTCGCTCGCTGATTACGACATCGTCTATGCCTTTCTCGCCCCTGGCCCCATGCCAGCTCTTTGGGAAAAAGTTCAGGAAGAGATGAAGCCGGGAAGCCTATTCATCACCAATACGTTTCAAGTAGAAGGCAGCGCGCACCAGGTGATACAGGTAGACGATTCTCACCAAGACGCGCTGTATGTGCACCGCCGCTAGGAGTCTGTCCCGTAGAAAATCTCTACCACTACATGTTGTGGTGGCAACGGGACAGCCCACCTACGGACTGTGTCCAAAATGAAGAATTATGTTTCTATGGGACACACTCCTAGGCAACTCTTCGGCGAGAGCCAATTTCTTTGGGCCGCGGATGCCTGCGCAACTGCGCGGCCCCCTCAAGCTGCTCCATAACTTCCCCAAGAGTGGCGCTATCGTCAGGGGAGACCACTGACTGAGAAAGCTTCACCCTGCGAATACCGGTTTCAATAAGGTGCGTACCTCTCTTCCCTGTATCCCAGAGATCTAAAGCAACTCGCATTTGATACTCGGCAATTACTCGATCGTTCACACACTCCTTAAGAGCCAATTCAGCTCGGTGACGCAACACTTGTAGCGACTCTTCACTACAGCCTCCTTGCGTTATCACCACGAGCTTACCACCATCTTTGCGAACGATAAGTGCTTCCGGAAACTCTTGCTGCACCATCTTTGCCAAACGGCTTATAAGTGCATCTGCACGGGGATATCCGAGCTGATTATTGAGAACCCCGAAATGGTTCACATCGAGGATAAAGGCGGAAACGGACTGAGCTTCCTTCGGATTAAAAAGGGCTCTGAAGGGAACATTTCGGCGAAGATTGTACCTAACGACGGAATCCCCGAGCGAGGGATCAAATCCCCCGGCTTGCCATTTTAGCGAATTCTTCGCGAAGCGCTCTGTTCGGGATTGTGGGGGGACTTCGTCTTCAGACGTGAGTCCCGCAGCAAGGTCCTCTGCTTGAGTAATGCTGGAAAGCATTGTGGCCTCAGCTGCGCGCAGACTAACACTCGAAAGCGCTTCATAGGGAGCAATCGCTACGGGCGCTGCGATATCGACTACCTTGGAAACATAACGTTCCTTTTGGAGATGAATCTCTTTCTCAGCAACATCAAAGCCACGCTCAATCTGCTCGGGGTTTGGGAACTCTCCAATCTGAACTGCGCCCATCGAGAAGCTCATTACTCTCGCGGGATGAGTGCGGGAGGCATCTTGACGAGCTTTCTCCATCTCGATCTCTGCGAGCTGACGCATAAGAGTTCCCGTCCAAGACCGAGGTGGCAAGAAACCCGCTTGATGCTCCTGAATCCTTTCGACGACCCAACTTCTAAAATCTGCTTTCGTAAATGGACTTGGCCCCATGGAGTCAGAATCCCCAATTCCCCTCTCAGTTTTGTACCGACTAAGGAGACCACGCATGACAGCGCGCCGCTCAGCCCGCGCCTCAGCTAAAGCAAGCTTCTCCGACTTGCCCACGAATGCGGCTTCTCGAAGTTTCATCAAGCTGGCTCTGAATTGCCCGAGCGCTTTTCCAGCTTCCTCGGAGGGCGCGCCCACAATCACTGCAAATTCATCGCCACCAAGGCGCACCAGCTGGTGCGGCAAAGATCCAAACGCTTCCTTACCTGCTCGCTCAAGGTGGCGCAGCATTTCGTCAACCTCTTTTCCAAGTCCCACCTTATTGGCAAGACCCATGTTATTGAAGTCGAGAAAGGCGAGGACCTTCTCCCCTGGAATTCTTTCACACAGCGCTCGCAGGGCTTCTGAACCAAGCAGTAGCGATTTGCCGGGAAGTCCTGTGAGCGGATCGCGCTCTTCTGCTGGCTGCTTCGCATGCTGCGTGAAACTTTCGAGTCTAAGCACTTCAGCTTCAGAAAGTACTTTCGGTGAGAATGCAGGAACCTTGCGCTCGCATCTGAGATCCATTCCCTCCGCCATGCTCTCAAGCGCCGCGCAAGCTGCGTCAAAGCCAAGCCGGTTGCCTTCCTTAATTCCGGCGGAGCCTAAATTATCAAGCGCGAGTTTCTTGAGGGTGGGAGGAACCGAGAGCGCCAAAACTGCAGTCTCCTCTCCCTTTAGGTTGACATGAGCCGCTGCAATCTGAAGAGAGCCATCCGAGGGGGCGGTAATCGAGAGATGCAAACTTGCGTGCGACAACATCCAGCAACGAGCAGCTGGGTGAACATGCTTCACAAGCACATCAGAGGATAGAGTCCCTGTTGTTTGACTCTGCAGCATGCAGCTACCACCAAGTTCAGAACTTACTAAAGCGTTCAATGGGTTATGCTGCTTCTAGGGCAGTTGGTGATGCGAAAGTTGCTTTAAACAGGCATCGGGGTGATTTCACCTCGATGGTCGCACGAGGCACAAGGGAACATGCTGAAATTGCTTGGGAAAATCCGAGTCCGGAAAAACGAGCGGGCCCGGGGCTGATTGTTCTCAGGCTTCACGCTCTATAACTTCTCCAATTGAGAACTTATTGCTTTGAAGCCAGTGCATGTAGATTTATTGGCTTGGAAGGCTCTACCTGCGTTCATGAGGGCCGAAAAAATACCCAACAGGCAGAGACCTACTCCTAGCCATGCCAGCTTCCAGCGCCTTTTTGCGAGATAATAAGCACTTAAGAGAAGCGGCCCAAAGACGAAAAACAAGTGAAGCAAAGAGTATAATGGCTTGAAATTTGACAATGCACCTCGCCCATAGGTGAGCGAATGATCGATACAAGTCTCGATAAGAATCGGAAAAATAATCCAAAAGAAAATAATTTGAGCAGCTGCAACCGCAATCACTACACGTTCCAGCTGGTCCCTACGATCCCACCATGAACTCATAATTTGACCCTATGGTTGTTGAGCCAGAGAAAACGGCAAACGCTCTCCATTTTGCGACACCCCTCTCATTTGTTATGTTTAGGTGTCAACTAAAACGGGGCAAGTGCCAAATCTGGTGGCGCAGTTTGTTAGCTCGCTTCACTAGCGCTTTATTCGTCCGGTCCCCTTACATTGTTCACAGCGAGTAAAGATGATGCCTTTCAGGATCGGAGGTAGCAACCACAACGAAGCAATCAGTCCGAAAAAGCACAGCCAGGCAATTAAGCGCCAGTATTGGAAAATTTCGCTGCCACTGACTCCGAAGACTGACAAAAGATAGAGCGGAAGAATTATTCCCGCGAGAGGCAACGAAAGCTCTACCGCGAACAAGAAAAAACTCACACCTAAGTGATAGGAATCGTGCTCCTGAACACCGGTGCCTTTACACCTATTACATTTTGTCGTTCGGAAAAGTCTCATAGTGCGGGACGAGCTAATGATCAGTGTTGGACCGCGCCCCCGGGGGCGCGAGGCGTTTGTTCTCTTCCGTAACGGTAACCCTGGGTAACTTTCTAAGCAACTTTTCTGCCGATTCAACGATTAAGGTTAAGGGGTTAAGGCGCGGAGACACGGAGACCGCGGAGGCAGAAATCAAATTACCAAAAGTGCGCGCAAGCTAATTGTGAAGTCCGAGATCTTGCGAGGCTCAGTCGTCGATCTGGAAGTCGATATCAACCACTCTCGGTTAGGTCTGTACGCATGCAAGAGATTTAAATCCCCTCATTCTCCGCGGTCTCCGTGTCTCCGC
>JBIKWF010000215.1:0-2719 GCA_044356455.1 Bdellovibrionota bacterium | reverse complement strand
AAATATGATACGCGGTGCAGCAGTAAATGTTACCCTTGAGGAACCGTATGCGTTAATTGCGCACGTACGGGTCTGTGGGGGGCTTCGGCGGTCAGGGGGCTTCCCTCCCGCCGGGTCTACCCGGCGGGGGAGTTTTTCAGAGGCTCCCTAGCGGTCTCCACTGTCGTTGTTAACGCCATCATAAGCAGCCTCGGTGCTTCTCAGCGCCCCCTTGAGGCGCAATGCACCGGGGCGGGGTAACGCTGAGTTCTCTGCTTACCGCAAGGCTCGAGGCGACTCGGTAGGCGAGGTTAAGAAGGGATTAGCGCGGAGACACGGAGACCGCGGAAAGGAGGTGAAGTCGAGGCTTTTCAGTGCCGTGCTTTACTATGAATCCTGGCTATCCTGGTCATTTGCACACATATTCCTGGCAACACCTCGAGAGTTGCACTTTTGCAGACGCACACTCCGCGGTCTCCGTTTCTCCGCGGCAAACTCTCTAGGGAACCTCAGAAAAACTCACTTCTGTGTACCTCGGCGCTCTCTTTGGTGAAATTTTCATCTAGGGAATCTCTGAAAAACTCCCCTCCGCGTACTCTGTGTCCTCCGCGTTACTTGAAAACTAATGAATAACGCGGAGGACGCGGAGGAAAAACAGCTCAGAGGAAAATCAATTTGGGGGCTTTTAGAGGTTCCCTAGAGAACCACCACAGAGGATACGAAGGTACACAGAGGTGTAGTAAGAATTGGGTTTTTGAGAGATTCCCTTGGTGTGCCGATGCCCAGTGGAGTCGGCGCTACATGACCACTTCAGTTCTCACCCCAAGCAGGATGACATCGTCGAGCTCTGGATCGGTCCCAGGATCCTTGACCCATTGGAAGTCCGGTTGAAGAGCGAAGTATGGGGTAATCTGGAAGCGGTACGTAAGCTCGAGGGCGAGTTCTCCCGTTTCCGCTCCTTCAGTATAGGAGCGAAATTGTGAGCTATTTCTGGCGTACGCGAAGCCAAGCGCAAGGATATCGTCGACGCGTTCTTCGAAGAGGCCCTGATAGGCAAATCCACCACCAAAGTAGCTCTGCACTTGATTTCTATCCCCGCGTGCAAAACCGGACTGAAAGAAAGCTCCTAGTCCTCTTCCGGATTCGTCTCGCCAAAGGGAGGCCTCTCCAATCCCATACATGCCCTGATTCAAGTCTCGCAGAACGCCCTGATAGTCTTCGTACTCAGCCGTGTGGTGCCAGCCGCCGAGTGCTACCTTGTAGTAGCCATCTTCGTTTGATTCTTTTGATGAAACAAAACCACCCTCAAGGGCTCCAAAGACTCCGTCACCGGAATCAAATTTGATATGAGTTCCCCGAGAGTTGTTGGGATCGCCCGGGATTCCGTCATACACGGCGCCTTGAATATAGGAGGTCTCGCTTGGCTTTGCTTTAAGGCGAAGCGCGAGAGCAGTGGTGGGGAAGATTGATGGGCCTACCTGTGCGATATCTGGTGAGATACCAAAGGAACTGTTGATGAGGCTGCCTGCATATTCAAGAGCATCAAATTCTGAGTTGTAGTCATGAAGACCTACAAGGACAGAGAAGGCACCATCTGAGAAATCGTGGTTGTACCAGGCCTCGTAAAGTTTAAAGGACCGAGGTGCTTGAATATTGGAAACGCCCTGGGAGTCTCCAGTGAGATCTCCAATTGACTCTCCAAAATTGCCAAGAAAATAGATAAAGAAGGTTCCGTCAGACCATGCCCCGGCCTTTTTCGTGTCGATTGTTGCCGAGAGGTCATAGTTAAAGAGAGTTGCAGTGCCGCGCTCAATGCCTCCACGGGTGTTAGCCAAAAAGTCGGTGGTGAGAATTGATTGGACGTCGATGCCTTTCTCAGCAAGATCTGAACGTGCGCCGCCCCAGCCTCCGAAGAGATACTCACGCTGTTCTGCTTCAGATTGTGCGGATGCAAACTGAAGAGTGAGCGCCGAAGACGCGACAACGCAAAAGCACATGAACGTTGATTTGAGCAATGCCATACCTGGCCCCTAACGAAATAGGCAATTCTTGCGGAGAGCGAATGAAGGCATTGCCGCTAGAACGCTGATTTGCCTGGATTTTTACCCGTCAGCGAATACATCGACGTACGCCTCAGGGGACTTGAGATGGTTTGTAAGGAGTGCAGGAAGCGGGGGCGTATGGTTTTGTTTGAAATACCCCTTCCTTTGTGTCCTCTGTGTTCTTAGTGGTTGTTTTCATAAACCACTAAGAACACAGAGAACATGAAGGCATCTTGAGAAAGCCATTTGGGGGCTTTCTTAGTTGTCTTTTAACAACTGCTGCCTTGAGAAGGTGCTGCGGCCATGCCGGCCAAGATCGCGTTTTGCTGAGACCGCTTCTTGATCACTTGCCTCGGTGTCTTCGACTTTATTGAGGTCAGGCTTGGCGCGTGCCTCACTTGGGAGTTCGGTAGGGGATATTGCGCTGCAGGCAGAAAGAGCAAGGAGCAAGGAAAGGATAAGAATTCGCATAGAAGCTCTCCAGACACTGGGATGATACAAACACATATCATCGCTTAGAGGCAAAGCGCTCCAGGTAACTCGAGAGGCGTGAGAAAAAGCGCGTAAGGTAAGCTAGTTAACTTATTTTTCCGCTGCTAAGGAGCAGGCGGTCTATGGCTTCAACAATCAAGTGGGCTTCAGGCTTAGAAAGCGCGGCATTAGCTCCCACAGACTGACATTTCTCCTTCATTTGGTCA
>JBIKWF010000140.1:0-9815 GCA_044356455.1 Bdellovibrionota bacterium | reverse complement strand
GGCGCATCCGAATCCCCTTCGATTAGTCCCGTCACGCCAGAGGGTACCTATGCGGTAGCATTCGAATCACTCGCCACCAACTTGATGACGGCTATCAATGATACCAATAGCCGTCGAGATATCTACGTTCGGCTTCCCACTGAGCTAAAAACGTTCCTTGTGTCACTCAGTGAAGAGGGAGTCTTAGCAGATGGAAATAGCTTTTCCCCTTCCGTGATTTTTGCTCCCAACCCAGAAACTCTCGCCGTTGCCTACGCTTCGGACGCCACGAACCTTGTAACGGGCGACACGAATGGAAGACGCGATATCTTTTTGGCAACAATCCCGCTCTCTGAGCTGTCCAGTACGAATCCCCTCGCCTCGCTGAGCATAAGAAGTTCCGCAATGCTGAACCCTCCGCCCGATGGGGACTCTGACGAACCGGAACTGAGTGGCAACGCCCAGCGCCTCGTCTTTTCTTCAACCGCTACTAATTTATTGGCCGGTCAAACCATCACAGGAAGACAAATCTATCTCGTCGAGGAAATTGAAGATGGTATTCTCGTAAGCAAGAGCTCCTCCGGCACCCCAGGCAATGGCTCATCAAAATCCCCCTCCATAAGTTTTAATGGGCGTTTTGTGGCGTTTATCACTAATTCCTCTAATCTCACCTCGGATAACGATGCCGGAATTGATATCGCGGTTCGCGTGGATGTCTCCACAGGGGAAATCGTTCGAGTTGACACTACTCCCGAAGGAACGCCCGGAGATGCGCCTGTGCTCGACTGCGCGATTAGCTCAAATGGTCGCTTTGTAACATTCACCTCAGGCGCAACTAACCTCTCCTCCATAAGCGGCGGAAGAACAAACGTGTATGTAAAAGATCTTGAGACCGGAGATCTTACGCTTATTTCACAGGGAGCAAATGGCGCAGTGCCAAATGCTAATAGCAGTTCAGGTGTCTTCATTACCCCATCCTTTAGCTCCCTGTCAGGCCAAGTCGTCTTTGTCTCACAGGCCTCAAACATCACCTCAGATACTCCCTCAGGGAACGCAGATCTGTTTTCCGTTCCACTCACATCTGAAGCTCCCCCTATCTCTAAGGATACAAAGATTGAGGTGCCCCCCGACGTTACTGTGACCGCCGTCAGCGAAACCAAGCGCACTATATCACTTTCGCTACTTACCTTTCGCACGTCTACAGCCCCCTCAAGCTCTGCTCGTGGCGAGACATCGCTGCGGCTTGAGGAAACAATAGAGGCAGCGCGCCCGCCGAAGAGAATCATTTATGACGTAAGACTTACCGCTTCCTCGGGAAGAAAACGTGACAATCGCTCAAAGCTCACGCGTCGTAACCAAGTTGCCTTTCGGGGTGTAAAACCCGGCACGTATTCAGCAAGGTATCGAGTCATAGTCATGCGCGGGGAAAAGGTTGTGTCGCGTACCCCCTTTAGTCCGCGAAGAAGATTTGATGCCTAGGGAACCTTGGTAGGGCGCCGCGTCCCGCGGTGACGCAGGATCTATCGACCCGGCACTTTCTCGCGCTGTAGCGAAATATCAGAACGAACACTAACGATCTTTCGGCACGCCGAGGCTTGTCTCGGCGTCGCCTATTGGCAGAGACGGAAGGGCGTGCCCTTCCCCACCAGGTAGGGCGCCGCGTCCCCGCGGTGCCGCATGATCTTTCAACTTGCCTCGTAGTAGCGATTCGGAATTGATTGGCAAGGGTCGGGGTATCTTTCAGCATGCCAAGGCGTGTCTCAACGTCGCCAAATGGCAGAGGCGCAGCAGCACCCCCTACCCCAGTTTGAAGCGCGGAAAATGTTTCAACTGCTGCTCAACCATGCGGTCAAATCCAGTCAGCAGCGATTCATACTTTAACTGCATCCCAGAAATGCCTTGCGCTTCTGCATTAACGCGAAGCAAATGGGCAATAGACTCAAGCGAACTCAAACAGTGCGCCTTGGGCTGCTTTCGAATGCGGTAGCGAGATTCAATCGCCACCGCAAAAGAGACCCGAGGCAGGGTCATAAGAAAGGGATTGCGCCGCACTATTTTCCCCGCCTCAGACCAGGTTCCATCAATCACAATCACACAGCAGTTCTCGTCTAAGGGCACGGAAGCACAGTCAACGGACGATTCCCCGGGAAATAAGATATAGGCCTTTTTGCCTGCGAGTTCCTTTCTAAGACGCTCTTCGTCAAAAACCACGCCTGAAAGGATGCGCGAGTTCTTAATCGCTTGCTTAACGATTCTAATAGTAGAGTAGTATTTCTTTCTCTCGTTTGGATGCTGGAGAATGAGAACGTCGCAGTGCGCCTGGAATGATTCCACAGAGCTGCAAACGCAATAGGCGTGCGGGCGAAAACATTTCAGACAGCTTGGGCGCCACTCGACCAAGCCATCGGCACGAAGAAGGGGCGCCTTTCGGCGCCCCTTCTTGCTCTTTTTAGATGGGACAGGAACAACTCCTGCTCCTTCATCTCGTGCTACCACTTAGCAACCTTGACTATTCCAGCATACTCCAGCATCCGGAATGCGAACACATTCTCTCTGCTCATTGCGAAGCCAAATTTCATCGGTACCGTGGGCACGACGCGCATCCTTTACGATTTCAAGGGGGGACTTGCAATCACCAGCTCCATGGCATCCATAGTGTCTGCCATCATAAGCGCTCCCCGTTGGAGAGTACTCACCCATTCGGTGGATCTCCGCACCTGTTTTGTCAAAGGCAATAATAGTCCCGCCCCAGGTCCCAGGGCATCCGCGGGTAGTGATGAACCCGGTGCTCCGATGCCGGGGGTCGCCCTTACTAATATGGGTAGACTGCTTGGTCTTATAAATTTCGCACCTTTGGAGCTCTCGGACCTTGGAACATACTTTCGAAAGACCATTCGCGACGCTGGAACGAACCACATCGTAACGCTTAACCCGCTTTCCGTTCTTGTTAAGTCCCCAGAGCTCGTCCTTATTGTCTTTATCAGTGTCCACACAGGTAAGCGCAGGATGGTCTGAAACAAGCCTAATTCGCTTCTCGCTGCCAGGGTTACTGCTCAAGGTCACAAAAGCCGTCCTTCTTGCAAGGCGGATCGCATCTACTTGAGAGTCATTGTCATAGTCGCAGGCGGTCATGCCCACAAGTTCTTGCGCACTCGCAACCGTTGGAGCTCCCGCCACATAAGAACATGCTACCGCTACCATTCCCAAGGAGGCTACGGCGACACCGCGCCATGAAGACCAAGGACTAAAATTTAAAAAGCTCATATCGTATGACCCTAAAAGATTTGCCCAGTAATGTAGCCACTGCTCGCATGGGCAAGGAGGGAGCACAAAGGCTCTTAGCCCCCCGCGGCCGACAAGCAAGGCTGCACATTTATAGCTATTACGCTAACAGTAAAGAACGCTTGCCGCCAGAGCACCTCGCAAGTGCCTGAAAAAACAAGCGCCGTACATGCCCCCGCACAAGCCTGACCTGCACACTGCTGTCCAAATTTTCGCCTGCAACCTTGGGCCGAGACTTTCAATCAGCACAGGGGGATATCGAGCGCATGCCTTTAAGAGGCATCTACTTGAATCTTCGGCGCAGGAGTTTTTTTCGCGCCCTCAGTCGAACGGTTTGATTTCTTGTCGTCAAACCCACCCTCCTCAGTCAGCTTTACTCGGAGCCTCAAATTATTGGCGCTGTCGGCGTTCTTAAGGGCCTCTTCAAGTGAAATGGTCCCCGCACGATAAAGATCGAAAAGAGCCTGGTCAAAAGTCTGCATCCCGACATTCGTGCTCTTTTCCATCGCCTCTTTGAGCTCAGCAATTTGAGCCTTATGGATAAGATCCTTTACCCGCGGACTATCAAGCAACACTTCAATTGCAGGAGCACGGCCGCCATCAACCCTGCGGATTAGACGCTGACTCACGATGCCACGTAAATTAAGGCTTAGCTGCAGATAGATCTGAGGATGACGTTCCGCGGGGAAGAAGTTCATCACGCGTTCCATGGCCTGGTTTGCGTTATTACTGTGAAGAGTAGCAAGGCAAAGATGCCCCGTCTCCGCAAAGGTTATCGCAGCTTCCATGGTTTCTGTGCTGCGAATTTCACCAATGAGCACCACATCAGGCGCCTGCCGAAGAGCATTCTTGAGGGCCGACTCATAACTTTCGGTATCAAGGCCTATCTCGCGCTGCGTGATGAGACATTTCTTGTGTTGGTGAACAAACTCAATCGGGTCCTCAATGGTAATGATGTGCCCTGCGCTCTGCTGATTGCGATAATCAATCATGGCGGCAAGTGAGGTCGATTTTCCTGAGCCCGTTGCCCCTACCACGAGCACAAGCCCACGCTTCGTCATCGATATTTCTTTGATTATCTGAGGCAGTGCAAGATCATCGATGGTCGCAATCTTGCTCTTAATTTGGCGCACCACCACACCAATGGAGCCGCGCTGGCGGAATACATTGACCCGGAAACGTCCCAGATTAGGATAATAGAGCGCAAGATTTTGCTCATTATGCTCATAAAATTCCTTCTGCTGACGGTCACTCATCAAACCGTTCGCCAGCATTTCGGAGTCATTCGGCGACAAACAATGAGTTCCCGCGGGCCGCACCACTCCGTTAATTCGATACATGGGAGGACTATCAACCGTCAGATAAAGGTCTGAAGCGTCGTGTTCCACCATGACTGAAAGTAATTTTACCAAATCAAGCATGTGCCTATCCCCCAAGCTGGCCGTTATGAGCCACCCTCAAATTAGCGCGTCTTTCGAGTCCCCGCGGCATTCGCCGCATCAAGTTCTTTAAACATATCCGGCAAGCCAGTCTTCTCAATCGCCGTTTCACGGGAGATGAGATTTCTATCGACAAGCTCGCGTAGATGCATCTCTAAGGTCTGCATACCAATCCCTTGAGAGGTCTGCATGACACTCGGAATTTGATGAATCTTGCCCTCGCGAATCAGGTTTCGCACTGCAGTGGTACCAATGAGAATCTCAAGCGCTGCAACTCTACCCCCGCCTACTTTCTTACAGAGCGTCTGAGTGACAATCGCTTGCACAGATTCAGAAAGCATCGCACGCACCTGTGCCTGCTGATTCGGCGGAAACACATCGATTATACGATCGACGGTCTTGGGAGCGCTCGACGTATGCAAGGTTCCAAACACCAAGTGGCCCGTTTCCGCAGCGGTTAGGGCAAGCTGAATGGTTTCAAGGTCTCGCATTTCACCCACAAGAACGATATCAGGGTCTTCGCGAAGTGCGGCGCGAAGTGCGTTGTTAAAGGACTGCGTATGCGGACCAACTTCGCGCTGATTCACAAGGCATTTTTTTGATTTGTGCACGAACTCAATGGGGTCTTCGATGGTAAGGATATGCCCCTCAAGTTCCGAATTTATGAGGTCTATCATTCCCGCAAGTGTGGTTGATTTTCCAGAGCCTGTAGGACCCGTGACAAGGACCAGCCCCTTTTCCTTGCGCGACAAATCCGCAAGCACCGGTGGCATATTGAGCTCACCGAGAGAGAGAATCTTGGTAGGGATTTTTCGAAATACCCCACCCAAACCACGATTCTGGCGAAACACATTGACACGAAAACGCGCTATCTCGCCAAGCTGCATGGAGAAATCGATATCGTTAAACTCTTCAAAATGTTTACGCTGAGAGTCGCCCATGATGTCATAGAGCATGGCGTGAGTTTGCTCGGGACTTAGCGCGGGGGCCTTGATCTTCTTTACGTCACCATGCACGCGAATCATCGGGGGCTCACCCGAGCTAATATGAAGGTCCGAAGCGTCCTGTTGATACGCAAATTGAAGTAACTGTGCGATGTCCATAGCCAACAAGCCTCTTGGTCTGTATCTTTCCCAGAGCCCACTACTGACTTGCCCTTAGGTGGCGTAAGAGAAAGCGCGTAAAGAAAAGCCGGTTCGAACGACAAACCCCAAGAGGGGTATCGGCATGATGGGCAGCGGAATAAACGGATAAAGGTCGAAATTCCTAATTTAAAAAGGTGTTTAGCTATATTTGGCAGTCTGACCCCCTCTTCGCTACATTGGTGGTCAATTTAGTTAGTTAGAACGAGTCTATTTCTACGAAAATTGAGTAGTTGTGCCCCCGCATTCCGCCCTTACACAGTCCTCGCCCGACGGGAGGACCACGAGTAGCCCTTCCCTCACACGCTTCCGCGGGGTGTTCGGCTCTGCCCGCGGATGGCTGGCCGCCCAGCTAAGCGCCAAACACCGACCTCTCATTATTGTTTGCAAGAACCGCAAGGCAGCGGAAGAAATTCGCGCCGATCTCGAATTTTTTAGTCCCGAACATAGGACCTTGCTCTATCCGAGCTGGGAAACCATCCCCTTTGAATTAGTATCCCCTGCTCCAGACATTGCGGGGCTTCGCCTACGCACGCTCTATGAGCTCTCCCACGGGCTGGCTGAAGTGGTGGTTACCTCCGCTGACGCACTCCTGCACTCGGTCCCTCCAAAACAATTCATCGAAGCGCTCACATTCCGCGTACGTGCGGGAGACGCAGCCACCCGGGTCGAAATCGCACAGCAACTTGAAAATGCTGGGTACCAATCCGTCTCTCTCGTAGAAGCCCCCGGAGAGGTTGCCGTGCACGGCCTTGTGATCGATGTGTTTCCCGCCTTTGGGCGAGTTCCTCTTAGAATTGAATTTGAGGACGAAAGAATTACGTCAATCAAGGAATTTGACCCTGAAACACAGCGCTCCTCGGGCTCTCTTACCGAGGTAGTCCTAACTCCGGTGCGTGAAAGCATTCCCCTTCACAGTAGACCCGAATGGAAGGAGCTTCTTCTCAAAGGCTTGGAACATGTAAAGGACCGCGCCGCAGAACTTGAAACACCCGTGCGAGAGCTCACCCGCATCACGGACGCCCTGGCGCAAGGGTCCGTGTATCCTGGGATGGAGATCATCTCCTCTCTCGCACTTCAGCAGTCTGCCTCTTTCTTTGATTTTGTTCCCGCGCACGCAAGCATGTTTATACTTGACGGTATCGGCTGCCAGCAGGCGCTCGATACTCTTGACGACTCAATTGAAGAGCGTGCTCAAAGACTTGCCGATGAACACTATCTTTTCCCAAGGCGGGAAGCGCTCTTTCTCACGCCCGCCAAAGTATTTGAGAGTCTTGAGCGGTTTGAGCGCTTCACGGTTGATCATCTTGAAGTGCTCGACGAACTAAAAGACTCCGACCAGGCGCCGGTGCACTTCCGCTCGGAAGCCAACACGGAGCTTACCACCAAGCTCAAGACCAAAGTCGGCACGGGCGATGGCATGAAGCCGCTATCCGATTTTGTGACACGATTTCGAAAGAAGGGCTATGACGTGGCCTTTGTGGTGGGCTCCCAAGCTCGCGCGGAGCGCTTACAACGCTTGCTTCTCGAAATTGATTTCGATGCACCGTCCCTCGCGAGTTCCGGCAATCAGTGGATTGCGGCCCCCCATCGCTATCCCGTGGTAATCCTTCAGGGGCATCTCACCGATGGCTTTTCCCTGCACGAGCAGAAGCTCCTATTCATCGCCGAGCATGAAGTATTCTCCGAAAAATCCTACCGCACGTCCCGAAAAGCGAAGACGAGCCTTAAGAGATTACTTGGAACACTCTCGCTTCTTAACAACGGAGACCACGTTGTTCACGTCGACTACGGCGTAGGAAAGTACTGCGGATTACTGCACCGCGAAGTTGAGGGCAGCGAAAGCGATTTCTTGCATATTGAATATGCCGACAGTGTCTTGTTTTTGCCGGTTCAAAACATCGGAAAAATTCAAAAGTTCGTGGCCGCGGAGGGCCAGCAGCCCGCGCTTGATAAGCTAAGTTCAACCCGCTGGGTTAAAACAAAACAGAAGGTCAGAGAACAAGTAGCCACCCTCGCGGGCGACCTGATTAAACTCTACGCATCACGCAGCATTGTGAAAGGCTGGCGTTTTGAGCCCTTTGGGGCGGAGGATGAACGATTTGCGGAACAATTCCCCTTCGATGAAACACCCGATCAGCTAAAGGCAATCGAGGAATCTCTGGCAGATTTGGCTGAAGATAAACCGATGGATCGCCTGGTATGTGGGGATGTCGGATTTGGGAAAACAGAAGTAGCCATTCGCGCCGCATTTAAGGTGGTCCAGCATGCACGGCAAGTTGCGGTCCTTGTTCCCACCACCATTCTCACCGAGCAGCATTATCAGAGTTTCATCAACAGGTTTCAGGGCTATCCGACGAAACTAGGTTGCTTGAGTCGTTTTCATACCGCAGAGGAGAATAAGAAGACCCTTGAGCAACTTGCCTCAGGCGAACTCGATATTATTGTGGGAACCCACCGCCTACTCTCGCGCGACGTCGTTTTTAAGGACCTTGGACTTCTCATTATCGATGAAGAGCATCGCTTCGGAGTGAAGCAAAAAGAAAAGCTCAAAGCACTAAAAAAGAATGTCGATGTGCTCACGCTTACCGCTACTCCGATTCCACGTACGCTCCACATGTCTCTTCTTGGGATTCGTGACATTAGTCTTATTAGTACTCCCCCGGTAGATAGGCGCGTGATTCGGACCTACACCGCCACCTATGACGAAGCCCTCATTCGCGACGTGGTGTTACGAGAGCTACAGCGAGGCGGCCAATGCTTCTACGTGCATAACCGCGTTCAAAATATCGACATCACCACAAGCCTCCTTCAGCGCCTGGTACCGGAGGCACGCTTTGGATTCGCACACGGTCAGATGACTGAGCGCCAGCTTGAACCCATTATGCGGCGCTTCATGAACAAGGAGCTCGACGTGCTTGTCTCCACAAGCATTATCGAATCTGGCATAGACATTCCGAATGCCAACACGATGATAATCGATCGCGCTGACACCTTTGGTCTTGCGCAGCTGTATCAACTCAGAGGGCGTGTGGGGCGAAGCAGTCGCCAGGCTTACTGCTACTTCCTTATCCCTAAAACCCGCACTTTAGGCGGCGAAGCCCAGCAGCGCCTCAAAGCACTGCAGGCGCTCGACGATCTTGGACTCGGCTTTAACCTCGCCATGCGCGATCTTGAGATTCGAGGCGCAGGCAATCTTCTTGGGCGCGAGCAATCAGGCTCAGTCCTTGCGGTCGGCTTCGAGCTTTATTCAAAGATTCTTAAAGAAGCGATTCTCAATCTCAAAGGCGAAGAGGTTGACGTTCGAGAATCAATTGATCCAGAGATCAAGCTGGGCATGAGCGCGTTCATTCCAGACAACTACATCCCTGATGTCTCTGAAAGGCTGGTGCTGTATCAGCGCTTCGCGGCTATCACTACGATGGAAGAAACTGACTTACTGATAGAGGAGGTACGCGATCGTTTTGGGCCACTCCCCAAAGAGACTTTGAATCTTGCCGAGCTTATGCGCCTTCGAGCGCTCCTGCGCATCTATGGTGTAGTGCGTGCAGAATTCGCCAATAAGAAGCTGCTCCTTTCCTTTAGCCCTCAAGCTCCGGTTGATGTTCAGAAGATTCTGGCGCTTGAGAAACGAGAACCTAAGCGTTTCAAATTCGGTAAAGCACTGACGCTCTCGATACTCACCACTTTTGAAGTGCTTGAGAGCCCAGCAGAACTCTTGCCTGTGGTTGAGCAGGTCTTGAATGAAATTGCACGGTAACTCAAGAGCTTCCGAAAACTACTATTCGGAAATTTTTCACCGCAAAGGACGCAAGGGACACAAAGGAAAACATTGAAATTGCTTAATTCTATTGAGCTCTCTTTGCGTCCTTAGCGTCCTTCGTGGTCCAAATTATCCTAGGGAACCCCTGAAAAACCTCGATACCTTATATTTCTCTCTGTGATCTCTGTGCCCTCTGTGGTTTTTCAACAA
>JBIKWF010000035.1:0-36704 GCA_044356455.1 Bdellovibrionota bacterium | reverse complement strand
AGGAGAATGAGCTTACCCCGACGAACTTCCCAAAGAAGGCCTGGATTCCGCTAATTTCGACTCGTACGCGAACTGCATTTGCGAGCAAATGCACGGGCACATCGTAACGAACTGGAATACTGTCGACTTCGATGTTTGCCATTCCAGAGTAAGTTACTGGTTTGGCGAGTGCACTCAAGGACTGACCGCTCCCTTCAGCGACGCCTTCAAGAGAGCTAAATTGATTCTGCCAATACACTCCGCGTTCGACATACATTCGGTAGGGACCTACGGAAGCAAGTGAGCTTACATAGCGCTCCGCAGAGCTATCGCCGCCCTGTTCAAGAAGGGTTAGCTCATAATAATCTTTGATTCCACTCTCATCGTTAAAGGTAAGTTCGTTAAGGCTTGAGCCTGATACGCCCCCAATTCTTTGATTTCTGAGAGTTTCGACGGTGATTCGCTTTGCACTTCCCCAGCCTGAGACTTTTCCATTAAACTGCCGAGAGCCCGCAAGTGCCGCGGCATCGGCCGCATTTTGCGCTTGGCGCAGGATGGACTGCACTCGAAGAATATCTATCGTAAGAGCGGCAAGTCCCCCGAAGACGACGATGAGTCCTAGAAGCCATACTATTGCAATACCGCGCTCAGACTTTCGCATATACAACTCTTTACGGACAAATCGTTACCGGATAACCACATAATGGACCCGTATCTTCAACGGGAATTCTGGTCGAGATAGGAACTTCCAGTCCGCCAAACAAAAGACACGACAGACAAGGAAGCTTAACCCAGGCTTTTACTTGCAAGATGGGGTGCTGGGTTTGGTTCAGTGCGGGAGAAAATTTAGGCTCATCGCAAGCAAAGCCAGAATCAAGAATTTCAAAGCGCACGAGATTGTCCGCGTTTCCTGTTTCGGAGGCGACAACCGAGCGAACTTGGTTAATCATTGAGAGCGGATCAGAGGCATCGAGGGAGCGACGGCGCTCAGGCAGTCTTCCCGATGACGGCAGCACAGAGGTGCAGGGTAAGTTGGCAAGGCGCCGAGCTGCGACGAGTACACCTTCCGTAATGGTGCCGTAGCGCTGCAAGCCAACCCCAATATCAATAAGAGCGCCTGTAATTGCGAGCGTCATGACCGCCGCAAAAGCAGTCTCTACGAGCGTCGCACCAGCGCTAGGATTTCTTATGTGTCGCAATCGCCCTCCACCGCAAAAAGAGACCGTGCTTTTGTAAAGCTTGCAGCGAAATGTTGGCCAATACAAAGAAAGCAAGATTTTGCGAGTGGGCTGCGCTCAATTTCGACCTGGACTCCGAGATATGGCGAGGCGTTGACGTCATAGTCACAGGTTCTGGCGCGTACAATCCAGTCCTTGGAACCAAGCCCTGAAGCGTCAAGAGCCCCGTGGGCTTCTTTGGCTGCAAGGCAATCAAGACTTGGCCGTGTCTCGATCGCGCAGTCGTCAGCAAGAGCGCCGTCAGCCTGTATTTGAATCTCTTTCCAGCCCTCCTCCAGATCCTCGCATTTTTGTGTGCTACCCTCAGGGAGGCACACATACCGAGTCGCAGCAGAAGGGGCATCATCGCTAAAGGAAACAATTGCAGCCGTGCGAGCAGCTTGTTTCGCAACTTCAGCGATTTCTGCGCCTCTCTGGGTGGCGAGTCCAAAATCCACAAGTGTGCCGACCATCAACATAACGACGGGGATCGCAACAACTAGCTCGGTCAGAGAGACACCTGCCTCTCTGCTAAGAGCCGATTTTACTTTGCGAGCCGAGCACATAAGCCGAAGCCTTTGGGGACTGTAAAATTCTTTTTTCAACTACGAGGACTGCAAGCACCCTAACGTTAGATGAGCAAAAAATGAGCCTGATTCAATAAGAACCTTGGCTTACAATGAGTTATGAGTTGAAACCTAGGAAAAGTGCTTAAGCGAGGATATCAAGAACGCTTTGGGTAAGCTCGTCACCGGTCTTTATTATCTGGGCAGAGGCCTTGGTTTGGAGTTCTGCCTGCTTGAGATCCACGAGTGGTGTGACTAAGTCTCCAGAACCATTAGGAGAAAGTGCGGTGGAGGCCTCCGATGCAGCTTTGGAAGCACGCTCTAGCCCGCTTAAAACGCCTTTAAGGCCAATGCCACTGATTGAGTCCGCCATTAAGCGTCTATCGGCATTCGAGGAGGGGAACTTTAGGGCCTTTTTTTAGTTCATAGCCCATAGAGGACACCCAGATTCTCGCCCTCCCCTCCCAATAAAAGTGCAATCCGCATGGTAGGGCGCCCTGTCCCCAGGGCGCCGTAAGACGCTCGGGCCGGGCAAGGTTTGCGCGAAATGGAATGCAATCGCGCCTGCACGATTATTCGGCGCCCTGAGGATAGGGCGCCCTACCTTCTTGCACCCTGTGCCCAAGCGCGAGTCTAATGCTTCCATGAGAAAATCCAATTTCGCTCTCCTGCTCTCAAATTTAGCCTTTGCAATCTGGGGCGCCCTCCCTCTGCTTGCGGAGTCTCCCCCAAAAGGCGCGGCAACGAATCAAACAATAAAAATAGGCGCCATCGCTAGCCTGACTGGTCCTGCGGGCGAGCAGGGGCGCAATTGGCTTAAGGGCGCCGAACTTGGCGTCAAAGAACTTGAAGCAGAGGGGATCAGGGTTACTTTGGTAGTCGAGGATGACACCACGGTTCCCGCGCGTGCCGTTGCCGCATTCCAAAAGCTTACGAATGTCGATCGGGTGCAAGCAATTCTTGGCGGGACTTGGGATTTCCTCGCGGCCTCACTCTATCCACTCGCCTTGCGTAGTAAGATTCCCCTTCTGCTTCCAACCAACCCGGTTGAAATCGTAAGAAACGACGCACCCAATAATCCATGGGTTTTTAGCGCAGCGCTTAGCCTTGGAGCTGAGGAGAACGCCATGCGCTCCTTTCTTGTTGCTCAAAAACCGAAATCGCTCGCCCTCGTGTGGCCTGACTTGCCCTGGGGGATTTTGCATGCCGAGATAACTCGCCGCCTTGCAAAAGAGCTCGGGATTAAAGTCGTTTCTGATCAAAGCTTCCCGATGGACACGAACTATCTCGATTCCTTGCGAGTCATGAGTCTTAAAGCGCGCGAGGCGAATCCAGATCTGTTTTATGTGGTTGGTGATTATCAGGGGCTCGCAATTATCACCCAGGAATTTGCTCGTATCCGATTTAACCCAGTCATTCTTACCACCCAGCATCTTGATCAAGCGGTAAAGTTCTCTGGTGATGCGCGCAGATTCGAGCGCGTCTATGGCGTCTACCCTCGAGCGATGATGAATGAGGATTTTAAACGCAGATTTAGCGCACATTTTGGGGAAGAGCCCAGGGTGTATGCTGCGGAAGGGTATGATGCGTTGGTATTTGCCGCGCACGCCAAGCGCGCCGGCGTATCTTGGATCGCTAAAGACGCCGCATTTATTTGGGAAGGCGTAGCAGGAACGTATCGTCTTCCGGCGGATCGTGGGTCGATTGGTCGATCCGAGGCGGTAGTGGTACGTTGGGGCGTTTCTGGCCTAGAGCTCGTGAACGATATAAGCCTCGCCGCGGAGTCTTAAAAACAAAGTGATTTGAGCAGCTTATGAGGTGGCTCTTGCCGTGAGTCGTAATTTCATTCTAATATCGACATATCGCAATGTGGCGATATGTCGATGTGAGAAGCGATGAAGTTCTTGCCAATAGAAGCCCTTTCAGAAGCTGCAGAATGCCTCAAGGTCCTGGCCCATCCTCACCGTTTGGCGGTGGTGCAACGGCTCTTGGAGCGCTCTCTCTCCGTAGGGGAGCTGAGCGAGGAGCTCGAAATTGAGAGTAATGTTTGCTCTGAGCATTTGAGGCTCCTTGAGCGCTGCGGCTTCTTGGCGAGACGAAAAGAGGGGCGGTTTGTGTACTATTCGGTGATTGAACCGCACGTTCAGAAGATTATGCGCTGCATCGAAGAACGATTTGGAAAGAGGAGATAAACGATATGGAACTACTCACGGTTAGCCAAGCTTCCAAGGTGCTCGGCGAAGCAGGCGCGTGCCTCATCGATGTGCGGACACCCGCAGAATTTACTGCGGTGCACGCCATTGGAGCCATCAATATACCGCTCGATCGTCTCACGGCCGATTCCGTGCGTTCCTTGGCCCCCCAAGCACAGAAATTTCTCTTCATTTGTCAGCGCGGAGGAAGGAGCAAGCAGGCTTGCGAAAAGGTTCTGGCGTTAGGGCTTTCGAATGTTTCTTCAGTAGATGGCGGTACTGAGGCCTGGGATGCTGCGCAACTTCCGGTGCAGCGGGGAACTCAGGCGACCATATCACTTGAGCGGCAAGTTCGTATTGCGGCCGGATCGTTGGTGCTTCTTGGAGTGCTCCTAGGAGCCTTGGTCTCCCCCTATGGCATCTTGCTGTCAGCGTTTGTTGGTGCGGGATTGATCTTTGCTGGGGTTACTGACTGGTGTGGCATGGCTTTGGCTCTTGGCCGCATGCCTTGGAATCAGCGCTGTGGTCGCTAAGTGAAACAAAAAGGCTCCTTATGAAAACGGAAAGGCAAGAACAGGGGAAGAAAATTCTCGTGATAGGTGGGGTTGCGGGTGGAGCAAGTTTCGCCGCGCGCGCTCGGCGCTTAAGTGAGGAAGCTCGGATTGTTGTTTTCGAAAAAGGTCCCTACGTGTCCTTTGCTAACTGTGGGTTGCCTTACCATGTGGGGGGAGAAATCGCCGATCGAGCAAAGCTCCTCCTGCATACACCTGAATCGCTTGGTCGCCGATTTAACCTCGATGTTCGAGTGCGCAGCGAAGTTTTAAGAATCGATCGTGCCAGCAAAACAGTAGTCGTTCGTGACCTCGCGCAGGGCCGTGAGTACATGGAGTCTTATGACGAGGTTGTCCTTGCGACCGGCGCCTCGCCTCTTCGGCCGCCAATTCCCGGAATTTCGGGACCCGGTATCTTCACGCTACGCGATGTACCCGATACCGACCTTATTATCGATTGGATTGCGCGTCATAACGCGACGCGCGCAGTGGTGGTAGGAGGTGGGTATGTCGGCCTTGAGATGTTAGAGCAACTGCACCGCCGCGGGCTTGTGACGACTCTCATCGAGGCGCTGCCGCAGGTCATGACGCCACTTGACCCCGAGATGGCCGCTTTGCTCCATGAGGAGCTTCGTAGCAAAGGTGTCTCTTTGCATCTTGGCGATTCAGTTACTGAGTTTGTTCTAGGTTCGAACGCCTCACAGGCTCCGACCGTTGTTACGAAGTCAGGAAAGCGCATTGAGTCAGACCTCATTCTTGTTGCGATAGGGGTACGTCCCGAGTCGACGCTCGCAAAAGAGGCAGGGCTAGAGGTGGGGCCGCGGGGCTCGATACAGGTAAATGAATTTTTGCAAACAAGTGACCCATCGATTTGGGCCATCGGCGATGTCATTGAAGTTCGCCAACAGCCTCTTGGCGTAGCTGCCATGGTGCCGTTAGCCGGTCCTGCCAATAGGCAAGGGAGGATGGCTGCCGACAATATGCTTGGTGGATTTAAGCGAAAGTATCGCGGTACCTGGGGCACGGCGATACTCAGGCTCTTTGAGCGTACTGCCGCCTGCACCGGGGAGAATGAGAAGCAGCTTCTAAAGGAAGGCGTTCTGTTCGAGCGAATTTTTCTGCACCCGAACCAGCACGCGGGTTATTTCCCTGGCGCCGAGTCGCTGGCGATGAAACTTCTCTTTTCTCCCATCGACCGCAGAGTTCTTGGGGCTCAGGTGGTCGGCAAAGAAGGGGTCGATAAGCGCATTGATGTACTCTCTACTGCGCTGCAGGCCAAGATGACGGTGGATGACCTTGCTGAGCTCGAGCTTGCCTATGCCCCTCCCTTTGGTTCAGCCAAAGATCCGGTAAATATGGCGGGGATGGCTGCGCAGAATGTGTTGGACGGGTTGGTGCGCGTGGCGCAGTGGTCTGAGGTGTCGAAGCTTCGGGAATCGCATGTCCTTCTTGATGTGCGGGAGATAAAAGAGGTGGAGCGAGGCACTATTCCAGGCTCGCTGCATATACCCTTGGGCGATCTACGTAGTCGCCTGAGTGAGGTACCGCGAGGAAAGGAAATTCTTGTTTTCTGCCAATCTGGTCAGCGTTCCTATAATGCCTGCCGCATTCTTGAGCAGAACGGGATTCCCTGTCGAAATCTTACAGGGGCGTACAAGACTTGGAGCAGCGCAGGGGGCGAAGTGGCGTGACGTGCCGAAGGAGCTTCAGCTTTGGAACACCCAACTGCTTAAGAGCCAAGGGTATACGTGCAAATCCAACGTGAATTAATTTAATCCCAAATCGTTCCCTCTGAGACTTTGCAAACGCTTACTTGCTGGGCTGATTGTTCTCTCCCTACTAGAATGTTCGAGGAAACTCTGTAGTTGGGGTTAAGAAGGGATTAGCGCGGAGACACGGAGACCGCGGAGGGGAGATAGAATCGAGATTTTGCTCAGCTCTGTGCGTTAGCATAATTGCTAGTTATCCTGAACATTCGTAAACAAAATCCTGGTAACCCCCAGAAAGTTACAAATTTGCAGGCGAACACTCCGCGGTCTCCGTGTCTCCGCGACCTAACCCTTGTAACCCTAATCGACAAATCGGCAGAAAAGTTGTTTAGAAACCGCACCAAAGTTAGAAATACGGAAGAGGACAAATTGAGCCAGCGGATGCTCCCCCCAAATCGTTCTCTCTGTGACATCGCTAAGGCTCACTTGCTGGGCTGATTGATGTCGTGATGCAACCATAGGCAGTTTTGCGCACTTAGAGAGCATCGGTACGCCAATGATAGCTACGCTTTGCGTACTCTTTCGCTCCTTAAAGGTCTCTAAAAGAGACAAAGAATCGCGATTAAAGATCCGCGAAAGATGCTTCTTTGCGTTTTTTTTGAGCAAAGCGGGCTAATGAGCGGCCCCGATCTTAGTAAACTCATGGGGTTACGCGGCGCAGTGTCTCAGAGGAAATGATGGGGGGGGGGGGATTCTATTAGAAGAGGCCCGGCGGCGCTCCTGGTGCGGCTCGGAGGAAGCCTTGGTGAGTCAGATCGCGCCTGGTGACAGACAGGGCCCCTCAAGCCCCCTAGGAGAGGTGCGTACGCATTCTAGCTACTCCTCGTTCCCTCTCATAGCTGAGGCTGTAGGCCCCAGATGTCGCCAAGAGTACTGCTCATTAGGCGCCGAATCTTAAGCCAACTCGCGGAAAATACGACTTTTTAAAGGTAGGGTTAGGATTGCCCTGCGTAAGGCCAGGCACTGGACGCCGCTATGCCATTGACGATTGGATCTAACATCAGCGCTCTGCAAACCCAGCGTGGCTTGAATCAAGCCAGCACAGCGCTATCGCGTGCGCTCAATCGCCTTGCTTCGGGTTCTCGTATTACTACCGCCTCTGATGATGCTGCCGGGCTCTCTGTTGCCGACCAGCTACGCAATAAGGGCCGTCTTTACGATACGGCTCTTCGTAACATCAATGACGGGGTGTCAGTGCTTAGCATAGTCTCCGACACTCTGAGTAATCAGAAATCTTTGGTGCAGCGCATGATTGAGCTGGCCGAGCAGTCAGCGAATGGAACCTTTTCGAGCGCTCAGCGTGATACCCTGAGTGCTGAGTACCGGCAGCTGATGCAAGAATTCGGTCGCCTCGGCGACTCCACGTTCTTTAATGGTCGCAGTCTCATGCTTGGGGGCAGAGGAAGCAGTAGTCCAGCATCACTCCTCTTGCAGCTTGGGATCGATGGCGGGGCTGCGTCTCGGCTTGGGATCTCACTTGCCGACACGGGAACCCTGAGCGGCGTAATTGCCGAATCCATGACGATGGGGTCATCTAACGTGACCTTACCTGGCGCGGAGTATGAATCGTTCGATACATTGATGGATGCGGTGCAGAACAGGGCCGTTAACCTGACTGTTAGGGACAGCACAGGAGTGGATCGCGAAATCGTGCTAGCATTTAACTACCAGTATTCGAATGGAAGGTACCAGGCAGTGGTGTTTCAAAGGCGTGAAGATATTGGAGACCCTGGCTATGAGCACGCCTTTGAGCAGTATTTGAGCAGCAATCCCGACAGCTGGTATTCGATGTCAATAACAGAGGTATCAGTTAACTCGGCCACTGGCATAGCGAGTGGCACTGGATACCTTTCAGCGACTCTAAACTTCTCCAACGGAACTGCTACTGGTGCGCTGTCGGTAGATTTGCGTGGCCTCCGGTTTCTTTCTCCCGCGAGTGCCCCATCACCGGTCGGATCAACCAACCGCACAAGCACCGATGGCATAACCAGTATCGAGTTTACTGGTGTGGAGAGTGTGAGTCGTAGCCGAGTGGCCTTGGAGGTTCTGCGTAACCGACTCGACCAACTTTCTCTATTCCAGGGAAATATCGGGGCTAACCAGAGTCGCTTAACGGCGGCGCTTGAGGTGGCTAGAGCTTCAGGTGAGAATACTAAGGCGGCGGAATCCCGCATCCGCGACACCGATGTAGCCTCGGACTCCGCCATTCTTGTCGCGAGCCAAATTCGCCAATCGGTAGCAACTTCGGTACTTGCCCAAGCCAATCAACAAACTCGATTAGCGCTCGATCTGCTGCGCTTTTAATGTGCCTTAAACGGCGTTCACAGCGATTGATACTTCAAGAGGTCTCGGGAGTGCAAAGATGTGCAGTTACGGAACTCCTGAAACCCAGAAATTGACTTTCCTCTGAGGTGCTTTTCCTCCGCGTACCCTGCGTCCTCGGCGCTAAACGATGTGTTTCAATTATTGCGGAGGGCGCTGAGTACGCGAGAATAGGCAACTCAATCATGTCGAATTACCTCAGTGAGTCAGGCCGACGTCCTGGAAATTTGGTTTAGCGAGTTTGAAGTATGGGCATTTTGCGGCCCTGGATTCTTTACAGGATTGTGTAAGGAAGCTTCAGCCAAACAGTATTTTTAGCTGAAGGAGTTGGCAGGAGGCGATTGCGAGCTGGTAAGGTGTCGTTTTTAGCATCTGCTGCTAGCCGCGGACGCAGGAGAGGCGCCGCCATCGTTTAGATGAAGTCGCCACAAGTGCGAACGTCGAAAAATTCTTGTTCTGGAGGATGGGAGATCTTAGGTGGGGCCTGTGCTCGCGGAACCCGGAGAGAGTCTGCGATTTTGAGAATCGTTTCCTTGCTGCGGGCGGCGCCCCATCGACTTTAAGTGATCAAAATGCGAAATCGCCATCTGCCACAGTGTTTTTCTATGATAGGTAATCGAATATTCTGCACTCGCTGCTAGTATAATCCGGTTTAGCTTTCCATAATGGGTATGGCAGATAGTGGGGAAGAGGTGGTGTGCAGCATGACAGTTTGCCCCTCCGCTCAGAAATCTCGCAAAACCACTCTCAGGATTCCAATCACAGCTCGTGCGCAAATTATGGACTGCCCAGCAGGTGTGAAGCACCCCTCTGTCATCAGGAGCAGGATAATCGGCTTCGGCAAAGAAGTGAGTTCCCACGAGCATGACAATAAAGGCTAGTGAAGCGAGAGCACCCACACCAAGGTAACACAAGATAATTGTTGCGAGAGAATAATCGAGCATGAGGTACGGAATCACGATCATCAGAAAAAAATGAACGGCTTTGAATCCGAAAAAACTGGCGTAGAGATACAACGAGGATACTCCGCGGCGCATCCAGGCATAGTCCTTCGAGAGTAAATAGATCCAGTCTCCCCAGAAAACTGAATGCGCGAGCGCCACGGCATACGCAAGCGGAGCATACAGATGTTGGAATTGGTGCTTTGGTTTCCAGGGATGCGCGGGGCTTAGCCGTAGGAGGGGATTTTTGTCGATATCGATGTCGCTACCTTCGACATTAGGATACATGTGATGGGACCGGAGGTGCCGGAGTCCCCAAAGAAGCGGATCGAGCCCGACTGTCAGAAAGCTTACGAAGTGTATTAGGCGGTTTACGGCCAAGCTCTTTGCGAGCACTCGATGTGCAGCATCATGCCCAACGCTAAATCCGAACAAAAGCCCGGAAAGACTCACCACTGCTGCTACAGGAACTATCAACCAACTACTAACGGTGCCTAAAATAATGGCACAATATGAGCCCCAACAGAGGAGAAACCAGAATCCCGCCTTGAGCCAGAACCAGAGATCAGGACCGCTGTGGTTCTCTTCACCACCAAGGAGCTCCCTAACCTGCTTCCTCACCTGAGTATAGAATGCTGAACCGACAGGATCTTCCGCGAAGTGCAGTTTTTCCATAGTAAACGCTCTAAAGTCTCATATGCGCACCATGCGAAAGTCCCGCGAATCGTGGGTGTGACGCAGTACTGAAATGGGGCCACCGAGCCGCTAAGCTCTTCTTCCTTGCCTCCTCAGTTCTTCTGAGATCGCTCCACAATCATGGTTCCCACGCCTTCATTGAGGAAGAGCTCAAGGAGAAGGGACCCTTGTCGAGTTCCGTCTATAATATGGGTACGGCTGACGCCACTCTTGAGGGCATCTATGCATGCTTGCACTTTGGGGAGCATTCCCGAAGAAATGGTTCCCTCTTCTATGAGGCTCTGCACTCCCTCGATGTCGAGGTAGGAGATGAGTGAGGACGGATCCGGGGGAGCCTTTAAGATGCCGGGTACATTTGACATCAAAATCAGTTTTTCGGCTTTAAGGCTCACCGCTACCTTGGCGGCCAACGTATCTGCGTTAATATTGAAAGTAGCGCCTTCGGGGCTTGCAGCGATAGGCGAAATCAGGGGCGTAAGGCCGAGTCCCAAGAAGTCCTGAAGCAGGGACGAGTTTACCGACTCGATTATTCCCACATTCAAGAAATCAACGAGCTCCGTGCTGCCATCGGGATTACTGATGCGAAGCGGTGGACGCTTCACGGCGGTAATGAGGCTTCCATCAACTCCAGAGAGTCCGAGAGCTTTCATGCCGTTGCTGCAGAGTGCCGCCGCCACATCCGTGCCAATCGAACCACAGAATACCATCTTTGCTGCCGCAAGTGATTTGTCGTCCGTGACGCGTCTTCCTGCCTTCTTTACGGGGGTGATGCCGAGAGATTTGCTTACCTCATCAAGCTGAGGTCCCCCGCCGTGAACGAGGACAAGTTTAATTCCAATGTGGTGCACAAGGCTCAGTTGCTGGGCAATGTTACTGAGAACTTCTCCTTGGCAGAGCTCGCCTCCGAGCTTTACGACAAAAGTCTTGCCTTGGAACTCGCGAACATAGGGGAGAATTTCGGTGAGAGCTTCAATTCTTTTCATAACTAGTTTCCTTTCGTCAAAAGTTCAGTGAGAAGAGCGTTTTGAGCATGCAGCCGATTAGCCGCTTGGTGCTCGGTAAGACTTCTTGGGCTATCAATTACTTCGTCGGCGACCTCGATATTTCTACGTGCGGGCAAGCAGTGCATGAAATAAGGGTCGCTTCCGAGATGAAGCATTTTCTGGTCGAGCATCCAAGGAAGAAGAGACTTGCGGTGCTCGAGTTCTACCTCTCGTTTTCCGATGAACTGGGGGGGCGACCAACTTTTGGCATACACTACTTCGGCTCCCTTGAGGGCCTTTTCTTGTTCGTGGAAAACCTCCCAGGACCCGCCTGCTGTTTTTGCAGCCGCACTGATATCACCCATAATTGAAGAGTCGAATTGGTACCCCTCTGGGCAGGCGAGGCGCACCTCCATCCCTAGTTGGGCGGCAATCAAGGCGGTGGAATGCGGAACCGCGAGGGGGAGCTGCTTCGGGTGTGGTGCCCAGGTCAATACGAACTTCTTTCCTTTGAGATTTTTCCCGAAGCGCTCTTTAAGAGTCACTGCATCAGCGAGCGCTTGGCACGGATGCCAAAGGGCGCTCTCCATGCTGATGAGCGGAATATCGAGATGCTTCTTAAAGGCTGAGAGAACAGGTTCGTTTTTGTCCTCCTCCCATGACTTAAGTGCCGGGAAACTTCGGATACATACCGCGTCAAAGTATTGAGAGAGAACACCAGCCGCATCCTTTACGTGCTCAGTGCGGTCTCGGTACATGAGAGCACCTTCCTCAAACTCAAGAGTCCAAGAGTCTGAGCCAGGTGCAAGCACGACGGATTGACCTCCGAGGCGCGCGATTCCGGCTTGGAAGGAGGCTCTCGTACGCAGGGAAGGATTGAAGAACATGAGGGCAATGACTTTGCCTGACAGCGTCGTTGCGTACTCCCGCCAGTTACTTTCTTTACCGTGCAGCGCTCTTTCGAGAACCGTCAGGAGCTCATTCGCACTTAAGTCGCTGGTGGAAATGAATGCCCGAGTACTAAGAGTCATAGAGAAGCCTTTAAAAATTAAGGTACAAGCGCCGACGAGAGGAGCCCCATGTGCTCAGAGAAGTCAGACATCAAATTCATATTCTGGATCGCATTGCCTGCGGCGCCTTTTACGAGATTGTCGAGGGTGCTTAAAATCACGAGCTCCTTGCCGTGTTGGTGAATCGAAATGTCACAAAAATTAGATCCACGCACATCGATGAGGCGAGGAGAGGACGCCCGGATTCGAATAAACTTATTTCTTGCCGCGAACTCTTCGTAGAGCTTGCTTACGGGAATAAGGGGATCGGGTAGTTCGCAGAAAATGGTAGCAAAGATCCCGCGCGAGAAGGGCCCTGAGTGCGGCACTAGTTTGATCTGGGGGGTAACCGCAGATCCACTTGCCATGCTCAGCGCGCGTTCAATTTCTGGGATATGCCTGTGGGTGAGCACTTCGTAGGCGCTTAGGGATTCATTTCGCTCCGGATGATGCGTTTTTGAAGTTGCAGTTACTCCGCTGCCACTTGAACCAGTGATAGCTGAAACCCTGGCTTCAAAGGAGTTGATTCCGAGGCTGCGAAAATGCTGGGCGAGGGGGGTGAGCGCCAGTGTGGTGCAATTGGCGAAACATCCCGGGTTCGAAACGAGCTGAGCTTTCTTGATGTCGTCTCTATTTATCTCCGGCACCCCGTAGAGGGCTCGCTCAATCAGCTCTGGGCAAGGATGAGCCTCTCCATAGAATTTTGTGTAGAGAGGCGGTGGGAGGCGGAAGTCAGCGCCTAAATCAATTATTTTTAGACAGCCCTCAAGAAAGCGCGGGGTCTTTGCAAGTTTGCTGACCACCGGGCTCGACTGGGTGTGCGGAACGGACAGAAAGAGAAGATCGAGATCTGAGAAGTCTTGCTCAGGTGCTGAGAAGGCTACGCCGGTAAGTCCGGCGAGGGAGCGGTGAACCTCAAAGAGTTTCTTCCCCGAATGCTCTCGTGAAGTGACCGTCTTTAGAGTGATTCCTGGGTGAAGAAGTAGAAGGCGAATAAGCTCAAGTCCGACGTAGCCTGAGCCGCCATAGATGCCGACCGAGAGAGTGCGAGTGCTAAGTGAAGAGGACATAGGGACTTACCTAGAAAGTGCTTAAGCCTACAAGAGCATTCAAGGCAGAGGGCATCCAAAGACGCGTTCAAAAACCACGGAAGCCAGCTCTTTTCCATCGCGGATGGAATTGGCTGCCTTTACTCCAAGTTTAGAGCGAATAAAGTTCTTTCCTACATCGTTATCGGTTGAGGGGCCGCAGATAATGTCGACGGGGGGGCAGGGGTGCCCTTTCGGTAGACCCTTTATGAAAGTAATAGCCCCCCAGGCGCCGACGGGGTCATTAGCGCTAAGTACGTGCGCCTTTGCAAACTGCATGAGCTGCGCGTCGGAGAGCAGTGACATCGTTCCGTATTCCCCCATGATGCCATCGCCAAGCTCAAGAACGATGCAATCCGGGGCGGCTGCGGCGAGGGCATGAATCACGCCTTTCGCTGCACGCAGCGCATTGTCGGGGGTAGACGTTACCACCCCCGCATCGGTGAAGTTCAGGACTTGTGAGGCTCCGCAGTCTGACATTGAAAGCGTGTCTCTCATCAAACTTACGCCAGTAAGTTTGGCGGCTGCCACTTTTTTCCCCGCGCGGCTGATGTGTTTCACAAGTTCACATGCAGCTCTCGTTTTCCCTGCGTCCATGCAGGTGCCTGAGATAACAATCAGGGGAGGGGCGGCAAGAAGTGTGTCGAGCGGGCGAATCTCGCCCTGGTCAATAGATGCTGGTTTTCCTACGCGATGCTGGAAAGAAGGAAAGTGCTGCACGGCGCCGAGGACCTCAACATCGATGGGCCGGCCAAGCTCGGCATTTTCGCTCGTACATTTACCGAGCACTCCGCCAAGGTTAAGAAGCTGAATTACTTCTCCCGATGCAAGGGTGGGCGGCACTATTCCGCTAAAGCCCTTAAGTGCGTTGCGGGGCCCTAAGACTCCCACAATGATATCGCCCTTATACAGGCGACTCATTCTGCCGCTCACGAGTTCTAGCGTGTTGTAATCACCGCGCTCGGTAAGCAGTTTGCCCGCAATAACGTAGCCCTCTTGCGAAATGATCTCAGACGAAAGCGAGAGTTCCGAGGGGACCTTTGCGTTTCGAGTAGAGGACGCAATTTTATCAGCGATAACTTTCATGGTGGTTATTCCTTCGCAGGCTACATTGATTCTTCGAGGGCTTCGCGGGGACTAAGCGCACGCTTCGTCTCGCGCCCGGAAATGGAATTAAGGAGCCGAATAGTGCGCGCGGCGTCTTCTTCCGCGACCACAAGCATGAGCTCCGTCCAGCAGCTCATCTCTTCAACGACGTTAATGCCGTGTTCTGCGAGCAGCCCATAAATAAAGGATACGACTCCCGGAGTAGTTTCAAGGCGTTCGTCAAAGGTCATCGATATCTGGACGAGGTCTGTGGTGAGCTTCTTTATCCGGCCTTTGAAGGCCTCTCGAATTTCCTCTACATACTCAGTGTTGGTTATCACCACGACCGCAAGGTCGCCTTCGATCAAATTAAAGTCGCCGCGCTCTTGGCGCACTACCTTTTGGAGGCGGTGAAGCCGCTCAAAATCGCGTGGCTTCTCCACGATTGCGACTGCAATACGGTTCCGGGTTCGCATCTTGGTAGTTTTTAGAAGTGCACGCACGCGTGTCTCGAAAGATTCCTTGTCTTTGAGTCTCTGGTAGTAGCGCCTGCACGCAATAAGAACTGCGTCAAACCGCGCCATGCCCGCGTCTTTGCAAATTTCGCGTGTCAGGGCCGAATAGTTAATGAGCCCGCGCTTCAGGCAGTCTCGGACGCTGGGTCTCTCCGATATGTAGCGCTGCGTGAGGCGAGTGATAGTCATAGCTAATCGTTCCCTATGCGGCTTTTCGCAAGCTGCCAAGAAAAGAAGAACAAGACAGTCCGAAATTAGACTCTCTGAAACCCTACAGTGAGGCTACGGGGCGAAGACGTCAAGGAGCGTCTCAGACCTTTTGTTGTTTTTTGGACTACGATGTCTAATATGGGACATTTGGTCCTGTGGCTGACTTGCGGGAATTCCGTCCTTGCCCCAAGCTGTGAGGCGCCTTTTCAGGAGCTTGAGCTAGTCATATGAAAGAGAAAATTGCCTTAGCCTATAGCGGCGGCCTTGATACTTCGTTTTGCATTCCTTTTCTAAGGGAGCAGGGATTTGAAGTCAGCACGGTTACCGTGGATACGGGTGGCTTTTCGGAAGAAGAGCTTGCTGCGATTGCGACGCGAGCTCGGTCCTTGGGTGCCAAGGACCACCGCCAGATTGATGCTCGTGAGGAGGTATACAGGCGTTTCGCCAGTTACGTCATAAAGGGAAACCTCCTGCGCGGGAATGTGTATCCGCTGTGCGTGGGTGTTGAGAGAGGTGTTCAAGCCGAGCACCTGGTTCGTTATGCGCAAGAGTTGGGAGCTCGAACGGTGGCACATGGATGCACGGGGGCAGGAAACGACCAGGTGCGCTTTGATGTGTCCATTCGGAGCCTAGATGGAAAACTGAAAATCATCGCGCCGATTCGAGACCTCGGGCTGAGCCGCGAGAAGGAACTTGAGCAGCTAAAAGCTTGGGGTATCGATTTCCCCGCCAAGGCCAAGAAATATTCAATTAACCAAGGTATTCTTGGAACCACCATAGGCGGGGGAGAGACCCACCAGTCGTGGTCGAGCATTCCCGAGGAGGCCTGGGTTGCTACCGTTTCAGCGGAAAATTCCCCGGCTCAGGCGGAAGAGGTGGTGATTTCCTTTGAAGCTGGATTGCCCGTCGCTCTTAACGGTTCGCCGTGTTCCGGTTATCAGGCACTCAATGAGCTTAACCGCATTGCCGCAGCTCATGGCGTAGGGCGGGGCGTGCATCTTGGGGACACGGTCCTTGGAATCAAGGGCCGAATTGCCTTTGAAGCCCCGGGAGCTCTTACTCTCATCAATGCCCATCGTGAGCTAGAGAAGCTTGTGCTTACCAAGTGGCAGTCCATGGTGAAAGAACAGGTATGTCAGACCTACAGTATGCTCCTTCATGAGGGGCAATATTTTAACCCCGTTATGCGAGACATTGAGGCCCTTCTCGATTCGAGTCAGAAGATGGTGGCGGGTGAGGTGCGTGTGCGGCTTCATCGCGGTCAAGTAACGGTGGAGGGGGTGCGCAGCCCGTTCTCGCTTATGGATGCGCGTGCCACCTATGGAGAGGGGGCAAAGCTCTGGGATGGAGTCGCCGCAAACGGCTTTTGTCTCATCTCGGGTGTCCAAAGCATGCTCGCAGGGGGCCGGCGGTCCGAGTAACGCAGTCCCCCCCCTTCAACTTAGCGGTCTCTGTGGTCTTAGTGGTTGTTTTATTAAGGGGGCTGGCCCCCACCTCTGGAAATGCAATCCGCTGAAACCAGGGCCGCGCGATAGGTTTAAAGATCGCTCTTGTCGATAGTTCGGAAAACGCGTTAAAATTCGAATTGTGATTCAGAGATTATGCAACCCATCGAAAACCAACAGCTTTTTTCTGTTCGGACCGCGTGGCTGTGGTAAGACAACCCTCCTAGACGGGTTGTTCTCTGCACAGGACTCCATATTTATCGACCTTTTAGACCTCGCTGTGTTCGATGAGTTTCTTCTGGATCGATCGAGATTTGTCTCGTTTATCAACTCGCCCGAGAATATCGGGAAGCGGGTTATCGTTGACGAGATCCAGAAGCTGCCTGACCTTCTTGATGTGGCGCACTCGCAGATCCAAAAGCAGAAGCGCCAGTTCGTTCTCACAGGTTCGAGCAGTCGCAGGTTAAAGCAAAGCGGCACGAATCTGCTCGCGGGGCGCGCATGGGTTTACCATTTATTCCCATTTTCGACTGCTGAGTTGGGAAGTACTTTCAATTTGAAGAAATGTCTAGAACTCGGTGGACTACCAGAGGCATATCTTTCGACAGATGCAGCTTCGGCGAGAGAGTATCTATCTGCGTATGTTGGCACGTATCTGCAGAAGGAGATCCAAGAGGAACGCTGGGTCAGAAATATTTCACCATTTCGAAAATTTCTAGCGATCGCTGCCCAAATGAATGGCAAGATCGTTAACAAATCTGCGCTCGCGCTTGAGATTGGGATTGATGATGTAAGCGTCGCCAATTATTTTGAGATTTTAGAGGATACTCTTATTGGGTTTATCCTCCCGAGCTTTCACCGATCGGTGAGAAAGGCCCAGACGCAGGCACCGAAGTTTTATTTTATTGATACGGGCATCAAGCGCGCATTGGATCGAACCCTTTCAGTCTCTCTAGAACCCCAGACCTCAGCGTACGGCGACGCGTTTGAGCATTGGGTTATACTCGAATTCAAAAAGGCTATTAGCTACCGCCGGCTTGATTGGGAGCTCAGTTTTATTCGAACAAAAGACGGCGTCGAGATAGATCTAATCGTAGACCGGCCTGGCAACGCGAGGTTGTTGGTTGAGATTAAGTCTAAGACAAAAGTTACTGCGGCTGATGCAAAGGCACTTGAGACCCTCGGCGATGATCTTGATGGTAAGGCCGAAAGATGGTTGTTATCCAACGATCCCCTGGAACAGAAATTTGGTAAGACTCGGGCGATGAACTGGCAGGTTGGGTTGGGGAAGATGTTTAGCTGAAATAACATTGGAAATAACATTGACATTGGTGCCACCCACTTTGCGGAAAGATATGGTTATCGCAATGAGTTACGACGCGTCCCTCACCTGCTGCCTTTTTCTTCACCAGACCAATAGGAAGCCCTTACCTTCGTCCGCGAAAATGCATTGCAAGCCGCAGCTTAACCGCCACATGGATGCCCGCAGGAAAAAAGGGGGGGGCAAGACTCTGGGATGCGCCTGCCACAAACGGCTTTTGTCTCATCTCTGGGGTCCGAAGCATGCTCGTAGGGGGCCGCCGGACCGAGGGTAGGGGACCTTTGGGCACATAATCCCACGAAAATATAGCCAATTTGATGAAAAAGATTGCCCCTATGCGGGCCCCTTAGGGTTGTTTATGCCGGCCAGCTTCATTACTCTGCATGGCACTATAGAAGCGCCTACGGAGAATTTATGACGTCCTCTGAAGTTAATAAGGGAATTCGCAACATTGCGATTATCGCCCACGTAGATCACGGTAAAACAACCTTGGTCGACCACATGCTGCGCCAAGCAGGTACCTTTCGCGAAGGTCAGGAGTTCAGCGACCGAGTTATGGACAGCATGGACCTTGAGCGAGAGCGTGGAATTACCATCGCCGCCAAGAACTGCGCGGTAAAGTGGAAGGATGTAAAAATCAATATTCTTGATACCCCTGGTCACTCCGATTTCGGTGGAGAAGTGGAGCGTGCACTCAGCATGGTGGATGGGGCCATCTTGCTTGTTGATTCTTCCGAAGGTCCGCTACCTCAGACTCGTTTCGTACTTAAGAAGGCACTGGAAGCCTCTCTTCAGATTATTCTGGTAATCAATAAGATTGACCGTAAGGACGCGCGCCCCAAGGAAGTGCTCGACGAGGTTTATAACCTCTTGATTGACCTTGATGCGACGGAAGACCAACTCGATGTCCCTGTGGTGTATGCCATTGGGCGCGAAGGGATCGCGCAGAAGAATCTAGAGGAAAAGGGCAAGGACCTCTCCTATCTGCTCGATTTGATAGCAGAGCGCATTCCGGGTCCCAAGTATGATCCTACCCAGCCTTTTCAGATGCTCGTGGCGAACCTAGGATATTCCGACTATCTCGGCCGGTTAGCGATTGGACGTGTGTTTCACGGCCGTGCAAAACGGAATGAGAATCTCGTCGGCATTGGAAAGGATGGCGTTCCCAAGCCTCTCAGGATTTCAAAGCTGCAGGTTTATCAGGGCCCAGGCTTCTTCGAGACTGATTCGGCAGAGCCCGGCGATATTATTATCCTCTCTGGTCTTGAAGAGGTTGAGATCGGAGATACCATTTGTACTCGCGATCAACCGAAGGCGCTTAAGCGTATCACCGTAGACGAGCCCACGATCTCAATGAAGTTCTGGACCAATTCGGCCCCTTTTGCGGGCCGTGAAGGTAAAGTGCTTCAGTCTAAGCGCCTAGGGGAACGCCTCATGCGCGAGACGCTTCAAAATGTGGCGCTGCGTATTGAGCCAAGCAATGAAATCGATAGTTTCATTGTGAAAGGGCGCGGTGAGTTCCAGATGGCGATTCTGATTGAGCAGATTCGGCGTGAAGGCTGGGAGCTTGCTGTAGGTCGTCCCCAGATAATCTTCAAGCAAGAAGGAGATAAGAAGCTCGAGCCGATTGAGCATCTCTTCGTTGACTGCGACGAAAAGTTCCTCGGTGTGGTTACCGAGAAGCTCTCTACGCGGCGCGGTAAGATGATGAACATGGTTAATCATGGCACGGGGCGCGTGCGAGTTGAGTTCTCGGTGCCTTCTCGTGGCTTAATTGGCTACCGTAATGAGTTTCTTACCGACACGAAGGGAACGGGGATTATGAACTCCTACCTCATGGGGTATGAGGAATATCGCGGCGATTTCCCCTCTCGCATGACAGGTTCCCTTGTGGCGGATCGTGAGGGTGTGGCGGTTTCCTACGGGATCTTCCATCTTGAGCCTCGTGGTCAAATGTTCGTAGTTCCAGGGGATCCGGTTTACGAAGGGATGATCATCGGCGAGCATAATCGTGAGAATGATCTCGATGTAAATATTTGCCGCGAGAAGAAACTCACCAATATTCGTGCGGCAGGGCGCGATGAGAACGTCATTCTTACCCCTGTAACGCCGATGACGCTTGAGCGTGCAATCGAGTTCATTCGCGACGATGAGATGGTGGAAGTGACGCCAAAGACGATTCGGCTGCGCAAGATTGTTTTGCCGGCGAATAAGCGTAGCTAGGAAGAGATCTTCTTTGTGGTCTTAGTGATCTTAGTGGTTGGTTTTATGAACCACTAAGACCACAGAGTCCACGAAGGGATTAGGAATATATGGTAAGCGACCAAGTTATTTCACTTGTTGTTTCCGATACGCAGCGCGAACTCGATTTAGCAATGGTCCCCTTCGATGTGTGGGGTTCTACCGCACATGTAGTCATGCTTGAGAGCGTGGGTATCGTACGGCGCGAGCTCGCTAAGAAAATCGTCGCAGCTCTTGCAGATGTTTCTGCGCGTTGGGAAAGGGGCGAATTCTCAATTGACCCTGGCCTTGGCGCGCAGCTTACTCTTGAGCGTGAGGTGGTCAAACATGCGGGAGAAGAGGCAGGACTCTCCATGCACACGGCTCGTAGCCGTAATGACCAAGTAATGGTTACAGAAATGCTCTACCTCAGGGAGCAGGCGCTCAGAATTGTCCAAGCCATACTTTCGGTAGCTCAAGAGCTTTCTACCAAAGCCTCTCAATCCATTGGCATTCCAATGCCGGGCTACACGCACATGCAGCCCGGAAAGCCTACCGCACTTAGCCACTGGTATCTCGCGCACGCTGATGGGCTTCTCAGAGGAATTGACTCTGTGCTCAGCGTTCTTGACCAGTTTGACCAGTGCCCTCTTGGGTCGGTGGAATCTTTTGGAACTTCGTGGCCGATTGACCGACTTCTCTGCGCGAGATTGCTTGGCTTTTCTCGCGTATGGGAGATACCCCAAGACGCGATCTCTAATCGCGGGGTCTTTCAGCTGGCGTTAGTAGGTGCTTTTCAGCAGGTCGCCTTAGTGGTGACGCGTATGGCCTCAGACCTTATGCTGTACTCGACTTTTGAGTACCGCATGGTGCAGTTCGGTGATGCCGTTGCTCAGCGCCTGCATCCCGTGACAGGAAGTTCTGTCATGGCGCAGAAGCGTAATCCTGATGCAATTGAGCTGCTCCGCGCCACTTCAGCGCACCTCACAGGAATGTATACTTCCATAGCGGGAATTCTTGCGGGCCTCCCCACCGGATATAACAGAGATAGTCGCGAAGTTAAGGAATATGCATCGCTTGCGTGCCAAAAAATTCTGACGGCAATTCTCTCATTAGAGCAAGTGGTGCAGTCCACGCAATTTGATGCTGCGCGGATGAAGTCTATGGTCGAGGAGAATTACTCACTCACTACCGACTTTGCCGATCGCCTTTCGCAGCTCACGGGAATTCCGTATCGCAGAGTGTATAAGATTGTGGGGACGGCAGTTGATAAGCTTATGACCGCAGGAGTCCCGCTCACCAAGCTTACGCTGCCACAACTTCAAGAAGCCGCCTCTGCATTTGGGGAAAAACTGCAACTCGACGAGCAGATGTTGCGGAAGTCCCTTTCTCCTGAGTGGGCACTTGAGGGCCGAGGCCATGTGGGGGCCCCCAATCACTCAGTTACAAAGATAGTGTGCGAAGAGCGTAAGTCTCGCGTCGAGCTTGTTAGAAATAGAGTTCTGGCGCGTGTTTCTGGGATTAATTCGGCGCGTGATTCGACTCAAGCAGTAGCAGCAGCTCTTTAACCCGTGATGCGGGGAACTCTCAAAACACTCAGGATTTGACTCGCCGGGGATCTATCCCTACTCGTCGAATTGTTCTTTTATATCAGAGCGTTGGGAATGCTCCTTGCTCGCTTCCTGCTATCCATCGAGCTCGTTTCAGGCCCTTGGCATTCCTTTGAAACAGAACCTATACTGAATTTTGTTGACTTTGTTGGTCAGCGTCGAGCTCTATTTTTTTCTTGGTCTTCCTGTGTAGGTGCACTTCCCCAAGTGAAGCAGGGGCATGCCGGAATTAGCTTTGGGCAAGTTTAAAGTTTCCCTTTATGAAACAACCTGAGTCTCAAAATTCACCCACTGGGGCCTTCGAAGCCTCTATGTTCGCAGGAGAAGACCTCGGCAATGAACGACACTTTGCCGAGTTCTTTAAGCTTGCCGTGGATCTGCTGTGCATCGCTGACCGAGATGGGAAATTGCGACTAGTAAATCCATCCTGGGAGCGTGCGCTTGGGTATACGCTGCCTGAAGTAACGGGGAGAAGTTTCTTTGACTTTGTGCATCCTGATGATCGCGCAATTACTCAGAATGCGCTCAAGAATCTCTTGGGTGGCCAGCCCGTGGTGAATTTCGTAAATCGCTATCTTACTAAATCAGGAGATGTCCGATTTCTTGAGTGGCATTCCTCTGCCATGGGCGAAAATGGTCTTACCTATGCTATCGCTCGCGATGTTACCGAGCAGCGCCGGATTCTCGATAAGCTTTCTGCAAATGAGCAGCTCGTGCACGATGCTGCTATCATGGCAAAAATTGGAGGTTGGGAGGTTCCCCTGCCAGAGAAGATCCCGCGCTGGTCTGAGCAGGTTTTTCGTATTCACGAAGTTGAAGTTGGTCAGCAGCCGGACATTACGCGCGCGATAGAATTTTATGCGCCAGAAGCGAGGCCAGTTCTGATTGAGGCCATTGAGCGGGCCATGCAAGAGGGGACGCCTTGGGACCTCGAATTGCCTTTTGTGCCGGCCAAGGGCAACCAATTGTGGGTGCGCACCCTCGGCCGCGCGGAATTTCGGAATGGGGTTTGTATAAGGCTGATTGGGTCGTTTCAGGACATCACAGAGCGAAGGAAGGTTGCGGAGGACCTTGAGAAAGCCCGCGCTGCTGCTGAAGAAGCGAGTTACACGAAAGGGCAGTTCCTTGCGAATATGAGTCATGAGCTTCGCACTCCGATGAATGGAATCATCGGCATGGCAGCCTTCGCCCTTGAAACCAAGCTCGATGAAGAGCAGCGAGACTATATCCAAACAATAAAAACCTCAGCGGATTCGCTCCTCACCATTCTGAACGACATATTGGATTTCTCGAAAATAGAGGCCGGGAAACTTGATATTGTTCCCGAGGCTTTTGATCCTCGTGGGCTTGTAGAAAGAGTTGTTGATCTCTTGGAGATTCGAGCATCGGAAAAGTCGATTCTTATTCATACTCATCTCGATTCAAAAATCCCTGAGGCGGTAGTTTCAGATCATCTGCGCATTGGACAGGTTCTCATTAACCTTCTTGGGAATGCTACGAAGTTTACCCCAGAGGGCGGCGCGATTGGTGTTTCTGTTGAAGTGTCAGAGCTCAACAATGACCAGGTTGTTTTAAAGTTCGGGGTGTCTGATTCAGGTATTGGGATTAGTGAAGAGAAACGTCAAGCAATCTTCGAAGAGTTTTCTCAGGCGGATTACTCGACGTCCCGAAAGTATGGGGGCACAGGTCTTGGGCTTGCGATTAGTAGACGCCTTGTCGAAATGATGGGCGGAGAGATCTGGGTAGAGAGTAAGGTCGACACAGGATCCGCATTCTATTTTACGATAAAGGCGGCGGTGAGTTCTTGCTCCCAGGCTGACGTCGCGTCACGAACTTCCTCCAACATGGAGCCCCTCGCTCCCTGCCCCCCGCTTACCATTCTTCTCGCAGAGGATAATCCGGTGAACCAAAAGCTCGCCAAAAAAGTGCTCGAGAAGAGGGGACATCTTGTGACCCTGGCATCAAATGGCGTTGAGGCACTGAAGTTTCTTGATGAATCTAGGGCTCGTTTTGATGTAATCCTTATGGACTGTCAGATGCCGCATCTGAATGGATTCGAAACGACGCAAGCGATTCGTGAGCGTGAATTCGTTACGGGTCAACGTCATCCTATTGTGGCAATGACTGCGAATGCCATGACAGGCGACCGTGAGCGTTGTATCGAGGCCGGGATGGACGACTATATATCGAAGCCCTTTGTCAGTCGCGAACTCATCGCCATGGTTGAGGGGTGGGCTACTAAAAAGGCGAATGGATAGAAGGGACGGTTGCGCACTCTCGGATGACAGGAGAAGCTATTCCTCCTCCGCTGATTTGGCAGCCCCATGTCGCTTCAACATCTCGTCATAGTTATAGTCTAGATTGGGGGTTTTTTCTGAGCTGAGATCGCCGCGTGATTTGTCGAGCCAGCGATCGTAGTCGTCTTCCTCCGCGATGGCATGCACGGTTGAAACAAACGCGTCGACTGAGCCTTCTCCGAGAGAGTACTCGTCTCCAATAGATTCTTTAGGCGGCGCTCCTGTCAGGAGAAGAGAATCGATCCAAAGTTGTGTCACGCGAAATTTTTGTTCAATTTCGCTCACTTCGTCGAGTGATTTGATGAGCCCATTAAGGTAACTTCCTGCTCCTTCGATGCCAAAGCCGAACGTTTGAAGTACGAGAGATCCCACATGCGCATGGGTGGTCATCCAGTCTTCGCGCTCCATCTCTAGCGAGCTCGCAATTTTCTTGACGCGGAGGTTGACGCGGTACTTCTTCATTTTCTCTTTATCGGATACGGTGAAAAGTCCCCAAGCGAAGTAGCGAAGTGAGCCTGTGAGTGCGCCGCGGGCAAGCCCGATGGAGGGAATGGACGTGCCAAGGAGCGCGCCCAGTGCGATAGCCTTTCTCATGGGGACAGCAAAGAGCTTCCAGTGCTCAGGGTCTATCTTCTGCTTAAGGATACGGTAGAGATAGGCAATCGTAAGTAGGACTGCCAGCTCTGAAGGCGTATAGGTTTCTGCAATCTGCGCAGGGGTGGTTTTGGGGTCTGCGGGTATTCTCTGTGGGTATAGTTCTTTCGTGAAATAATAAAGATGCGCCACTACCGTGGGGCTCGCGAGAAGACGATCAAGGGGTTTGCGTGCCGCGTTACTTATTCCTGTTTTCGCAAGGCGGCGGTTTTCCTCTTCGTTGACATTGAGTGCGCGTATACACGTGGTGAAGAGGGCGGAGAGCGAGCCCAATTTTTTAATGTGTCGCTGGGCCTCTTCCCAGAGTTCGGACTCGGACATGTATGCTCCAGCAACTAGTGGGAGGATCTCCTAAGTGATTAGAGTTTTCCTCCACCCCCCCGAGTTCCCATTGCGGGGAGTCCAAAAGTTAGACAGCTATCCCCACAAATCTTCTTCCAATGCGTAAGTAATCGGCAGCCACTCACTGCAAGTTAACCCCTTGATTGATTTGGGGGTAGCTTGAAATTGTTTTGTTATTTTAGGCTGTTGCGACGGTGGCAGCAGTTTCCATCACACCTGCCTCGCTCGTTTCGGAGGAGAAGCAGCCTGCAGCTACGGGACAGACTCCTACCCTGGCACCCCAAGTCGCTTAAGCGCTGCCACGTGAGCATTATGATAAAAGCCCGCAAGCCTTGCCCAGTCGAACTCTTCTCCAAGCCGCTCCGCTTTATTTCTTAGTTCAATGCGTTCTCGCCGATTGAGCTGCACAAATTTAAAGAGGAAGTCGGCCAGTTCTTCTATAGATTGGTCATTGGATACGCCACTTCGGCGCAGGACTCGAATGCCGCCTTCTCTCGTCGAGGACTCGGCGAGCGAAGCCTGCGGCAAGCTGCTGATATTGTTTTGGGCAAAATCACCAAATCCCGTCAGGTCACTGGTGACCGTTGGTATGCCGAGTGCGAGGCACTCAAGGGGCGTGTAGCCCCATGGCTCATAGTAGCTCGGGAAAACACCTAGATGACATCCGCGGACAAATTGATCGTAGTCTAAATTGAATAGCGGACTGGTGGCTGAGAGAAACTGCGGGTGGAAGACAACTTTAACAGGATCGTTTGGCTCATTAAAAAGATGTCGGTGTCTCAGGTGCCTTAGAATGGGGTCATGCCCATCATCCACGAGATCGTGAGTCACAATAGCTGGTAATCGTGAGGTTTTTCTCGCGTGCATGGCGCGCTTGAGGCGCACTTGAGAGTCGTGTGGAAGGAGGTCTTCATATTCAGGGAAGTTTCCCGTGGCCACGACGGAGAGAAGCTTTTTGGCGATGCCTGCTTCAACCTCGGTGCAGATATGCTTAAGATCGTCGAGCATGGAGTGCCGCTGGAGCGCTCCAACATTGACTGATTTTACATTTGCTTTCGTAATGATGAACGCCACTATGGTGGGTGGATCAAAGATCTCCTTGAGGCGCAGGTTGAGTCGATGAAGCGCCTCAATAAATATATCCATGCCTTTGTTTCGGTACTCGTACCGACCACTGGTAATGAAATACAGGGTTCGATCGAGTTCAAAGCTGTAGGAACCAAAGAAATGGCCCATCACGAATTCGTGAATGCGTTCTTTGTACTTGAGGTGCAGGTTTTGAAATTCGTGGAGTGCGGTGAAGCGCTCAAGATTAATTCCGTTCGGGAGCAGGAAATCGGGCTTTCTGCCCAAGAAGCGCTCAGTTTCCCGCGCGGTGACTCTACTGATGGTGGTGAAGATATCACAGGCCTGCGCTGCTAGTCTCTCCAGGGAAAACCTGGTTTCAATATTGTAATGACGCGCCGCGCCATAGGGCTCGATTGAGTCGAGCACGTCATAGAAGTTTGGATTATCTGAGGCTATGTAGCGCCCAAGAAGTGTTGCGTGAGTAGTGAACACGGACTGAATAGGCGCGCTTAAGAATTTGAGCCGAGGAATGGCAACTCCCGCCATCCATTCATGGAAATGAGCCACCATCGGGCGCCCGCGGTAGGCAGTAGACACCGCCCTCAGCAATTCAAAGACGGCAAAGCCAAAGACAATACAATCGTTTACCTCGTGATCGTTTTCCGAAGTGCTGACTCCGTGATCTTTCCACAAGAAATACTTATAGTCAGCGAGCCTAAAGAAACACTCCGGATACTCAAGCAGAAGCACCTGAGGCTTACCTTTGATGAGCCACCGGCCGTAGTGCACTTTCACCCCAAGCTTCGCTACTTCTTGAATCGCGCTTCTCAGCGCTTCATCGGGAGTGCCGGGCTCAAACTCAACACTTGCGGCCTCAGGGCGATAAGGTCCAACAAGGAAATAATTGTTTCCCCAGCGAGGGAGCATGGTCGGTGCCTTGGTCTTAAGCACCGTGTAGATACCACCAATCTGGTTACAAACTTCCCAGGCAACTTCGAAAAGGAGCGGTGATGGAGTGGCTGGCGACATAAAACGAAAGCAAAGGTAGAGGGGAAAGAAGTGTTAGCGTGTGCGCTTCGTGGTACTGCCAGATTTCTTAGCAGGCGCAGCGCCTTCAGCTCCTGAGGAATTCGATTGAGCGCCCATCGCAATAAAGAGATTAGGAACTTTTTGTTTTATCTGCTCAAGAAGAGCCGTCATCTTTAACGCAAGCTTCTCCTGAGGAGATCCGGCGCGATAGCGATCGCGAAAGAAGGTTTCGGAAGAGGTAATGCCCGAAAGGACGCTTGCGACGGTCTCATCGCACTTAAGGTACTTGGGCCGAGTTTGGGAATTAAATTGGCTGTACAAATTGATGTGTGAAGTCTTCACCATGAACTTATGGCGGTCTTCGAAGCCGTTTTTGACCCACGTATTCCAGAAGCGTTTCATGGTAGGGCAGCTCGCTTTTCCCGAGCTTCTTGAGTTTACTATATCCGCCTCAAGGATGGCGTCGAGCACCAAGGGACAGGTGCCGCTATTTACGGCGCAATATAGATATACCGCGGTAAGATAGCTCATCGCCTCATCTGAGGGAGGAGACACCGTGGCGCTGCCGCCAGAAGAGAGTTTGCTGGTCGTAGCGGCAAGCTGCTTAAAGAATGAAATAGCCTCATCTTGGTACCCCCCGTAGGAATCCTTGCGTTTAGCGGGGGCGGAGAGATCGATATTAATCTCGCCGGTCTGGGACTTCCCGCCCGAGGTTGCCTCTTCTTCCTCCTGAGCTAAGGCTGCGAAGGCAAAGAGGTGAAGCAGGCAAGCCGAGCTCAAGGCTAGAACTGTTGCATGGAACAACAGGGATAGGCGGAGACGTCGTAGAGAGGGGCAGTAAGTTAATGGATAGATCATATGAAATGCTTTCGATTAACTGATGACTTCTGAGGCGATTCTGCGCACTGCTTGGGCGGGGTGAAGATAGCACAGGATGCCACTCCCCGCCTCCAGAAACGCCGTTACAAAAACAGCAGGGCACCCCACGCGAGTACTCCAACTACAACAAGAGCCGCAATACACTTGGCCCCGAAGCTAAAGTGATGCTCCGGAGCTAAGGTTCGGTTCAAGTGTGTCTCGCGGGCAAAAAGAGGCAGGCTCACTAACAAAAATGCCGCGGCTCCTAGCCCATAGCCGTAGGCCTGAGTGAAGAGGTGATGACCAAGGCTCGTTACTTTCGCAAGATCTAAGGGGAACCCAAGCAAAGTAAACGTGGAAATCCAGGCGCCCTGATACGCTCCAAATCCCCCAAGACCCGAAAGAAAGGGGACGCTCGCCGCAAATTCTGCGGCGCATAGACCGAAGAATACGAGAGGAAATGGCAGCGAGCTGAGAGTGTACCCTTGGGGCATAAGGAGGGCGTAAAGAAAGACATAGAGCCCAACGTACTTCCCTAACCTTATAAGCACCGAGAGGCATAAGAGTCGCCCCCAGATGCCTGCGTGCTCAATCTCCTTTACCCGAGAGGCGCTCTCCATGAGAAGTGTGGACAGCTGCTTTCGAAGGCTTATCGATAGAAACCACAGCTTCGGGAGTAGGCTTCCAAGAATACTAAGCCCTCGGGGCAAGAATATAAACAGAGCGCCTATGGCAGCGGCGAGAGCAAGAGCCGCCGACACAAGAACCGGGAGAGAGATCTCCGTTTGAGACGATGAGAGAAGGGCGCATACAAGAATCAGCGGAAGAATGGAGATGGAATCGAGAAGGAACGCGAGGGCAAAAGTTGCGCTGCCTGAGCTCAGCGGTATTCCAAGACGTGTTCTTGTAAGGAAAATATATATGAGGGTGCCGAGTTTCGCGGGCAAAAGATCAGAAAAGGTATTTCTCACCAGTACTACTAGAAACATTCCGGGAAAGGGCGTTTCGCAGCCTACCGCTCGCAGCATGATGCGATAACGCCAGGCTCTAAAAAAGGAGGTGCTTAATGAGAGAACGAGAAACGCGCCTACTGCGCCTCTATCGGCGTTGCCGATGAGGGACGTGATTTCATCAAAGGAAACCGTCCTGAAAAGATAGAAAGCGAGCAGGGTCGAGACGAGAATCCCAACAACTAACGAGAGTAAGGAGATTCTACGCATGCCCTTGGCGCTGTGCTTTGATGTCGCGAGCTTCTTGGTAAATGCGCTCTGGTGGCTCACGAATGTCCCACACGAGCCCAGCCCAGGAAAGCATTTTCAAGATGTAGTGCGAAATGTCTATCTCCCACCAGTAAAAGCCCTGGCGCTCTGATCCGGGATAGCGATGGTGGTTGTTATGCCATCCTTCCCCCAGGGTAATCAGTGCGAGAAGGAGGTGATTGCGTGAGTTGTCGCTCGTATTAAAACGTCTCGAACCAATCATGTGGGTGAGCGAGTTGATCACGAACGTTCCGTGATAGAGCAAGGTGGTGCTTATGAAAAAGCCCCAGATGAGCATTTGCATTCCGGAAGTTCCAAGGCTCGGGAACCACAGGTTGAGGAAGTAGCCAAGGAAGAACACTGCAACGCCAAGAGTTACGGGCGCGATGATGTGATTTCGATCGAGCCAGCGGATCTCAGGGAAACTTGTAAAGTCCTTAATCAGGTCTTCGCGCGTATCTACAAAGCGGGCACTTAGAACCCAGCCTACGTGAGCCCACCAAAGTCCATAGGACGGGGGATGAATGTCCTCTTCCGTGTCTGAGTAGCGATGATGGTGACGGTGGTGCGCGGCCCACCAAAGCGGCCCCTTCTGCGCGGAACTTGCGCCAAGGAAGGCGAGTACAAACTGAAACCAGCGGCTTGTTTTGTAGGTGCGGTGGGAAAAGTAACGGTGATAGCCCCCGGTAATAGCAAACATGCGGACGACGTAGAGCAGGATACAAACAACTGCGGCAACCCAGCTCACTCCGACCCAAATGGCGCCGAAGCACATCAGGTGGACCCCCCAGAATACTGACTGCTTAAGCGCGTTCATGCCGCGCTGACTATTGGACTCTGACTTTTGGGTATCTGACTTTTGAGCGCCAGACGTTGTGTGGGAGACATCTGTGATATCTAGATCCCCTTGGCGAAAAAGAGGAGCAGTCGCCAAAGGAGCATTCGCCAAAGGAGCATTCGCCAAAGGAGCAATAGCCGCATCGTGCGGGGTGCTGTGTGAAGATTCCGACGTAGACGAGTAACTCATTACCTCTCCATACCAAACTAGAGAACCTCTGAAAAACTTACCTCTGTGTACCTTCGTGTCCTCTGTGTTGAAATTCATGAAGAAATTCACCACAGAGGACACGAAGGTACACAGAGGTGTAGTAAGACTGGAGGTTTATCAGCGGCTCCCTAGCCTTATAGTCTTTTAAGGGAAGTCACTCAAGGTGACAACGCCCGCGCCATCAATGAAAGATGAATATCTTTAGGTAGTTGGCGAAAGAGAATCACTTCGCAGGGGCGCTTGGCGCCTCCGTAGTGGCAGGTGCCGTCGCAGCGGCTCGCATGCCTTCAATGGAGAGTTCGACTTCGACCTCGGGAGCGACCACTGGAACGCCTGTTTCAAGTAACTGGTTCCACTTCACTCCATAGTCGAAGCGGTTCAGTTTAGTTTTCGCTAGAAAACCTACGCGTTCATTGCCCCAGGGATCTTTTGCTCTCGTTCCTCCCGTTACCTCGAGTTGAACCTCCTTTTCTATCCCACGTAGGGAGAGGTTTCCCTTGACGCGCAGATTCTCGGGGCTAAGCACTTCGACGGAGGTTGCAGAGAATTTGATTTCAGGAAACTTCGAAGCAAAGAGGAAATCTGCGCTCTTGAGGTGTTTGTCGCGCTTGGCCACACGTGAAGAGATGCTGTTTACGTCAATGCTGGCTTCAGAGCGCGCTTTTAGGATGGTGTCGGCAGGTGCGTCAGGCGCGGGAAAGGTAAAGCTTCCCTTAAAGGATTGGAATTCGCCGCGTACTAGAGAAATGCCGAGATGCCGGACCGAGAATTGAATTGAGCTATGCTCTGGATCTATCTGGTACTCCACTAAGCCTGGTGCGACGGAGGGGGTAGGAGCAAGGACCTGTGAAGATACAGGAGAGGCAAGGAGAAGCGAGAGGCTTAGCGCGCTCCCTGAAAGGGCTGTTCTGGTTTTTCCGAGAAGGCTGAACGGGAGAATGACCTTTAGAAGCTTTCTCATAACCAACGCTTGACCCGAAAAACGATAAGCATTCCAAGTGAGACTGCGAGCATGAGCCCAAGAGCAAAGGGGTAGCCGTAGGTCCAGTGCAGTTCTGGAATATGGTCAAAGTTCATACCATAGATGCCCGCGATGAGGCTCAGCGGCATAAAAATGGTGGTCATAATCGTGAGGACTTTGATCACGACGTTAAGACGGTTGCTTGCGCTTGAGAGATAGATGTCGAGCATGCTGGAGAGCGTTTCCCTAAAAATCTCTACCGTATCTATTGCTTCAACCGTGTGCGAATACACGTCCCGTAAGAAGGGTAAGGTTGATTTCTTGATGAACACGCTTTCGCCGTACTGGAGAAAGCCAAGCGCTTCGCGCAGGGGCCAGGTTGCTCTGCGCACAAAAAGCGCAGATCTTTTGAGTGAGTAGAGTTGCTTGAGAGACGCGGGCTCTGGGTGGTTGACAATTTGATGTTCAAGGAGGTCGAGCTGCTCACCAAACTGTTCGAGGACAACAAAGTAATTGTCAACAATCACGTCGAGCATGGCGTACATCAGGTAGTCCGGCCCATTTTTGCGCAGTCGATTGGTTGGCGTTTGAAGCCGCGTCTTAAGCTGCGCAAATTGATCTCCCACTTTCTCTTGGAATGAGATTACAAAATCCTTTCCAAGGACGAGGCTGATTTGTTCAGAATGGAGTTCCTTGTTTTCGTGTGACCATTGGACCGCCTTCGCGATAACAAGAAGGAACTCATCAAACTGCTCTCGCTTGGGGCGTTGCTCCGCATTCAAGATGTCTTCAAGAGCAAGAGGATGGATTGAGAAACGCTCGCCAATCTTTGTGACAAGTTCTGCATCTTGGAGTCCGTCGACGTTGAGCCAAAGATATTTTCCCTTCTCCCTGAGGGCGAGAGCTTCTTCCAAACTTTGAACTTGGTGTGATTCGAAGTGAGATTCGTCGTAGACAATCGCGTAGAGGCAAGGCTTTTGGGGAGCTTGGTCCCCGAGATATACGAGCGCCCCAGGGGGCATGCCTGCTTTTTTGGCGCGGCGCGCAAAGAGTCGGTAGGCCATGGCGGGGACTATCTCACGAGATTCGCGCCGGGCCAATAAGCGGTCGCTCATCCTTTTTTCTCGTGCTTCTTAGGAAACCTCTGAATAACCCCGATTTTTTATTTTTCTCTCTGTGATCTCTGTGTCCTCTGTGGTTTTTCAACAATTTAAATCAACCACAGAGGGCACAGAGTTCGCAGAGTGGACTTTTTCAGAGGCTCCATAGTTTATCAAAACAACCACTAAGAACACGAAGGGGAAGGGGGGATATTATTTATCCGTGAGTTCTTACTCCCTGCCTGTTGTCGTACGGGCAAAGGCTTCAAGGTCCGCAAAGAGCTCTTGCTTCATGATAATACGCGGTACTTTGTTCTGGCCGCCTAATTTGCCCCGGCTTTTCATCCATGCCGCGAATGTTCCTGACGGGACGGCGAGGAGTTCTGGTGGATTTAGTCCAAAGCCCTTGGCGCGGTGGGCTTCGTAGTCTTCGTTGCGGGCCGAGAGCCGTTCGTCGAGCTTTTGGGTAAACAGGGCACACTCCTCGGCCGTGGGTAGCCTCTCGGTAAACTCGGCAATATAGAGATGCCCTCCGAGGTCCTCTGGCCGGGCGGGGTACACGGGGCCAACGGAATAGTCCGAAATAGAAAGCTTCAATGCGGAGGCAGCATAGGAGACCCCATCATCGACTTCCTCTGCGATAAGGTGCTCTCCGAAGGCTGAGAGATAATAGGAAGTGCGTCCTGTAACGAGAAGTCGTGGCGGATTTGTGTCTACAAATTTTACGGTGTCGCCAATCACATAGCTCCATAGCCCGGCGCAGGTCGACATCACGAGCGCGTAGTTCACCCCCTTTTCAATGGTTCCAGCCCAATGCCGAGTGGGGTTTGAGCTTCCCAGTTCCTCAAGAGGGACAAATTCAAAGAAAATGCCGTGGTCGAGCACGAGGCGAAGACCCTCTCCATAACCGCGGTCTGCCACTGCAATAAAGCCTTCGCTTGCCGGGTAAACCTCGCGAAGTTCCGCATGCGATCCTTCAAGAAGTTTAGAAAAGGTAGAGTAGTAGGGACCAAAATTCACGCCGCCGTGCACCAGGAGCTCAAGGTCAGGATAAATCTTACTAATCTTGCCTTCGCTTTCTGGCACAAGCTCAGAGAGTCTTTTGAGAATGATCAGCAACCAACTCGGCACTCCACTTATCATCCGTATGTTGGCACGCAGAGACTCTTGCGAGAGGCGTTCAATTTTTTCCTCCCAATTCTTCAGGAGTGCGAGTTCGGTTGGAGGAAAGTAGCGCTGCTTCGCCCACCAGCGCATAGTTTTTACTGCAATCCCGCTTAGGTCTCCGCTAAATATCCCAGGGGCTTGTTCAACAAGATCCGTGCTGCCCCCAAGCATGAAACTTCTTCCGCCAAACAGACGACTCTTTGGGCGATTGGTAACGTGATGGGCAAGCAGGTCTACCCCAGCTCGGGTATTCGAATCTGTCATCTCGTGGGTGTAGGGCAGGTACTTGGTTGCCCCCGAACTCGTTCCCGAGCTGACCGCAAAAAAGGGAATTACCCCTGGCCAAGACACGTTCTCAAGCCTTGGGAAGGCAGGCTTAAAATACGCGTTCCACATTTCATCGTAAGTTCTTAGCGGGACACGCTTCTGAAAGTCCGCTACAGACTTAACGGAGGAGAAATCGTGGTCTCGCCCAAACTGCGTTTCCTGTGCCTGCCGCACGAGCGCGAGTAACTGTCGTTCTTGAGTAAGAGCTGGAACCTGCTTCCTAAGGACATTCTGGCGTCTTTTGGCAATTATGCGAAGAAGGGGGGTGGCATCAAACACGGCGAAACCCTTAAAACTTAAGAAGAAGTACCTAGGAGTCTGTCCCGCAGAAAATTTCTACCACTACATGTTGTGGTGGTAACGGGACAGCCTACCTACGGATTATGTCCAAAATGAAGATTTACGTTTCTATGGGACACACTCCTAGTCTGTACCATCCAGAGAGGAAGGCAAGCTATGGGGCGTAAAGCCTGCTTTTAGTGAAATATAGTTCTATCGCGCCCGGCGACTTTGGCAATTGATCTTTAGCTCTCCTTAGAGAATACCGAATTATCAAGGACTTGGGGTCTGCGTAAGAACAGTGAACGCCTACATGTCAGATACATTAGATAACGAGCAGGTCGTATTCCAAGGACTTCGGGTGCAGCTCGTGCCCGCGCCATTCTTTAAGCGCTTTCTCGCGTACTGCGTAGATATGGGTGTCGTTCTGGCGATTATGTACCCGCTCTTTATTCTGGGAGTGATAGGCGTCGCCTTCGTGGTTGGAATAGGGGAATCCCTCTTAGATGGATCAGGCGGAATCCTCGGCATAGCACTTGCGGTCCTTGGGCTTCTTGTCGTGCTCTCCCTAACCGACATCTATTTTATTCTTCAAGAGAAGAAATCTGGAACGACCCTTGGAAAAAAGCTTTTTGGCTTACGAGTCACCTCCTTGGATGGAAAGCCGCTTACTCTTGGACAGGCGGTCATACGAGATTTGATGCGTTATATTGATTGTACGCTGATATTTCCTGGGCTCTTTTCAGTAATGCTTAGTAACCGCCGCAGACGTCTTGGGGATCTGATGGCGGGCACTGTGGTTGTTTATTCCGCCGCGCGCGAAAAGAGTGGTACCTTTATGTATCTTGCGGCAGAGGAATATTCTCAGCTTGAGCAAGTCATTCAGCCTTCCTCCCTACCAGAAGATTTTTCGACCGAGCTTAAGAAGTTCGCCTTTAAAACATTTGTGCTGGGTAATGCCCCCGACCCTCAGCTTCAGAGAGAATGGTGCGAAAGTATTGCTCCGTATGTCGGGGATTTGCAGGCACGCAGCTCTCTTCCACCTGAGAAACTTCTTAGATTTTTTGCAGAGCGTTGTTTACAGCAGCAGTACCTTCAAAAATAGACACAAGGGATAATGATATGGATCAAGTAGAAACAATCGGCGAAGGAACTCAAGGATTTACGCCAGGTGGCTTTTGGGTCAGGGCAGTCGCCGTATTTATTGATGGTTGCATTAGCGGCATACTTGGGTTCATTCCCAGTATTGCTATCACCATGCTTGCAGCATCTGCGGGGCCAGAGAGTTCCGTGGGAGTTACTCTGCAGATCCTTAATATGATCATAAGCCTTGCAATCGGCTTTTTTTACTACGGCTGGTTCTATCAGAATAAAGGGGCTACGCCGGGTAAGATGATTTTCAGTTTGCGAGTCGTTGACACGGAAACAGGCGGCAATATTGGTTATGGTAAGACCTTTTTGCGCCAGTATGTGGGAGGATTCGTCTGTTTCCTGACCCTTGGTATTGGTTATCTGATGGTCGCGTTTCGTTCCGATAAGCGCGGGCTGCATGATATGGTTGCAGGTACTCGGGTGCTTCGGGTATCTCGATGACCGCTGGTGAAGCAGTCTCTGGCGTTGTCGAGCGACGCGTATTGAAGCGCATCTCTGATCTGGAACGTAAGATTAGAGATCGTCTCTCTGTCGCTCGCAGCGCCACCACTCAGAACGCCTCGGAGAGGCCAGCACCTAGGCGCGTCTCTGCGGCGCTCGAACTTTTAACCTCCTATGATGAGCTTGGCGCCGAACTCTATCGGCTTCGAGAATATTTACCGCCCTCTCACCCCCAGCGCCGCAAACTTGAAGATATAGCGGCAGACTTAGCCTTTGAGCTCATTTCCTCCTCCGCTCCTGCGCCTTCTTCTAAGTCAACCTACGCCCTCTGGCTTGCACGCTACCGAGCGATTTGGAAACGGGAGCTTCCGGTCCTGCTCTTTTGCATCATTTTTTTTATTGGAAGCGCGCTCGTGGGGTTTGCGACTGCCGTGCAGTCCCCCGAATACGTGCCGGTCATGGTTCCTCAGTCATTGATGGAAGATGTCATGGACGGCCGCCCATGGTTTGCCCGGATACAGGAGAATCCGCTGCTTTTTGGAGCCATGATTGGATGGAACAACATAAAAGTTGCCATCAATTGTTTTCTTGGCGGAGCGATTCTTGGGTTAGGTGGGTTATTGATGGTCTGCTTCAATGGGATCCATCTCGGTTCAATCTTTGGATTCTGCGCTGCCAAAGGCTTCGATGACGAACTCACCGCGTTTGTCTTGAGTCATGGAGTCTTGGAGCTTTCAATAATTGTGGCGGCAGGTGCAGCCAGTTTGGTCTATGGCCGAGCGTTTTTTATGCGGCCCTACCGGGAATTTCCGCGCAGACTGAGTGAGGGCGCAAGGGACGCTGGAGTTATGGCACTAGGAATAATTCCATGGCTTGTACTCGCCGCGTGCTTTGAAGCTTTTGTAAGTCCCTTTGATTATCTTAGTGTTCCGGCAAAGCTTATTGCGGGGCTTTTGTTGGGA
>JBIKWF010000034.1:0-36805 GCA_044356455.1 Bdellovibrionota bacterium | reverse complement strand
ACAATTACAGCGCTTCAAGAATTAGCGACAAAGCTCGGTGCCGCCTGCGCTTCGGTGCGGACAAAGGCAGAGCTCGAGGCTCTAAAGCGCGAGTGGCTTGGCAAAGAAGGCACGATAAAAAATTTGTTTCAGCGTCTGCGTGAAGTGCCGCATGCAGAGAAGCCGGCCGTTGCGGCCAAGATGAATGAGCTTAAAGCCCAAGCCGAAAGTTTCGTGCTTTCGAAGGAGCAGGAGCTTGTTGCGGCAGAGCGCGCGGCCTCGTTAACGAATGAATACATCGACACCTCACTGCCCGCTCTTTCACCTGGGCTTGGCCGCGTGCACCCCATCACGATTGTTGAAAGGCGTATCGCAGAACTCCTCAAGCCTTTTGGCTTCGTTAACATACCCGGGCCTGAGATCGAGAACGAATATTATTGTTTCGACTCTCTCAATATTCCCCCGCATCATCCCGCGCGAGATATGCAGGATACCTTTTACGTGAACGCAGGGGATCTTTGGGAAGCAGGGCGCGAGGTTCCAGAAGGGAACCCTCGTCCTATTTCAGGGGTGCTGCATCTTTTGCGCACGCACACGACTTCGGTTCAGGCGCGCACTCTTGAGAAGGGGAATTTGCCCGTAAAGGTGGCCTCTTTTGGGCGTGTGTATCGCAATGAGACAGAAGACGCATCGCATCAAGCCATGTTCCATCAATTTGAGCTTGTCTGGATCGAGAAGGGGCTCACGCTTTCCAATCTCATGGCTTTGATTACGCACATTTTAAAGGGCCTCTACGGAAAGCGCCGCAAGGTCAGATTCGTTCCGAAGTTTTATCCCTATACGGAACCAAGCATTGGGCCTCAGATTGATTGCTCTATTTGTAAGGGGGCGGGCTGCGGCGCGTGTGGCGGATCAGGCTGGGTGACCATTGCAGGCGCCGGCATGGTGCATCGCAACGTGCTTTCTGAGTTTAAGTATAATCCAGAAGAAGTGACTGGATTTGCATTCGGTCTTGGAACGTCACGCTTGGCTTGTCAGCTTTGCGGGCTGCCCACGCTTAAACTCGCGTACGAAAATGATCTCAGAGTATACGAGGCGCTTCCTTAATCTAACAACTACGTTGGCATGACAGTGGTTTGCCACCTCTCTAAGGATTTCCCATGAAGCTGCACGTTTCCATTCTCTCAAAGCTTATTGAGCTACCTTCGCAGGACATGCAGGAGCTGCGTCAGGTGCTTGACGATCTTGGCCTTGAAGTAAAGGGAGTAGAGGGCGAGGGGCTTAAGACCATATTTACTATTGAGACACTCGCCAATCGCGGCGATCACTTATACGCCCTTGGTGCTGCGCGAGAGCTCTCTGCGCGTTATCTAAAGGCAATTAATCCGCCCACGATCGCCTCCCCCTTGCTGGACCGAAAGGGCACACTTCCGGTGCGAAAGGTTACGGATCTTTGCTCGAGGTATGCGCTTTTAGAGATGACTCTCCCGCTCGGCATGAAGCTGCGTGCGGATGTGGCCGCAGTGATGTATCCAGGCGCGGTATCAGAGAAGCCCGCAATAGTTGATCTGCTCAATTATTTGCAGCTCGAAGTCGGACAGCCCATGCACGCCTTCGATAGGGAAAAGATCGACGGCGAAATTATCATTGATGTTTCAGAGACCTCTGAAACTATCGAAGCGTTGGACGGTAAGACGTATACGGTACCTCCGCGTTCAATTTTGATCCGTGACCGCAAGAAAATTGTTGCCGTAGCGGGAGTCATAGGCTGCGCGAACTCCATGGTGACTGCTTCTACCACGCGCACGCTTATAGAATCTGCGGCCTTTGATCCTGTGCAGGTTCGTAAAACAGCACGTGCCATGGGGATTAGCACGGACGCTTCTTACGCGTTCGAGCGTGGCTCGGATGTGGAAGGCGTGATGTATGCCTTGCGCCGCTTGGTGTATCTCGCGGAAGGCTCAGCGGGCGCCATTAAAGACCAAGACGGGGCTCATGTCGTTGGACTCACCTATGTTGAAGGAGCTCAAGCCGAGAAGCGAAAACTTACGCTTTCTCTAAAAGAGGTAAAGCGGCAGGTCAATTTGCCAAGACTTGCAGATGTGGAAGTCACTTCGCGTCTTAAGAATTTGGGCTATTCAATAGAGCCCGCAGGAGAGGCTGGCGACTTTAAGGTCGGCGTGCCGTCTTGGAGGCTTTGGGACATTAAGAATCACGATGATTTAGTGGAGGAAGTGGCGCGTGCCTTAAGTTTATCAAGAGTGCGCCAAGAGCTTCCGCCGCTTGATTCCGAAACCGCAGACCCGACGGTGCTTGAGCAGCTTATGACTCGCCTCGAGCCGGTCTTTTTGGGCCAAGGCTTCTATGAAGTGATGACCCGCAGTTACTACTCGGCAGAATCCGTGAAGGTGCTCACGGAGCTTGCGGGCAAGAAACTTCCTCGGCACATCGAGATGAAAAATTCGCTCGAGAGTAGTTACTCGCATCTTAAAGTCACCAACGCGATTCACCTTGCACAACTTTGCGACATGAATCAGCGCCGCGGTCTTTTGGGTGCTAAAGTATTTGAGGTCGGGAGAGTCTTTTCGCCTGATTTCGCGGCGAAAGAAGGGTACCCCTTCGAGAAAGAGGTGGTCACTCTTGCCGCCTCGGGCCGTTGGTATGAAGGGGAGTGGAAAAAAGGTGAGGGGCTTGAGCAGCGTCTTCAGCTCTTCCGAGGAGTGCTTGAGGGACTCGTCCGGTCAATCGGCCAGACCGCTTCGGTCTCCGAGAGTGAGTATCCCTTCTTGCATCCCGGGATGCAGGGCTCGCTTAAGGCAGGACGGCTAATTGTTGGCCACTTCGGTGTTATCCACCCCGGAATGAAAGCGGCGCTTGGTCTTAAGACTGATGTTATCTATGCGGAGCTTGAGGTCGCCCTCCTTACCAAGCTTTCAGGTGTGAGGGCACAAGATTTGCCTTCTGACTTTCCGTCGGTGAAGAGAGACGTCACGCTTAAAATACCTGCGCGTGAGCAGGCGGGCAGGATAGTGCGCTTTATTGAGGAAATGAAAAAGCCGCATGTGCGTAGCATTCTTGTGTCTGATGACTTCCGGAAGGAAGGAGAAGATTTTAGGCGCACCACCTTGCGGCTCGTATTCCAGTCGCCGGAGCGTACGCTTGAACACGCAGAAGTCGACCAGACCATGAATGAGGTGCTTGCGCAGCTTAAGGATAAACATGGGCTAGAGATGGCAGTCTAGGTGGGGCGCCCTACCGCAATCCACCACCGGAACATTCATATTTCCTCGGGACGAATAGTTAGTCATGACGCATCGCCGAGTGCTTGTAACAATTTCAGGTCAGGTGCAGGGCGTTGGCTTTCGGCGCTGGACGGAGCGTGAGGCTCTGGCCCGAGAGTGCGTGGGCTGGGTAAAGAACGAATCGGATGGATCCGTTCAGGCTCTCGTTGAGGGCGACCAGGCACGAGTAGCGGAGCTTTTGACGGCACTCCGTCGAGGCCCTTCGGGGGCTCGCGTGGAGAGTGTTTCCGTGCACGAGTCCCCGCCAGAGCCTGAGGAATTTTGCACTTTTTCAATCCTTACAAGCAAATGAAGGCCCTTTAAGGCCTCTTCACACCCATGCTGCGCTTGCGAAGCAGTGTTTCGACGTGACATCATCTCCCCTCTTGGGGCGCGGGCCTCCCGCCGGGCCACCTGTAGGAACTCATATATGGCGCTCTCGCCTTTTTAAGGATCTCTCGTCTTTAGAGGACATTGGTATGGTTGATGTTATTTCGGCGGACACTGTTGTTTCAATTCACTACACCCTCCGCGGGGAGGATAAGAGCGTTCTTGATAGCTCAGAAGGAGCCGAGCCGCTCATGTATCTCCATGGCCACGGCCAAATTATTCCTGGGCTTGAGAAAGAACTCTTGGGCAAAAAAGTTGGCGATTCAGTGAAGGCTGAAGTTTCGCCTAAAGACGGGTATGGAGAATACGACGAGGGCTTAATTCTTTCGCTCGAGAAAAAGCAATTTCCTAAGGGTGCTAAGATTGAGATGGGCATGATGTTTGAGTTGGCCGGCCCACAAAACGAGACGCTCGTCGTGAGGGTCACTAAGATTGAGTCCGAGTCAATTGAGGTAGACGGAAATCACCCGCTCGCGGGCAAGAAGCTCTTTTTTGATGTCTCAATTGTCGCGGTGCGCCCTGCTACCAAGGAAGAGCTCACCCACGGCCATGCTCATGGACCGGGTGGACATCATCACTAAAGTAGCTTCGACTTCGTGCGGAGGAGAATCTTAATGAGTAGCTTAGGAATGGTTTCGGCAAGACTCGTCGGCGCTCTAAGTGCGGTGATACTTCTGGGCAGTGGGTGCACTGTAGCGCAGTCTCCAGGCGCTCAGTCCCCAGGGCCAAAAATTACTTCCTTCGAGCAATGTGTAGCGGCCGGAAATGTGATTCGCCGAACCTTGCCGCCAAGCTGCATGACACGTGACGGGGCAACCTTTATTGAGGGAAAATCCCCGAACTCGATAGAAATCATCGAGGACTTAGGTCTTGAAGGCGGGCGCCCGCTTGAAAAGTCTCCAGGTTCCGGCAAAGCGGCATGCCGCGATCTTTGTGGCGACGGAGAGTGCCAAGAGATTGTGTGCATGGCAGTTGGATGCCCATGTCCTGAAAGCGCTGCTTCTTGCCCTAAAGATTGCTAGTGTGGTGAGTTGCAGATTCTCTTAAGAATTGTAAGGCAATTTTAACGCGAAGGACGCGAAGGACGCGAAGGACGCGAAGGACGCGAAGATAACCACCGGTAGTCCTTCGCGTAATTTATTTTTTCTCAGTGAACTCTGTGCCCTCTGTGGTTTTTCAACAATTTAAATCAACCACAGAGGGCACAGAGTTCACAGAGCGGACTTTTTCAAAGATTCCCTAAGAACACTAAGGTGGGGAATTTTCTATAGTCGCTCAGGGTATCCAAGAGAAATCGCAAAATTTGCTTTTGATGTGAATTACCTTTTCCTCTATTCAGCAGAGTGCTCTTCGGAAGGCCGAGCAGTGCTTGTCGGAGAGCGAGCTGCCTATGCGCGTGACCAGCACAAAGTAGAGGCCGGTCTCTCTCTCGCAGTGGTTGCTGAGAATCGTGGGCGCGGCACTGGCACGGTGTTATCGGTTACCCCTCAAGAAGTTTCGCTCGACTTTACTGTTTCCTCTGCCCCAGCTGCTCCCTGCGCAGCTCGCTGTCTAATTGGGCTTCCTAGGCCTCAGACGGTAAAAAAAGTGCTTGAGCTCTGTGCTACGTTGGGGGTTTCCGAGCTGCATTTTGTCGCCTCAGAACAAGGCGAGAAGAGTTATCAATCGTCCACTGTTTTCGAACCCGCGGAGTTGCAACGCTTTCTTGTGAAAGGACTTGAGCAGGGTGGTGAGTGGCGTCTTCCGAAAGTCGCCGTGCATTCTCACTTAAAGAAATGCCTGGCAGAGGTACGCCCTTTTGCTGAACCAGTCCCTCCTCATGGTCACGGCGCAGCCATTTTTGCCGATACGCTCGCATCTCCTGAGAGCTCGGTATCAAAAATTCACCTTGTGCCAGGGGCTTCCACTATGGTGGCCCTTGGACCCGAGGCCGGGTGGTCGGAGGCGGAGCGGCTCTTGCTGCTAAGTCGTGGATTTCAAAGCATTTCTTTGGGATCTCGCGTGCTGCGGGTCGAGCAGGCCTTGGCATTTCTCTTAGGCCAGATTGCACTCTTGGGCCAGGGCTAAGGCCTCACCCGGTTCCGTTCAACTTTATTCACTAAGCTGCCGACTTTCCTTCTGTGATTGGGGTCTGCGTACTCAATGCAGCAGAAATGCGCGAGGTAGATATATGGCCAAGGCAGAAGAAGAAAAGAAAGAAGGCGAAGGCGAAGCTCCTAAAAAGGGCAGCAAGAAGATGCTTGTCATCATCATTGCGGTAGTCGTGCTCCTGCTCGGTGGAGGAGGCGCGGCCATGGCCCTCATGGGCGGCGAAAAGAAAGAGGACAAGAAGAAAGAAGAGCACGTAGAGCCTGTGCTTAAGCTCGCAAAAATGGATCCCTTTCTTGTGAATCTCTCTGAGCAAACGTCCTTTCTTAAAGCGGTGATCCTTATTGAATACGATGAAACGATTCTGCACCGAGTTCTTGCAGCGCATTCTGCTGAAGGTGGCAGTGGGCACGGAGGTGGTGCGGCAGGAGGCGGAGGAGGTGGCGGCGATTCCCAGGCGCTACCGCACGGCATGAAGGAGAGAGAGGGAATGCTTCGCGACGCCATCATTCGCGTATTCGTCTCGAAAAAGTCATCTGAGGTTCTTTCTGGTGAGGGAAAAGACAGACTTAAGGAAGAACTCGTCGAGGGTATTAATGAGGCTTTGGCCTATGAAGAGCCAGTGGTGACGAACGTGTACTTCACTGAGTTCATCGTTCAATAGCCTAGTTTTCATTGGTGTGTGGTTGAGAGGGGTGGGGGATGAATAAGCTGCAAAGTATTCTTGCGTTCGTGTCGGCATTTGCGGTGGTGCTGGCGCTTGGTTTTTATCGAGACCCAGTGGGCAGCACTTCGTCGCAGAGCCTGCTGAGGAAACTACGAGAGATTCCGGGAGTGGTGGTAACTGAGTATTCCGTTACCGGTGATACTCCCGAAAAAATCATGCAAGAGATTCGGCAGCGTGGGCCAAAAGATTTCTATGGCTCCCAAGTTGATGCGTACACGGCATGGCGAGTGTCCTGGGTCTGGCCGGAGAAAGGAGGCATTAACGACTTTGCTAGCACCAAGGCAGAGTATGCAATTGAGGTAACGGTTCCACGCTGGGAGGGGGGAGCGGTTTCTTCTCAGGCGCTTCGGGGTGCATGGGAGTCCTACCTTGTGGCTATTCTGAACCATGAACGCACGCATATCGATTTTGTGCTCAAGAACTATGAGCGGGTAGCAGAACGAGTTCGAGAAGCTGCGAAGAAGAACCCTAACCTCACTACGAAGGAAGCCCATCGGGCAGCAAATGATGTGCTTGCAGAGATTCGAAGCCTCGATCGTTCCTATGATGAGTCAACTCAGCATGGACGCAAAGAAGGGGCGGTGTTGTAGCGGTTTGATTGGACTCGGTATTCACGGTTTGTGAGGGGTAACTTGGCGATTGATGGCGTCTGGTTCAAAAGGGACTTGCCTCTACCGGGGGTGTGACAGGCCAGGAAAGGCCAACACCAAAGAGAGAACTTGCGGTGATTTTTAAATCGGGGTGAAAGGATTTGAACCTTCGACCTCACGGTCCCGAACCGTGCGCTCTACCAGGCTGAGCTACACCCCGTAATCAATCAATTTTCAAAAAACCCCTTAGTGGTCTTAGTAGTTTATAAAAACAACCACTAAGAACACTAAGACCGCTAAGAAGGACCTTATTGACGGCTCCCTCTCGCTCTCACGCTCCGGCGGACTGCTTCGAAGAAGTCCGCCCGGGCGCACTCGTATCACATCCGCTCCACCACGGGAACCCCGATGAGCCCAAGTCCGACCTTGAGCGTATCTTTTACCGCTCTAAAAAGAGTTAAGCGAGCCGCTGCAACCTCGGGGGGTTCGCCGATGACTCTAAGGTTCCGATAAGCTCCGGAAAAGGACTTTGCCAAATCGAGCACATAGGAGGCTACATGATTGGGTTCATAGTCCTCGGCAGATAGTTCTACGACGTCTTGGAAACGGCTCAGGAGAGACATTACCTGGTGGGCGGAATCGTCAGTAAGGGCGCTGGTATCACAGGTTGCGAGTGGGGTAATGCCCGTTTGGGCTGCTTTCGCTTCGATGCTGTTAATTCGGGCAACCGCATATTGGACGTAGGGCCCTGTATCTCCTTGGAAGCTGAGTGCCTCTTCCCAAGAGAAGTTGAACTCCTTTACGTTGGTGCGGCAAAGATAGTTGAAGAATATCGCGCCCAAGCCGACCGCCTCTGCGAGAGTCTCCTCGTCCGCCACCGCGGGGACGGGAGTAGTGCCGTCATCGGCCTTTTTCACCACCTGGCTGCGATAGGCTTCGAGCGCCCGCTCGTGCGCCTCGTCTAAGAGCGAATGCAACCAAATCCTATCATCCTTCCCAGAGCTTTTGCGCGTGCTAATGCCCGGTACATTGCCATAGGAAACGTGGACCATGGTGTCCCCTACGGGGTGCTTCATGCGCTTGAAGATTTCAATCAGTTGTTTGAAGTATTGGCTCTGAGGTGCGCCGACAACGTAGAGAATCTTGTCTGCGGCATACGTTTTATGGCGGTAGTCTGCCGTGGCAAGATCCTCAGTGAACACGCGCGCAAAACCAAGTTGCTTACCTAAGTCCACGCCAAGCGCGCCGCGCGAATCTTCGAGGATACCACTTTCTCGGAGCATTTTCTCAACGGCGCCAAGCTTCTTACGGTAAAACGACTCGCCAGTGTAGTGGTCAAAATGCACACCGAGGCGCTGATAAAGGTCCTTTAGGTATTTAAGAGAGATATCAAGGCACCACTGCCAGAACTCGGTCGCCTCAGGGTCGTCTGCCTCAAGCTTCAAGAAATAGTCCCGCGCCATCTGATTAACGTCAGGCTTGTCGAGATCTTCGGCAGGAACGGTTTTCTCTTCTTGGGCACGCCTGAGGGCTGACGCGCGCACATACATATCTACCAGTTCAAAAATATTCTCTTCTGCAGGACGGCCCCAGAGTTTGCACCCTGCATACACAAATCCGAACTGAGTGCCCCAGTCGCCCAAGTGATTGACGCTAATCACCTCATGCCCAAGCGAGCGAAGAATTCTATCTATCGAATGCCCAATGAGCGTGGTTCGCAAATGCCCTATGTGAAAGGGTTTGGCGATGTTGGGGCTAGAGTATTCGACAATAAACTTCTTTTTCTGGGCAGCCACCTTAAGAGGAGATCCGCCCGACAAAATCCTAGCGAGCACTTCTTTGGCAAAAGTCTTTCGCTCTACAAAAAAGTTGAGATAGGGGCCGACTACCTGTGAGCGTTCTATGCCAGCAGGCAAAACAAGGGTCTTCGCAAGCTCTTCTGCACAGGCGGGGGGGGGCATTTTGCGCTCTTTGGCGAGACCGAAACAGGGGAAGGCATAGTCTCCGTGAGCAAAGTCCTTCGGAAGGGAAAGAGCCGATTGGACTTGTGAGAGCTCCCAACCCGTAGCCTTTGCAAGTGCTTCAGTAAGCGCTGTAACAAGTTCTGACCGCACAGTTTCTCTCTCCACGAATTTTACTCGGCACTCTCAAAGGCTTAGCCGGCCTATAGGGGGGGGGTAAAATGCCCCTTCTAGAGTCGCTAAGGCTCCTCGCCGCCATGCGAGCTGACCCTAGCAAAGCTTTGAGGTAATTAGAAGTTGTGTGAGAACAAATAGTTAGCCTCAGGGGCCAGTAGTTCTGAAGGTATACATTGGTTGGCCCTGAAGCCCTGTGGTACCATTATCTTTACAAGATTTTTAGTTTCAAACGCACAAAAGTCTCGGTTTTCTTCATAACTTAGCCTGAGTATTTGCGGGGGAGCGTGAGCGCCTCCTTAAGGGCAGTACCCTCGGCAGAGGGCTTAATTTAGCTCTTTTTGCGGATGCTTCTAGGTATAGGGGTTCATGGAGCAGAAAACTTCAACAGGTCGGTTACTCCGGCCAGGCGGTTCTCCGAAAAAGGAAGAACAGCAGTCCTCTGACCTGGGGCAGCTAAAGGTTCATGGGCTTGAAAAGCCCACGACCGAGCGTGGCCCAGACCGACCTGTGCGCGAGCAGCAGCGCGATGAAGGCGCCCGGATTAGGCCGGGAAGAGTCGCCGGAACTCAGCAGCGCACTTCAGATAGAACCTCATCTCGCTCTTCTCGTTCAGCTGAAGCAAGAGAACAGCGCGCGCAGCGCAGACAGAGAGAAAGAGAAGCGAAAGTCAGGGAGCAGCAGCGCCAAGAGGCGCGAGAGCAGGCAAAGGTTCAAGAAGACGCGGGGAATCTATCTGATGAACAGGCCGCGGCAACTCAACAGAGCCAGCGCGCGGCAAAAATTGGGGATCGAGTAGCGGGGGGAGATCCCAGTGTTTCGGTGGGGACCGAGGTCGATCCTAATGAAGAGTTAGCGAATAGTGGAACACTGAGCCCAAATCTTGGCGCGGCTCCTTCTACTACTCCGGAGAATGCAGTCGGCCTTGACCCAGATGCAGCAGTAGAATTTGCGCAGGCGACTTCTCAGTTTGCCAATCGTGCGAAATTTTCGCAGTCGGCTCTCGTGCAAACTATTCTTTACTTTTTTGCGAATACGCCTCAGCCTGACAGGCTCGATGAAGAGGAAGAAGAGCGAATATTATCTGAAATCAGTAGGTTGGCGCCCAGTGAGATAACCCCTGAGAAAATCCTTGAGCTCTTTATGCTTGGAGCAATTAGCCAGGAAGCGATGAAGAGGATAGAGGAGAAGGTACTTCAATTGGGGGAAAAAGCCCCAGCTACCAAGGAAGAGATAGGGGCCATTGCCCAGAAGATCATTAAACTTTGGAAGCAAGCGGATGAAGTAGCATTTGATCCGCGGAACAATTAAACGTTCCGATTGCTTCGAGCATCTTTGAATTTTTGAGAGCGAGTAGTGATTCAGCCTAAGGACCGATACGACGAAATCTTCCAAATAGAAATGGAAGGCTGGGCCTATGGCATCTCCAATTATCCGGGAGAGATTTTCCCTGAGCTTGTCTTTCGAGTTTTGCGGGAATTGGAGCCGAGTTTTACGGCGGCGATTCAGAATCACTATGTATTCGATATCGCGGCGCTTGCAGGCATGTTTTCTAAATCCGCCAAGTTTCTTGTCCACGAGAAGGATATTGCCTTTTGTATTCTCTCCATGTTCCCGCCGCCTAGTCGCTTTGATGAGGATGGGCAGTTTGTCATGGCCCAGATTATCGATAAGGTTGAACAGACTTGGGGCGGGGCTCTTGAGCGCCTTGAGAAGAAGTGGCGCTGGGAAGCTCAAAATAACCGAGATAAGTCTAAACGAGCAGCATAACCGCTTCTTGCCTCTCCTTTAGGCCACATCTTTCTGTGCATGCCTGTCAATTGAGAAAGTCCCGACCTTGAATCCCTGCCTTAGCTATGGGATCTTTAGGAATCATATTCCTTAGAAGACGGTTCTATGGCCCAAGAAAGTGCAATTTCCCCAACGCGTGCTCAGGACTACCCGGAGTGGTACCAGCAGATCATCAAAGCCGCTGATATGGCGGAAAATTCCCCGGTGCGCGGTTGCATGGTAATTAAGCCTTGGGGATATGGAATATGGGAGCGTATTCAGCGCGACCTTGATCGTAGAATCAAAGAGACAGGGCATGAGAACGCATATTTCCCTCTCTTTATTCCCCTCAGCTTCCTAGAGAAAGAGGCGTCGCATGTGGCGGGGTTCGCCAAAGAGTGCGCCGTGGTAACCCATCACCGTCTCGAAGAAAAAAACGGGAAGCTCGTGCCCACAGGTGAGCTCGACGAGCCGCTTATTGTTCGGCCAACTTCTGAGACGATTATAGGAGATGCTTTCTCAAAGTGGGTGCACTCGTACCGCGATCTTCCTCTGCTCATTAATCAATGGGCGAATGTGGTGCGTTGGGAAATGCGCACGCGCCTTTTCTTGAGAACGGCAGAGTTTCTATGGCAAGAGGGGCACACGGTCCATGCGAATGCCGAGGAGGCAATGGCCGAAGTTCAAACCATGCTCAGGGTATATCGTGAGTTCGCCGAGGAAGTGCTCGCGATGCCGGTAGTTGCAGGAGAGAAGCCGGCACATGAGAGATTCCCAGGCGCGGAGCGCTCTCTTTGCATCGAGGCCATGATGCAAGACGGAAAAGCCTTGCAGGCGGGAACATCGCACTTTTTAGGGCAGAATTTTGCCAAGGCCTCCGACATTAAGTTTACTAATGAGGCTGGGGAAATTCAGCACGCCTTTACCACGTCATGGGGTGTTTCCACGAGGCTCATCGGCGGACTTATCATGACGCATGCCGACGACGATGGGCTTAGACTTCCGCCGCGTGTTGCCCCGAAGCATGTGGTGATTCTGCCGGTGCTTCCTAAGCCTGAAGTTGAGGCGAGCGTGCTTGCTTTCTGTGAGGAAGTAGCCCAGCAAATTCGAAAAGTGAGTTTTGCGGGAGACCCCGTTGTGGTGCACATCGACCGACGCGATATACGCGGCGGCGACAAAATGTGGCAGTGGGTCAAGAAAGGAATTCCCCTACGAATTGAAATTGGACCACGTGACCTGGAAAAGCGTGGCATGGTGGTAACTCGCCGTGACCGTCCCCACAAAGAGAAGGAAATGGTTTCAGTGGATGCTATTGCACAGCGAGTGGAGAGCTTGCTCGGTGAAATGCAGCAGAGCTATTACGCGCAAGCGCTTGAACTTCGCGAAAGAAAAACCGAGAAGGGAATTAAGAATCTCGCTGACCTCAAAGCGTTCTTTACTCCCAAGAATATCGAGAAACCCGAGATCCATGGCGGGTTTGCGCTTGCAAAGTGGTCTGGGGAGCCTGGTAGTGAAAAGGTACTTGAAGACCTTAAGGTTACGGTTCGTTGTGTGCCGCTTGAACAAAGTGGAACGCAAGGGACGTGCGTATTAACAGGTAAACCGGCGACTTTGGATGCCATTTTTGCAAAATCTTACTAATTGAGCTCTGCGGTTGAGTTTGAAATGGCAACTACCCTTGTTCTCGCACTGTATCGCTTTCATGAGATTCCGGAGGGGGAGCTTGATGCTGCGCGAAATGAGATTTTCGCCGCGGGTGAAGCCCTTGGAATCCGTGGTTTGCTTCTCCTTGCAAAGGAAGGGGTGAATGGCACCGTGTGCGGGGAGGAGTCTTCTGTGCGGTCTTTTATTGAGAAGGTGGCGCAGCGACTAGGTCATGAACCTTACGAACCAAAGGAAAGTTGGTCTGAGCGCTCGCCCTTTAAGCGCCTGCAAGTGCAGGTTCGGCCCGAAATTGTAACCCTTGACGGGTCGGTGTTCCATCCGACACCTGAGGATGAGAAAAGTAGGCTTTCGCCCTCTGAATGGAATGAATGGCTATCTCCTTCATCTCCAGAAATGAAGCGTGAGTATACGCTCGTCGATGTGCGGAATTGGTATGAAACCAAAGTGGGGAAGTTTAAGGGAGCTGTGGATCCTCACATTAAGAACTTTGGAGAGTTCCCCGAGTTTCTCAGCAGTGCCAAGATTCCCCAGGATAAACCACTCCTTATGTACTGCACCGGAGGGATTCGCTGTGAGAAGGCTGCCCCACTTCTCAGAAGTATTGGGTATAAAGAGGTCTATCAACTTGAAGGGGGAATTTTAAACTACCTCTCCGCCCATCCTCATTCTCAGTTTGAAGGCGAGTGTTACGTTTTCGACCACCGGGTTGCCGTCGATCAGCACCTCGCTCCTTCTAAACGTTATAGTCTCTGCCCACACTGCGGTAATCCCGCCGAGATTTCGCTTTCCTGTGCGCGGTGCGCCGAGCCTTGTATGATTTGCGAAGACTGCGAAAAAACACCGTCTAGGCAGGCGTGTTCAAAGGACTGTGCGCATCACTTGTCTCGGGGGCCCTCAGGCAGGTCATCTTCAGGGTCGCTCACTCGTCCGAGGGATGGTGAGCCGCATGCTTGAACGGCTCAAGGTTCTTATTCTTATTCCGGATTCAGAGTGCCGCGTTCGCCTGCGTGAGGCGCTCAATTCCATTATTTTCAAATCTGAAATCAGGGCTGTTCGTACTATTCCTGAAGCAGCTTCTGCGCTGCTGAATGACTCAAAGATTCCCATTCTCTTTATTGCATCCTCGATAGGGAGAGAGGCCGTGCAAAGGCTTGTCGCCGAGGTGTCGAGTTCGGGAAAGGAAATTACCACCGCGATGTTGGTCACGGTCGATCGCCATACTTCATCTAAGCTCGCATCTGTTGTTCAGCTCTACATGCAGGGCGTCGATGGTTTCATTAGTGAACCGTATTCACCCGATCAACTCCGCACGCTCCTCGAGACAGTGATGGATCCTTCGCGCGAGAAAGTGATGGAAGGGGCTACCCGGGCCTACAAATCAACGACGCTTCTTCTCGGTGATGCGGTGCGGCACATCGACGATCTTTGGAAAGCGAAGGCGAAAGGGCAGAGGGATGTAGGATCGGCGCCTCGTGAACTGAGGGCCTTATCTGCCCAGCTTTCCGAGATTCACGGGAAACATCCTGATCCATTTGCCTCGGCTCTTTGTGCCGTCTTTGAGGCAGTTCCTGCGCCAAGGGGAGATGCTGCTCTCGTAAAAAGGAAAGTAGCAAATGAAGAAGCGCCTCACCCTGGGGCTGTGGTCTCGGCCCTCATGCATGAGCGAGGACTTACTCGAGAGCGTATTTTGGCAATTGTTCGTATAGAACCGCCAGAATTCGATGAACTTGTTGCACAGAAGAGACCCATTACCGAGGTGGCAGCGCGCGAAATTTCTAGGGCGCTTGGAAAGACCTCCCGAGAATGGATGGCGCTTCAAAGAAGGTATGATGCCCAGCATCCTGCTCCCGCAGACACCCCTCCGGAAACAGGGGCGAAGAAGGGGTCATAGAGCCTCAATGAGGAGCAGCCTCAAAGCCCTACTCCTTTAATCGCCTCTTTCTTGTCTCATCCCAGGTTCAGCGACCTTTCGCACAGCCGAAAAACCTTACAACTTCAGCCTGGGAGGCTATTACCCCTATAGCGAGCGCAAGAGGAAGGAGACGGCAGTTTCTGGTCACCTTAGTAAGCCTTGTGCCGCGGTAAGGAGGAAATGCATCAGGGCCCCCAAGGGTATACTCGCCAACAGGCAACCACTTCAAATAATCCTGCCCATTCAAATGCCTGGTCGTATTCGACTTTCTTTGATTCCATGTATGATCAGGCATTCTACGGACGTGCTCCCGCGCGTATAGGCGATGCTATCGACTTGGGACCAATGGCTCCGGTCTTTGTGCGTCTAAGGGCTTTAGCTCATCAGGACCGAGAGCACGGAAGATTAGGTTTCGTGAATCAGTCCAGCCGCGTTCTCTCATTTGAGCCAACGCAGGTGGGAACGTCTGATCGCATAGTGCTTGAATATACCACCTCGGCCACCAAGCGCGCTGCCATCATGCTGCATACTCACCCTCGTGAGGCGGGAACTATGCGAAGTATCGAGCACTTTAGCGAGGTCGATCTGCTTTCTTTTGTTCAGGCTCCTCACTTGCTTGCAAGTGTAGTCGTAACGCCTCGTTTTGCGCTTATGCTCGTGAAAACTCATCTTACGGAGCTCGTTCCAAAGGCATCGCGCTCACAGAGAATTGCGGATCTTGCAAGAGAAGCCATAAGGCTTGCCTGCTCTCCCGGGGACGCGCCGAGAATTGCAACCAAGTTGGCAGCGATTGAATTCGGGATGTCCCTGTTTCTAATCGATCCAAGCAAAGAGGCTCTAATCGCTCAGAAGGTAAGTTTGGGTAGCTAGGGGTCTGACCCGTGTAAAATTCTCACCACTACATATTGCGGTGGCAACGGAACACATTCCTAGTTCCGTTCTTTTGCCTTGCCTAGGGAGCCTCCGAAAAACCCCGCTCTGTGATCTCTGTGCCCTCTGTGGTTGATTTAAATTGTTGAAAAACCACAGAGGACACAGAGATCACAGAGAGAGAAAATTAAATATCGAGGTTTTTCAGAGGCCCCCTAGTTTTGAAGAATTCTGCGCTCTTGACCTCTCGTAGCTTGCTAAGAGTATAACAGCACCACGCATAGTCTTTGAGAATATATTGCGAACTTCGTGGCGACTTATGGCAGAACCACTTAAGAATCAATTTGGTCCCGAGGTGGTTAAAAAAATCTCGAGAATGTTGGCCGAGGCCTCTCCTTCCTTTCGAGGAGCTGCTTTTGTTCGTGCAGTTCTGCAAGACTATGACGAACTTGGCTTGATGGACCGCGCAAGGAAAATTGCGCATGGTATGCGGGACTACCTCCCACAAGAGTATCCAAAAGCAGCAAGAATTCTCTTGGACTCTCTCGGCCCAACCTTAGAGCGAACGTCTGAGAATGGTATGGCGCCATTTCTCTACCTGCCGCATGTCTTTTTTGTGGCCGAATATGGCCTCAGGCACTTTGAAATATCAATGCAGGCGCAGTACGAGCTTACGCAGAGATTTACCGCGGAATTTAGTATCCGCCCCTATTTAGAGCATCACCAAGAAAAGACTTTGGCAAGATTGAGGTCTTGGACCAAGGACCCAAGTCCTCATGTGCGGCGACTCGTTTCCGAGGGCATTCGCCCTCGGTTGCCCTGGGCCCCACGTCTTTCTGCTTTTCAAAGAGATCCAACTCCCGTGCTCTCTCTCCTTGAATTGCTCAAAGACGATGAGGAGCTCTACGTGCGCCGTTCCGTAGCGAATTGTCTCAACGATATTGGGAAGGATCACCCTGCGCTGTTAGTGGAGACAGCAAAAAAATGGATGGTTCGTGCTTCCGAGGAAAGAAGGTGGATTCTGCGCCACGCGTTAAGAACAGCAGTGAAGAGAGGAGATCCGGGAGCCCTTGCGGTGATGGGTTTTGGTAAGACCGCTAAAGTGGCACTTAAGCAAGCAACGATAGCGCCTTCGCGAGCAAAGATTGGAGATTCGATAGTTGTTTCCTTTGGTCTTGAAAATAAGGCAAGTTCCGCCCAGCACGTTCTTGTAGATCTCAAAGTACATTTTGTGAAAGCTAACGGAAAGGCAAACCCCAAGGTCTTCAAAGTTAAAGAAGTGACCCTGGATGCGAAGGAGATCTGCGTGTTTCAGAAGAGGATTTCCATTAAAGAAATGACAACTCGGAAACATTACCCCGGCACCCACCGAGTTGAGGCCGTCATAAACGGGCAAGTGAGCTCGCTTGGGTCGTTCAGGTTGATTGCAAGCTAGTGAGCCTCGGAAAAATTCACTCCGTGGTCTCTGTGCCCTCTGTGGTTTATTTAAATTGTTGAAAAACCACAGAGTGCGCAGAGGTCACAGAGAGATAGAATAAGATATTGAGGATCTTCAGTGGTTCCCTAAATCACAAAATGCTCTTTCCGAGTGCTGATTCCAAGAGTGCAATGGCAAGGTCAGCGCTTGAGTGTTTCGTATCAAGATTCGGGTCGTATTCTACGAGTTCAATCGCAAGCACATTCGTAAGTTCCGCGACCATTTCCATAATGAGGTGAGCTTCACGGAAGGAGAGTCCTCCTCGTACGGGAGTGTCAACACCCGGAGCAATGCTCGGATCGCAAGAATCGAGATCAAATGAGACAACAATTCCTACGGTGCCCTGAGAGGCAGCCTCGATGCAGCGGCGCATACCCGTATAGACGCCATGCATATCAATATCTTTCATGGTGACTACACACGCCGGTGACGCCTTAATGAATTGTTTTTCAGGCGGATCCACGTCTCGAATCGCGATTTGAGCGAGATTTTCTGCTCTCAGCTTAGGTCGTGCGCTGCCAAGTGAGGTTAAAGAGGCTGGCCCTTCGCCCAATAGAATTCGGGTAACCATCCCATGTAAGTTTCCGCTAGGGCTTGACTCGGGAGTGTTGAGGTCGGGATGAGCGTCAACCCAAATTAATCCTACTTTGGCATCTGCCCCGTGTCTTTTTCGAGCAAACTCAGCAACCGCAGAGAAGGAGGCGATGCTTATTGAATGGTCTCCTCCAATCACCAGGGGGATATTGCCTGATTCCATCGTGCGAAAGCAGGCGCGGAACATTTCAGCGCAAAAAGTCTCGGCCTCGGGAAGATCATTTACGTGAGGCGGGCCAGGGCGATGGGAGGCGGTAGTGGGCGGTGAGAAGATGTCCTGCCCTTCGGCAATTAGGGCTCCTGTAGCCCGCAAGCGTTCGACGAGGCGATTGCCGCGCAAGGCTTTAGGTGCAAGCGCGGTTCCGCGAACTCGGCCTCCCGAGTCAAATTCTGCGCCAATGATTTCGTACATTTTACCTGAGGTCACGTTAGTCTCGCCTTTAATGCTGAGTTATCAACCGTAATCTCTACTTTTTACTTCGAAGTTTCGGGGACGTCACGGGGGGATTGTGAGTAGCGGAGGGCCTGAGAATCTCGGCCCCAAGCGTGCGGATTAGCCAGAAGAGCGTATTGGCCAGAAGAGCGTATTGGTTTGAGTGCCAATCTGAGAAAACTGCGGAAAAAGAAAAAGAGATTGAGAGAAAAGAATAGGAGAAAAAATGGAGCAGAGGGGGATCGAACCCCTGACCCCCGGCTTGCAAAGCCGGTGCTCTCCCAGCTGAGCTACTGCCCCACAATATTAGAAGTCCCCGAAAGGTTAATCCGGAGAGTTCAAAAGCATGTTTCGAAGAGCAGCTCCGCGATACGCAGTTTAGCTCTTCAGTCCCGAGGTGAATCACTACTGAATTCAGAGGCTGCTGAAATCAAGCAATCCTGAAATCAGTTACAATCCCAGCCTTTTAACCCTTCGCGGATAATCATCCGAAAAGAAGCTGGTGGGCCAGGGAAGACTCGAACTTCCGACCTCATGCTTATCAGGCATGCGCTCTAACCACCTGAGCTACTGGCCCAATGATTCTTAATTTTTGACAGCTCAACTCCCGAATAGGGAAATTTGAGATGCCAGCAAAATTATCGGTACTAACAAACTTCTGAAGCGACCTTAGTTTCAAGAAGAATGAAAAGATGCCTTCTCCCGTCGGCGAATCAATCGCCTTTGGTCTAGAGCCTCTAACCAATTCAATCTTTAGAAAAAGATCGCGCTTAACGGATTGAGGTGCCATTAAGCGCCGCGAGAAGATAGTAATCGGTCGATTGTATGTCAAGTAAACCACTGAGATTTATGTGTTTCCTGGGATTTTTAAGGCAGGAAAATTAGGGGGGGGGATTCAGCGTTTTCATCGACTTCTCAATGATCGCAGGTGATTGCGAAATGAAAATGGCACCTTAGCTCAGGTCCCGAGGTGATTTTCACCTGCCATCACCTTCGAATGTGTGGGTGTCCTAAAGGGGTCACTAAAGGGGTCACTAAAGGGGTCAAAAGAGGCTCGGTGAAAAAGAGGTGTGAGATCGTGGAGCAAGGGGGCAAAATTGGAAGCGCCAATTCAGGGAAAATGGGTGTCCCGGAGCTGAGAACCCTTGGCGAGTGAAGGGGTGATTTGGTCTCAATATCCCTTGTCTTAAGATGACCGTTCTAGTGCCGAACCCCTTAAGCGCCGGTTTGTCTCTAAGTGCGAGAGTTTGGTGGCTAATGTCAATAATTTCAGTCATTTAATTGATGTTCCCGCGAGCTTTTGCTGCTCTGCTACCCATCTGGCAGGGTTATTTGGGACTTCTTGCGATTTGGTAAATTGCGAACTCTGCCGATATTCCTAATACTGATAGTGAAGGCAGTGGCTTAGTAGTGTTGTTTCACCCTCAGAAACGTAATTTTGGGGATAGAGTTAATGCAACCCGTTCTTCTTTTGAACTCGAGCTTTGAGCCCCTAAAAGTTATTTCGTGGCAGCGTGCAGTCACGATGTTCTTCACGGGGAAGATTGAAGTAGTTGAAGAGTACGATCACCACATCCGTTCGGTGTCTCTCTTTATCAAGGCGCCAGCCGTCGTGCGGCTCCTTCGATTTGTAAAAATCGGCAGAAAGTCGCCTCCTCTTTGCAGAAGTAATATACTGGCCAGAGATAATTTTGAGTGCCAGTACTGCGCCCGGCAGCTTACTTTGCGTGAAGCTACTCTTGATCACGTAATGCCCCGAAGTCGCGGGGGTAAGACTTCTTGGGATAATATCGTATGTTGCTGCGCCGCATGTAACCGTAAGAAAGGCGGTCGCACACCAGCTGAGGCTCGCATGGCGCTTCGTACGAAGCCCGCGAGGCCCGATTGGCTACCTGTGCTGACTATACGTTTGAATGGCAACATCCCTCGTTCTTGGTATCTCTTTCTTTCCTCTGAACCTGTCACCTAATTGGGTGGCCTCGGGACTTCGTGCCCAGGAGGCTACATGTCGCTAGTTTCCTCTCCGACGGAATTGGGGGCCGCGTCTCGTGCTCTTGCTGAAGGCCCGCGTCTTGCTCCGATTGTTTTGGCGCTTGGCAGTGATGCGGATGTGCACTTAGTGGGTGGGGCAGTGCGCGACCTCGCGCTTGGCGCCGCTGCGAGTGACATCGATATCGCCTCACGACTTTTGCCCGAAGAGGCTGCATTGCGCTGTGTACGCTCAGGGCTAAAGGTCGTTGAGACAGGCCTCAAGCATGGAACCATTACCATTGTTCACGAGGGGGAGCATATTGAGCTCACGACCTTTCGTCAGCCCAATCCCCACCACGTGAATAAATATGCCCTGTCGATAACTGAGGATCTTGGGGGACGGGATTTTACCATTAACGCCTTGGCGGTATCCCTTAGTTCCTATGCTCTTGTGGATCCCTTCTTGGGGCTTTCGGATCTTGCCTCAAGAACTCTTCGCTGTGTAGGAGACGCTTCGCAGCGCTTTAATGAGGACCCGCTTCGGCTCCTGCGAATGATTCGCTTCGGCGTTGCCGCGGGGCGCACGGTCACCCCGCAGACTTTAGAAGCCGCGCAGCGTCATGCGGAGAGGATTCTTGAGGTCAGTCCTGAGCGAGTTCAAGTAGAACTCAAGAGGATACTGGTCACCGCTCATCCTGCGGCTGCGATTCGTCAAATGCTGGCGCTCGGTCTTCTTAAGCTCGTACTGCCAGAGCTTATTCCCATGGTGGGAGTGGAGCAGAATGAATTTCATACCGAGGATGTATTCGACCATACTCTTTCAGTTCTCGAACGTTGCCCGCCCAATGCCATGCTTCGGCTCATTGCGCTCTTTCATGACAGCGGCAAGCCCGCCACGCTAAGCGTGGGGGAGGATGGGAGAAGGCATTTTTATGAACATGAAACGGTGAGTGAGCGCCTTTGCCTTGCTGCGCTTGAGCGCCTGAAGTTCTCAGGGGAGGAGATTACGCACGTTTCAAGAGTCGTGCGTATGCATATGAGACCAATCGAATGTGGTCCTCCCGGCATACGTAGAATATTGCGCGATGTTGCCCCCTACTATGATGACTGGCGAACGTTTAAGTACGCGGACGCCCCGCCTATTATGGCTGACGACATGGTACTGCAGAGACTCAGTCAGTTTGATGAAATGGTCGCTGCAGAACTTCGCCGCCGAGAAAAGCAGGGGAATCGACTTGCAGTAAGAGGAGACGACCTCATCGCGCTAGGAATGAAACCAGGGGCAGCCATGGGTAAACTCCTCAAGGAGCTTGAAGAGCTTGTGATCGAGAACCCTGACCGCAATACCAAAGAAGAGCTCCTGCGCGAGGCGCAAAAGCGCCTATAGGAGCGCCATATCCTCCTGCGCCAAAGGGGTTTCGTCGCCACCACCATAGGTTGGGAGAGAGTTTTGTAAGTAGCCAGCTCCTGCCCGGGTCTGTTTATTGGGTTTGACCTAGTTACTCAGACTAAAGGATAGTAGGGGGCGTATGTCGAAGGCCCGAGTTTCTAAACTTGTTCTGGTTGCTGCTTTGCTTGCAGGCTTCTACTTCTTTGGCGAAACCTTGCGGCCTCTACAATCTTCTTTGCAGCATGAGTTCGATACCTGGCTCTCAGGCGAACAGGAGCACCTTAAGAGTGCCGTGCGATTTGCTGCGGATAAGGCGGAAACAGATGCGAGCGGGGCCAAAACTTCCGCGAGTGCCGCTAATCTCCCTACGCTTGAGGTGCGAATCCGGCAGCCTGGTACAGAACTCGAGGAACTGTATCGCGTAGCCCCTAACGCAGATCCCAGTCGTCCTCAGCATCTTCTTCGGCTTCTTGACCTGATGAAGGAGGCGGGGGTTTTCGATGCGAACCGCGGAGCGGGAATAGAAAGTAGCACGGAAGCGGTGCTGCATTTTAAAGTAGCAGGCCCCGATCGCAATTTTGAGTCTTCTCTTAAAGCATCAGATGTTGAAGGAAATATTGCTGCGCTTCTTCTCCTAAAGCTCTTTAAGGAATTTTCTAAGCCGGTAGCCACGGCTGCGCCGTCTTCTTCTGTGGCAGAGTCATCAAGTAGTGCTTCTCTCAATTCGAGTTCTGAAGCAATTTCATCCCAAGGGGACGCTTCGCCGGAAGGAGCAGCTGCTGGTGAACAAGTTCTTCCAGCTCCCTAGCGTCTTTTGTCTTTAAAAGGTTAGTTATGAAAACACGAACTGAAGCCTTTCAGCTTCTCAACGAGTTTACCGCTTCGCCAAGTCTCCTCAAGCATGCGCTCGCGGTAGAAGCCTCCATGCGCTGGTATGCGCGGCACTTTGGGGTCCCCTCAGAAGAGGAGGAGCTATGGGGTATGACAGGTCTGCTGCATGACTTTGACTACGAGCGGTACCCCGAGCCAGCGCCGCCCGAGGGCCACCCCTTTAAGGGTAATCAAATCCTTCTTGAGCGCGGATATCCTGAAGAACTCAGAACCGCAATTATGGGACACGCCACCTATACCGGAGTTGCTCGCGCCTCTCGGATGGCAAAAGCCCTGTTTGCGGTAGATGAGCTTAGTGGGCTGGTAACCGCGAGCGTATTAGTTCGCCCCGACAAGTCGATTTTACAACTCGAAGCAAGTTCCGTTCTTAAGAAAATGAAAGACAAGGCGTTTGCGCGAGGTTGTAATCGAGATGATATTAAACTCGGCGCAGAGGAACTGGCGATTGAACTTCCGCAGCATGTGACGAATGTCATTGCAGCGCTGCGCGGAGAGGCCGAGGCGCTTGGGCTAAAGGGAGTCTAGGGAGTCATACTGGTGAGTGAGGGCGCTCTGTCCTGGGCTCGCCTCTAGGTAGGACGCCGCGTCCCCGCGGCGCCGCAAGATCTCTTGTCCCGGCACGTTGCCTGTATTCGCCCACCTCACTGATTGCGAATTCGCTATTGTTCATGGATGCCCCGCAGCATTTGATTCGGCACGCCGGGGCGCGCGTCTCGCCGTCGCCTACTGGAAGAGGCGGAACGGCGCGCCCTACCTAGAGGCGAGCCCCCTTGGTAGGGCGCCGCGTCCCCGCGGTGCCGCAAGATCTCTCGTCCTGGCACGTGGCCTGTATTCGCCCACCTCACTGATTGCGAATTCGCTATTGTTCATGGATGCCCCGCGGCATTTGATTCGGCACGCCGGGGCGCGCGTCTCGCCCCCTTGGTAGGGCGCCGCGTCCCCGCGGTGCCGCAAGAACTTTCGTCCTGGCACGTGGCCTGTATTCGCCCACGTCACTGATTGCGAAATAGCAACCGCTCATGGGTGCCCCGGGGCATTTGATTCGGCACGCTAGGGCGCGCGTCTCGCCGTCGCCTACTGGCAGAGGCGGAACAGCGCGCCCTACCACATGTAGAATAAAGCGAACCTAGGAGTCTGTCCCGTAGAAAACTTCCACCACTACATGTTGTGGTGGCAGCGGGACAGCCCACCTGCGGATTTTGTCCAAAGTGCAGATTAATGTTTCTACGGGACACACTCCTAGCTCGCATGGCGATAAGGTGCTCGCGGCTATGTCTCCGGGGAGCGTCAGAATGAGACAGCTTAGAATAGCTGCGCACCTAGATCTATTGCTGTCTTTGAAAGAAATAAAAAAGAAAGTAAGTGAAGAGCGCTTCTCACCCGGGGCCGCTCCAATGTGCCCGCAAAGAGGTGCCCAGTCACGCCGAGCAGCGAGAACCAAATTCCAGAAGCAGCCATTGCTCCGAGTGCAAATGCAGGGGAGTGCTCGCCCCAGGCAGAGCTCGCGGTGCCGAGGAGCACGGTCGTATCAAGGACCGCATGCGGATTAAGAAGTGAAAATGCCGCAACTTTTCCAACGAGTGAGCGACGAGATGCCGTACTTTTAGGCCGCTCGACCGATGGCGCGGGGAGGGGACTTCTCCTGAGGCTCTCAATTAAAGCGCTGCCGGACTGAATCGAGAAGAAGCCAACAAAAAGCATGCCTGCCAGAGTGCTCCACCACATCGAAGTAGGAGAGGACGAAAGAGCGCCTCCCAATCCGAAGGCACCTAAGCCAATGAGCAGAGTGTCAGAGAGAAAGGCTGCCAGCACTACCCAGACGGTGCAGCGACGAAGAGAAGAGGCCCAAAGAATATAAAGATTCTGGGGGCCAGGAGCCACAATGAGTCCCAAGCCAGTGATAAGTCCCGAAGTAAGTGCCATGGCAAGTAAGTTCTCCTTGCGTGTGAGATTGCACTTAATTGAGATCATGAGTAAAAGTAATTAAACTTTAGAGACATTAGATTTATTAATATACGGAACATGCTCCCATGCGACTGAACTACGATCATCTTCATGCGTTTAGCACGGTGCTCCGCGAAGGGAGCTTTGCAAAGGCTGCGCAAGCACTCCATATAACCCAGTCTGCAGTTTCGCAGCGCATAGCGGCACTAGAAGACATTCTTGGACACAGGATACTTGTGCGTGAGATTCCTCCGCGTCCCACCCAGAGTGGGCGGGCTCTTCTGCATCATGCACAGCAAGTCGAGCGCTGGGAGCGGGGAGTGCTAGGGGAGCTCGAAGGAGCGCAAGGAGTGAGCTTCTCGACCTTTTCGGTAGCGGTAAATGCCGATAGCTTAGCCTCGTGGTTTCTCGATGCCGTGGTGCCTGCTCTTTCGAAGCCAACAAATCTCATCCACATCTTGGTAGACGACGAGCGGCATACCGATGAGCTTCTTCGGAGAGGAGAGGTTTCGGGATGCGTAAGTGCGCGCGCGAAGGCCCCCGTCGGCTGCGACTCTGAGTACTTGGGTTCTATGGTCTATCGTCTTGTGGCTACTCCGAAATACCGTGCGCGCTATTTTAAGAAAGGGATTACCAGAGAGAGTCTGGAGCAGGCTCCCGCGGTTCTCTTTAATCGCCGAGATGAGCTTCACTCGGAGTTCTTAAAAGGGCACCTTGGTATGGGAGATCTCTTGTTCCCGCATCATTTGGTCCCCTCGTCTCAGGGATTTGTAAGTCTGGTAGAGCGAGGCCTTGCCTATGGCCTTGTTCCAGAGTTCCAAGCGGCTGATCTCTTGAAAAGAGGCATTCTCGTAGAGCTTGCCCCGAGGGAGCGGGCAGTCATTAAGCTCCATTGGCAATATACGCGCCTTCAGCCTCCCTTTGTTCGAGAATTCTCGGAATCAATTGTAAAACTTGGCAAGGGATTGTTGCGTCAAAAGTAAGTGCTTGCGATGGTCTAGAGGTACGCGCGTTGCCTCAAGGACCCATGGCTCATCTTAAGTTACTCTATTTTGCCGCTTTCCTAGCCTACGGTCTCTTGTTGCCTTTTCTTCCCCCTGTTCTTCGAGCTCAGGGCGTTTCGGATGCTGCCAACAGCTTTATTTTAAGTGGATTAGGAATTGCAGCGCTCTTTTCTCCCCTCATAGTAGCGCATTTTGCTGACAGACGATGGAGTGTGAAGTGGCTTCTGGTAGCTGCCTTTTCCGGCGCAAGTTTACTCGCTCCCTTGTGGCTCCTTGGGGGCTCCATTCCGATCCTGTTTGTTATCACCTTTTGCTTTTTTAGCTGCTATCTTCCCGCGCTCTCTTTGCTTGATGCTCATACCTTGCTGCTTCTTGGTGCCGGGGCGCGTCACGAGTTTCAGAAGATTCGTATCTACGGAAGCTTTGGTTTCGTCTTTCCTTCGCTTATTTGTGCACTCCTTGCCCCGTCGACAGAGACGCTTAGTTTATTCTTTGTCGCAGGCGTATCATCAGGGACGCTGCTTGCGGCGCTATGTTCGGCGATGCTTGTTTCAGGGCCCGAAAGCCCGCCCGTCGTGGGAGCTCCTTCGCTTGAAGCCCTTAAGCTGACCCTCAAACCACCCCTTGTCGGAGTGCTATGGCCCGCAGCGGTTGCGACTTTGGGGCTCGCAATTTTTTACAATACTTACCCGCGTCATCTGCAAGAAATTGGGGCCCAGCCTGGGGCCCTCGGCCTCATTTTCAACCTAGGGGTTGTCGCTGAAATTATCTTGATGCCCTTCACGGGGAGACTCATCCAGCGCATCGGTGCGGAGCGGATTGTGCTTGGCGCCATTCTAGCCATAGCGATGAGGACTTTGCTTCTTTGTGTGTCGGACTCTCTCCTAGTTGCAGTTCTTACACAGCTTCTTCACGGACCTATTGTAGTGGGACTTTTTGTGACCCTGCCTATTATCCTCAGAGAACGCGCCGAAGAGGGGACTCGGTATTCGCTGCAGGGAATTCAGACGTTTCTATTCATGGGAGTGGCGCGCTCGCTTGGGCCTTGGCTTGCGAGTGCGGCACTTCTTATTGGGGTAGGCGGCATGGGGAGTCGCTTGGACCTCGCGTTCCTTTTGGCTGCGTGTTTTGCGATTGCAGGGTACGGGCTCTCAGTGTTCCTTAGGTCGAATGAGAAAAGGTAACTGAGGAATCTCTGAAAAAGTCCGCTCTGTAAGCTTCCCCGCTCTCTGTTGAGAGGGGGAAGAACAGGTAGTTTTAATTGAGCTTTCTTTGCGTCCTTAGCGTCCTTTGTGGTCCAAAAAAATTTTAAGCAATTTTACGGTTTTTCGCCGAGTATTCTTGCTTGCGCCCTGGCGGCAAGTAGTCGCGCAAGTTACCGCTTCACCACATTTACTAGCTTCGGCACATTCGTCCCCGGCGTCCGCACCGTAAAGAACTGATCCGCCTCGCTTACTTTGTATTCCGTTGCGCCCATGCGTTCAATTACCAAGGCCTTAAGAGCAGCTTCGGTTATCGTCGCCTCAACCTCGAGAAGTGCACGCTTCTTACCATTCACTTGCACCACCACCGTTACGACGTCATCTTTTAGCAAGCTTTCGTCGTACGAAGGCCAGGCCTCATATGCCAAGGTCGTCTTGTTACCAAGACGCTGCCAAAGTTCTTCCGCTGCATGTGGGGCGAAGGGCGAAAGTACGAGCACAAACTTTGAAAGAGACTCGCGCGAGAACTGCTTATCGGAAACGGAGTTTAAGAACTCCATCATGCTCGATACGGCAGTATTAAAGGACATGGACTCGATATCTGCCCCGACTTTGTGGATTAGCCGATGCAGAGCCTTTTGTACTTCCTTGGACTCCGCAGAAGCTTCGACTGTGGGGCGCACTCCTTTATCTTCACTCCCGGCCACGAAGGTCCAGGCACGCTTAAGGAAGCGGTGCACGCCTACAATGGCGCGCGAATCCCATACTCGGGACACATCTAGCGGTCCCATAAACATGAGATACATGCGGAACGTGTCGGCTCCGTATTGCCCAATGATTTCATCAAGAGTCACCACGTTACGAAGCGACTTTGACATCTTGGCAATGATTCTTTCGAGCGCTTCACCCGTCTTGGCATGTTTAGGAACGCCGTCTTCGCCCTCAGTGACTTCATCGGTGGGTACCAGTGCGCCGCGGCCGTTCTTGTAGGCGTTGGCGAGCACCATTCCTTGATTGTAGAGCTTCTGGAATGGCTCCCGGGTACTCACATGCCCAAGGTCAAAAAGGACTTTGTGCCAGAAGCGGGCATAGAGAAGATGTAACACGGCATGCTCTGCGCCGCCGACATACAGATCTACCGGCATCCAGCCCTTTTCAAGGTCAGGCTCCCAGGCCTTCTTGCCGTTCTTAGGATCAATAAAGCGCAGGTAGTACCAACACGAGCCCGCCCATTGCGGCATGGTGTTAGTTTCCCTTCGCCCCATCCGGCCAGTCTTCTCATCGCGCACGATGAGCCAATCGGTAGCCTTAGCGAGAGGTGATTCTCCGCCATCAGAGGGCTTGTAATCTGCTACTTCGGGGAGTTTTAAGGGAAGTTCAGATTCGTCGAGAGCGGTAGAGGTTCCGTCCTCCCAGTGAATTACCGGGATGGGTTCGCCCCAGTAACGCTGACGAGAGAAGAGCCAATCCCGCAGCTTGTAAGTTACCGTGGGCCTACCTAGTTTGTTATTTTCAAGCCAGCCTACAATTAGTTTTGCAGCCTCCAGATTGGGCTTGCCCTCGACGCCGAGTTCCTTGGCCACGGGGCTGCTACTTGGAAGCATTACCCCAGGTTCCGTCCACGCCACTTCGCCCTCAATTACGGCTTGGCGCACTTCTGATTTATCATCAGCAGGCGCGAGCACGGGCCGAATATCAATGCGGAAGGTGCGCGCAAATTCAAAGTCACGTTCGTCGTGAGCCGGCACGCCCATCACGGCGCCGGTCCCTACGGACATGAGGACATAGTCACCCAGGTAAAGCGGAACTCTCTCGTTCGTAATCGGGTTAATGACATAACAGCCCGTGAAGACGCCCGTTTTTTTGCGGTTCTCCATCGTGCGCGCTAAGTCACTCAGCTTTTTGGCCTCTTCGCGATAGGCGGTAACTGCGGCGCGGCATTCCGGCTTTACTACTTTGTCGGCAAGCGCATGTTCAGGAGAAATTACGAAGAACGTGACCCCAAAGAGGGTATCGGGGCGCGTGGTGAAAGCGACAAGCTCTTCGCTCGTGCCCTCAACTTTGAAATGGATTTCAGCGCCCAGCTTCTTTCCGATCCAATTGCGCTGCTGCTCCTTAATGTTTTCAGGCCAATCGATGCCCTCTAATTCACTGATGAGGCGCTCGGCATACTTCGTAATCCTCAGCAGCCACTGTTTCATCGGTTTGCGGATGACGTCGTGTCCTCCGCGCTCTGATTTGCCGTCGATTACCTCTTCGTTCGCGAGCACGGTGCCAAGAGCAGGACACCAGTTGACCATGGCGTCCGCATAAAAGGCGAGGCGATGCTCCGCTTGGAACTCGAGTATGGCCTTGGTTCCTGATTTCTTTACTGCATCAGGAATAGGAAGCTCACTGATGGGGCACGCCTTTTGCGTCTTCTCATCAAAATATGAATTGTAGAGCTTAAGAAAGATCCACTGGGTCCAGTGGTAGTAATCTACCGTGCACGTCGCAAGATTGCGGTCCCAATCATAACTAAGGCCAACCATTTTCAGTTGCCGAGTAAAGACTTCGCAATTCTGCATAGTGATGCCGCTCGGGTGTTCCCCGGTCGATACGGCATGTTGTTCTGCGGGGAGACCAAAGGCGTCAAAACCCATCGGATGTAGGACAGAGAATCCGCGCATGCGTTTGTAGCGCGAGACAATATCCGTGGCGGTATAGCCAAGAGGGTGGCCTACATGCAGGCCCGAGCCTGAGGGGTAAGGGAACATGTCGAGGCAATAGAACTTTTTAGCGGAGGGGGCCTGGGCCTTAAAGGTCTTATTTTCTTCCCAGTAGCGCTGCCACTTTTGGTCTACAGAAACATGATCAAAATCTGCCACAGTGAAGGGCCTCCCTGAACCCAAGATTATTTCACGATATAAGGGACTTATAGCACTTGGTGAAAGTCTGGATCAAACCGTCTCTTTGGTCGGGAAGTCTTGCTATGCTGCCAAGATTACTATACCTTTCCGGCCTCACTGCGTAGTTAACAGATCAGCTCGGTCAGAATAGCTTTTTTGCCGTAGGGCTTATCTGTTAGTTGCGGAGTCGTAGTTCAGCTGGCTAGAACGCTCGCCTGTCACGCGAGAGGTCGCGGGTTCAAGTCCCGTCGGCTCCGCCATCCGTCACCTAAAGGTGCCGCGATTTACATCCTTCACTGGGGGGGCTTTCGCCCCCGTTTAATTTATATCTTAGGCAAGTTGATACGGGTCACGCGAGAGGACGTGCGGGTTTGCGTAGCGTAGCGGGCAAACATAGAGCACGTAATGGGAAGATAGAAACGCGAGCTGGCGAGCATTTCTTCCTTGCAGGGTTCAAGTCCCGTCGGCTCCGCCATCCGTCACCTAAAGGTGCCGCGATTTACATCCTTCACCGGGGGGGCTTTCGCCCCCGCTAAATTTAAATTTGTGAAATCTGAAGGTTGAACCGCTAGTGGGCGAGTGTTGTCCGGTCAGCTCCGCCATCAGTCACCTTATCCGTACCGGACACATAGGTAACAGATAGTTAGTAAGACATAGGTAGCACTTTAGCACCGAAGGGGTTAGGCAGCGCTTCAAAAGTTTTACTATCAGTATCAAAATATCCTAGGTCATAGTCCATAAAGGTAACGAGCCAGGATTCATCATCAACCTGTCGAATTCCGAATGCTTGAGCAGCGAGAGGGCGTCCTTGAACGATTAAAAATCCTATATCCGGTCTTTCTTGATACCCCGAACTCCTCGCAGAGGCTTGTCATAGCCTCCCCCTCCAGAAGCCGAGCTACAAACTTCATTCTTTCATCCACCATAGAGCATTCCTTCCATCCCATAAGCTCCCTCCCCAAAAGTGGGGCAAAGTGTAACCTATGTGTCCGGAACTATTTGTCACCTATGTGTCAGTACGGGCAACCTAAAGGTGCCGCGATTTACATCCTTCACTGGGGGGGGCTTTCGCCCCCGTTTAATTTATATCTTAGGCAAGTTGATACGGGTCACGCGAGAGGACGTGCGGGTTTGCGATCCATGCGTTTAGCTCCGCGTCGACCGCCGACAGAGAGCGATTGGTTTCTGGGCTTACTTTTATCTCTGAGTGTTCCTGGAAGGTCTGGTGACGGGACTGCCCTTAGCGCTCCAGTTTTATCTCGGGAAGCTTCACAACCCTACCTCCTTTAACTACTCTGAGCTCGAATTCAATCCGGCTCACTGCTCCGTTGCGATCGAACTCATATTCTCCGATAAGGCTTTTCTCAAGGATCGCCGGGTCCCGCACCACTTCTTGAATGGGTCGTCTCGTCTCATGCGCCAGCGTCACGAGACGCATGGCCTCAAATGTGGTGAGTACGACTGGGAACGCTGACTGAGGAGTGCCAAATCGCCGGACATATTCCCGCATCAGCTCACGTCCCAGGGGGTTTTTCGTGCGGGCTTCAAAATCTGGCAACGTGACTGCTACTGCACCCTCAAGGAGCTGGCCTAGCTCTTTCCGTGCGATTTCTGAAACGGGTGTGTACACCCCCACAATTTGTGGCGCGAAGCCGAGTTCTCGCATTTGCCGCACGATGCGAATGAATGTGGACTCGGTTGCGCTGTCAATAAATAGCGTGTCGATGCCCTTTGATTTCATCCTCAATATCAGGGCCCGGAAATCGACGCTTTCAAAGGGATAGTCCTCAGTAGTTAGTTTAAGAGGCGCAGCGGCCGCGGCATTCACACGCTCAAATTCTCTGCTCAACATCTGTGCATAGGCGTCTTCCTCGGCCAAGATACCTACATGCTGGGCCTTTGTTGCGACGTGCTTGTACAGCACGGGAATAGATTGTTGGTCGGCGGGAAAGAGACGGTAGACCCGCTCTCCCACCTCGGGCGTATCCATGGTGGTAGCGCACGTGCTTATGAGAGGCACCTTCGCTTTGACATAGATCGGAGCCGCGGTGAGCAGCGAAACGTTGCAAAAAAAGCCCATCGCGTAATCTATCTTATCGATAGTGGTGAGCTTCATAGCAGCTGCAGCAGCAGGCGCTCCTAAGCAGCGCTCGTCTTCAAAGATTATATCGAAGGTATTCTTGGCAAGTATCTCGTTTGCTAAGAGCGCTGCATTTCTCATCTCGTTCCCGGAAATAGCGCCGTCGCCCGTGAGCGAGGTAGTAAATCCGATTCGGGGTTTCAGAAGTGTATCGTTTGCCTTCGCTGGCAGCACGCTCAGGTAGCTGGCTACCGTCGCCGAGAGAAGCAAAGATTTTAGAATTACGCGTATCATACTGGAGAGCCTCCAAGCGCTGTTGTCCTTACCATGACTATACGCGCGCCCTGGGGCTAATCAAATTTATTAAGAAAAATGGTGGATTTCTTAAAATATAAGAATTAGGCAAAATGGCAGCATGGCTGTACTTGACCCCCTTCATCCCATTCAAAGCGCAATTATCGAGCTTCTTGGCCGGGAGCATCCGCTCTCGATGCACCAGCTTAAGGAGCGGATTGTTTCAGAGTACCAGGTCAAGGTTTCTCCGCAGAATTTGTACCGCACGGTAGCGCTGCTGCTCACGGCGCAGGTGCTCGTGCGGGAATCGGGAATGCTGAGCCTCAATCGCATTTGGGTTAGCCACACCATGCGGTTCTCAGATCTGCTTAAGAAGAACTATTTCACGGGCCAAAGTCAGGCAACGAAGTTTCCAGAAGGTGCTGCGCTCGCTCGCGAGTTCAAAGCTGGTTCATTGTTGCAGCTCGACCCGCTATGGACTGACGTCTTGGTTGAATTAGGCGAGAAAACGAAATCAAAAAAACTGTACGCGTTTAATTCGCACCCTTGGTACTCGATTGGTATGCCAGACACTGAGCAAAGGGTTATGGAGGGGTTGACGAGCCGAGGGCTTGAGCTTTTCATGCTGTATGGGAACGATACGTTTCTCGACCGTTATGGAAAGCGCTTGATTGAGATTGATGGGTTTCACTCCACCTGCTCCGTCAATCACGACCTGCCGCGTGAGGGCTATGCGCTCTGGGTTGGGGGGCCTTACATAATTGAAGTTAACTTTCCCCCTTTAATCGCGAGGCAGTTTAAGTTCTTTTTTGATTCCATCCAGGCGATAGAGCAGCTCGATATTGAGCTCTTCTCCAATCTGTTTAAGCTAAAGGGGCGCTGCAGTCTTAAGGTGTCAAAAAGCCCTGAGCGGGCACGGGCATTGAAGGCGAAACTTCAGAGGCACTTTTAACTCTCCCCGGCGATGGATTCTCGTCCTTTCTGGTTTGCTGCCTGGATTGCTGGTCGAACAAACGTAGTGCAGGTCAAGCGAGCGCTTATTATTGCACCAATTGTCCTGCCATAGGCCTACCAGAAAGCCTTGAATGTTTTTGATAGTTCCACTTTACCAATACGCCGAATAACACAAAGAGCGGGTGAAACTTTCGTTTCCTTAAGGCTCCCTAATTAAAGGAGAGCCGACTACGAGGCGGAATAATCTTTACCAGTTCAAGAGTGAGGTGAATTGGCTCTCGCCGCTCAAGGGTGTCTTTTAAGATATCAAATTGTGGGTCGCCAAGGCGCGTCTTAACCACCGCCGAAAAACCTTCCATAATCGGAGATACGGCCATCGGAGAACTCGCGCCAAACTTCCGGGAAAAGTAATCTGATCGCGAGGGCAAAGTCTGCCGACAATGGAGGCGAGGGCGCAGAACCCTCGCGCGCATTCTTGTGGCGTAGTTTCTAACCCAGAATAGAGCAGCTCTATTTCTCGAGTTGGGATGCGGACCTCCCCTGCCAAACGCTGGATCTGAGGGAGGGTAATTGTTGTCGCGCGGGTGGTTGCATAGTGTCTAAGGAATATAGCACGAGTGCGCTGCTTAGGGGTCTGTCCGAGATGGGGTTTGGGAGTCTCTATTGGGTGTGTTCAAGTGGCTCGATATCTTGAGGGATGGTTTTAACAGCGGCAAAACTTTGACTTACCTTGTTTCAGGTAGTTACGCTTGCCAAAGTCGAGAAAACGACTATAATTCGACTTATGATATCGAGAAAACTTAGTTTAATCGACTCTCTGGCGGGTGGTCTATCTACGTTTCTTTTTGGTCCTAGGGGTACCGGCAAGTCCAAGCTCTCAAAGGACTACCTGCAGGGGCGCCGTGAGGATGGAGCCAGAACACTCGACATTGACCTGCTTAGTCTCGCAAACCAAGCTCGTTATCGCACCAATCCGGGCCTCTTTAAGAGTGATGTCCTGTATCAGTTATCACTGGGGCCGGAGCCAGTCGTCGTGCTAGTCGACGAAGTTCAAAAAATGCCTGAGCTCCTTGATGAAGTTCATGCGCTACTTGAGGAGGCTCCCAAGCGGATACAGTTCATTCTGACTGGGTCGAGCGCTCGAAAACTCAAAAGGGGAGGAGCCAATCTTCTCGCAGGGCGAGCACTATCGCTAGAGCTTCACCCCATTTCCGCTTTGGAACTTGAGATCCATCTGGAGCGTGCTCTCCAGTATGGGACTCTCCCGCGTTTCTATCTCGACAGCGTTGGGACATCAGGCCTCCTCTCCAGCTATGTTGAGACCTATTTGAAAGAAGAGATCCAAGGAGAGCGACTTGTAAGAAAACTAGAACCTTTTCACCGCTTTCTTTCGGTGGCGGCTCAAATGAATGGAAAGCAGATAAAATTCTCGGCAATTGGTAGGGAGGTGGGAATTTCTGATCAGACTGTTCGAGACTACTTTTCTATCTTGGTGGATACGCTCCTCGCCTTTGAGCTTCCTGCATGGAATCGTTCGGTACGCGCGCAGCTCCAGCAGATGCCGCGCTTTTTCTTCTTTGATTGCGGGGTCCTAAACGCAATTTTGGGCGAGCAGCTCGCAGAGGTGCGCGCAGGGACTCGGAGGTATGGTGCGCTCTTTGAGAATTTTGTGATCACTGAATTCTTCAGACAGCGGAGTTATCTAAAGACCCAGCGCGCCTTCTATAGTTGGCGAACTGCGGCGGGAGTAGAAGTCGACCTCATTATCGATCGGGGTCTCCACAAGCCTCCCATTGCGATTGAAGTGAAATCAAAGGAAATAATCGAAGAGCGTGACCTGGTCGAACTCCAGGAATTTGCGCGCGAGAACGAGCATGCAAGACTTTTTTGCATCTCGCGAGCGGCGCGCCCAATGAAGATCCACAATGTAGAAATACTTCCCTGGCAAACGGGTATTACTGAAATTCTAACTTTGGCAGCAAGGGTTGATGACTAGGAATTGTGCGAAATGAATAGGTGTCATTCTTAAAGACGCGCACCCATCACGGCGCTATCGATGCCTTTATCGTGTTGTTGAAAGGCAGTACCATCAAGAAACGGAGCGCTTGAATTTGTAATTATGGGGCTTCTCTATGCAGTCATCCACATTGTCCTCCCCCCAGGCTTCAGAACTTGAAGTTCGCCTCGCTCATATTGAAGAGGAGCTCCGTAAGATATCCGTGAGGAACGAAAGAGTAGAGCTCAATAAAGCGTGGGAAACCAGTAGGATCCGTATGCTAGGAGTTACCTCGGTTACCTACGTAACTATGATTCTCATTTTTGTAGTGCTCGGCTCCGCGCGCCCTTATCTCGATGCACTTGTTCCCACTTCTGGCTTTTTGCTTTCAACTCTTTCATTGCCAGTGATTCGGAATTTCTGGGAGAGCAAAGCAAAAAGCCGAAAGAAGACCTAAGGTGCTGGAAGCTGGCTGTGGATGGCTTATAGGACCTCGATAGGAATTCTTTCCGCAGCTAGGTTCGTCGCAGCGAGCAGAAAATAAGCAAAAGCACGTCGAGAAGAACGAGACGAGAAAAGTCTCTTTTGCCAAGTTCAAGCTACGCCCCTGAAATCACCGCACGAAGCGAGCTCAGCCTCGGAAAAAAGCGTGGATTTTTGCCTACGGTCTCGCGGTAATTAGGTAAAGCAAAGAGTGCTCGCTCTTCGTAGGCGATTCTTCTTTTCAAAATAAGTGCGTTCAGAATCGTACCAAGAACGGCAGTAAAGTATGCGCCGCCTACTAAGGGGAGTCCGATAATCTCAATGATGACTGCTGCGTAATTGGGATGACGCACCAAGCGATAGGGTCCAGCCCCGACAATGAAATGTTCAGCATGGTCTTGGGAGGGGACAAGTACTCGGGTATTCCATCTCACTCCAAGCGTCCGAAGAGCCCAAATTCTAATGGCTTGGCCACTTAGCAAAAGCACAGCCCCCGTGCATGCAAGCCAAAGCGGTGGGGTGCGATGCGTAATGATGGGTTCAATCACGAGTCCTACGAACCATAGAACGTGCACGAGGACCATCTGGAGGTAGGCGCCCTCGGGCTCGCCGGCTTGCAGATTCACTCCTTTCAGCGAGGCCTTGTGACGCCGCGCGCAGGAGAGCTCCCACAAGCGCTGAAGCGCGGTAAGCAGCACAAGGATGGCGTAAATGAGATAGAGCGGCGCTGAAGGTGAGGCTGAGTTCATAGTTCGTATTAAGGATTGTTCTTCATAAGGAGAAGTTGAACGGAGAGGCCAGGTCCGACGCCAAGCATGAGGGCATACCCGGGAGGAGCATCCTTCATGTACCCATCAAGCACGAACAATGCAGTTGCTGAAGACATATTGCCGTACTGAGCGAGCACGTCCCAAGACCACTGCGCTTGCGAGCGCTTGAGCTCAAAGGCTTCTTCAAGAACTTCAAGGATTTTGACTCCGCCGGGATGGAAGAGCCAAGACGTTACGTCTTTGGGAGTGAGTCCATGTTTCTTGAGGAAAGGAGGAATATGTTCGCGAGAGGCGGCAGCGAGCACAGAAGGCAGCTCTTTGAGGAGCCTTAGGTGAGGACCGTCGTCGCACATGTCATAACCCATAAGGGGTTGGCTGTTGGGAATAAGGATAGAGGTAGAGTCGATTACCTGAACCCCCTTTTGCTCGGGCGTGATGATTACCGCTGCGGCTCCATCAGAAAAGAGTGCTGCGCCTAAAAGATTGCCGCCACTTACATCTCCTCGTTGGAACTCCAGCGAGCAGATTTCCACTGAAGCTAGTAGAACCCGTTTACCCGCTTTACAGAGCTCGTGCGCAAGCGCAAGGCCTGAGGCGCCTCCGGCACAGCCATACTGGTAAATGGGGACACGCAGAACCGAGGGATTAAACCCCAGGGTATTGATGAGGTGAGTATCAAGAGTAGGAATGAGAGAGCCGGTGCAGGAAGTAAAGATAATCGCATCGATATCTTTAGGCTTTATGTCGGCGGCTGAAAGCACGGAGGTTACCGCGGCCTGTCCAAGAGGTAGGCCCTCGCGTTCGAATACTTCGGCTCTTTGGGACATGCCTCCAAGCGCGACGATGGCGTCAAGCGGCATGACAAATGAGCGCGAGTCAATTTTTACTGCACTGAGGAAACGTTCAAAGACCTTGGACTCTTGGGGCTTAGCAGAAAGCCAGCGCTTGGCCTCTTCCGTAATTTGTTCTCTGGTAAAGCGGAATTTGGGGAGGGCCGTACTTACGGCAGCGATACTACTCATAGACG
>JBIKWF010000177.1:0-5629 GCA_044356455.1 Bdellovibrionota bacterium | reverse complement strand
GTGTAATTTCTTAGAGCAGGCCTTCTTCAACACCTGTCTTGAGGACGGGAGGTTCGAAAATGGCGTTCAGCACAATCGCTCTTAGGAATTGAGAATCAGCAAAGCCACTTTCTTCTAGATCGGCTCCGATCTCTGAGGCGGCGTTTTTCATTATTGAATTGAACTTAGTCTGGTTCGAGACTTTTATCTCTTCGCCGTTTGAGGTGTAGGTGCTGTTAAAATCGTCGGCGTATTTTGTTACGATTTTGCCTGCGACTTTATCAACAAGTTCGGCGTGTGCGTATGCGCCAATTGCCAAAAGATGGGGGGAGAATTTTTCGACGTTTCGGTCAACGAAGGTGAGGGCTCCTGCTTCTTGCTTTGACAAAAGGACGTCGCGTAGGTCTTTGGCGAATCTGGCCGAGCTTTCGCCGCCTTGAGCGGCTTGGCGCTTAAGGAAGTTTTTGATGGCGCTATTAATGTTAGCGGACTTCTTGAGGGTACCGACGACGTCTTCGCTTGAAAATGAGAACACAGGTTTTCTCCAACGAGAGTTTTCAGCCACGTTACTACCTTAAGAGAGCCTTGGACGGAAGAGTGGGAGGTGGGGGATTTCGCGGGGAAGTGGGGAAGGGGCGGATTCTGGGACCTTTCGGCGCCGTGGGCCTGCCTTTGGGCAAGGGCGGATTGGGGCGCCATGACATGATTTTATTGGGGGATGGATATAGGGTAGAGATACCCCATGGAAACGCCCCGAAAAGAGCTGCCGCTTCGTAAAGTGACCCCTGATGCCTGGGCCGAAGTTGCCTTAGAAGATCCGGTTAAGCTTCTTAATGACCATGCGCACCTTGAGAAAAAGGCGGCGCTTAATGCACTTGATCTTTTACTGGTCTGGCCTTCCGCCCATCCTCCCGAAGGGTGGACTAAGGTGCTGAGCGCTATAGCGAAGGACGAGGTACATCACCTTGCTACGGTTCTTAAGCTTCTCGAGAAATACGGCGGCGTCATGTCGAAGGGGCATCGGAGCGAATACGCCCAGCAACTTCGTCAGCTAGTGCGTAGGGGGGAGGGGCCTTTGGAGGTAATCGATAGACTCCTGGTTTCTGCCATGATCGAGGCGCGTTCGGCCGAGCGCTTTGAGATTCTTGGGCGCTGCTGTAAGGACGCCGTTCTTACGAAATTGTACCGAGGCCTTTGGGCTTCGGAGCAGGGGCATTATAGGATTTTTCTTGAGACTGCCCGTAAGGCGGCGGCTGTTTCGGGGAACGAAGACGCGTGCGAAGAGCGTTGGGATGAGTTTTTAGACCGAGAGAGTGAGATTATTTCTTCTCAGGCGCGGAAGCCTTTGCTTCATAGTTGGGTTTGAGGGGGAGATCGTTCCGGGGCGGGAGATCGTGCGGCGCCCTGGGGACAGGGCGCCCTACCATCCGACGTTGGGTAGGGGGCTGAAAGATGTAACGACGCGGTATTTTAAAGCCCTCGGTTTCCGGAACTTCACACCTCACTACCGAGAACGAGAGTTCTGAGCTAGCCTCCCCAAGTTCATCCGAGGGGGGCCTGTGAGCACACAAAAAGTTAAAAACGCTCAAGTTGTAAAGTCACAAGTAGCGCATGCGAATGGGCGCAGTGAGAATGGACACATTGAACAGCGAGCTCATGCACCAGAGCTACTTAGGAGCCTTTATCAAAGCCTCGTAAAACCGCGCCTCATTGAAGAGAAGATGCTGCTTCTCCTCAGGCAGGGGAAAATTACCAAATGGTTTTCTGGCATTGGCCAGGAGGCTATCTCCGTGGGCGCCGCGCGGGCTCTTAAGAACGACGAATACATTCTCACCTTGCACCGGAACTTAGGAGTTTTTACTTCCCGCAATATTCCTCTTCAGCGACTTTTTTCGCAGTGGCAGGGCAATGCCGGCGGATTTACTAAGGGCCGCGACCGGTCATTCCATTTTGGGACTAATGAATTCCATATCGTCGGCATGATTTCTCATTTGGGTCCCCAGCTATGCGTGGCGGATGGAATTGCTCTTGCTTCAAAGCTTGCGGGCGAAAAGAAAGTGAGCATGGTTTTTAGCGGCGAAGGGGGAACGAGCGAGGGGGATTTCCATGAAGCCCTCAATGTTGCCGCGGTCTGGGACCTGCCTGTTATCTTCATTATTGAGAACAATGGTTATGCGCTCTCTACGGTGACGGAAGAGCAGTATCGCTGCGAGCGAATTTCAGACAGAGCTAAGGGCTATGGAATGGAGGGGATTACTATTGACGGTAATGACCTTCTGACTGTCTATGACACGATTTCGCACTACGCAGAATCCTTGCGCGAACGTCCGCGTCCGGTCCTGATTGAGTGCATGACGTTTAGAATGCGAGGGCATGAGGAGGCTTCTGGGACAAAGTATGTTCCCAAAGAGCTCTTTGAGATTTGGGGCAAGAAAGATCCGATTGATAGGTTTGAGAAGCAGCTCATTGAAAAGCGTGTGATGACAGCGGCAGAAATTCAAGAGGTGCGAGAGTCTCTAAAGAAAGAGATTAACGTGGAGATTGAGGCGGCCTTGGCCGAGCCTGCGCACGTGTCTACCCCCGAGGATGAGCTGCGAGACGTTTATGCCCCGCACGACGGGTCTCCTTGCATTCCGAGTCCAGAAACGCCTCGCACGAAAAAGCGCTTTATAGACGCAGTTTCCGATGGCTTAAGGGAGGGGCTTAAGAAGCATCAAGATCTCGTCATTATGGGGCAAGACGTTGCTGAGTATGGCGGAGTGTTTAAGGTTACTGAGGGCTTTGCTCAGGAATTTGGAAAAGAGCGCATTCGAAATACTCCGCTTTGCGAGTCGGCTATCTTAGGTAGCGCGCTTGGGCTTTCCATCAAGGGGCGGCGCTCGGTGGTGGAAATGCAGTTCGCTGATTTTGTGAGCTCCGGCTTCAATCAGATCGTAAATAACTTTGCGAAATCTTATTACCGCTGGGGACAATCGGCGAATGTCGTGGTGCGTATGCCCACGGGCGCGGGCTCTGGCGCGGGGCCTTTCCACTCTCAGTCTAACGAAGCGTGGTTTTGCCACACGGCGGGGCTTAAGGTCGTTTACCCAGCCTTTCCGGAGGATGCTAAGGGGCTGCTCCTTGCCGCTCTCGAAGATCCCAATCCTGTTATGTATTTCGAGCACAAGGGACTCTACCGCAGTGTTTCGGGAGAAGTGCCTGAGGGCTACTACACCACAGATATTGGTAAGGCGCGCGTCGTGCGCGAAGGAGATGGGCTAAGTGTCATCACCTATGGCGCTGGAGTGCACTGGGCGCTTGAGTATGCGGAGGCGCACCCTCAGGCTGGACTCCACATATTGGACCTAAGGACGCTACTCCCGCTCGATTACGCAGCTATTCGGGAAGCGACTGAGAAGACGGGGCGAGTGCTCATACTCCATGAGGATACTCTCTTTGGAGGTATAGGAGGGGAGATCGCCGCCTGGATAACAGAATGCTGTTTTGAACTTCTTGACGCGCCGATTGTGCGCTGCGCGAGCTTGGATACCCCCGTACCCTTTAACTCCTCGTTAGAAAAAGACTTTCTTGCTAAATCGCGCCTAGCTCAGGCTATAGCGAAATTACAGCGCTATTAGCGGTTTTTAAGGTCTGGAAGAATAAAGTTAAATCAGGGGGTTAAGTTTTTTAGGGCCTTAGTCGATTACTGAGTTTGTTCGGTAGGTTAGAGTGGTGTTTTAGAGAAATATGTAACCATTTTAATACCTTTTGACATCTCAAGAGTAGTGCGTTAGAGATTTTTGCTAGGATATTGAAATCATTGATGAGCTTCTTTTCAGTTATCGGTGATTTCGTGATGAGTAAATCTATCTAAGCGTCTGGTTTTTTCTTTTGATGTTTTTTTGCCGGTGAGTTTTTTGGGCGCTGGTTTATCTGAATTTGGAGACTTTTCCCGTGAATAAGTCGGAATTGATTGAAAGGCTTGCAGAACGCTCTGGGCTTAACGTTATCCAGTCTGAGGAGATCGTTAATCTCATTTATAAGCGCATGAAGGACACCATGGTGAGTGGTGGTCGCATTGAGATCCGCGGCTTTGGTAGCTTCGTCGTGAAGCAATACCAGTCTTACCAGGGGCGTAACCCAAAGACAGGCGAGAAGATCGCCGTGCCACCGAAGAAGCTGCCTTTCTTCAAGGTCGGTAAGGAGCTCAAAGAGCGCATCGATCAAGAGAATGCGAGCATGCCTGCAACGCAGCCTGCTCCTAGCAAGGCCGCGGCTGGTAAGTAAGGCCTAGTAGTGGTCTTACGCTTGCCGATGCTTTGGATGAAAAATTCAAAGCGCTGTTTGGCAAATTGTTTGGCGGATTTGGCGTTTCGAAGCTTGTTTTTTTCAGAGGCGCTGCCGATAGGAACTATCGGGGAGCGAGATTAGAGAAGTTTCTACCGAAGCTTTTTTGATCTTGAAGCCAAGAGGTTTAAAGCCTGTTCAACATAATTGAATTGGGTTGGGGATAGGAGCTTATGTCAATTGATTTTCTGTACGAACTTGAGCGCATGATTGATAGCGGCCGCGTGATCTACGCGTGCCCTGGTCCAGGACGCAATCAGTGGGTAACGGGGAAGACCGTTGAGGAGCTCAAGAAGACCGCGCAGCGTGCTGCTGACCAAAAGAAACTTGCGGTGAGCATTGTGCGCCTCATTCCTAAGAACGACGCCGTTGCAGGCGATCTTTTCTTAGTTGCCACTAACATTGGCGAGCCTGGCGCGCGCGGCGAGCCGGTTATCCAGTTTTCGACTGTAGAGACTAAAGAAGCGGCTGATATGATGAAGGATGTCCGAAAGGGTCCTGCGCCGTTCTTCGGTATGCAGATCGAAGAGACGATTAATCCTACGACTGTATAGTTCTTGGGGTACGAGAGGCGGGCGATAGCATAGCGCGCGGGCCAGATGGCTGCTTTGCTTTCGATGGATGTAGAGCGAGGGGGCCTTTAAGGCTCAGCTTCTAAGGCCCTGGCTTGTACTGAGTCTCTCGATAGTCTAACAAAGGGACATGGTTTCTTAGAAACCATGTCCTTTTTTTTTGTCGCTTTTTATTTTGCCCTTTCTTCATGGGTCCAATTTTTAGTCGATCTTGAACGCAGGTAGGTCTATGGAATTTGATACGCTTGAAGCGCTCCCCGCTCGGGTAGATGTGGCCCAGATTGTTTCCTCGCGCTATCCCGCGCCTGCGGCGAGCCAGCCGAAGCGCCCGCTTTCCTGGGATGAGCGGATGGAGGGTGTGGATGTGATTCTCACTACCGATGGCCGAAGACTAAAACTCTTGAGTGATGGTCAGCAAAGCCCGCCGCTCCCGGGGTGGGGCATCGTGATTAATGGCGGGGATGCTAGTAGTGGCTATCGCTGGACTTTGTACGCTCTTGGTAAGGGAGCGGTTTTGGCTGAGAGCGTTAGGATTTAGGTGCACTCCTTAGATACGTAGCCGTAGGATCTCTCGCGCCGGCACGTGGCCATGTGTTTAGCCAATTCACGGATTGCGAAATCGTAAATGGTAATGGATGCCCCGTGGCATTTGATTCGGCACGCCGGGGACGGCGCGCCCTACCTAGGGGTGCGGCATCTTGGTGGGGGGGGCGGGCCCCTATGGTGCCGCACGATCCCCCATACTGGCACGT
>JBIKWF010000139.1:0-10012 GCA_044356455.1 Bdellovibrionota bacterium | reverse complement strand
GACCCAGGAGCGATGGAGGGCAAGCACTTTGACCCTAAAGGAAAGATGCCATCAAAGTTCACTTTGGAGCTTCAGAATGGCCTTCGAAAATCACTCCCCTTTGAAGATAGGCGTGATTTTGAAGAGGCGAAAAAAGGGTTTATCGCTGCACCGGAATACAAGCAGATTAAGGCTGAGGCAGGCAACGTAGCCTGGGACATGGGCAGTTACGATTATTTACTTCAAGGCAAGGATTTTGACAGCATTCATCCCTCTTTGCAGCGGCAGGCCATACTTAACATGGCTTACGGACTCTATGAGGTTTTGCCCGGCAAGATCTATCAGGTGCGCGGCTTCGACCTTGCTAACATCAGCTTCGTTAAAAGCGATACCGGCTGGATCGTTTTCGATCCACTCACCGCGAAGGAAACCGCGAAGGCCGCGCTCGACTTAATTAACGAGAAGCTTGGTAAGCGCCCAGTGGTGGCTGTCGTCTATTCGCATTCGCACGCCGATCACTTCGGCGGGGTGCGCGGGGTAGTCGATGAGGCGGACGTAAAGAGCGGCAAGGTACCAGTCATCGCTCCGGTTGGTTTTATGGAACATGCGGTCGCCGAGAATGTCTATGCGGGCAACGCCATGAACCGCCGCATGTTTTTTCAATACGGGGTGTTACTCCCACGGAGCCCTTTCGGCCACGTCGACCAATCGATCGGCAAGAATACCGCTGCGGGAACGCTGGGCCTAATCGAACCAAGTCGCTTAGTCACCAAAGATTTTGAGGAGATTACGATAGACGGCGTGAAGATGGAGTTTCAAAACACGCCAGGTACGGAGGCTCCCGCTGAAATGAACACCTACTTCCCGGAATTAAAAGCATTCTGGGCGGCGGAGAATATTACCGGGACGATCCACAACATTTACACCCTAAGAGGCGCTCTTGTTCGAGACGCCTTGGCTTGGTCTAAGCACATCAATGCTGCGTATTATCGTTATGGGCAGGATGCCGAGGTCATGTTTGCCTCACATAGCTGGCCACGGTTCGGTAACGACCGCATAAAGGAAGTAATGCGGACACAACGAGACGCGTATGCGTATCTCAACAACGAGGTGCTACACCAGGCTAACTTGGGCGTAACCATCAACGAAATTCATAACGTTTACACACTCCCCAAAAGTCTGCAAGAGCAGTGGGCTGCTCGCAGCTATCACGGCTCAGAAGAGCACAACAGCCGCGCTGTGATAAATCGGTATCTCGGGTATTGGGATGCCAATCCCGCTACTCTAATTCCCCTCTCGCCGCAGGACTCGGCCCCTCTATATGTAGAGATGATGGGCGGCAGCCAGAAGATCATCGCGAAAGGCAAACGGTTGCACAGCGAGGGTAAGTACCGCTTGGCGATGGAGATACTGAATAAGTTGGTTTACGCCGAGCCCAACAATGTTGCCGCTAAGGAACTATTAGCGGATGTCTTTGAACAGATTGGATATCAAAAGGAGAGCCCTAGCGTGCGTAACAGCTTCCTCGCAGCAGCGTATGAACTGCGACACGGAATGCCTAAGGGGGCGGCACCAAAGAGTAGTGGCCCGGATATGATTCGCGCCATGTCAACGGAGCTTTGGCTTAACTCTCTTGCGATCGGAATGGACAGCAAGAAAGTTGCGGGGGTCAGTTACGTAGTGAACTTGGTGACACCTGATAACGATGAAAAGTTCGTCGTAGAGCTGAGCAATTCAGCACTCACTAGTATCAAAGGTCAGCAAGCGAAGAACCCGGATTTGACTGTTACACTTAATCGTACCGACCTCGAAAGAGTCATGGGTGGAGCTGCAACTTTCGACCAGTTAGTGGCGGAAGGCAAAGCGGAGCTTGAAGGTGATAGGAAGGGATTCGACTTGCTTCGTTCTTCCATGGTTCGCTTCACTCCAACTTTTGAGTTGCTGCCAGGAACGAAGGCTGTAGACGCAGTTGCGCCGAAGGCGAAGGATCCGTTTGAAGTCGCGGAACTAGCCGACTCAACTGGTGGGTGATTAACTCCCTATACCGGGGATACACCCGCTCCTGTGTCGTAATATTAACTTTTCACGTCGTTAAGACTTTGCTCGTCAAACTGGCGTTTGGTCTACTGTCATTGCATCGAGCCTATAGTCGCGTCCATGCCTTTGAATGGCGCCAGTGACAGCTGGTAATCTCCTTTATAAGGGGAAATTGCTGCCACTGAGGCCCACTTCGGGAAAGAGTAGGTATCCTCGGGCCAGCGGAAAAGCGAAGCTCCGCCGCCCTATCACTATGGGCTTTATTCAAAATGCTCCGGGTGGGGCCGACCCTGGGAAACTGTGGGAGTCCTTGAGTGCCGTATTCAACACGGGTGCCTTTTCAGCAATCCGTACAACTGGGGCTAAAATTACTTAAGGAGCCTCTGAAAAAGTCCTCCGACGAGGTTTTTCAGAGGCTCCTAGATTACCAATTGCTGAAATACCCAAAGCTGAGCGCGTAAACTTATAAAAAAATTCGCGCCACAGCTGAGTAACTTTCAAGGGTCTTCGATAGATTCTTCGGATCAAGTTTTTCAGTTTTCCGATACACCACTATGGTCTCACCAGCAGCGGCTAGCTCTACTTTTTCTAAATCAAGAAGTTTTCGCCTCACCGTTGGAGTGAAAATCTGCGTTATCAACCCTGGATTCTGCCCGGATAGATGAAATTTTTTGGAAAACTCAGGGTCAGAGCTTACGTCTATATCGTCAAAGCCGATCATGGCGCCGATCGAATCAAGAAATCCCTCCGGCCGGAGTTCAAACTTTGGCAGCTGTCGCCCCACTTTTACGGCGCAACACAGGAGCCTGTGAGTTGAGCGGTTCTTCTTGGTGCCAGTGACATACGACAACTCAAATAGAGCGGTCTCGCGCCCTTGGTGGGTGCCCACGAGTGATAAGTCTATCTTATTTGATCTCCCGCGCTGCCTTATAGACATCGCTGAAAGATCCTGCGCGAAACCGGGCCCTGCACTAAGCGGGATAGATCCGAGCGAATAAGTAAAGCCGAGTTGTTGAGCAGCAGCCTGAAGTGCCGCCTTTCTCTTATTTTCGAGGTGAAATGCCACGGCAACAACGCCGATGACCAAAAGGAACAAACCGACTGTTGGAAGTATTGCTGGATCCATCCCTAAACACTAACAAGTTAATGGCTGGGGATGAAAGATAGAAGCATCGGGCGTATTTTGAGCACAAGGTCAGCGGCGGCATTGTCACGAATTGCAGGGGGAAAGTGTTCCTTCGGCTATGGGATGCTTAGTGGCCATCGGGCCGTGGGGGCAGGCCCGGCATTTCAAAAACGTGGGTGTCCTACCCAGATGTTGGTAGCGCACTTTTGAGACGTTAGGCGGCAGACGATTCCATGAAGATATGGGTGTCAGAGTTCCCCGTAATGTTAAAGCCAAGTCTCTGATAAAGGCTCTGAGCCGGGTTTGTTCGCATGACCTGTAAGCGTATAGATTTGCCAGAACTACGGGCGGTAGCTACTAGGTCTGCAATTATCGAACTACCTAATCCAACCGACCTCACGCTCTTTGAAAGGTATATTCCTGCAAGAAAAATGTGGTCGCTTTTATCCTCTACCTTGAGATAGCCGACAACCCTGTCCTCGAATTGAATGACTGAGATTTGTTCAGGGTGGAAATCTTCGCGAAAGCGCCTCTCTTGCTCCTGCGAATCCCACCCTAAAAGGCTCTCTACGTAAGGTCGAATGCCTTCATGCCCAATTCTCATTAATGGAACCAAATCAGCATGCGAAGCTTTTCTAAGCTGATATTTCATCGGAGGCATATGAGCTTCGACCTCTGTCACTACGCTATAAATGGTTTATCACTCTGCCGCTGGCTTCGGTCGCCTAATTCGGAAAGAAGCAGCAGAACTAAAAATCTCATCATCGCCTACTGGGATTGAATAGGACATTTCATACTTGCCTGGCCGAAGACCCTTCACCGTAAGTTTTTTCCCAAAAGATAGCTTTTGAACGATTGATACCTTGCGTTTTCTGCCAAAAGTGCGCTTTCGACGAGAATTAACTCCCGTAGTCTTGACCGCTGAAGGGAATTCCACCATCACACTGTTGGCACTCGTCTTTGAAATTTTAGGGGGCCGAGGCTTTGATGCGGAGAGACATTCCGACTTCCCAGTACTTGTCGAACGTGACTCAAGCACACCACACCCGCACACCCCGGGCACAACTTTAAGTAAATCTGACTGACAACTGTCGGCGGGATCGGAGGCCACCAAGGGACCCTCGCACGCAAATGTGTCGTCTTCGTTAAAAGTGCAGGTAATCGATTTAAGATTCTCCACCTCTCCCTGTGCCAAGGCGCTCTGGACCTCATCCAAATACCGACTCCTAGCGCTCCAATCACCCGGGGCAAATGAGGGCAGGGATCCGAAGCACTCAAAGCGTCGATTAATACTTTGATACTTCCCAGCGCATGACACTGGAACCACTGCATCAAAGGCCTGCTCTACACTTGCCACTTCGCCCGTGGAGAGTCGAATGAGCGATCGCAGAAATACCTCTGGATTAGAGTGCGCCGACGCTTGTTGCTGCAGGGTGCGCAGGTATGTGCGGTAAGAATTCGCGAGCACAGAGTCCGACTTTAGCGAAGTAATCAACGCATCAAAGCCGGCTACATCGTTCGTTCGAACTTTATGAAAAAGACTCCGTAGAAGCGGAACGTCCGATTCATAGAGGTGATTAAAGAGCAAACCCGAATAGCGATAAAAATCAAAGGACCCGTATGTTGCGGTAAGTACTTGCGGTACAGAGTACCAACCACTCTCATCCCCAAGTTGTTGTATCAGAACCCTGCGAGGAAGAACGCCCTTTGCCCTAGTGCTCCCTGCAAGAAACTCTGCCATCCCCTCTTCGTACCACGTAAGCCTTTCGTTGCTATAAATTGGGGATTCGCCCCAGAACCCGTGTGCCAAATAGCGCGCCTGAAGATAGTGGGTGTACTCATGCCGGAAAAGCTCTTCCAAGGTGTATCTACTTTCCTCTGGGGTACGCTCATACGTATAGAACCTCGCGTCCTGCTCAATATAGATACCCCCGTTCGATGTACCGAGGCCGGTCAAAAACGGCTGGTAAATCTCATAGTTCGAGCGCGTGTCGTAGAGCCAAATCGTAAGAATGTGCGAGGGATCCCCTGGCACTGGCTCTCTGGTGCCGAGAATGCGGAAAAACTGTGCCTCTACCTCCTTCGCGGCATGGTAGAGTTTCTGCACCACATTTAGCGGAAGTGACGTGAGCACTACAAGCCGTCCATCATCGAACTCATACCGGTCTCTAAGCAAAGTAGCCTTGAGTTGTTCGGCAATAGGACCTTTGCAAATCTCACGGCCATCATTTAGAACTGCACATTCATTGGGCTGATTGCGCACAATTGCAGAGAGGGATTGAAGCCAGGCTCCCGTGAGCTGCGGTTGTGCATCATAGGCGCGAACAAGTGCCGCCAAGCTCTGCTGAGTTATCCGAGAGACCGCTAAGTAGTCAGAGATGTAACGGAATGTACCCAGCGTAAAAATCGCATTTTGCGCTACCCATGCATTATTCGGTGAGGCGAAGCGAACCGTGTCGCTGGCGTAAAGATCGAGAAGAGAAACGAAATTTGCCGAGGACTCGAGAAATACGGAATTATAGGAGGCACGAGCGAGTGTATAAAGAACTGAGTACAGAGCATCCCCTTGAGGATAGGAATCAAGACGAGCGGGCATTTCCCAAAAAAGCAAGAGAAGCTGCTCTAACGATGGGGCGAAGGTAACCCACAAGCCTTCGTTATCTACAATCTTAATCCATGCCGCTAGGTATCCCGTATCGTCCGCAACATCGAGGAATGCGGGGCTTTGAGAAACAAGGGTAAGCGCGTGCACTAAATGCGGAGAGAGCGCGGCGGAATCGATAGGCAAATCGGGACGGGAGGCTTTTAGAAAATACCCTCCACGAACGAATTCGAGCATATTTTCGAGGCCGTATGAGTTGCCTGCTGAATAGATCGGGGCTACCGAAACAATTTCGCTGAGCATTACCGACATGGCGCTAGTAGTATAGACAAGAGAACTTTCAGCGCTGTAACGGAAGAGGGACGAAATACAATTAATTGACGAACGTTTAACAAAACTTACAAGCTCGGAAGGCGGAAGTGCCGCAAAGGAAGCTGCACTACACGTTTCTTCGGCCGCCCGTGCAGAGAGAACGAATAGCTCTGCCGATGAAGTGCGCCGAGATCCCGGCAGCTTCAAGCCGCCGTCCCTGGGCAGCGCCTCTCGGCTACATTCAGTTTGAGGGTAAATATCGGAAGAGCGCGCGCTTTGCGGCTGCAGCGAAGGTCCAGCAAACGCTGTGGTAGGCAAACTTAAAGCACTCAGCAATAGAAACCAGACGGTTCTGGTTAGCCTCATACCCATTCTCACCTCCCAAAGTGCTGAAGATTCTCTTCGACATTAAGCATATCCAAGAAGCGAAGAGTTCCGCTTCAGCAAGACCGCCGAATAGGCATTTTTACTATGCGCCAGAGTTATAACCCGTTGATTCCGTGCTCGACCCCTCTTCGGACACCCACATTTTTCAGGCGCCGGCCCGGGCTCCCAGCCTTATGGCCTAAGATTCTCGCTGATTAGCGGAGTAGCCTGGCTTTCGTCCTGGTTCCAAAAAGTGGGTGTCCCAGAGGGGGCGCTACTCCCGATAAGCACTCCATACGGAGTTTACGAACCCACTTCCATATCCCATAACATCGCGGTTGCTCCCGTGAAGCTGGGGGAATCGACCGATACCATCAGATGGGTCGGTATCTAGAATACATCCCCCGTGCCCATCAGGTCCGTAGAGCTGCCCATAATCCGTAGCCCAGCGAGCGACCAGATTACACGCAACCCCCTCACCGCAAACGCTCGATGGAGAGGCAGAAGTACAGTGGCCCCCGATGTTGCTCCCGCTGGCACAGCTACCCGTTGCCGGAGCACAGGGGTCCGGCTGTGCCCATCCGCCTACCGACACCATCCGGTCGACATACCGAATGAAGTCATCGTTATTCCAGAGCTGCCGCAGCTCAGGGAATAGGATCAACGAAAGCGCAGCCCCTTTCTCAGGGCCGAAGCAGAGCTGTTGATACGAGGTGAGAGGCCGATGCCCCCCGTCGATGAAGCGATATGGGTCAGCAACAACACGAGAACCTGCCGCGTTATAATCGACCACGATGTTCCAGTATGTCGCCTCAAGACTGGTACTCTGATCATGCCCGAAGATCGGAACACCTCCGGCGCCAATAATAAAACCCCCATCTTCGCTGAATTTCACTACATCGCGCACACTCACGAGATCAATCAGCTGCTGATCATCGAGAAACAGAGCGGCAAGCGCCATCACTATCTTTCGTCCGTTACCGTGGCCACCTGATGAGGGGAAGTAGTTTCCCGTACGGATGAAAGCAGAGATGTCGATCCCGTATTGCACCAGGTTAAGCAGCAACGGCCTTTTCTCGCTTGGTGAATCACTGAGCATCAGTCGCACCACTGCCTCGCTCGAGCGTCGTCCAATATCGCCCCCGTAATTTGGAAGATTGAGCTCCGGATGTATCGACCGATTCCACCATCCGGGGGGATCGAACTGCGGTCTGGCAAACTGAGCCGCAAGCGTTACCAGTGATGGTGGAGATTGAACAGTGCCCACTGAGGGCAGCCTTGTTGCGTCGATCGAGAAGCTCCGATAGATGGGTTTGATGCTCCCCCAGTAAGGCGGCCTAAAAGCATCGTCAGGGGGAGGCTCGCGCAGCACAGTTAGAACCGCAACGGTGCTGAGCACGCAGCTCTCCCACGCGTTATAGCTACATTGAGTTGATGTTCCTTTGGATACTGCTTTGATAATAGATGCATCTACTGAGATCTGTAACGGCAGCGTGGGTCGCAGCTCCGGACGGTAATCGTGCCCTCGAGAATCAAGGGCCTGTAGATTTACCGGATTCACCTGGAATCCGTGTCGTCCGGTTTCTCCATCTGGAGAGATCGCGGTAACAACTACTCCCTCAGTGGTTGAATCAGGAATGACCCACCAATCACCGGTAACGAACTGCCCATAGCGGTAGGGTCTATCAAACGACCACGTTACCCCATACTGCGATAGGGCTGCTGCGCGGGGGTAGACGCGGGGTGTCGGCGATGGCTGTGGAGTGATGGTAATCGCAGGAGTAGCAGTAGGTGCTACTGTGGGGGGTGTTCCTGTGGCAGGCGCTGTCGGAGTCGCTTCAGGAGAGCAGCGAGTTGCGCAGCTCCCGTCGCAGTCAATCCCGCGCTCCGTGCCATCCTGGATTCCATTACGGCACTGAACCGTGCGCTCGAATAAGGACTGACATTCGGCCTTGCTACGCCGCAGCATCGAAAGCTGGCGTTTTAGTTCTCGCAATCGCTGGCTGCGAGCTGGGCTGCGAGCGATGCTGCGAGTAAGCTGCGCTTCTCTCGATGCGGAAACGCGCAAACACCGACCAGCGGATTGTTTCTGGCACAGCGAAGCCTCGCGCACCCGACAATGGTACGGACTTGCCTTTATCGGGATGATGAATGCGGGATTTGCGGCCTTCGCGTGTGGTATCGGCGCAAGAATGAGCGTCAGTAGTAGCGCCAGACTATACAGGCCTACTCGCATGGCAGCAGCTCACGGCAATCCAATCTGCCTCTTTTCCGGAACAGTATCGCATGTGGGCTGGGTGTGACTGGGGGCGGAGGGCGTAGGACCAAAGGGAACGCCACCATATCGAGACGCATTACCGCCACCACCCAACCAGGCGCACACCACATAAGTACTACCTCGAACCATTAGCGCTGTATTCTGGCGCCGGGCTCTTGTTCCGAAGCCGACGCCCTCGCGCGCTAGCTTGCCATCTTAGTGTCACTCCCTAAGGTGACGGCATTTCCTCTGGGTTCCTTGATAACAGGGAGCACAACAAGACATAGGTTGCCCCAACCTCGAATTTTTTCCTCCCAAATTTTCTCAGAGACCACGTGCCGTAGATCTTTGGGGAATACGTAAAGCCGGTGATGCTTCTTGTCTGATTTAAGTAGCTCGGCAAGCAGCGCCTGCTCCTGCCGAGCTGTTACGTCCTCCACCGGCGCTTCTGGGACCCCGCGGCGCAAAAATTATCGCTGGGCCCGTTCTTCGTAATAAACATCGACAAACTTAGAGCCGAAGCTAGCTGGTTTCACAAACCTAATTGCTGGACTCCCGAGCCCAGACTCATAACTCGCAGTTCCTAGGTTCCCGAGTCCGCATGCCTGAAGGTATCCTTCAGCCACCTTCGCCGCCTGACTCCCCATCGCTCTCTTGAGAGGAAATTCCACACGCGCACTAAAATCGTTAGCAGCGGTGCGAAGTATCGGGAATTGGCGCGCTTCTTCGCCGCGATCTCCCTGCTTCGAGTCAGGAGTGAAGCGAATCGCCAAGCAAGGAGCGCCTTGATAAAGAGCAGTGAATGTGACGCCGACAACTCCGCCCGCAGCAGTATAGAGATCTTGAAGTTCTGATTCGTTCACGGAGAGTGGTGGCGTTAACTTTCTATCCAAAAATTCTCTGAGACGAGGAGTCATCTGAAAGCCAGCGGTTGTCATCAACATTTCTAGATTATTGATGGCATCAGAACGGGTAGCGGCATCTACAGAAATGAGGCGCACACGCGCGCCGAGATCTGGTAACGAGGCAAGCTTCCAACTTGAACTCCATTGTTCCCCACCTGAAATTGGCGCCGAGCTCCCCGGTTGCGGAGCATCCTTGGATGTGGAGATGGCAACCTTACGCGCACCATGGCGCGGAGCTGGGGCCTCTCGCCTGGTGCGGCAATTGGAGTTGAGCTTTTCCTAAGGCCGGATACGACCTTTACTGATGTTACTCTTGTTCCTTTCGATGGGAAGCGATTGCCTTTCCCGGATGGTTCACAAGAGTTTGTGACGCTCTTTATGGTGCTCCACCACGCTCAGGATCCTCAAGGTCTTATTGAAGAGATTAG
>JBIKWF010000214.1:0-2864 GCA_044356455.1 Bdellovibrionota bacterium | reverse complement strand
GAGAAAGAATAGAATATCGAAGATTTTCCAAAGGTTCCCTAGGAGCCAGAGGTTCCCTATGAGCCAGAGGTTCCCTATGAGCCAGAGGTTCCCTATGAGTCTGTCCCGTAGGAAATTTCTACCGCTGCATGTTGTAGTGACAGCGGGACACTACCCTAGTCTGCCGCCAGTGGATTCCTTCCCACCGCGACTTCGTCGCCGTCACTAGTTCCGTCAGCATCGGTATCGGAGAGCAATGGGTTCGTGCCGTGAGTAAACTGCTCGTTCCCATCTGAGAGACCATCTACATCGGTATCCTTTACATTAGGGTTCGTGCCGAATGACGAAGTCTCAAATTTATCAAAAATACCGTCACTGTCGCTGTCTGGCCTAAGAGCAAGCATCCTGGTAGTGCCTTCTCCCTTGATATAGCTTGCCGCAATTGAGGCGAGCTCAACGTAGCCCGTCGCACGGGGATGAAGCCCATCATACGAAACTTCAAGCTCGTCCATCAGGTCAAAGCGGAGATAAGAGGGCAGAGCGTCTGAGCGATAGCGCGCGAGGAGGATATTAACATTCTCCATAAACGACCTCTGGAACCCTCGCGTGGTAGGGGTAAGCTTCGCGAGAAGCACATAGGGGGCAACGTGGTCTCCCCTGCCAAGTTCCTGTCTTACCATTGCGACAATACGCTTTAGATTGCGCGCGGTGAGGCTGGGGTCTCCGTGGTCATAGAAATCGTTTGCGCCTGCCCCGATAATAAAAATATCAGCGTCAAGCGCACGCGCACGCAAGGAGCTGTTCGGGTTTCGAAAGGCTTTCTTGAGTCGAGAGTAAAGTTCGCTTGTCGTAATTCCCGGAACCCCAAGATTTTGAACCGCCGGCACTTTGAGTAGTGGGCCAAGTCGCTTGACCCAGCCGCCTCGATTTCCGTTGTCCAAATCCCCGCGTCCAAAAACAATACTGTCGCCTGCTGCGACTATCTTTAACTGTTGGTTACAGTTGAAGTCGGCAAGTCTGCGAATTCTTGGGCAAGCGCTCGCCTCGGAGACGCTCCCAAGGGCAATGGCTAGAAGGGAGCCTGCAATTGCTAGGCATGCTGCTCTGTGCTTACGGCGTAAGTAGGCCTCGGCCCTCTCCGCAATGCTCAGGGAGTCTCTTGAGAAGCGATGAGAGAAGAGTGATTTGATGGCAACCATGAAGTTACTGATAGTTACAGGCTCAAAAGTTACGATGTAATGATAAGACTATCCGCAGGGCACGTCAAAAAAATCATGTTTTCAGATACTTGGCAACGACTTATGCTGCCAAAGTCTGCTCCTCGCGAGACTTCTCTATGAAAGCTGTCCTTTGGATCTGTGCCGCGCTCCTTGCCGGGCTCTACATTGTGGGCCCCATCCAAGATCCCGACTTGTGGTGGCACATCGCGGTAGGGAGATGGATTGTCGCTCACGGCCAAATTCCGCACGAGGATTATTGGGGGATGTTCTCTCATGGAGAGCCCTGGCGTGCCTATTCTTGGAGCAATGAAATCGTTTACGCCTTGGCCGAGAAGTGGTGGGGGATACAAGGGCTGCTATCGATTAAGATTGCGCTTGCCGCGCTACTTGCCCTGTCCTTGAGCTTAGTATTCTCCAAGCTTAGTAAAGACTGGTTCGTTGGACTTCTTCTTGGCGCCTTTGCCTGTGTAGCGTGTTTTAACCACTTCACTCTGCGCCCCCAGTCTCTGATTTGGATTGTCTTTGCCTGGCTTCTTCTTGTCGCCGACCGAGTTGAGAGGGAAGGGCTATCTGCCTCAAGCCGCTTCTGGCTTGTTGCGCTCATGGCAGTTTGGGCCAATACCCATCTTAGTTCCGCGCTTGGAGTTGGTACCGTGCTCCTTTGGGCCTTCGGTAGCCCCTTTTCGCGCACCGGAACAGAACGTGCAGCCTATGCCTTCTCATTTGCCTTTCTTGGCACACTTGTTACCCCGTACTTGGGAGGTGAATGGCTTACCTTTTTTGCGAAGACCGGACATCCTCTCGAGTTTCGAGCCATTGCTGAGTTTCAGCCTGCGACCGTCACGCAGTACTCGACCGTCTTCTTGATTGTGAGCTGTCTTCTACTTGCCATCCTTGCCTCTAAGAGCACCAAGGCACTTTCGCCGGCAAAGCTCATTTTATGGGTAGGATTCTGTGTCGGGGCTCTTGCGGTAGTAAAATTCCTGCCCTTCGCCGTGATACTGACCTGCGGGCTTATCGCGCGCGGATATCGTGAGCAAAAAGCGGACGGGCTTCCCTCAGAAGGAGCCCTCTACAATCTTATGGAGGGCGTGGAGAGGTTTCGTACCTTTGCCCTGAGCATTCCTCGCGAAGGACTTAGCTTTGTTTTTTTGTGTCTCTCGGTAGTAAATGTTTACAAAGTCTGGAAAGACCCACTCGCCTTTGAAGTTGTTCCTCAGCTCGCCGTAGACTTTATTGAAAAGAATAATCTTCCGCATCCAATTGCTAATATCTTTGGACACGGTGGGTACCTCATCTATCGCTTTAGTGATGAAGCAGGAATTCCCAAGAATCTTGTCGCTATTGATGGCAGAACAAACCTCATCCCCAAGGATATGTGGAAGAAGTACAGCGCAACCTATTCAGGGAAAAGATCGTGGCAGGAGTATTTGCAGGAGGTAAAGCCGGAGACCATTATGTGGCGAGACGATAGTCCCTTAGGGTCTATTCTCATCGCGGAAGGGGAGTGGAGCGAAGTCTTCTCGTCTGGTCCCGAGCGCTCAAGGGTGAGTGTGTTTGTCAAGCGGTCCTTTGTTGAAGCGAATCCTGGTAAGTTTGTTCAAAATTAATGTTCTCCTCCTACTTGAATGTTCGAGGAAACTCTGTCGAAGGGGTTAAGAAGGG
>JBIKWF010000138.1:0-10047 GCA_044356455.1 Bdellovibrionota bacterium | reverse complement strand
GAATAAGCTCCAGAACCAAATGATGGACGAATTTTTCCTTCCCTTTGTGGTCTCTGTGGTCTTAGTGGTTGTTCTAAAACCAAAGGTAGGGCGGCGCGTCCCTGCGCTGCCGAAAGATCTCCCGGCTCACCCTTACGCGCCTATCAAGCAGCGAACTTCTTCGTAGCAAGATCTTGCGGCACCGCGGGGCTTGTCGCGCCGTCGCCTACCGGCAGAGGCGGAACGCGGCGCCCTACCCGGCACTAAAGATACCCAAATTCCCGCACATCCAAGGGGGAAACTGCTTGGTTAGCAACAGGCTGGGCATCATCAGACTGGGTAGCGACTCCGTAACTCCCCTGGCGAGACTTCACGACATGATCTCGAATCTTAGTAAGGAGCTCATCGCACACCACGTGAAAATTGTGGTCTTCTCCACCTACCTTTTTACCCGAATTATCCGCCTGTCCCTCTAGCATTTGCGACAAAGCGAGCAATTCGGAAGTGAATTGAGATGAATTCATACGACCACCTACTAACAACAAATCGATTTTAAAAGACCAACGAGCTTTGCCCAAGCTCAGGCATTTGCCCTCAGGCAGGGGAAGCCTATACTTCTATTGTTAGGACCGTGTGTGGAAATGATGAATATTCGCTTAATTTCGCCTGCTTGCAGCCGCCGTAGGGCAAGCCGCCAAGCAGGGCTGAATATCCCCCTTGAACTTGAGTATGCGTGCAAAATCGCATACAACCGGACCCTCATTCGCAAGTGAATTGGGGCGCCAGTTGTAAACTCCTATGACGCCAGAGCACTCAAAACGAGACAGAAACATCCCACCTCCCCCCGCGACGGGCACCTCGGCGGCGCCTCCCGCCGGCGCGAGCGTAAATGTTGAATCTTGCATTTGGAATCTTCCCCTCGCGGCGCCCCCCGTGCCAAGTCCGAGCGAAGAGTACGTCGGGAGACTTAGCAAAGCACTTGAGGAAATGCGTCCCTCTGCTGCTTTTATAGATCTCGACATGACGTTGGTCGACACCTCTCAAGTTTATACAGAGTTAGAAATTGCCACTTGCGGCCACTTTGGTTTTGACAATGCGAACGAGGTGCGGAAAAAACACTATGAACTTCAGTCGCTGGCGGGCCATGAGATCATGAATGGCCTTTTCAATCTCGGGAGAGCGCACGGCGCTTTCACCAGAACTAGCTTTGACGACTTCTACGCTCATTTCCATGCTCTTGTTGCACAGCTTAGAGCAGGCACCTTGCCCCTAGAGCTTAACTTAGAGCCCCTCCCTGGGGCCCGAGACTGCCTAGATCTTTTGCGGGCGGCTGATGTTCCAGCGATTGTCACTACTGGCTCAGCTCGGCCCCTCGCTAACTGGTTTCTCGAACGCGGCAACTTTAGCGATTATTTCGCCCCCGATTGTGTGGTATGCGCAGGCGAATACGCGCCCACGAAGGCTACCCCAGAATTCTGGCGGCCCTTAGTCATAGAGTACCGCAAGGTGATTGGGCTAGAAGACAATGTTGAGGCTGCTGGCTGGATGCTTGAGAACGGCGTAGACCACGTTTTTCTCCGCAACTGGCGTAAAGAGTCTTCGGATGCGCTTCGCAAGCTTTACGGCAATAGATTTACCGAAGTTTCTTGTTGGCGAAAATTATTATGACGACGAAGGAAGGACTCCAGTACGCTTCTCAAATCGCAGAAAGCAGAGATTTTCTTCTTAAAACCACACCATTTCGGCCTACGGTTTGTGTGGTGCTTGGAAGTGGCCTTGGTGGTTTGAAGGAGGAACTTTCCGAGCGCCAGGAGGTGAATTTTTCTGAAATTCCGCACTTCGCCGAGGCGACCGTATCTGGTCATGCGGGCAAACTTCTCTTTGGAAAATTTGGGGATCTCTCAGTTGTTCTTCTCGAAGGCCGAACTCACCTTTACGAGGGATATCCTGCTCGTACGGTTGCATTTCCGACGCGTGTTTTGGGCGCGATGGGGATTAAGTCCTTTATCATTACCAACTCGGCCGGCGGCATAAATCCCAAGCTCCGCATCGGTGACATAATGCTCATCACCGACCATATCGCTATGTTTTGCGATGACCCAAGTGAGGGAGTCTACCATCCATCGTTAGGCCCACTCTTCTATGATATGTCTCAGCCCTACGACCGAGAGCTCCAGACGGTTGCGCGGCAGGCTGCTGCAAATCACTTCCCTTTAAAAGAGGGCACCTATTTCTACTACCGCCAAAGTGGCTATGAGACCCCTGCTGAAATCCGCATGATGCATTTGCTCGGCGGCGACGTGGTGGGGAAATCTACCGCACCTGAAGTACTCGCGGCGCGTCAGATGCAATGCTCAGTGCTTGGACTCACCTTCGTTTCGTCTCAAATGACCGAGGGCGCCCCGCTTACCCACGAAGAGGTGCTCGCCGCCGGGAAGGCAGCGGCTCCTAAGTTTCACGCATTTTTGACTCGAATCCTTAACGCCCTCGCAAAATCATAAGTTAATGAATTAGTTACAGAGGTACCCGCATATGCATACTTCCCACACTCATTGCTCTCCCCCAGCGACTCACTCCTCGCAGCGACAATCGACTACAAGCTTACCAATCGGGTCGAGTGGAATCGATATCGAGGCGCTTTTCGCGCGTCGCCCAACCGGGGGTGACAAAACCCATGTTTTTTGCCCATTCCCTCCAGAAGTATACAGTCATCTACAGGAAACCCTTCGCAGAGATCCTAAGATTAATGAAGTGGTAGTTCCCGCAGAGGCCATGGCGCCGCTCTTTAGAATGCCGCCTAAGTTTCGAGAGCGTTTTCAACCGCAAGAGCAAATAGACTATGACATTAACTTCGCTGCTGCCTCGTACCTTACCGCCTCCTTGCTTCTAGCAGAGGTCACAAAGGGATTAGGCGGAGCCCCTACCGCAGCCTGTTGCGTATGGCGTGCTGGACTATGTTTTGCAGATGCGCCCAAGGGGGTTGAGGTTTGCCATTTAGGACTTAAGCGAGATCCCCAAACACTACAATCTCACTCGTATTATGAGCGCTGGAACTCATTGCAGTACAGACCAGATACGCACCTACTTTTGTGCGACCCCATGATTGGAACTGGCAACGCGATGATTACTGCTCTTGAGGCGGCTCTTAAAGGCCCGGCAAAGGATTTACCGCTCTCTCAAGTTCATGTGGTGGGCATATTTGTAACGCCCGAGGCTGCCGCGAGGGTTCGAAACAGGTTCCCCGAGATTTCAATCTATGGCGCATCCTTTGATAATCGCCTCAATGAGCGGGGCTGGATTATCCCCAACAACCCGGAACATTTTCTCGGTGACTTTGGTGACTGCTTCGCTCCTGCGGGCTTAAGCAACGAGCACATCGGGACGCTGGTGGGGAAGAAGGCGCTCATTGGTGCCGACGTTGAGGCACTCTTTAAGCGGATGCAGCAAGCTTAGTCACTTCGGCATCGCTGCAATTAGAAGATTACCCAGGCGCCCCTAAAAAAACTTACCTCTGTTTACCTCTCAGTCCTCTGTGGTGAAGTTTTCATCAAGGAATTCTCCACCGAAGACACGAAGGTACACAGAGGATTTTTAAAAGGGATTATTAAGACAGTCGGCTTTTCAGAATTTCCTCAGATTTCGCCTATTTTACCTCTGCAATCCGCGCCAAAGTCTCCGCCTTCCCCAAAGCCGCAAGCGACTCGAATAGCGGCGGCGTTACCTTCTTCCCCATCACGGCGATGCGCATCACTCCAAAAACGGAGCCCGCTTTCACGCCAAACTCTTCGGCCATAGGCCTTAGCGCTGCTTCGATTTCTGCATGCACGAAATTAGAAATGGCCGAAAGTTTCTCGTAGGCTTTTTGCAAGATGAGCTTCGCTTTCGCGTGGTCCACATCCTTTGCAATCATCTCTTCAAGATTACGCTGAATTTTATCAACGCATAAGAAATCTACCATCGGAGGCACCTCGGAGAGCACTTTTACGCGCTCCTGCACCAAGGGACCAATTGCTCTTAGGCGCTCATCAGTAATCGTAAGCCCCTTCTTCTCGATAAATTTCTTTGCTTCCTTGTGGAACTCTTCATAGGGCATCTGCCGTAAATACGTGCCGTTCATCCAGGCAAGTTTGCCGTAATCAAATATTCCGCTCGCAGGATTTACGCGCTCAAGAGTGAACTTCTTAATGAGCTCCTCTCGCGTATAAATTTCCTGCTCCGTGCCATCGCCTTCAGACCAGCCAATCAGCACCGTAAAATTGAGCAGGGCTTCGGCAAGGTAACCTTCTTCACGGAACGCACTCGTGTGGACTGACCCATCGCGCTTCGAGAGTTTTTTGCCATTTGCGCCCTTAATAACGGGCAAATGGGCGAAGACAGGTTTCTCCCAGCCAAGCGCCTCATAAAGAAGCACATGCAACGGCGCTGTCGACAACCACTCATCACCTCTAAGAATGTGAGTAATCTTCATGTCGTGGTCATCCACCACTACTGCAAGGTGGTACGTAGGGAACCCGTCACTTTTTAGAAGCACGGTGTCCTTAAGTGGAATAGAATCCCACACGACCTTGCCCTTCACCGCGTCCTCAAGCACCACCGTTTTCTTAAAGGGCATCTTGAAACGGACGACATGCTTAGCAGTCGCAGGAACATTTCTATCTCGGCAATAGCCGGTGTATCCCGGAGACTCTTTACGAGCTGCCTGCTCAAGCCGCTCGCGCTCAAGCATTTCAGGCGTGCAATCACAGCGGTAACATGCGCCAAGTTTAATGAGCTGCTCGGCTACTTCTTGATAGCGCGGTAGACGCAGGCTCTGAGTGTAGGGCCCACAAGGTCCGCCAAGCTCAGGCATGCCGGTGGGGTCCTCCCCTACTTTCCTTAGCTCCTCATGACTTGGGCCTTCATCAGGAACAATCCCAAACCACTTGAGCTCCTCAAGCATGCCGCGAATGGCGCCAGGTACCAGGCGCTCTTGATCAGTATCTTCGATACGAAGAAGAAACTTGCCGCCGAAGTGACGTGCGAGCAGCCAAGAGAAGAGAGCGGTGCGAGCTCCCCCCACGTGCAAAAACCCTGTGGGGCTTGGGGCGTAACGGGTGCGAACTTCTGACATAAGTACTCTAAATGAAAATTGTTGGCTTAAAATCTAGCTGGGAGAGCCCTTAAAAACAAGTAATCGAAAGGGGTTACCCACTCATTTGGAGCTTGCTCTAGAGCACCTCAGGCCATTAGCATACCAGGGTGAAACACTCCTTACCCCCCGACAACTCTTCGAAGCCAAGCTCAAACGGCCCCCCATCTCCTCCCCTTGGAGCCCCTGAGCCTAAGACCGGCGATACTGCGCATGAACCGCCAGCGCCAAATGAGCCGCAGGGAAAGGCATTAAGTGCCGGACTCATCATTGGACTCCTTGCGCTTTCAGCCCTCGCAGTTGGGGGTATTTTTGTGTGGCTAGGAGTCAGAAATCTCACCTCTGTGGAGGAGCATGGCCAAGCGGCGGCTCCCCTTTCCGCGAGCACAAGGCAGCGTTTTGCAGAGAATCCCGCGCCAGGAGCCTCAAGAATCCAGGCTGCTCCCGTGCAGCTTCTGAAACCAGAGGAAGTGCTTTCCGAGGCTGAAGCCATGCGAGGACCACTATTCGGGAAGGGCTATGTTCAGTCGGGCAGCGATTCGGTCTCTGTTCTTGACGCAGTAGCTATTCTTAGGCGCGGGCGAACCGAGGTCGAGCTCGCTTTTTTTGGAGCCGAGCTTTCAGAAGAGCAAAGAACTAGCCTTCAGAACGCAGAAACGTTCGCCCAAACACTCACCCCCACTCCCCTGCTTCGAGTAAAAATAGCGCTTAGCCCGTTTGGCTCTGATTGCACACTCGTTGGCGTAAAAAACTACGAACTTGTTTCCGGCTCAAGGTCCCTTTCTCGAGTCGCTACAGACTCAGGGGCTACTGAACTAAAAAAGATCTCGTGCCAAAGGAAAAAGGGCGAGCTGGTCGAGCTTCAGGCAGAAGGAGCGTTTCCGGCTGAGGGAGTTAAGGGCAAGCCCGCAGGTTCTGAAAGTAAGTGGGCCATTGAAGCACGGGTGCCGCTCAATTAGGGAATCTCTGAAAAAATCCTCTCTGTGAACTCTGTGCCCTCTGTGGTTGATTTAAATTGTTGAAAAACCACAGAGGACACAGAGCTCACTGAGAGAAAAAATAAAATTGCGATGTTTTTCAGAGGTTCCTTAGGTACGAGGAGGAGGCGACGAGACAAAGTCGAGGCCGCCGCAAAATCAGCACCCAACCACTTATCAAAAAAGCCGTAGCATTTTCGTCAAGTGACTGGTAGCTTTTTTCAACACCAAGCATTTTGGTCGCAAGGAGCTTATGACTTTTAGCCTGCCCTCCCCCGTTGCTCGATTCCTAAAAATTAGCGCGTTAATCTTGGGAACCGCCGCTGCGGTTACTTTCGGCGGCACGTCGTATGTCGCTCCGGCCTATGCCGCAGGCACTCCTACTCCCGTGACAAGAACCTTGGAGAAATCTGCCACGTTAAGAGTCCTTGGCAAACGCTGTAATTTAACCGTAGGCGCAAGCTCCTTTAGTCGTGTTGTCGTAAGGTGCGGGGCCGCCTTAAACAACTCTCAAAATGCAAAAGCGACAAGCACCGCTACCTCCGTAGCGCTACTCCCGCGTCAGCGCCTCACAATTCAGCGAAATCAGTGTTTCCTGTCTGTTTCCTCAGCCACGAATAAGCGTGCCACCGTTAAATGTCTGGCAAGGAGGCCAACTCCCTCGCCTACCCCCACACAAACGGCCGTTGCTTCACCGACAAGCGCCCCCACGAGTGCACCGACTGCAGCTCCGACTGAGGTGCCGACAGAAACTGCTACTCCTACAAGCACGCCCACCAGCACTCCAACTAACACCCCGACTAATACACCGACGCCGAATGCAAATGCACTCCTCACAGGCAATCAGGTGGTGGCGTTTAACACCTCAGACGCTGCGGGAGCCCCTAGTGCTGCGTCTCTCACGGGCGTCACTGCAGGAGATGTCATCGCGAGCATCGATCGTAGGCCTCAAAACGGCATGCTCTACGGCTTAGGCTATAACGGCACATCCGGAACTGTTCGGCTTTATTTAATTTCGACGCAAACGGGCATTGCAACCGCGGTCGGCTCCACGGGCTCCTATGTTGATGCCGGCGGAAATCCAGTCAGAATTGGTGTGGACTCAGCAACGCTCATCGGCATTGATTTTAATCCTGCGGTCGACCGGCTTCGCGTAGTCACGAGCAGTGGTCAAACCTTCAGGATTAACCCCAATACGGGAGCCTTCATTGACGGTGATCTCGGCGGCGCCAGCGGCTCCGTAGCCGGCACCAACATGGACGGAGCTATTAACGGGGCAACAACAACCGTAGAAGAGGGCGCGTACACCAATAACCAGCCTAACAACGGCTCCATAACGACGCTCTATACCTTAGATTCAGTGACGGATTCGCTCTACATTCAAACTCCCCCGAATGCAGGCACTCAAGCATCTGGCCTTAGCCTGGGAACTGATATCATCGCAGCTCGAGGATTCGACATTCCCTCCGGGATCAACGCCTCAAGCTCTAACGCTGCGGTTTCAAGTGGACAGGGCTTTGCGGTACTCGAGTTAGCTTCCTCAAGTCAGCAGGTCTTCTGCCAAGTAAATTTAACGTCGGGGGCCATTAGCGGGACCGACCTTATTGGGAACGTATCAACAGATATTCTTGGCTTAGCATTGCAAGCACCCTCGGGAGTCCCAATGGTTGCGCTCTCCGCAGATGGGCTGAATCTTCTCAGGTTTAGCAGCGCAACTCCTGGTACCATAACCACGGTTTCGGTCTCTGGCGTAACGTCAGGAGAAACCCTGGTGGGCTTAGATATCCGCCCGTCGACTGGTCAATATTACACGCTAGGGGTTAATTCCTCTGCGGATACCGCGACCCTTTATCTCATTGACCCACAAACGGGAGCAGTCACCGCAATAGGCTCTGCAGGGCAAATTGCGTTCACCTCTGACGGGTCCACTACCGTTCAGCTGCCCGATCCTTCCTCGAACGGTTATGGATTCAATTTCAACCCTACCGTAGACAGAGTTAGAGTCGTAAGCGGCTCCCTCAATTTCAGAATCAACCCCAGCACCGGTGCAGGAGTAGACGGGAACGGAGGGACAGGATCGAGCATTTCTGGAACTAACCCAGATGGAGATATAAATACTGGAACTACTTCGGCCTTTGGCACGTCCTACACGAATGCCTTTGCGCAATCAGGGACCACTATAACGACCCAGTATACGTTAGACTCTGCAACAGACTCTCTCTACATTCAGAACCCGCCCAACTCAGGCACCCAGACCCTTGCTCAAGCGCTTACCTTGGGAGGGAATCCTTTGGATTTCAGCTCGCGATTAGGATTTGAAATTCCGCCTGAAGTAAGAACAACCGCAACATCGAATGCCGCGGTAGCCTCGGGGACTGGTTATGCGGCCCTCACGGTAGGTGGGGTGACAAGTCTTTACTCGATCAACTTGGTGAATGGCACTACCTCGAGCGTAGGAGTAATTGGCGCGGGCTCAACCGCTATAAGTGGACTAGCTGTGGCGCAGACCGCAATCAATTAAGGAGCCGGGGGAAGCTTTCTGAGTTTTCCTAGGTAGCGCGCCGCGTTCCGCCTCTGCCAGTTGTTTCGGCACGCCGGGGCGCGCGTCGCGCCGTCGCCTACTGGCAGAGGCGGAACGGCGCGCCCTACCGATAGGCGTGGCATCTCGGTAGGGCGCCGCGTCCCCGCGGTGCCGCAAGATCTTTCGTGCTGGCACGTGGTTGGTTTTTCTCAATTAGTCTGATTGGGTAGTTTTCGCCGCATGTGGACTAGGCGCCGCATTTGTTTCGGCACGCCGGGGCGCGCGTCGCGCCGTCGCCTACTGGCAGAGGCGGAACGGCGCGCCCTACCCATAGGCGTGGCATCTCGGTAGGGCGCCGCGTCCCCGCGGTGCCGCAAGATCTTTCGTGCTGGCACGTGATGGGTTTTTATCCATTAGTCTGATTGGGTAGTTTTCGCCGCATGTGGACTAGGCGCCACAATTGTCTCGGCACGCTGAGGTTTTGTCTCGCCGTCGCCTACTGGCAGAGGCGAAACGGCCCGCCCTACCCCAACAACTTCCGAAACTCCGCCTCATCCAGCACAGGAACTCCCAGCTCGGTTGCTTTCTCAAGCTTAGACCCAGCCTCGGCCCCCGCAACCACATAACTTGTTTTCTTACTTACAGAACCAGAAACCTTTCCGCCGCGGTCGAGAATTAGTGTCTCCGCTTCCTTCCGGGAAAGGGTCGGCAAGGTTCCCGTGAGCACAAACGTTTTCCCCTGGAGCTCTGAACTTTGAGGCTGAGCCGCATCTTGAACCTCAACTCCGAGCGCAAGAAGGCGGTCAATCAAAGCCCGCTCAGTAGGGTCGGCCAGAAACGCCGCAGTAGAGGCCGCAATCTCGGCGCCTACCTCATCTACCTCCAAGAGCTCAGGCTCAGTGAGGGCGAGAAACTTTTTAAGGGACCCAGCTTTTTTTGCAAGCAGCGCTGCCGTGCGCTCTCCTACATGCCGAATCCCGAGTGCATAGATAAATTTCCCAAGCGCGGGACTGCGGCTCTTATTAATTGCAGCCACAAGATTCTCGCTTGAAAGCTCACCCATGCGGGGAAGTTCTTTGAGCTGAGAGGAGGTAAGCTCATACAGGCTCGCGATATCCTTAAGCAGCCCATGCTCAAGAAGCAGCTCGACAAGCTTCTCGCCGAGCCCCTCAATATCGACTCCATCTCTTGATGCGTAATGCAGCACTCGCTCGAGCAGCTTCGCAGGGCAGGCCGCATTAGGGCAGCGCGCCACGGCCTCGTCTTCTCCCCGCACAGAAGGAGCTCCGCAGCGTGGGCATTCTTTTGGGAAAAGAAACGCGCGCTCCTTTCCGCTCCGCTTCTCCACAATCGGAGCAACTACCGCAGGAATAACATCTCCTTGCCTGCGCACGATTACGGTATCCCCTATAAGAATCCCTTTTCGCTTAATTTCATCCTCA
>JBIKWF010000213.1:0-2872 GCA_044356455.1 Bdellovibrionota bacterium | reverse complement strand
GTGTTCACTATGCTCTATTTCCTCCTTTCCTTACTTTCTGCGACATTGTTTGATCGCATTATATCTTTATCCCATTGCATCCCTCAGCCAGTGAGGCGAATCTAACCCTTGAAGAAGTATTGTTTCCTTTAAGTAGTTTAGGAGCCAAGGAAGGCAAGTCGGCGCATGTTAATCCTAACCAGAAAGCCCGGTGAGAGTTTATACATTGGTGATTCCATCAAGATCACCATTGTGGAGCTAAAGGGCCATCAAATAAGGGTTGGAATAGATGCGCCGAAGGATATGCGCATCTATCGCGAAGAGATCTATGTGCAGATCATTGAAGAGAACAAGAAGGCTGCTGAGGCTCCGCAGGGGCTAGAAGTCGACCTTGAGAACCTTTCGGCGGCATGGACGAATCGCCAGGGTTCTGGAGATAGTGGTAGTGAGGGCACAGGGGGTGGTTCGGGAGAAGGTGATTCCGGAGATGAAGCTCCAAAGCCTCGTCTCGGAGGTCTCTCGGCGTTCTCTACCGTAAAAGTTAAAGATAGAGAGGCGGCACCCCGAGCAAGCTCAGGGACTCCGCAACCAAAGGACCCTCAAGTAGTGGTACGGCGTAAAAAGCCGAAGATGACAAATGAGTAACGGCGCAGGGAGTGAGAACAATCAGCTCGTAGTGAAGAGCACTCGGTTTGGGGAGCTTGTCGTTCCTGCCGATAGTGTGATCACCATCCCGTCCGGTCTCATCGGGTTTCCGAGACATTCATCCTTCGTGATGATTGATCATAAGCCGCCTTTTTCATGGCTGCATGCGGTAGACGATCCAAATTTAGCCTTTGTTGTAGTTGACGGGTTCCAATTCGGGGATAAGTACAGTGTAACTCCTCCTATTGGAGATCAGGATTCTGATCTTCAGGAGGGCGATGAATATGCGATTCTCGTAATTGTCACGGTGCGTCCCAATGCAAGTGAGACCACGGCCAATCTTAAGGCGCCGCTCTTTGTAAATATTAGAAATCGGCGAGGCGTGCAGGTCATTTTTGATGATCCGCGTTATTCAACTCGCTTCCCACTGTGGGAGCCAGGGAAAGAAGGTAATACCTCGAATTCCGTGCCCGCAGCTCCAGAAAAGAAGTAGTCTGACCTTAGAGGAACTCTTATGCCGCGCTCGCTCGTTAGCGCCCTACGGGAGGCTGCTCTTTTCTTTGAACCATTTTCTTTCGTTGCAAAACTTCCCGAGGACTCACGAAACTCGCTATGGGAAGTGCTCCTCGTAGACATGGCCGTCATTGCGGCCCTAGTAGGGGAGGCAGACGGCAATCTTGATAGGCCAGAATCTGTTATTGCCTCGGTGTTCTTGAGGTATCCCTTTCTCGGGGAAGCCGAGCGAAAAGAGCTCGAGCAGTGGGAGCACCTTGATGAGTATACTAGGAAGGGACTTCTTGCTCATGCGCAAGAAATTTTTCAAAGAATTGGAACTCCGAGCCTTGAGCGCCTCAAGTCTCCTCAAGTAATCCGAGAGGTCTCAGATGCTGTTGGCGATCCCGGTCTTTACGATAGATATGCAGCCTCTTTTTACCGCTTCGCACAGATAATCTCGAAAGCAGATGAGCGTTTGGGGGAAGCTGAGCAAGAGGTTCTTCGAGAACTTGCGCGAATTATCGGGGCTACTCCAGCTGCCCCGGCGCCTAGTACCCCACATGAATCTGGGGAAACTCTGGAGGCAGTGCTCAAGGAGCTTGACGCTCTCGTCGGGCTCGTCCCTATCAAAGAGTCCGTGCGGACGCTCACCAGCCTTCTCACCGTGCAGCGCGAGAGGGAGCGGGCAGGGCTTCCCGTCCAGACGTTGACCCTCCACAGCGTCTTTCTTGGTCCGCCCGGCACCGGCAAAACTTCGGTAGCCCGGCTCTTTGGCCGTATTCTTAAAGCGCTTGGAATTCTCAAGAAAGGGCATGTCGTAGAGGTAGACCGGGCTGGACTTGTCGCAGGCTATGTGGGGCAAACAGCCGAGAAGGTAGAAGCCAAGGTGCAGGAAGCGCTTGATGGGGTACTCTTTGTTGACGAAGCCTACGCCCTAATGCCGAAAGGTGAGGGGAATGATTTCGGGAGCGAAGCGGTCGATATTCTCATGAAACGCATGGAAGATCTGCGCGACCGCTTAGTAGTGATTGTTGCGGGCTACCCGGAAGAGATGCAAAGACTTTTGGACGCCAATGCCGGCGTGCGCTCGCGCTTCACACGGTACTTCACTTTTGAGCACTATTCGCCTGAGGAACTGACAGAGATTTTTACGCGCCTCTGTGCGCAAAATCAGTATGAGCTCTCAGTTCCGGCGAGTCAGTATTTAAAAGAGGTGGTGCAGCGCGGCTGCGACACAAAAGATCGTACCTTCGGGAACGGGCGCCTTATGCGCACACTTTTTGAGCAAACGCTCGAGAGGCACGCCTCTCGCATTATTAAGTTTGCGCCGCTTACCAGAGAAAAGCTTGTGACGATTGAGCTTGAGGATATTCCTCCGGTGAGTACGTTGAGGTAGGTTTTCCAGAGGTTCCTTAACGAGCACCAAGCTCCTTGAGTACGGCTATCTCTGTTTCCATACCGAAAGTCATCGAAGGGTAGATTGACATCAGCCCCGGAAGTAACAAGCGCCCGAATTGCTTCATTATCCCCCAATCTTGCCGCGCGATGAAGCGCGGGCTCCCCGTCTTTGGGAGGCAAGTACTTCCGATTCTGTTGAAGCTTTCTTGAGGACATCTAGTTCTCTAACCGTCATATCTCAGTGCGCCGTAACCGGCGCACTCGTCTAGCGGATGCAAGTTCCGCGGTGGGAGTTGGTTTTTCGCCCACGTAACTATCTACAACGTATAACGGAGGACCGGAATATGTGAGCTGT
>JBIKWF010000212.1:0-2887 GCA_044356455.1 Bdellovibrionota bacterium | reverse complement strand
CGTTCATCGCTGCCACCAGGTCACGGGCCTTACTCAAATCAGGATCTATTTCAGGCTGCGCCGTGCGAGGCGCACGTTTGCTGGCTCGCTCAGGGGCGAGATGTAGGCGCATGCTGGCGCTGCTGTTTGCAAGTTGCGAAGACGGCGACATTAAGGAATCAGCGATTTAGCAATAATCATTGAGTGTACAAGCATGGTTATGCGGCTTATTGGGTGGCTTGCGGATTAAGTGGGGGCTGCATTAAGACCTCATGGCCGCGCATAACTATTTGAATATGCTCGCAATTTGCGACTGAGCCTCTGCCTCGCCGAGGAAATCATCTCCTAGGGCCCATAAATTCCGAGTGTGAGCCGCTCTATTTCTTCAGGGGGCTCTCACGGGGGTCGTGAGATCTGACGGATAGAGAGGAATGTTTCTTAATCAGTGCACCCTTCTTTCGTCAAATAGTCCCGTTTCCCCCAAGTCCTATTCCGAGATATATCCGAAGGCGCATGGAATCCACTATTCAGCCGCCTCTTGCGGCCTCTCCAATCTCAGAAGGGCCAGCGACCTCTGCTTGCCAGAAACAGAGTCTCTCTGCGCGTGTTTTAGGACATCGGCACTTCCTCTGGTATTTTTTCATCTTTACTGCAGGCCTGCTCCTGCGCTGGGTGATGTTAGATGCGCGTCCGGTGCATCATGACGAATCGCTCCATTACATGTACGGGCGCTACTTCTTCGACTTCCCGGAGGATAACTTTCATAAATATGACCCGATGCTGCATGGGCCGATACTCTACAATACCTTGCGGCTGGTCTATTTAACCTTTGGAAGTTCGACGTGGGCTGGACGAGCCTTCATTTGCATTTTGGGGTCGCTCTTCATCTTTACTCCCTTTCTCTTTCGAAAGTATTTACATGAGAGAGCTCTGCTTGGGCTTTGCGCGGCGTTAGCGCTTTCACCGACGCTTACTTTCTGGACCCGCTTTCTGCGCGAGGACATGCTCCAGATTTGGGCGACTTTTGCTGTCCTTTATGGCGTGACGCTTGCTCGTCCGCAGCTCAAAGCATTTTTTGTTCTTGCAGGATTTTCCCTGCAGTGGTGCATAAAGGCGAATTTTTTCGTACACCTCGCCATTTTGGTTGGCTTTCTGGTATTCGAGTGCGCCTGGAATCTCATCGTAAGGAAGAAATTCGAAGGCCTTCTGGCGCAAACCGTACGCTACGTTATGGCCTATGAAGGGCAGTTTATCTTTGCTGGTTTTTTTGCCTCCTTCATATTTGTTTATTTCTATACCAGTGGGTATCGCTATACCGCTGGAATTCTTGATGGGCTTTACCGCAAGAGCCTGCTGTATTGGCTTAATCAGCACAATATCGAGCGCATCCCTGGCCCCTTCATGTTCCATGTCTATCAGCTCAGTTGGTATGAGCTGCTCTTTGTAGTCGCAGTCCTCTACCAGGCCTTTCTGCTCTACAAGAATGCGGCGAAACAGATTCAGTGGGCAGCGGGTGCGGGACTTCTTGGAGCTCTCGTTCTTTCTCACTATTCATCAACCTACCAGGCACCTGGAGTTACTAACTTTGAAGCTGCCCTCCCTTGGAAGTTTCTTAATCTAAAAGACTATTTTGACGTGTTCGGCCTTTTTGCGATCGATGTGCTTGGAATTACCCTGATGGTGGTGCACTCGGTATTGGTAACGGTACATCATCTTTCGCGCCAAGAGCGGGCGCTCGCGTTCTTCGGCTACTTCTTTACCGCAACGCTATTCACCTACAGTTACCTCGGGGAAAAAGTTCCCTGGCTTGCAATCTATCCTTTTCTTACTGGCGTGGTGTACCTGGTTCTGTTCTTCGATCGGTTCTTTCAGCAAAACCCACTCCCTTCTCTTGAGCAGTTTCCTGTGAGTAAGGTGCTGCGGTGGCTTGGGATAGGCTTGGCCGTAGTCGGGCTTATCTTCGTGCTTGAAGATTCCCAAAGCCTGACACAGGGGCTCTCGAATAAACTGACCGGGCCTCAAACCATCATACTTGGAGCTCTCCGCAATGCGCCCCTTTTGACCGCGGGACTTATTCTTATTCCGGTTTCCTTGTTGCTTCAGAACCTGTCGATGACGGGAACGGTTCACCTTGGCAGGTTGGCCTTACTATTCTTCGTCGTGTTTAATGCTCGTGCGACGCTCATGGTCAACCAGGTAAATGGCGGCCAAGCGAGTGAGTTCATGAGCCAGGTTCATACGACTCGTGAGCTTCAGGATTTTGCCCTTGATATTAGAAAGCAGATCCTGACGCCCACCTCCGGAAAAAAACCTCAGGTGTATGTGACTGGCGAAAGCACCTGGCCGCTTACGTGGTACTTTGTCGACCTGCCTGAATACAAGTTTAACGTGCCACCAAGTGAGCTCAATAACTTCGACTACCGCTTTCAGGATTATGTTGCAGACAAGACCACACAATTTCCAGGGTACCGACGTGTGGATCTAAATCTTCGTGGGTGGTGGGTTCCTGACTATCAGAAGATGACTTTCAAGAACTTTCTTTATTACTCAATGACTCAAAGTCCATGGAGTCCCACCGGTTTTTCTTACACGACAGTCCTCGTAAAGGAGCCGGCCGCGCCGCGGGCCTAGGACTGTGTTCTGTAGAATCATAAATCTTCATTTCTGAGACAATTAGTGGGTCGGCTGTCTCTTTGCCACCACAACATGTAGTGGTGAGAATTTTCTAAGGGACGAGCTCCTAAGCTGAATGCTGTTTGCAAATCGCGACCATCTGAAGCGATTTGGAGCCGGCTTGTAAGTTCTGGCGCTCTGCCCTGACGAATGGAGTGTCACGCAATCCACCCCCACGACTATTTTAGCCGCTAAGGTCGCCTCAAAAAAAATAGTTTCAGCGGTTTATCTAAGC
>JBIKWF010000137.1:0-10306 GCA_044356455.1 Bdellovibrionota bacterium | reverse complement strand
TCTGGAGGGAGGACAGCTGGTTAGTCCAATCCTTCAAGGCCTGATTCTCAGCGCTTGCGGAATTTTCAATGAGGGAGCGCTCGACCTCGCGCTGTGAGCGCTCCAGGCCGTCAATTTCATGCCCTAAGACGTGCAGCTCTTTTGAGAGCCCTGCCATGATTTTGATTCGCTCTAGGCGAATAGACGCCCTTTCGCGCCTAAGCTCTCGACGGGGACGACCGGAAAGTTGAGACCGAGGTTCTTGGCCCACGATGCTGCCCTCTCCGTATTTGTAAACACAAGGCTCATCTGACGCTAGGCTAAATCTTGAGTCAGCTACCTTCACAAGGACAAAAAAAAGGCCCCCTCATTTCTGAGGGAGCCTCTTCTCCAGCGAAATACTCTCTATTCAAGAGCATTTTTGGAACTCCCTTCCCGCCTATTCAGCGAGAAGAGAGCGCGTACGTTGTTTACCAACGTCCGCCGCCGCGACGATCACCACGATCGCCACCGCCGCCGCCGCCGCGAGGACCGCCACGGCCACCGCCGCCGAATCCACCGCCACCGCCGCGTCCACCGCCGCCGCCGCTGCGGAATCCACCGCCGCCGCCGCCGCCTTCACGTGGAGCCTGAGGACGTGCTTCTGAAACGTTCATTGCACGACCATCTTCTTGCATGCCATTGATCTGAGCGATGGCAGCCTGAGCTTCCTCGTCTGACATCATCTCGACGAAACCGAAGCCTTTGCTGCGGCCGCTGTCGCGATCAATGATTACTTTTGCTGACTCAACGTTACCTACGGTGGAGAAAATCTCCCGTAGACGATCGTCAGTTACGCTATATGGCAGATTGCCAACATAGAGCTTCTTGCCCATCTGACCTCCTAGTGGTCTTAGAAAAGCCGCTGAGAGGACTCGAGCCGAACTGCTCCATGAACTCTGACGCGGACCCTAACTTAACCACCATACGTTATATTTGAGCTGGAGGAAACTCCAAACACGGAACATATTGTAGTTTTAATGAGTTACCCTACTTACCCGAGGGCGTAAAAGGCGCCATTTCTAACGAGAATGGATCTTACAGGTCTATTTATCGAGGCAGTCGAGAATGCATTGCCGCACAGCATTGAACAGAAGCGTTGCCTGATAGGCGGGATTTTCCTCATGCTCCGGAGCGACTTCGAGATGAAGCACCCCGCGATGCTTCTCACCCAAAAGAGCACAGTAGAGATGCGTCCCCGGATTTGAGTTTAGCGGACCAAACGGGCTCTTCAAAAGTACGGTCGACTGCAATGGCTCGGCAACTGGGTGATGCTCGTTCTCGCCGAGCGTAGGATAGGCGCTCAAGGGCAGATCTCCCACACGCAGCGCAGGCTTAAGCGTTCCCGTTTCAGGTTTATAAAGATAGAGACAGCCCCTAACAAATCCTAAGTGCGGAATCGCAGAATCGACGAGTTCTCGAATTGCCTCGACGGAGACCCCCTCCTTGGTAATCAGTCGATAGACTGGAACAAAGTGCAGCTTTACTTCATCAGAGCAGCGACGAAGATAAGGATTTGCCTCGATGAGAGCTCGCTGCTCCGCCGAAAGCGCATTTGGTTTTTCTGGCAGCCGAAAGAACGGCGTCTGTAAGGCATGCTGAGTTACCTGACTTATAAATGCCAGGGATTTCTGCACGGCTCCGGCAATTGCATCGGGCAAGCTAACTCCAACCGACTCCTCAATCGCGCGCTCCGCCTCAGCCCATTTCTCCGGCGCGTCCGGGTAGTGCAGGGGATCATTCGCTTTAGCGAAAAGCTCCGAAAGATCGCATACGTCTCTCAGGTTTAATTTCCCGTCCACCTCTGTTCCGCGCGGCGCAATTTGATGAGGAGGAGTGCGCTGAGAATCCCCGGACACTGCCCAGCGCAGTTCTGGCGAAAGATTCCATTCCGCGGCGAATCGACTCCCCACCTGAGCCGGGGTCATCCCCACAAGTTTCTGGAGCTCCTGATCCAAGTTGGCGCCCTTCGCCCGTTGGTGCAGAAGAGCTCGCGCATAAATATCAGGATAGTTCCAGGCAATCATGGAGTGGCCGACTTGTCGAAGCACTGCCCCAGAAAAGGCGAGGTCAGCAGAGATATCGACCTTTGGACCCAAAGCCTCAGCGGCTCTGGCGCTGATGATAGCTTGCTGCACGCGAAGCATTTGAGCTGGGGTAGCATCACGCAGCCGATGCGTGGAGACATCTCTGTCGCTGACATGAAATAGCTTTACGAGCTTCTCTTGTTCCAGAGATGCGAGCTGCGCCAAGGGATCTACGCCCTCTCGCACCTCGTCCGCTAGAGACTTCATGTTCTTCGCGACATAGACAAAAAGTCCAGGATCGCTCTTGACCGCTTCAAGAAGGCCAGCCGGGTCCTTTTTCCACTCACCGCTCTCAACGAGATCGCGCACGGCCTTGAGTGCCGCCGGATTAACCGGAATCCCGCCCTTACTCATATGCTCAACCGAGCTATCAGCGCGGCGGTTAGTTGAGCGCCCGACCATCGTCTTAATTCGGCGGTCACCAGAAGGCGGCTTGTATAGAAAGCTTGTCATGGAGAAATAAAACTCCTCGCCTTCTCTATCGGCCTAATGCATGGGAATGATTACGGCTAGTTGCGAAGTGCTGAGCCCCTATTCTGCGCACTTGCGCCCAAGGGGCGTGAAACGGCACTATGCACCCCCAAGAAACTATAGAAACTGCTTGAAACCCTCCTTTTATTAGATGCTTACCACTCCCCCTATCGACCAAAAGGTAGTTACCAATCAAAGCGACAGCGCAGATTCTGCCTCCTTGCCCGCCAGGCCAGCACCATGGCCAGAAATGTCGTTCTATCAAAATGGAAAAGCCCCGCTCATTTTTTCTCCTGAATACGATTTTTCTCTAAGTCTAGGCGCACGCCCAAAGGCCTATCCCTTTGACTTTGGAAAACGGGGCAAGGCATTTCACATCACCTGCAAGGCACTCAAGACTTCTCTCGACGAGATCCACGAGCCACGGCCGGCTACGCTATCAGATCTCACCTTAGTTCATTCCTCAGAGTATCTAAGAAGCCTCTCGTGCCCCACTCTTGTGGCTCGTGTCATGGGAATTCCCGAACTTGCAAACTTCACTTCCCAACAGGTCGATGACCAACTTCTTGCACCGCTGCGAGTTGCAACAGGAGGCACCATACTAGGCGCGAAATTAGCTCTTGAGCACGGGTGGGCGTTCAATTTTTCAGGTGGATTTCATCACGCACATGCGGATCGTGCCGAGGGCTTTTGCTTTTATGCTGATACCGCAGTTGCAATCCGCGCGCTTTGGAGGCAGCAGCCCGATCTAAACGTAATCGTGGTAGACGTAGATGCCCACGGGATGAACGGGCTATGGGAACTCCTCGGACACGATCCACGAGTCACGCTCTTTGACATCTACAATCAGGATATCTACCCCGCATCTCGAATCTCTGGACGACCTTACCCGCCCCCACCCGCCGGAATGTCGCCTAAGAACAGGGAGGAATATCAGCGTTATTTATTCCCCGTTGAAAGTGGCATATCTGACCGTGACTACCTAGGCCTACTATGGCACGAGCTTCCTCGCGCGCTCGCTGAGATCCCTTCCCCTCGGCTGCTGATAGCGCACCTTGGCCAAGATCCCTTTGTCGGAGATTCCCTCGGAAGAATGGCACTAAGCGAAGGGGCAATCCTGAGACGAGATGCCTTTATTTTTGAGCAAGCGTCCCGAAACCACATACCAATCCTATCTCTACTTGCCGGGGGCTATTCGGCGCACGCCTCTACTCTTATCGCAAAGTCCCTTCTCAACATTATTCACCGCTCCATGAGGAGCCCCCTTTCTGAGCAGCCCCTTTGCGAGAAGGCCCCTTTCTGAGAAGACCAAGGAGCAGATGCGGATTGCGCAGGCGACCCTTGGATGGTCTGATACGGAGTTATGATACGCTTTATAATTGTCGTGGTTGGTGTCGTTGGCGGGTTATTCGCAGTTGTCTGGCTCGCACAGAGTCCTTTCCTTGCGCATGTGGTAGACCGTTCCCCCCCTGAAATCCAAATCATTCAAGAACCGTCCGCTTTTGGCAGTTCCGCAGTCGCATTTCCTGTTCAAGTCTTCGACCACGGAACCGGTATCGAGACGCTTTCCGTCGCTCTGAAACAGGGCGCTAAAACGGTCGCCTGCAACCTCGAGGCGGGTCGACGCGAAGTTGTTGCGGATGGCGTAGTCACCGCTGCCTATGAAGTAAGCTGCGATGCGGTAGTTGGCGCCCTTAGTCCTGGGCCCGCTTCTGTGGAGCTCGCCGCAACTGACGCAAGTTACTGGCACAACAGGGGGGAGAAAGCCCTTGCCACCGAAATCGATTTTACCCCTCCACAAATTGAAGTACTAACGCAGCAGCACAGCGTTCAGGCTGGTGGCAGCGAACTCGTACTCTTTCGGGTACAAGAAACAAAACTGCTCTCTACAGGGATCAAGGTAGGCGATCTCTTTTTCCCAGCCTCTCTTGCGCGGGGGCTTGATCCGACCTTTCCCGAACAATCACAGATGTATGTCTCAATTTTTGCCCTTCCTCGAAATTGGACGGCAGCAAGCCTTGTGCGGGTTTATGCTGAGGATGAAGCGCGAAATGTCACTGAAATTCCTCTTCGATTTCGCGCCCAAGAGCACACGCCCGAGACTGCGACTATTTCACTCTCCGAGTCTTTTTTAGCTGAGAAAGCGGAGCCCCTCATCCCCAAGTATGAGCTATTTATTCGGCGCTATTTCCCTGAACGCACCGACGAGTTACTCAAGACCATCCCTCCAGGCTCGGACCGAGAGGCCCGCTTTAGGGTAGTGAATGAGGGCTTTCGAGGACTGCTGGATGAGAAGCTCGCTCAGATTTTCAGCGCAACCTCCAAAGATCGACTTTGGCAGGGCGAGTTTATAAAACCAATGCCTTCTGCCGTTTCGTCTACTTTCGGAGAAGAGCGCTCCTTCACCTTTGAGGGCAAACCCTTCGGCGGTTCTCGGCACAACGGTTTCGACCTCGCATCGACCGAGCGCGACATCGTGAGAGCCACCAATGAAGGCATCGTCGTTCTCTCGGAAGATTTTGGCTTGTATGGAAACACCATCATAATAGATCACGGGCTCGGCATATTTTCACTCTACGGTCATCTTTCCGTGCTGCAAGTAAAGCCCGGAGACCGAGTGCTCAAAGGCGACATCATTGCTCGCACAGGGCAAACAGGCTTCGCGGGCGGCGATCACCTGCATTTCGAAATTCGAGTGGGGGTAGTTCCGGTTTCCCCTATCGAATGGTGGGATCCGCACTGGTACAAAGACAATGTTCTTGGAAAAATCGAAGCGGCAAAAAATCGCCTTTAACCTACGGTTAATTCTTAGAGAATCACTGCAATTCTCACTTCTGCGTACCTAGGGAGCCTCCAGAAAACATCGCTAATTTATTTTTTCTCTGTGAACTCTGTGTCCTCTGTGGTTGATTTAAGTTGTTGAAAAACCACAGAGGACACAGAGTTCACAGAGGTCTATTAAGCAGGGCGGTTTTAAACAGTTTCTTAGGCCCCAGATGTTACAACCTTTGCGCCACGTGCCGAACTTTCATACATGGCAGTTAAAGAAGTAGAATCCCCCCGCAGAGCCCCTCCCCCTCCTCCCGAGAGGAAGAAGGCGCCGCCGCCTGAAATTGAAAAGCAGGAGGCCGCTCCAGAACCACCGCGCGCTCAAGATAAGTCAAGCGGCCGCGGCCAGAAGGTTGATACGGAAGCATAGCGGCTCGAATTCTGAAAAACTCACCTCTGTGTACCTCTGCGTCCTCTGTGGTGAAATTTTATCAAGCAATTCACCACAGAGGGCGCGAAGGTACACAGAGATGTGTTAGGAATGGAGATTTTCAGAGGTTGCGTAGGCGAACCCTGAAAAATACCCTTGTGCACCTTCGTGAGCATCACTGCACCTCCGGCAGTACCCACTCCTAGATCTTCCCAAATTATTAACCTGAGCCCCCTTATCTCAAGCACACCTAAAATCCCGACGACCCTTCTTTGGTCTAAAGGAAGTACGTCCCAAGGGCGCAATTGTGCGCCCAAAGGCGTGAAATGGAGTTCAGAATGGAAGTTAAACCAGCAGCAGCCCCCGCCCAAGCCCAAGTAGCAATCGAAAAAAAAGCACTCGCCTCAGAAGAACAAGTGACGAAGAAGGTCGTTGAAGATGCGGCCGACACCGCGAGCGAGGCTTCCTCGAAGAAGTCTCTCGCTATCGCATAAAAACTCTTTTCATAGGTGCGGCCTCGCGGCCGCACCTATCCATGCTTAGGGAACCTCTGAAAAAGTCCTCTCTGTGCCCTCTGTGGTTGATTTAAATCGTTAAAAAACCACAGAGGACACAGAGTTCACAGAGAGAAAAAATAAAATAGCGCTGTTTTTCAGAGGTTCCTTAGGAATAGCCAACATCAAATGACATCCCAGCGGTAACCCCCGGATCCAAAAATGCTCTGAGCCAGCCCCTTCAAATCTCCATCTTCGTTTTTCTCTAGCCGCCGCAAGTTTGAATTCATTCTGCGCTTCGCCTGCTGGGCAAAGAGGCGCGCGATGCGAAGCTCGTCCACGCACTGCGCTTCGCCCTTCTCTTCGAGCATCTTCGTCACCCTTGAAAGCACACAAAATCCGACAAAGAGGTCGATAGTTATATCGGCTACCCTCTTTGAGATAAGTTGATTGCCAATGATATTCTTCCCCAAACGACGGAGGATCTCGTTCACTGCCTTCGAAAGGCGCAGCACATAGAGCTCAAAAACCTCTGATTCCGACCTGAGCAAGGGATGCACTCTTTCAAGTTTCTGCCGGCCTACGCTGGTAAGCTGAGTCATGCGCTTTTGGACATAACCAGAGAGAACGCCAAAGCCCTTAATCGGGTCATTAAAAATTTGACCAGCGCTCTTCCCAATCTCCTTTAGATACTCACCTGCTCCTTTCATCCCCGTAAGGGCGATATAAAGCCGCAAGATCTCGTTGGTGCCTTCATAAATTCTATTGATACGGGAGTCCCTCACGATGCGCTCATACGGGTATTCCCGCATGAATCCATTCCCACCCGCAATCTGCAGGGCCTCATCCGCTACCGCCCAGAGTGATTCTGAGGCGAACACCTTAGTGATGGCCGCTTCAACGGAAAAATTCTCGACGCCACTATCGACATAGTGACCGAGCATATTCACTGCGCTTTCGGTGGCAAAACACTGCACCGTCATCTGAGCTATTTTCTCCTGCACGAGCTCAAATTCAGAGATGCTCTTCCCGAATTGCTTGCGCTCTACTGCTTGTTTTGAGGCAAGCTCGATGCAGCGCTTCATGCCGCCCACCGATCCTCCGCCTAACCCAGTCCTACCATTGTTGAGAATATTCATGGCGACCTTGAACCCCTTGCCTTCCTCTCCAAGTAAGTTCTCGGCTGGGACCTTCACGTTATCGAAACGCACAGTAGTGGTTGCTGAGGCCCGAATGCCCATCTTGTCTTCTTTGGCTCCCGTACTTAGCCCCTGGAACCCACGCTCAACAATAAAGGCAGTTATCTTTCCTTTCTCCCCCTCAGTGCGCGCAAAGACAGTAAAGAAATCGGCCGTCGCGCCGTTGGTTATCCAGATTTTCTCTCCATTAAGAGTCCAAGAGCCGTCAGAGTTCTTCGATGCGTTTGTTTTTATCGACCCCGCATCCGAGCCTGAACCTGGCTCTGTGAGACAGAACGCCCCAATCATTTCGCCACTGGCGAGCTTCTTCAGATATTTATTCTTCTGCTGGTCCGTACCGAACAATAGCAGCCCCTTTATGCCAATTGAGCTATGGGCTCCAATGGTAAGGGACGTTGAAGCATCAAGGCGGCTGGTCTGCTGCAGCACACGTGAATACGCCACGTTTGAAAGCCCCAGACCATCGAACTCTTCGGGTATAATGAGGCCAAAGAGTCCAAGCTCGCGTAAACTATCGAGGTAGTCAGCCGGCTGATTGCCCTCACGGTCAAACGTGCGATAGAGCTCCTCTTTGTTGGCCATAAATCGGTCTATCGATTCAATGACCATGCGCACATTCTCAGCTTCCTCCTTCTTCATCTCTGGGTAGGGGAAGAGGTTGCCCTCGACGATCGTCCCCAAGAAGAATCCCTCGGCGACACTGGCCTTGAGGTCAGGTGAAAAGTGTTTCTTTGTCATGAGGCCCTCACTATTCCCTAATGATACTGGGACTTTGTGATTTGGGGAATGTAAATCTCGCGACTCTCTTGATGTCGGAGCACTGGAGCACTAATCCGCTAGGGAGCCTATGAAAAACCTCGATATTTTATTTTTTCTCTCTGTGAACTCTGTGCCCTCTGTGGTTTTTCAACGATTTAAATCAACCACAGAGTTCACAGAGTAGACTTTTTCAGAGGTTCCTTAGAAGAAAGCCTCAAGCACATCCCCCGGCAGCGCCACGTTGAATTGACGCGCACGCTTAAGTAGCGCCCAAAGGTAGCGGTATGACGCTCTGTCGTGAAGTTGCCCTTCAAATCGAATGGGCCCCCAACTACTCTTACGGGCGGCAAGAAGTATCGCCCCTGCGCGCGCGACCTGGGAGAACTCGGGGACCATCGCCCTCAGTATCGGCTCCACCTGCGAAGGATGAATACTCCACATACGAAGAAAGCCGAATTCATCTCGCGCGCGCCGCGCATCCTGGAAGGCTGCCTCGGGGTTAGAAACATCCGTAGTGATGTTGTGGGCCGCTACTTTCCCGTGCGCAGCAGCTGCGGCGCAAATCTCGGCTTTTGCTCTCCGAAGCAGAGCATGCTCAAACTGCCCCGGACTTCGCATGCAGGCTTCAGGGATAGAGCCGTTATGCTCACTCATAAAGTCCAACAATCCAAAATCAAGCACGCGCACCGCTGGATGAGCGGCAATACTCCATACTTCGTGAAGTGCCTTAGGAGTTTCAATCAGCACATGCAAAGGAAGAGGCTCCGCCCTCCCGGATCGACGAGCAAGCTCGGATACCACTCGAGAAACGGTTACGACGTCACCAAGAGACCTGACCTTGGGAACCGTCACATAAGAAATGAGGCGACCTACGCGTGGCACTACCCATTCGAGGTCCTTCGACCAATACGGACTACCCAGGTCATGGATTCGTAATCCGACTCGTGAGCCGTTCCCTGGCGAAGGGGATGGCTGCGAGACTCCCCAGCTCTCCTCAATCAAGCCGCAAACCCTACTCGCGTGGGCCATCTCGTTCCCCACCGACGCCCCGTCCTCCAAATCACAGGTCACGTCGAAAGGAACACCCAAAGCTTTCTGAAGAGCAAAGGCCTTAAGGATGAAGCGCTCAGTGCCCGCATAATGGTCACAGGCCGGCACTGGGAAAAAGGTAGCCTCTGAGGCAACCAAAACGGTGTCAGGATGTCCCTGCGGGAGCGAAACGCCCGGTGAAAGACTCTGTGTAAGACTCGGTGTGAGACTATTCATACGGTAAAAACGAGCCCTCCCAGCCTTTTGGGACACCTGAATAAGAGTAGACTAAGGCGACCAACTCCTCAATCATTTTGATAGGTTGCCAGAGCATACGAGGGGTGTAAAAGTTTACAGTAGATTCTTGGCAATAGATTCTTCGCATTGGTCTCCGGGGCTTCATGAACTATCGAACAAGCACGCACGCACCTTTTCAAAGCATAAGAGCTGAGCAAGGAACCTCCTCGTGTACCTTAAGACCTTGCTCCCTAAATCAGCCCCCCCGGCTCAGAAAACTTTCCGCGCTCCTCTCTTTAAGCGCAGCCCTTCTTCTTGCGGCTTTCCCTACGGCGCAGGAGGCGCAGTCCCAATCCCCGAGTCCAACCTCTCCCTTGACCTCGGAGGCCTCAGATCACAACCCGGAGGTCGCTCGGCAACCACGCTATCCCGAGCTGCAGGGCAAAACTATTCGTTCCATCACTATCGATGTCCAGGACATCTTTGAAGATCCAACCAACTTAATCTATCGCACCGCCAACCGAGCGAAGATGAATACGAAGCATGAGGTTCTCCGCCGAGAGCTCCTCTTACGAGAGGGCGAAGCCTTCGATGATTTCCTTGTCTTCGAAAGCGAACGTCGCCTACGAGACCTTAAATACCTGCGCAGAATCCAAATCATTCCCACCGCCGATGGAGATTTCGTCGACCTTCATGTGCGCGCTCAGGATGTGTGGACGTTCATTCCTCAGTTTAACTACAACCAAAGCGCGGGAAAGCGAAATCTTTCCGCAGTCCTCGTTGAGACTGATTTTCTTGGACTTGGAAAACGCA
>JBIKWF010000151.1:0-8298 GCA_044356455.1 Bdellovibrionota bacterium | reverse complement strand
ATCAGATAATAGAAGTTTCGTGAGTCGCCGCCCACGGGGGCGTGGACGGCGACTCACTGGTAGTACCAAGGTAGTGAGAAATGGATGTCAGGAAGTTTTGCAACATGGATTGCTGGTAGCAGAAGGGTAAGTTGATATGACCCTAAATATTAGAACAAACGTCTCCTCATTGAACGCCCAAAAGGCGCTCAATGAGACAAGCGGAAGACTGCAGACGGCCTACGAACGTCTCTCCTCTGGTCAAAGAATTAACAGAGCCAAGGATGACGCCGCGGGTCTCGCCATTGCAGAGAGTCTCAAGGCAGACTCTCGTATTGCTACCGTGGCAATTCGAAACGCGAACGATGGCGTATCAATTGTTGCCATTACCGACGGAGCTATCGGCGAAATCACCAACATTCTGTCTCGTCTCGCGGAGCTCGCACAACAATCAGCGAACGGAGTGTTTAGTACAGGTCAACGTTCTGCTCTACAACTCGAGTTCACCGCGCTCATGAGTGAAATTGAGCGTATCGCTCTTACCACGGAATTTAACGGAGTAAAGCTACTGAGTGGCGGCTCGAGTGTAACCTTCCAAGTTGGCTTTGACGGTACTTCAATGAGTCAGATCACCTATTCAGGTGTGCAAGCAACGCTTTCAGCGTTGGGACTCTCGGGTGCTGGTACTTCTGCTCACACTTATTCTGTGAATGCCAACAGCGATATTGAAGCCCAGTCCGCAGCGCGGCTCGCGCTTGATGCTATTAATGACGCGATTGTATCCGTAACTCGTAATAGAGGTACTCTCGGTGCAGCTGAAAGCCGGCTCGAGATTTCAATCGCGAACTTGCAGACTGCGCGTGAAAACTTCACTGCCGCAGAAAGCCGAATTCGTGACGCTGATGTCGCACTAGAAGCCGCAGAGCTTACTCGTCTATCAATCCTTCAGCAGGCTGGTACCGCGATTCTTGCGCAAGCGAATCAGCAGCCGCAGTTGGCGCTCCAGCTTCTTAGATAAGGGCCTCTTAGATAAGAGATGGCGTAGGCGACTGATAGCCTGGATTCGCAACTGGTATGAGCGAGTCTGTGGTAGGGCGCGCCGTCCCCGGCGTGCCGAAACAAATGTCCGGCACGCGGAGGACCGCGCGCCCTACCCAGGTATGCGGCGCATGCGGCAGGGCGCCAAGCACCTAACGGTGATAGCGAAAGGGACCAAATCCAACCGCTTTACGCACTCGATTGAGCACCGGTACCCCGATGTCGTAGGCACGGTCAGCGCCGCTCGCCAGTACGTTTTCAAGGAACGCCTCATCCTTTCTTAAATCAGCATAGCGCGTTCTTGCTTCGGAGAAATACGCATTGATGACCTGGAAAAGCTCATCTTTCGCATGACCCCAGCCCAAGCCGCCTTTGAGTAAGCGCGTGGACAAGTCAGTGGTCTGGGAAGGGCTTGCAAAAAGCTTATAGAGGTCGCCCACCAACGATCCCGCTAGAGTCTTTGGCTCCTCGAGGGGAGTTGAATCTGTCTTAATTGACATAATCAGCTTACGTAGTCCCTTCTCGTCTATGAAGATAGGAATTTCATTTCCGTAGGACTTCGACATTTTGCGCCCATCGAGCCCTGGAACTGACATGACGTCCTCTTCAACTTGAGGCAGCGGAAGTTTAAGCACTCCTTCACCAAAGAGCGCATTGAGAGAACCTGCCATGTCACGTGCCATTTCGACGTGTTGCTTTTGGTCTTTGCCCACGGGAACGACATCGGGGTCATACATGAGAATGTCGGCAGCCATAAGAACCGGGTAAGCGAACACTCCGTGATTTACTTCACGTTGCTGTGAGCTCGCGTCTTTATAGGCGTGAGCTTTTTCAAGAAGTCCAATCCCCGTGCAGCAGCTAAGGTACCACGCGAGCTCTGAGACCATGGGGATGTCAGACTGCCGATAGAGAATGTGCTTCTCATGTTCGTAGCCAAGTGCGATCCAGGTCGCCACAAGATCGAGACTGAATTCTTTCATTTTGCCCGCATCCTTGTTGGTGGTGAGGGCGTGCATGTCAGCCAAAAAGTACATGCAATGGAACTCATGTTGGCGCTTGAGGGCAGGGCGAATCATGCCAAGATAGTTGCCAAGATGGACGTTGCCAGAAGGGCGAATGCCAGTAAGTGAGCGTTTCATGGGGTACAGTAGTAGCTGAAATGGATTGTTTTGTCTGCTTTTTTGCACCCCCGCGCGGCCCTACCGAATACGCAGCGCGGATTGGTAGGGAGCCGTGTCCTCACGGCGCCGCATGGTCCTTCACCTGCCCCGCGGCTACAAATTGGAATCGATTGAGCTACGTTGGGAGATTTTTCGGCGCTGTAGGGACACCGCGCCCTACCTAGGACTGTGTCCAAAATGAAGATTTATGTTTCTACGGGACACACTCCTAGCCGGGGAGGTTGTCAATTTCATCATCCACATCTTTCGAGGAACGCAGCATCCAAGAAAAAGACGAGTTGCCTTCGGCAATGACATTGAGGCGAGCCATCAGAATTGCAATTTTATGTGGGTCACTAAGCTGGAGTTCAGAAAAGTAAGCGGGACCAGGTGTGGGGACTGATGGGGCGCGGGCATAGTCTATCAACCTAAGGGTAGATCGCCACGACGCAACATCATCCGGGAGCTCGATGTGGGCTCCGAACTCCTGCCTAAAAACTACGGCAAGGTCGAACAGGCTCTTATGAAACTGAAGATCGTGCATCAGAATTGCAGCAATTTGGGCGTGGTCGCAGCCCCAGGTTTTTCTCTCGTGCTCTAAGTTCCAGGGTTTTTTGAAGGTTCGTTTGTAGTGAGCAAATGTTTCGGGGTCATGCGCAAGGAAGGCGCCGAGTGCGGCTACGCGTAGCCCTGCTACTAGCATCCCTGCGGCGTCACCCGGATGGGTCGAGGCAATCCCGACACAAAACCCGGCCTCCATCGCACTGATGTATTCTTCGGAGAGCTGAGAGGAGAGAGGAACCTCGGGCAGGATTTTCTTTAGCCTGCGGTGGTAATAGAGCAGGGTGAGGACAACGGCGAAAAGTCCTGGTCTAAGGATGCTCACTACGGCTCGGCCAATATCATCGTCCGTATTTGCTTCAAATCTTTCAGGGTAAAGGGAGGATGCGGCAAAGTAGATGGGGACCCGTAAGATAGACGAGCGCTCGATGAGTTTTACCGCGTCTAAGACTTCCTCTGAAATACTTGGAGCTTCGTTGGGTTTGACCGCCTTATGGGCCTTCCAAAGCGTGCGCATGACTTCATGATAGCGACTTGGCATGGGGCCAATATGGTGGGCAAAGCCGCGCGCGGTCTCCCAGGTGGGATCTCGCGGAATGTTATCGGGGATGTCGGCCATGATCTACTACGTCCTGAAGGTGAGGATAACAGCAGGTAGGGGGGGGGAAGAAAAGGAAGAGTTTTGGGCGTCATGCAAATCCTGGGATATCCAGGTTTGCATAGCAGCAATACTGGGAGTCCAGAGGGCGCGAAGCCCCTTTGGGCGTGATGCAGATCCTGGTGAAGCCAGGTCTGCATAGCAGCAATACAGTGAGTCCAGAGGGCGCGAAGCCCCCTTTGGGCGTGATGCAGATCCTGGTGAAGCCAGGTCTGCATAGCAACAATATGGTCGGGCTGAGAGGATTTGAACCTCCGACCTCTCCCACCCCAAGGGAATGCGCTACCAGTCTGCGCCACAGCCCGAACCGGTGCGGAGTGTACCCGAGAGTGCCCCATTCGTGCAAACCTTCTGCCAAAGGTTTACTTTAAAAGTAGTTTTTGGCTACTATCCCTACCCATTCTAGGTAGTAAGGGCCCATAGCTCAGCTGGTAGAGCGCTACAATGGCATTGTAGAGGTCAGCGGTTCGATCCCGCTTGGGTCCACACGTCCCCAACTAAGGTGGAAGGAGTTACCTCTGCGGTGCGCGGGGACGTGTGCCGCGGCCCCTTCAGGGGACGGGCTGCTCGGAGTTCCGAATTCTTTTCTTTAAGCCCCCTAATAATTTATATCGCTCACAGCTCAGGCCACCTCTGCAATCACAGCTTGCCCGCCCGCTCGTGTGCTCCAACCCCAAAGATCCAAAACACTTCCTTACCCCCATCCACTTAGGTAGCATCCAAAAGCCCCAACCTAATGATCCAATTCCGCAGGTGATCCCATGCTCCAAGCAAAAAGAAGAAACAAACTTGCTGAAAAGATTAGCTCAATAACTTTTGCCCTTCTCACGCTGTTCTGTGCCCCAGGATATACGTCAGCATCCCCCACAACCCTTTCCCTCGCAGGTTCCGAGAAGAGCCTACCTCGCGGAATGCGCTTATCCGTATCAACACTCGATCTGCAGACTGGCGTCGTCGTCGATAATTTTGAAACAAAGCCCAAGGGCCGTATCTCGACAAACTGCGATGCGCGGTTTTGTATCTCAAGCGTACGCGGCTCCGCGTTCGCAAAAGTTGGCGGGAAGCGCAAGCTGCAGCAGTTCTTTGGAGTATCAAAAGGTTACGGAGGAGAAATTCGATCTGCCTCCAATAGAATTGTGCGCGTGCTCCCACGTGCCAGTAAGGCTCGAGCCCTGCTGCAAGCGAAGGGAAGGAGCACCATGCGTAGCCCAGCGGCAGCTCAGCTCACCATTGGAGTTCCTGGAAGCGGGTTTACTGCCAACAAAGAACTTACGAATCTCATAGGAAGTCCCTCAAATCTTGCCAGTACGGTGGTAACTACCCTGGTGCAGTCTCCCTGCTACCGTGCGGATGGTTCTTACTCCGTTTTGGAGGTTGATCCGCGGCTCTTGGCAGAGCGGAAAAAAGAACTCGACCTTGTAAAAAAAGGCTACGTAAAGGGCGACCCTAGTTTTAGGGACCAATACACGCGGCCTGAGAATACGGTTCGTGGCTCTGTGTCTCAAAATGGAGATAGCGCCAGCGCAACTTTGCAGATTACCAATAAGGCTGGCCAGGTTATCGCTTCTTCGTCTTCAACTACTGCTAGCGGTGGTTGGTTTGAAGCTCTCAACCGCGCCGCACTCGATCTTGCCGGGCAACTGTGTGAAGGACCCAAGGTGAATATTGCGCTCGCTCAATGCTTTTTGCGCGAATGCAGCTGCGGCTCGAATAGTACCGGCTATCGCATTGAACTTCGGGTTGAAGGAACGGCAAAACTTCCGGTGGGTGCCATTATGTATGTGTCCGTTCCCGAGAGCGGGACTGTCACGCGAAATTGTGGGGGAGTGACGCCTTCTAGTTTTGGCTCTGCCCTTGCCTGTCAACGCACCTCAGAGGCCCAGCCGGAAAGTTTTGAATACAATCTGGCGTCTCTTGATCCTCGCGCTCCAAGTTGTAGCTGTCCGCGGGATGGTGCGCCTCAGTCGTTTTCATTTATTGCCACTGCGCTTTCATTGGTCGATGGCTCGCGAGATGACGCGCTCGCAAATGATGTGCCGTGTGTGGTGACCCAATAGCTCACGAGCGAGAGCGGCAGAGAAATTACCTCTTCTGGCGGCCTAACTCCCAGAGTTTGGCGTATTTAAGAAAGACCGACCACGTCTCCATGAGAGCTACAAGCAGCCCTTCCGGGCCTTCGAGAAAGCCCTTTTTGAGAAGGTAGAATTTTATAAAACGAGCAATTGGCCTGGCAACGCAGGCTACAAGAGAGCAGCGCGCGCCTTTGGCGAAAAGGGTCTCCGCGGCCGCCGTCGACAGAGAGTTGAGGGAGCGAACTTGGTCCGCAAAGTTTGAATAAGTGAAGTGGAAAAGTTCACCATGCAAGCGGCCGACTGGGCCGGGTACCAGTGCTTTTTCATGGGGATTATCCCCACCCCAGGTCGTGACTTTGCGGCGGCAAAGCCGAAGTCGGTGCTCAGGATACCAGCCCCCCTTGCGCCACCATTTCCCCAAGAAGAAAACCGTGCGTTGGAGCTCATATCCATGATGGGGCAGGGGCGCACGAGCGTCTTCCATCAATAGTGAGGAGATTTCCGCGCGAAGCTCCGGGGAGACTTCTTCGTCAGCATCGAGGTTTAGTACCCACTCCCCTGAGCAGGTCTCAAGACCAAATCGCTTCTGCTCAACGAAGCCAGGCCAGGGACGTGAGATAACCTTTGCATTGAATGAACGGACAATTTCAAGAGTGCGATCGGTGGAGCCGCTGTCGATAACCACAATCTCATCGCACCACGCTACGCTCTCGAGGCAGCGCCCAATCTTTTGCTCCTCGTTGCAGCAGACGACAAAGGCGGAAATAGAACTGGCTCGGGAAGTGCTCATAGTTTGGCGTTACAGATTCCGGGAATTATCCAATAAGAGCAACACCCTAGTAAGACTGCTGTGCTCGACAGAGGAAGAATATCGTGCCAAACTTCGCATCTTGAGAAGGTGCGTATCAGGGGACTATCCTATGAATATTCTTGGTATTTCTGCGTTCTATCACGACAGTGCGGCGTGCCTGGTTCAAGATGGGAAGATTCTGGCTGCAGCCCAAGAAGAGCGCTTTACGAGAAAAAAGCACGATCCTGAATTCCCCAAGCATGCCGTAGATTGGTGCTTACGCTCTCAGGGACTCACCATCAAAGACATCGACTACGTCGTTTTCTACGACAAGCCCGTGCTGAAATTTGAGCGCCTCCTTGAGACGTATCTTACCACCGCTCCCAAGGGGATTACCTCATATGCGAAGGCGCTTCCGCTGTGGCTAAAGCATAAGCTTTGGATCCCGGAAACTATCAAGAACGAGCTCAACTTCGGGGGCGAAATTCTATTCACCGAGCATCACCAAAGTCATGCGGGTTCCGCGTTTTACCCATCCCCCTACCAAGAAGCTGCAATTCTTACGATTGATGGCGTAGGTGAATGGACGACTAATAGCCTTGGCATCGGACGTGGAAACGAGTTCTCCCTCATCAAAGAAATTCAGTTCCCCCATTCGCTCGGACTCCTCTACTCCGCATTCACCTATTTCACCGGGTTCAAGGTAAATTCGGGAGAGTACAAAGTGATGGGTCTCGCTCCTTACGGAGAGCCGCGCTATGTGCAGCAGATTTATGATAATCTTATAGACCTCAAAGACGACGGGTCGTTCCATCTCAATCTTAAGCATTTTGATTACCTCTCTGGACTCACGATGACCGCTGAGTCATTTGGAAATTTCTTTGACGGCCCTCGCCGCAAGCCTGAGACGCCCCTTACCCAGCGAGAAATGGATCTCGCGCGGTCCATTCAGGAGGTTGTTGAGGAAGTTATGCTCCGCCAGGCCAGGTTCCTGCATAAGGAAACGGGGCTTGATAACCTTTGTCTTGCAGGTGGTGTTGCTCTTAACTGCGTGGGCAACGGGCGAGTTCTAAGAGAAGGGCCGTTCAAGAATCTCTTTATTCAGCCCGCGGCAGGTGATGCAGGTGGAGCTCTCGGGGCTGCACTCTGCGTGTGGTACGGCTTCCTCGGCAAGCCTCGCACAGCGGACGGCAAGCATGACTTCCAGCAAGCTTCCTTGTTGGGGCCCGATTACGATCGTGATGAGACTCGCGAAATGCTCGATAGCATGGGTGCGAAATATCATGAACTCGAGGACCACGCGCTTTTCCCGCGTGTGGCTGAGCTTATTTCCGAAGAGAAAATTATTGGATGGGTAAAAGGCCGCATGGAGTTTGGCCCTCGAGCTCTTGGCGCACGCAGTATTCTTGGTGACCCGCGCTCTCCGCGCATGCAGTCCAAGATGAATCTTAAGATTAAGTACCGAGAATCGTTTCGGCCCTTTGCTCCGGCAGTAATGCGAGAGCACGTATCAGAGTACTTTGAGCTAAATAGCGACTCTCCCTACATGCTCCTGGTTGCGCCAGTGAAGAAGGAGCGTCGTATCACGATGAATTCTGAACAAGAAAAATTGTTCGGAATTGCGAAGCTCAACATTCCTCGATCGGACATCCCCGCCGTGACGCACGTTGACTACTCCGCACGCGTGCAGACGGTGGAAGAACAGAATAGCCCGCATTTCTACAAACTTCTTGAGGCTTTCTATAAGAAGACCGGGTGCCCAGTGCTTGTGAATACAAGCTTCAATGTGCGCGGTGAGCCAATTGTAAATACGCCTAAGGAAGCCTACGCCTGCTTTATGCGTACTGAGATGGATGTGCTCGTGACGGGCAATTACATTATGTATAAGGAAGAGCAGCCGAAGTGGGCTGAGAAAGACGACTGGAAGAATAAGTTTGAGCTAGATTAAATCGGTCCCCCTTAGTGGTCTCTGTGTCGCCGCCGGGAGAGCACCAAGAACTCGCTCCAGCATTATCGCCGAAGAACTCCAGAGCAGACGCA
>JBIKWF010000136.1:0-10423 GCA_044356455.1 Bdellovibrionota bacterium | reverse complement strand
CGACTACTTCAAAGACCCAGCTTCTTAGAGGAAGCGCCGTCAAGAGTTCAGTGATGAGCGAGACCCAAAGAAGTCCGAGAATTACTCGCTTCATACGCAAGGTAAAAGAAGACTACACTTCGCCATGAAGAGAAATCCTCAGGGGAACTTTATCAATGTCCTCGGCGAAACCGCTACGCGCGGTTCCAGTCAAGAATGCCCTTGCGCCAGACGTAGATAAGTCCAACCGCGAGCACAAGCACAAAGGCCAGCATTTGAAAGTAAGACTGCCAACCAAGCTGCATGAGGGTGACGGCCCACGGATAGAGAAAGATGACTTCGATATCAAACAAGATGAAAAGCATCGCAATCAAATAGAAGCGCACATTGAAGCGCTGATCGCTGACGGATCCTACCGAGACGGATCCGCACTCGAAGGGAAGTTGCTTGGTGCGGTTCTGATTCCGAGGCCCGATCATCGTTTTAATAACGAGCACGGGCACCAAGAAAAAGGCGGTGGCGACCACGAAGAGAACGATAATTCCTAAGTATTGATTGGTGACGTCCAGACTCACGTGGCTACTGCTCCCAAGACACAAAAGATACTCAGGTGAAAAACACTCAGCTAAGATGCTAAGCCAACTTCACGGCGACCTAACGAGCCTTTCATCCTTACCTATTACTTACTACGCCCGGTATCTAAGGAACCTCTGAAAACCCCAATACATTTTTTTCTCTCTGTGACCTCTGTGTCCTCTGTGGTTTTTCAAAAATTTAAATCAACCACAGAGGACACAGAGTTCACAGAGCGCACTTTTTCAGAGGCTCCTTAAGAAAAGCCGGTCCCTACGAAAAGCTCGTACCCCGGATTAACGCGGAACGCCCCGGGCTGCAATCCACCCAAGTGGCTATGCGTGGCAAATAAGCTCCGGCCTTTAAACAAAAGAAGAGGCGTGCTGAGCAAGCGCACCCGCCTGGATTCGAACCAGGGACCCCCTGCTTAGAAGGCAGGTGCTCTATCCACCTGAGCTACGGGTGCTTAATGCTTTCCTTTGGCAGTATAATCGGCTAGCTAGCGCGATCCAATGGTGCAGACAAAGATTGTTTGCTTTCTTGGAAAGGATAAGTCGGCGAGTTGACTTGGTTTTTGTAGAACGTTATTTTAGCAACTCTCTCATTAACAACTGAAGCATATTCAAAGAAACCCTAGATTAGTGGGGTGAGGGACTAGTGTCCTAGTACTGCGAAAAAGAAAGAGGAGGCTCATGCTCCTTTTTCTCGCATATCAGGGGTACGGGTAAGGACTGTGGTCCCACGCTCTTTGGGTCGTAGGCAGAGTACATGGCGCAGGCAGCAAAGAAAAAAATCTTCGACGAACGATATGAAATCCTTTCTATCGTTGGACGCGGCGCTCGCAGCGTGGTGTACCATGCGCGCCACGTCAAAGATCCAAATACCGAAGTCGCCCTTAAGGTTCTTCTTGATCAGAAGGGCAAAGTATCAAACCCCGAGCGCCTGAGAAAAGAAGCACTAGCCCTTGTCTCATCGCGCCACCGCTACGTCATTAGACTCGACGATTTCCACTCGGTTGGCTCGCTCTGCTACCTATCTCTTGAGTTTGCCCCAGAGGCCGATCTTCGGCGCTTTGTACAAAAGCAAGGCGGCAAGTTGTCTGCAGAGCTCGCCGAGCGCTACCTGCTCCAGATCGCAGAGGGCCTCTCGTTCGTACATAAGGCCGGCATCATCCACCGCGATATCAAGCCCGACAACATTCTCGTCGTAAGCGAAAAAGAAGTGCGACTTGGTGACTTTGGAGTATCCGTGCTCCCTGGCGAAAGCGCTTCGCTTGAAGATCTGCAATCAGGCGTGGGGACCATGAACTACCTCGCCCCTGAAGTGCTCGATGGCAAGCCTGCCGACCAGCGCTCTGACTTGTACGCGCTTGCTGTCTGTTTTTACGAACTACTTACCGGCGTCAATCCTTTCGAGAAGGCGACGCTCGCGCAGCAGGTCGAATCGCGCCGCGATGAAAACATCACTCGAATTGGTACGCTCGCGCCTCAGACGCCTGAGTATTTGGCGACCACTATCATGCAGGCCATGAGCTTCGACAATGAAGCTCGGTTCCCGAGCGTGCGAGACTTTGTGCAGGCCCTGCTGGTCAACAAAGCCTCAATGGGTGACCCTTCAGCGGCAGCAACGACCTCCCCCACTGCACAGGCAAAAGCGAAGACAACTGATGTTAAGCAATCAGCCACTGCGAAGCCCTCATCTTCCCGACTCACTCGTTCCGTGAGCAGCGAAGCGAAGACTTCAGGAAGCGCAGCAGAGGCAACGGCTACCGCCATCGTCGAGCCTCCAGAGCGCAAGGACGAGGTCACCTCGACTCGCTTTAGCGTCGGCACGGAGCCACGCGGAGATGACGAGGGCAAGACCCAGTCCATGCCGAAATACGCGCCTCCTCCGGCACCTGTTTCGCAGTCTTCGGAAGAGGTGGGAAAAACTGTGGTCGTTTCCCCTGTGACGCAGACTGTCCTGGCACGAGCAGTTGACGCGGCCACAAGCCCGTCGGTTGATGACACTGTTCAAGTAAAGAAGTCCGACATCCCCGCAGGGTCAGATCCCACGCAGACTACGTTTATTCCCCACAAGACGATTGATGACATTAAGAAGGGGGAAGATCTTAGAAAGAGTCAGGCCACCAACAAGCGCACACGCGCCGTAGCAAAGGCTCCAGGTGGGGCTCCTGAAAGGCGCGCGGTTACGCAGCCTGAGACTTCGAACCAAGCGCTGCCTCCCGCTCGCATGAATCTGCGCAAACTTGCGCTCTTGGGAACTGGGGCAGGCTTGGCCGTTGCTCTTTTCCTTGCCGGCATCGCAAAGATGTTTCCTGCAGGCGACACGGAAACTGAGGTTGCGACGAAGGAATTCTCTTCACCGATTCCCGCGGTCACTTCAGATGACTATTTGTTTCCGCAGCTTCCTTCAGGACTCTACGTCGGCTCATTGAGCGGATTGCTTCCCGGGAAGAAGGTTCCTCTTACCTTGATAAGCCTGCGCGATAGAAAAGAAGTCACCGTTGTTCTTGGGGTTGAGGGCTGGAGCCCCGTGACTACCACCATAAAAGATGCCGCTCCTAAAGGAGACGCCGCGGGAACGCTGCGTACTAACGGAAACGGCTATATTATCGATCTTACGGCTCAAACCGTTTACGGAGAGCTCTACGGAACCTTCCGAAACCTTGTGAATGGTGCTCAAGGCGAGTGGCGAGCCCGCCCAGTGAAAGCAAAGCCAGCGGCTCAGGATTCAGATTCAAAGCCCACTTCCGAGAGCGCTCCTCAGGCGCAAGCTTCGGGCCCAGCTAAGTGATAAGATCAGGGATTTTCTCTTTTTCGGCGCCTTAAAACTACGCGACCATAAACATCGTTTCGGTCTCTTGCTTAAGACCTGGAAGGAGCCCTATCTTGGGGACAGAACTCTATGAGAAAGCACTCTTTCCCACTCCTCTCCTCATTGCGCGCGCCGCTTCTTGGGGCGATCGTTTGCGCATTTTCCTTTGTCTGCCTTGAGGATGGGTTCGCGCAGCGACCGGGTCAACAGGCTACAGGGAGAGAAGTTGCCCACAAAGATTCAAGCGGCAAAGATCAAAGCGACACTGCCCAGCAACCCCAGACTAGTAATGCCAAGGGCCTAGCCTTCCTACACACCCCGCCACGTCCTGACGATCTTCCTTACCCTGGTCAGCCAATGACGATTACCGCGGCAATCACCAACACGAAGGAGACCAAGCTCCCCGTGCGTGTCGCAATGGTACGGGACGGTAAATTTGTAGAGGTTCCGGCGAGGGAAGCCTACCTCGATAAATTCGACAGACCGATTTATGAAATTCCAACTATCGCTCCCGTTGGGGAGATGATCTATCAGCTCATCCTGGTGCAAACTGACGGGTCCGTGGTGAATTCCCCGCGTTTTGCGGTGCGCCGCACCTGCACGCCTCAGGTCGACCTCTCGGAAGGAAATGTCCCAACGGACATTCAAGGAGTCGAAAGGCTGCGTAAGCTTGTAATTGAGTCGAAGGGCCTTGAGAACGATCTGAACGGCTACAATCAAGTGCTCAAAACTCTGGGCGAGTTAAAGGGAGTAGTTGGCGAATGAAAACGTTAGCACTTCTCTTACCTCACTCCTTCGCCCCTCGCTGGGGAATGGCAGCTGCTCTTCTTTTTGGTTGCGTTTTCGCTCCTCAACCGGCAGCCTTTGGTCAAAACACCGCTGCTCAGCAAAGTGCGCAAGCCGTAAAGCATATTGAAATCACCGTTTCTGCTCCCTTTGAGCCAGTAAATGCGGTGGGGCTCCTATTTTCTGAGCGCGGCACCGTTCAGCAGCCTGTACCAACCCCACGCCGCATCGACGAGTCGAACATTATTGTTCGCGTCCCCTACCGGGACGATCTCCCCCGGGACACCATGGCCACTGCTATGCTTTTTGCGGCTGATGGCACTATGGCGGTAGGCGCTGTGAGACAAGTTTTCTCTCCCGATCCGAGAGAATCGTTCCTCTCCATCCCTGAATGCGTGCCAGAGAAAGTCACTGAAGCAACCATCCAGAATCAAATGAGCGCGATTGAGTCTCTCGTGCAGATTCGGTCGAAGCGCCGCGGCCTCGCTCAAGTGCAAGTCGCGCAGCTGATGTCAGATAAATTTCTCGAGCGTCTCAAGAAACTTGAGAAGGGATTTGGCTTGCAATATCAGACAGAACTTGCGCCCGATCTTCCCCCTGTGCAACTCATTGATCGTCTGCAGCGCATTTTGCTCGCAATTCAGGCGGTAAAGGGAAGCACCACGGGTGCACCAAAAGCTCCTGCTGCAAAATAATTGTTGCTTCGAAATTATTCCAGGCGAGATGGAGATCCCCTTTAACCTATCGCGTATTGAGGAGTCTCTCACGAGCCACCACCGCGAACTGGTGTTTCTCACCCCTGCCACGACACCAGCCACTCTTTTACACGCGCTCTCTGAACACCTCCCGCACATTGCGCCTCAGGCGTGGCCCGCTCTCATTGCGCGCGGCGGCGTTTATTTAAATGGAATTTGCAGCACGACGGACCGCCCCCTGCCCTCGCCATGCCGGATAGAATTTTTTGAGCCCAAAGGCGAAGACCTCCCGGAAATCAGCGCCTTCACGGAGCGCATTAAAGATTTCATCGTATATGAAGATGATGAACTTTTAATTGTCTATAAACCCCAGGGCATCTCTTCTATGCCAACCCGCGAGCAGCGCGAGCTAAACCTCAAAGGGTTTCTTGAGAAGTACTTAAGAGAGACCGCTCCCGAGGCTTCTCTCCACATGCCTTCTCGCGTCGATACCTCAGTAGAGGGCTTGGTTGTTACAAGCAAGGCGGCGCGGATGCATGCTCCTTTGCAGCGCGTTTTTGAAAAGCGCAGAGTTCAAAAGACCTATCTGCTCGAAACCAGAGCCGCCGTCTCCTGGGAGACTCTCTCGGCGGACAGAGCCATCGCGCGGGACGCGCGGCATCCGATACTGCGAAAGGCCGTCGCCACAGGAGGGAGACCTGCGCACACTGAATTTAAGGTTTTGCAGCGCATCCAAGAATCCGAAAGCGGACCTGAGCGAGTCATTGCCGAAGCGCGCCCGGTCACGGGAAGAACGCACCAAATTCGCGTCCACGCTTCAAGTTATGAATTCCCCATTACGGGCGATAATTTTTACAACGGTGCGCCCTCTGACCGGCTTCACTTAGTGAGCTACCAGACAGAGTTCGTCCATCCTCATCGGCATGTGGCGCTCAAGATTGTGGCTCCCGAGCGTCTGCTTCCTAAGTGGCTTACGAGCGCGAAGCTATAATCGAGGTAGGCAGGGCGCCAAGTCCCTCTTGCGCCGCACGATCTTTCATCGCGCCTCGACGCTTTCCACCCACATGAGCTCACAAGCCCCCGCTCCAGAATCAGAGCGGCTTAAGGAACTTGTCCAGCGATACCCGTCGTCAGCTTCGACATTCACGAGATATCCTTTCAAAGTAACAAGACCTCCTGCGGCGGCTCCTTTGAGACTCCGAAGCACTGCAGGTGTGGCAGGAATAAGATGCATGTTCGCCATGCTTTCAGAAATCTCCTGGGGCGAAGCAGGCAGATCTCGCGCGCGAGTGCTCCAGCGATAAAATCGTCCCCAAAGGCTAACCGAGATCGCGTCCTGAACTCTCTGATCCGAAGCTGCGCCCCAAGCTACGGTAAAATCCAAAGGCGCAATTTCGCTGCCCCTGTCGAACCAATACTCATGAGATTTTACGAGACGCGCAGTAAGCTCATAGCGTGCGAGAGCTGAGACACGGTAATCGCCAAGAATCCAATGTTCAGGCCGCGGAAGAGACGTTTGCCGAGGCGCCTCTGAGACAAGAATCCCCGGGGGGTGTCTTTGTGGTTTGGTGAGAAGAGCTCCTTGGAGCGGACTACCGAGCAGAGCCAAGGATAGAACGCTTGCTGCTACAATATAACCACTCTTGTTTCCCACATTACTATCTTCGTCGCGCGCCCGGCTCGAGTTGATATTTGGGGCCAATTACAGCGCAAAAAACCCATGTTTGTGCCTTTTCCGCAGCTCAGGGGTTCAAAGGCAAAGTGCCCCGCGCTGACTCTGTTCATCAAGCCTCGGCATGTGTTACTTGAGGGTTGCAGTGGGTACGCGGAAGGAGGCGGAGCGAGGCGATTACGCCGGAAAGCTCGGCTTAGCCCTGCGACGACCTGCTAGCATATTGAAATTTAACAGTTTTTCGTTTTTGATGGTACGGCTCTATGACATCTCAGTCTCGCGACCTCATCGTTCTTGGCTCGGGTCCTGGTGGCTACGTAGCTGCCATTCGCGCAGCTCAACTCGGCCGCAAAGTAAGTATCGTAGAGCGCGACGCCCTGGGTGGTATTTGCCTCAATTGGGGGTGCATCCCCTCCAAGGCCCTTTTGCGCTCTGCCCAGCTCTTTAACGACATGAAACACGCCAGCGACTTCGGGTTCACCACGGGGGACGTGAAGGTCGATTTCACCAAGATTATTCAGCGCTCTCGAGATGTCGCAGGCAAGCTCTCCGGTGGGGTGAGCTTCCTGATGAAGAAGAACAAGGTCGAAATTATTGCGGGTAACGGCTCCCTTGAGAAGGGCAACAAACTTGTTGTTACCGACAAAGCAGGCAAGGCGACTACGTATGACTATAAGGATGTCATCATCGCCACCGGCGCACGTGCGCGCCCATTACCCGGCGTAGAAATTGACGGCGAAGCCATCCACACCTACCGCACGATACTTGAAAATAAGCGCATGCCTCAGAAGATGCTTGTGATTGGAGCTGGCGCTATCGGTGTTGAGTTCGCCTACTTCTTTAGCTCACTTGGCGCTGAAGTCACGCTCTGCGAGATGCTTCCTACCATTCTTCCCGTAGAAGATTTTGAAGTCTCCGAAGGACTTCGAAAGATCTTTGAGAAGCGCGGCATGATTATGCGCGTAAACTGCGCGGTGAGTGACATCAAGAAAAACGGCAAGACCGTCACTGCCACCATTAAGTCCAAAGATGGAACCATCAATGAGCAGTGGTCAGGCGACACCTGCCTCACAGCAATCGGAGTCGTAGGAAATACCGAGAACATCGGGCTGGAAAAAGTTGGCATCAAAGTCGAGAAGGGCTGGATTGATGTAAACGACTGGATGCAAACCAACGTCCCCCATCACTATGCGATTGGTGACGTCGCTGGCGGTCCATGGCTTGCGCACGTGGCGAGTCACGAAGGAATCATCGCGGCGGAGCATGCTTGCGGCAAAGGCAAGCATCCTATGAGCTACGACAACATTCCAGGATGCACCTACTGCCAGCCGCAAGTTGCTTCCATTGGACTGACTGAGCAGGCCTGCAAAGAAAAGGGCCTCAAGTACAAGGTTGGCAAGATCCCCTACTCTGCTATCGGAAAAGCTATTGCGATTGGCGAACCTGAAGGGTTTATCAAGACCATCATTGATGCCGAAGTTGGCGAAGTGCTTGGAGTTCATATTCTCCACGCCGAGGCAACGGAGCTCATCAGCGAAGCGGCTATTATTCGCTCGCATGAGGGCGTCGCGGCCAGTGTCGTTGATACCATCCATCCGCATCCGACCTTGTCGGAGTCGATGATGGAAGCTATGGCGGCGGCGATGGGGCGGCCTATTAATTTCTAGGGAGGCTGCTCTGTGAACTCGGTGCCCTCTGTGGTTGATTTAGATTGTTGAAAAACCACAGAGGACACAGAGATCACGGAGGGGAAAAAATAAAATATCGAAGTTTTTCAGAGGCGCCCTGGGGACAGGGCGCCCTACCTGTATGATTACGAGGACGCTGGGACGAGTTCCCTATCAAGAAGCCTGGCACCTCCAGCGCGAACTCCAGCGTGCCGTCATCGCGGAAGAAAAGCCCGAGCATCTGCTGCTTTGTGAACATCCACCAACAATCACGATAGGAAAGAGTTCAGGAGAAGGACACATCCTCGCAGGCGCCGAGCAGCTGAAAGCCCTCGGCGTTGAAACCTTCGAGGTTGAGCGCGGCGGAGACGTCACCTTTCATGGGCCCGGCCAACTTGTAGGCTATCCTATTTTGGATCTTCGAAAACGCCGCCGAGATGTAGGCTGGTACATGCGGCAGCTGGAGGAAGTGCTTATCCGCCTTCTTAAAGAATACGAGCTTGAAGGGACGCGCGTGCAGGGGAAAACGGGCGTGTGGCTTGCCGCAAATGCTCACTGCCCGCACCCGCGCAAACTTGCTTCCCTCGGGGTACGTATTTCGCGCTGGGTCACTATGCACGGATTTGCGCTCAATGTGGGCTCAGTTCCAGGGGAGCTGAGCTTGGAGCGAGGCTTTAGCCTCATCAAGCCCTGCGGGCTTGGAGACGTTGACATGAGCTCAATTGCTAGGGAGCTCCACGAAAAGGAGAACTGCCGTAGCCCCCATGCCCCGGCCAACAAGGGCTCTATTCGCGCGCTGGCCGTAGAAGAGCTTTTGCCTGCACTACAGAAACATTTTGTGGACGTCTTCCCGCCCTGCGAGTAATAGTTTGACAGGGCGCAAGAATGTTCGGCGCAAAAACGGTAAGATTACTTAAGATATTATTGGACCACAAAGGACGCTAAGGACGCAAAGAAAGCTCAATTAGAACCAGCAATTTCGACGTATTCCTTTGTGTCCCTTGCGTCCTTTGTGGTGAAAACATTTTGAGGCCCTAACAGTTTATATGCATGCTCTGCTAGAAGACGCACCGTCCCTCGAACCCCAGACCACTGACGCGCGAGCTGCCTGGGCTGAAATTGCGGCAGCGCTCGGGAGCTGCGAACCTACGCTTATACCTCGAGACGAGGATGCACTCGCTCTGGCTCGAAATTCTGGCGCAGTCTTCGTGGTCCTGGAAGGCAGCTTCGTCGTCACGCGGAATTCCTGTTCCCTAATTTCTTATGAGGAAGGAGATCTGCTTGGTCACACCGAGATGAGCTCCCGCTCTTCTCTCTCGGCGCACTCTTCGTTTGCCGTAAAGGCGCTTAAAATTCCACATCAGGCACTCTTTTCCGCCCTCGCCTCGAATCCTCAACTCATTTCTTGTTGGACAGCCATCGTGACCGCCCACGAAGAGGTGTGGCGCACAATTGCGGAACACTGTGCACGCCGCCTTTCGATGGGAGACGAGACAGCTCCTCCCGAAGTCCGCTACTTCGAGGCGGGCGAAACCATGATTCAGCAAGGCGGAACAAACGATGAAGTTTACACCCTTATAGAGGGTAGCGCTGAAGCCCTGGTTGATGGAGTAAAGGTTGGCGACATAAAGTCAGATGAGATTTTTGGGGCCATCGCCGCAATAGCGGGGGTCCCGCGTACGGCATCGGTGGTCGCGACAAGTCGCTGCATGGCTATTTCTCTTCCCAAGGGCGACTTTCTGCATTTACTAAAGTCGCGGCCTAGCACAGTGCTCCGGCTTATTCAGGACATGGCCAGGGCACTTGCGAGTGCCAATGACCGGGTGGTGGGGAGAATGCGCTGAGATCTCTTGGCATGAGACTCCCTTGGGGGTTGATGGAGCTGGCGAGAGACAACCACTAAGACCACCAAGACCACGAAGAAGTAAGAGGGATAGAAACCTCCTCACGCTCGCGGGAGGGATTTCCAAGACCCGCCTTGCTTAAGAATCTTCCGCGGAAGCCCCGGTAAACATTTGATAATGCATTGTTTTTCCCTGCTGCCCCTCTTCAATTTCGACCCGGATCTGGGTATTGTAGAACCCTTACGGAAAGGATACGTCGGTGAGGGCTCTCAAGCTTAGGCAAAGAGAACCGCACGTGCATTTTGAGCTAACTCTTATTGGTGGTTAACGTATGTCCCGAACGCCTGTGACCCGAAGTTCTTCTTCTTCGAGCTCCCCCTCTTCAAAGGC